>CAWFJM010000067.1:0-23760 GCA_963816015.1 uncultured Planctomycetaceae bacterium | reverse complement strand
TGCAGGTTCGATGTCGAAGGCCACGCGGTCATGGCTAGACTGCAGGAAGATGGGGCGAACGGCGAGGCTTGGAACGAGCCTCGCCTTCCCATGTGGGGCCGCTTTGGGAGAATGAAACGGCCTTGACCGGCGGCATGGCGGGCGGGCTGGTCATCGCTGCGAGGGCCGAGGACAGACACCGTGGCACACCGTCTGCTAGGAACGATGATCACGTACGGTTATCCGAACCTGTCCCTGGCCTCGGAGCTTGATCTTGCCGAGCAATTCGGCGTCGATGTCCTGGAAATCCTCCCGGACTGGGCGGGACTTGCCGGATCCCCGGACGTTGCGCAAGGCGGTGGCTGACCGGGGCCTGGCGATCCACAGCGCTCACGGGTGCTGGGGAGGGCGATCCATCAAGGCCGATCGGGTGGACCTGGGCGATACCCACCCTGTCGTCCATCGCGAGTCGGTGGACGATCTGAAGCAGTGCGTGGACTGGCTGGAAGCGGCGGGAGGAACGCACCTGGTGGTTCATCCCGGGGGGCTTTCCCATCCGACCGACGGGGCCGCGAGGCGCGCCAGCCTGGCTTGCGGCCTGCTCGAGCTGGCGGCACACGCCGAGGGGAGCGGCGTCGTCCTCTGCGTCGAGAACATGCCGCCCGGCGTTCATCCCGGCAGCCGGATGGACGAGCTGTTCAACTTGCTCCGCGAGCTCGACCGTCGCGGGCTCGCTCTGGCCCTGGACACGGGGCACGCCCACATCTCGGCAAACCTTGTCGCCGAGACGATGGCCGCGGGGGATCTGCTGGCCACGACCCACGTCCATGACAATGACGGACGTCGCGACACCCACGACTGCCCTGGATACGGAACCATCGACTGGACCGCCTGGGCAACGGCTCTGGATCAGGTGGGTTACCACGGGCCGATCATGCTGGAGTGCATCCGGCAGCTTCGTGCCGACCCCTCTCTCTTCCGCCCCGAGCTCCTTGCCCTCTTGACCGGCGAGGTCCGGGAATCGCACGGGTTGTAGCGAATAACCGGAAAGCCGGGCCATACGGCCGTGGTCCGGACCCAAGTGCCGCGGAGGGTGGGACCGGCTGATGCCGATAGCTTCTCGACAGCCTGGGGTCCCGCCACGCTCGTGGCCGGGATCGCGAGCCGGTCTCTGGAGTGGACCGGACGGGCGGAACTGACCAGGAGGGTTCGGGACCGTGGCACCAAAGGTCAACCGTCGCGAGGCCATCGGGACAATGGGGCTGGTCGGGGCCGCGGCCGCGGTCTCGGCCACGGCGACGCCGACACCGGCCCAGGCCAGTCATGTCGAGCTCGGGCGGTATGCCCGACGTCAAGGCGTTCAGGGGCGGATGACCGGCGCCCAGGCTGCGGCGGCGGCCCTGCGGTGCGAGCAGGTTCGCTGCGTGTTCGGGATCCCCGGGGCCCAGAACAACGAGCTCTGGGACGCCTTCAAGGCTTACGGCCAGCCCTACTTCCTGGTGGCTCACGAGGCGTCGGCCAGCGTCATGGCCGACGCCGCGGCCCGGGCGACGGGTGAGGTCGGCGTCTTCTCCGTGGTGCCCGGACCCGGGCTCACCAACGCCATGAGCGGCATCGGCGAGGCCCTCTTCGACAGCGTTCCCATCGTCGGCATCGTCACCGATATCGACCGGGCGCCGGGGGCGCCGATCGGCCAGGTGCACGGGCTGCCGAACGAGGCCTTGCTCCGCCCGATCGTCAAGACGGTGATCCCCGTCCGTCACCAGGCGGAGATTCCCGGGGCCATCTTTCAGGCGTTCCGCGTCGCCCGCGCGGGGGAGCCGGGACCGGTCGCCGTGCTGATTCCCTTCCCCCTCTACATGGAGGCCTGGGATTACGATCAGCCGGCTCCTCCCCCCTACCCCGTTCCCTTCGATGAGGACGCCTACCGCAAGATCCTCGGCCACTTGCAGAATCGCGACTGCCGGGTTGGCATCTACGCCGGAGTTGGCTGCGCCGACGCCGGGCCCTCCCTGACGGCCGTCGCGGAATTGCTCCAGGCGCCGGTGGCCACCTCGGTCAGCGGCAAGGGCGTGATCCCCGATGCCCACCCCCTGGCCGTGGGCTGGGGTTACGGCAAGCAGGGCACGCGAGCCGCCGAGGCCGCCTTCAAGGACGTCGACCTGGTTCTGGCCATCGGCGTACGGTACAGCGAGGTCTCGACCGCGAACTACGCGATTCCCCGCCACGACATGCTCATCCACGTGGACGCGAATCCTCAGAACCTGGGACGGAACGTGCCCGCCCACCTTTGCCTCTGCACCGATTCGCGCGTCTTCCTCGACCGCCTCATGGCCGATGCCCAGGCCATCCGGCGTCCCCCCTCGCCCCAGCTCTGGGAGAAGATCCACAAGCTCCGCCAGGTCGATCGCTGTCTCGCCCGGACCGTCCAGATCCCCCAGTGCGTGGACCCCATGTACTTCCTGAGCCAGCTCCGCTGTGCCCTGGGACCGGACGAGCTGATCTTCGTGGATGTGACGGCCTCGACCCACTGGGCCGCCGAGACCATCGAGGTCCAGGCCGCCCGGCGGTTCTTCACGCCGGCCGACAACCAGAGCATGGGCTGGGCGATTCCGGCCTCGATCGGCGCCCAGGTCGTCCGTCCCGATCGCCAGGTCGTCTGCGTGACGGGCGACGGCTGCTTCCTCATGGCGGCCATGGAGATGTCCTCGGCCGCCCGGGCCGGCCTGCCGGTCAAGTTCTTCGTCTTCGACGACGGTGCCTATCACTACATGCAGATGCTTCAGCAACCCGTATTCCGCCGCACCACGGCCACCGAGATCGCCCGGATCGATTACGCCTCGTTCGCCCGGGGCGTCGGCCTGGGGTACAACCAGATCGCCTGCAATGCCGATGTTCTTCCGGGCATCCAGCGCACGATGGGCCTGGCCGGCCCGATCCTCACTCACGTGATGGTCAGCTACGAGGGCCGCGAGATCCGCTGGCTGAGCGCCCTTCGGTCGCATTACCTCGACAGCCTGAGCACTCGCCAGAAGGTCCGTCTGGCCGCCCGCATCGGCGTGCGGACCGTTTCACTCCGGTCCGATAGCGACTGACCGGCCCCTTCCGAGCTCTCGGGCCAGCGGCTCTGGATTGCTGTAACCTGGCCCAGATGAAGGCTTTGGAGTGGCGTGATGCCTTGGGTGGTGTGGCCGTCGGGTTGATCTTCCTCGAACCTCGGCTTGCCCGTAAGATGTCGCGGCCTGGATGCCTGGGTCAAGGCGGAGCCCGGCGGAAACCGCCAAGTGGGTGGGAAGACTCGAAACATGGATGTTTGCACGAGCTCTTCGGCGCCATCGACAGACTATTTCCCGGCTGCGCCCCCTCCCCGGCAACCCAGCGTCTGGCGGAAGCGTCTGCTCGAAGACCGGACGCAGTTGCCCCGGTTCTGGCCGGTGATTCAGAACCTGGTCGTTCAGGAGCTGCGGGTTCGCTACCAGCGATCGATCCTGGGCTTCTTCTGGACGCTTCTGAATCCGCTCCTGATGATGGCGATCCTCTCGTGGGTTTTCTCCGTTCTGTTCCGGAGGATCGACAACTACGCGGTCTACCTGTTTGCGGGGATGGTCCCCTGGGGTTTTCTGAGCAGCAGTGTCGAGCGAGTGCGCGCTTTGCATCATCGCCAATGAGGCGTTGATCCGGAAGATCTACGTTCCCAAGCTGGTCTTCCCGCTCTCCCGGGTCCTGATCAACCTGGTGACGCTGGGCCTTTCGCTGGTTTCCCTGTTCGTGCTGCTCTGGCCGCTGGGGGCGAAGCTGTCGGCACCGATGATCCTGCTGCCGCCGGCCCTGATTCTCCTTGCGGCCTTCACGCTCGGGCTGAGCTTGATCGTGGCGACGGCGAACACGTTCTACCGCGATTGCGGGCACCTGGTGGGCGTGTTTCTCCAGGCCTGGTACTTCGCCACGCCGATCCTCTATCGAGCGGAGGACTTTCCGGCGGCGGCGCAGTGGAGGTTCCGGCTCAATCCGGGCTACTACTTCATCGAGCTGTTTCATGACATCGTCTATTTCGGACGATGGCCGCAGCTCAGCTCGTGGCTGCTCGCCATCGCGATCTCGATGGCGTGCCTGGGGATCGGGTATGCCGTATTCAAGTCGCAAGAAGACAAGATGGTATTCCGACTCTGAGCCGCAGGGCCAGCGGTCGCGAGTCCCGGAGTCCCCACCCCCGCCCGGTCCGCTGATCGAGCTGCGCGACGTCTCGCTCCGGTTCATCAATTACTCCGACAAGGCCTACTCGCTCAAGCGTGCGGTGCTCGACCTGGTGCTGCGCCGGGAGTCGCCCGTCCCGGCCTCTGAATTCTGGGCCTTGAAGAACATCAACCTCCGGATCGACCGTGGGGAGCGGGTTGGCATCGTGGGCGGAAACGGAGCCGGCAAGAGCACACTGCTCCGGCTCCTGGCGCGGATCTACCCGCCGACCTCGGGAACCGTCGAGGTTCGCGGCAATGTTGCCCCCATGATCGAGATGGGAGCCGGCTTCAACGCCGAGCTCTCGGGCTTCGACAACATCCTGCTCAACGGGGCCATGCTCGGTTTCCCCCGCCGCGAGATGCTCCCCAAGGTCGAGGGGATCCACGAATTCACTGGCCTGCGCGAGTTTGCCGACCTCCCTCTGAAGTACTACTCCAGCGGGATGTACATGAGGCTGGCGTTCGGCATCGCCACCGAGATCGATCCCGAGATCCTGCTGATCGATGAGGCGCTCGGGGTCGGCGACGCGGCGTTTCAGGACAAGGCCAAGGCGCGGATCCTCAGGCTGCTCGACCGCTCGCATGCCGTGATCCTCGTGTCGCACGAGATGAGCGCACTGCGCGAGCTGTGTACGCGGGGACTCTGGATGCGCCAGGGACAGCTCGTGGCCGACGGCCCCATCGAGCCGATCATCGAGCAGTACCTGGCCTGGACCCACGCGGCGGCCGGATGAGGGCGGAACCCTCGGCCGGGCTCAAGGGGGGGCCTGGCCCTGTCAGCCCTGACTCCTCCCCCGCTCGATAACCGAAAAGCAAGCCATGCCGGTTGACAGCGTGGCGCGACCTCGGGGTTTTTTCCGAATGAATTCAGGAATCCCGGTCGATCGGACGATGACGTTTCAAGGATCGATGCGCCGCATCGGACTGCGCCGCTCTGGATGTGTGGTGACCGGGATTGACCGGGCCTGGCTGGGGCGGCATCATTCCGCTGCACAGTGAGATTCCCATCCGGGGTCGAGGAACGTGCGGTCGGCGGCGAACCGCGAAAGATACGGACTCTGGGTCGAGGGAGTGGCCCGACATGCCAACCGCTCATCTGGTCGTTCTGGTTTCCGCGCTGGTGGGATGGTCGGACATCACGATCCAGGCCAGCCGGAGCGATCGCGGTTTCTCGTCGTTCCAGCGGAGCGTGGCGGGCATCGACAGGCCCAGCGAGCGGACCCTGGAGACCCTCAAGCGTTTTGACCTCGAGCGGTCCTACCGGAAGAACGTCAACAACACGCTCCTGAGCCTGGAGAAGATCGCTCGCAAGCAGCCCGATGCCGAGCTGGTCTACGCCCTGGCCGAGCTTTCCTGGGTCGACGGTCTGAAGCAGGACCGCTGGCGCAAGGCCCAGTCGATCGACCGGTTCCTGGATGCCGTGGGGTACGCCCACGACTACCTGTTCGACCCCGACCTGGCCGAGGGCCGCGGACCCTCCGACCCGCGATATCGCCTGGCCTGCGAGATCTACAACGCGGGGCTCGAGCGGCTCATCCGCGCGGCCCAGTCGAAAGATCCCATCGATCCTCAAGGGGTGATCAAGCTCAAGGTGCATGGCCACGAACAGGTGCTCCAGGTCGTGCTTCGCGATTCTCCATGGACTCCGGCCGACGTTCACAAGCTGATCCTGGCCTCCGATTTCGAGGTTTCCGGCCTGGCCACCAGCCACAACCAGTACGGGCTGGGCGTTCCCCTGATCGGCGTCCGCGTGACCGATCCCAAGAAGGACGAGCGGCTGCCCCAGGAGCAGTTCCACCCGGAGGAGATGGCGTTTGCGCTGACAGCCTTCCTCGTGCCCAACTCGCGGCTTCGCGACCCCGGAGAGAACGTGGACGAGGTGCGGAAGTGCACCCTCGCGCTGATCGACCCCGTGTGTCAGAGGACCGTCGGCGACGCGCCCAACCTGATCGCGCTGGAAACCGACCTGACCACGCCGCTGGCCTACATGTGGTCGCGCACGGACCTTGATCGATTTCGCTGGTCGGGTTTGCTTCGCCCCGAGCAGGGCCTGCAGCGGGCGAACTTGCTGATGATCCGTCCTTACGAGCCGGGGAAGATCCCCGTGGTGATGGTGCACGGCCTGATTTCCAGCCCGCTGGCCTGGATTCCCATGCTCAACGAGCTCTTGCGCGACCCGGCGATCCAGCAAAAATATCAATTTATGCTTTATATGTATCCCACGGGGGTTCCGATGCCGATCGCGGCCGCCAGCCTGCGCGACGCCCTCAGTCAGGCGAAGATGGCGTTCAACCCCGATGGCCGGGACCCGGCCTTCGATCGCATGGTCCTGCTGGGGCACAGCATGGGGGGCCTGCTCAGCCATTTCATGACCGTCTCCAGCGGCGATCAGCTCTGGCGGCTCAACTCCGACCGTTCGTTCGACGAGATCCTGGGTCCCAAGAATGTGCTCGACGAGCTCCGCCGGCTCCTCTTCTTCGAGCCGCTGCCGTTCGTCAGCCGTGTCGTCTTCCTGGCGCACGCCGCACCGCGGGTCGGACCTGTCGCGCGGGATGGTCGGGCGGGTGGGAGCGGGCTTGATCAACGATCCCGACTACATTCACAAGCTGCTCTATCAACTGGTGAGCGACAACCCCGACGCCTTCGACCGCCGTCGCTTCCGCCGCTTCCCCACGAGCATCGAGACCCTCGAGCCCAACTCGCCGATCCTGATGGCCTTGCTGGCCATGAAGCCGGGACCGGGCGTCGCGTTCCACTCGATCATCGGCTCGCTCCGGCCCGGCCCGGTGGACCAGACGACCGACGGTGTGGTTCCCTACCGCAGCGCCCATCTGGACGGAGTCGAGTCGGAGAAGGTCGTACGGTCGGACCACGGCGTCCAGAAGGATGGCGAGGCCATCCGTGAAGTGCGCGCGATCCTCCGGGAGCACATCGGACTGAAGGCCGAGACGGCCCGAACCGGACGTGAAGCGGGGGTACAACGCGCCGGCATGGTCCCGGCAGCCGCCACCGCGACGGCTCCCCGGCCCGAGCTGCTTCCGTCCCTGCCCAGGTGAGCGGCACCCGTCGTCGCCTGGCGGCCCGCCGGACCGGCTGGTAAACTCCGGGCTGGCCCGGCGTGATCGATTCCGGGAGGGCGAGTCTCCCGCCGGGCCCGGATCATCGGGCACGCTGCCCGTGCCACGCCCTCGCTTCAACTTCACTCACCGCGTTTTCTCCGATGCATGGCTTCCTGGCGGATCGGCTGGCTGAGTTTGCCCTTGGAACGAGGTTCGAGGATCTCCCCGCCGAAGTGGTGAGGGAGGCCAGGCGCCGGCTGCTCGACGCGATCGCCTGTGCCGTGGGCGCGATCGTCGAACCTGCTCCGGAGATCGCGCGGCGGGTCTCCTCGCGGATCCAGGGCCAGCCTTCGACCGCGCTGGTTGGCGGAGGCCGCTCGGCCCCCGACTGGGCCGCCTTCGCCAACGGCGTTCACATTCGCTACCTCGACGCCAACGACACCTATCTCTCGCTCGAGCCCGCGCATCCCAGCGACAACTGGGCCGCCATCTGGGCCGCCGGGGAGGCGGCCGGGGCCAGCGGCGAGGACTGGATCACCGCGGCCGCCGTGGCCTACGAGGTGCAGTGCCGGCTCTGCGACGCCGCCAGCATCCGGGCCCGAGGCTGGGACCACACGACCTACGGCTCGATCTCCGCGACCCTCGCCGCTGCGCGGCTCTTCAGGCTCGATCACGCCCGGACCATCCACGCCCTGGGGATTGCCGGCACAACGGGCACTGCGCTGCGGCTGACCCGCGCCGGGGAGCTCTCGATGTGGAAGGGCTGCGCGTTCGCCTTCGCCGCGCGAAACGCCATCTTCGCGGCCCAGCTTGCCGCCGAGGGGATGACCGGCCCCGCTCCACTCTTCGAGGGCGAGATGGGCTTCATGCAGCAGGTCTCCGGTCCGTTCGAGCTGCCCAAGCTCGGTGGCCCCACCGCCGCCGACTGGATGCTTCCGAGAACCGCGATCAAGTTCGTCCCGGCCGAGTACCACAGCCAGTCGGCGATCGCCGCGGCCTTCGATCTGCGACCCCGGATCGGCGACCCCCGGCAGATCCGGTCCATCGAGATCGCCACTTTCCGCACGGCCGTCGAGATCATCGCCAAGGACCCCGAGAAGTGGCGGCCGAAAACCCGTGAGACCGCCGACCACAGCCTCCCCTACTGCACGGTCGTCGCCCTCCTCGACGGCCAGGTCTCGGCGGACCAGTTCACCCCCGAGCGGTTGAACGACCCTCGGCTCCTTGACCTGATCGCTCACACTACCGTCGTCGAAGATCCCGCGCTCACCTCGCGCTATCCCGAGTCCATTCCGAACCGCCTGACGGTGATCCTGGACGACGGCACCGAGATGGTCTGCGAGCTCGCCTACCCCCCCGGCCACCACAGGAACCCGCTGAGCGACGCCCAGCTCGCCGCGAAGTTTCACGACCTGGTCGATCCCGTTCTGGGCCGCGACCGAGCCGCTCTGATCCAGGGACGAGTATCCGATCTCGAGTCTGACCGAGCGCCTCATGAGGTGCTCCAACTTCTGCGTCGGTAAGATCGACATGAAGTTTTGCAAATATGATGAAATCACTGCAAACACGGCCCCAGATCGCTCATCTTAGCGACCAAAATGCCTGCGCAACCTGTGGGCATCCAAGGCTAGTAGATCATGTCATGATGTAGTTGTAACTACGACTGACTGCCGGTCCCTCGGGAAATGCCGTCAAACAAAGGGTTCGGCCTAATATCAACGTTTCGGATGGTCGTCCTATGTCGATTGGTTGTCCGAGTCCTTGCCCGGCATTGACCGGGGTGGTCCCGTTCCGATGCTCCACCGCGCCCCATATTTTTGCGCAAGTTGCGCCGCTCTGCAAAAGACAACTCCTGATCTCGGGCCCGGGGCCCGGGCCCGCTCTTCGCGGTGGGGACGTTGCCCGGGCCGTGTTCTTTCTATCGCCTGCCTGCCAGCTCGCTATCAGTCGTTCCAGCGCCCGAAGACAAGGCTGCTATTGGTGCCGCCGAACCCGAAGGAGGCGCTCAGAACGGTCTCGATCCGGGCGGCTCGCGCTCCCTCCGAGACATAGTCCAGGTCGAGATCCGGATCGGGGCGGTAATTGATCGTTGGCGGGATGATTTGCTCCTCCAGAACCTTCACGCAGGTGACTGCCTCGATCGCCGAGGCGGCGCCGAGGCTGTGTCCTATCGCGCCTTTGATCGAGCTCACGGGAAGATCCCGGGCGTACCGGCCAAAAACCTCCTTCACGGCTCTGGTCTCGACCATGTCATTCACCACGGTGCTTGTCCCGTGGGCGTTGTAGTAATCGATCTGGTCGGCACGCACCCCGGCAGACTCGAGGGACTTTGCCACGCACGCGGCAACGCTCGGGAGATATGGGAGTGAGACATGATGACCGTCCGAGTTCAGTGCCCAGCCGCGCAAGACGGCCCTGGGGCGCAATCCGAATCGACGAGCGGCCGACTCGGTCGCCAGGAGGATCATCGCCGCGCCTTCCGACAGGACAAATCCGGCCCGGTCGATGCTGAAAGGTCGGCTGGCCTCGCAAGGATGCTCCACCCCCCGATCCTCTTCCGCGGAACAGAAAAGGGCTCTCATGGTCACGAAACCGTTGACGATCATCGGGGTAAACACGCTCTCCGCCGCGCCGCAGAGAGCGAAGTCGATCTCACCGGTTCCGAGCAGCATCGCGCCCAGGGCGATCGCATAGCCTCCCGTGGCGCAAGCGTTTGACGGCGCGACGCTGGGCCCGTGGAAGCCGAGGTGCTGGGCGATCTGGCTGGCGGCCATGTTCACGATGAATCCGGGTATCAAGTAGGGATCCGCCTTCAGCGTCTTGCGTTGGAGCATCCTGGTTTGTTCCGCGTGGATCAGGTCCATCCCTCCCATGGACGACCCGACCACGACGGCAACACGGTGCGGATCGAAATCCATCTCGCCATGAAGGCCGGCATCCGACACCGCAGCACGTGCCGCAGCCAGCGCCAGGTGAATGGAGCGCACGGGGAGCTTCTCGATCGCTGGATCCACAGAGTCGGTTCCAGGTCCGAAGTTTTCGACCATCCCGCCAATCGCCTGGAGATACGACTGGGGGGCAAGCGACTCATGGCGCCTCAACCCCGAACGCCCGGCGATCAGTCCATCCCATGTCGAGTCAAGGTCCTTCCCAAGGCAACTCAATGCCGAACAGCCGACGACCAGAATCCGTCCTGTCATGAGCTTCTCCACGACTGATCGGCCACGGCGATCACTGCGCAGCTTCGCGACGTCCAATTGCTGTTGATCGGTCGGGATTTCGTGGAACTCCTGCATTTCTCAAGGGAGGCAATGTGGAACCAAGGGGATGTTCTGGATCGACAACGATCGCACTGAATGTGATATGGATTCGCCCTTCGCAAACCGGGGCCGAGCCCGGTCCGGAGTTGCTGAGACGACCGAGTGAACCAGCTTGCCCGGCACTCCACCTGCCCTGTGCATCTCGTGGATGTTCCGCTCGTGTATGCCGGGTCAGAGGTTCACCAGGAACTCGTTGAGGGCGGGTCGGCTGGCGTTGATTCCAACGCCGTGCGGGCCAGCGTAGGTGTAGATGCTGGCTTCGGGGAGGTCCCGCTGGAGGCTGGCCGTGCTCTGAGAGGCCACCACGTTTGCGTCGCGAAGTCCAAAGGCACCGACCACATGCACGTCGGTGGCGATCGGGCCGCTCAGCAAGTTGATCGCCCCGCGAGTGAAGGGAACGTGCCCCAGGATGTACTGCGAGAAGCGGTCGGACTTGTGGTAGCGGAAGTAGTCGTTGAGGTCGGGCGGGCCATAGTAGTCGAGCACCGAGACCACGTGGAGCGCCTTGTCGGTCGCGATTCTCACGGCCAGCGACCCTCCCGCGCTGAACCCCACGATGCCGATGGGCTGCCCGTGACTCAGCGACTTGATCCGGTGCTCGAGTCCATAGAATGCGGCTGGCGTCGCCATGCTTGGGTAAGCCAGTTGGACAGCCTGCTGTCCCGCTTGCCGGAGCACCTGAGCCGCGTTGGCCGTCAAGATGCTCGGGCTCGCCGCACTGTAGGCGTTCCCGTTGAGGACGAAGACCAGCGTGTTGAGGACCCTTTCCTCGCACTGTTCGAAACTCGGAGCCCGATCCCTGGAGGACTTGCTGTGTCCGCCCATCGGCTTCCCCTCTCGATTTCCCGGAGAAGTCCCGGGAAGGGTGTCAAAACGAATGATGCTCAGGGTAAGCGACATCGCAACTTTCCCATCTATTTTAGCCGATGAGATGAGCGCTATTCAATCACTGAGTGGCTCGTACGGGCGGAGTCGGGCGGACGTGCGGGTCGTGAGGAAAGAGACGGTTGTGCCGCGCCGGGCTGCCTCGGGGGCGTCACGGAGGGTGGGGCCGCACGATTCAGGTCCCCGACGGAGAGAGGACGACGTGGTCGTCCCTGATGGAGAACGGGACGTACGGGGCCGGACAAGGAGGCTGAGCGATGGTTCCTGTGGTACTGTTTCCCAAGGTCGGCCGTCGCGGCGGGCTCGCGGGGATCCTCGTCCTGGCGGCGCTGATCCGGCTACCCCAGATCACGGCCCCACTGGCCGACAACATGCAGATCAAGCAAGTCTATGTGTCGAACAAGGCGCGGAGTATCGCCCGCCCGCCGCTGAACCCGTTCCGGAACACGCTCGATTTCCTTGACGAGCGGGGTGAACGTCTGACCCTGACCGAGGAAGTTCCCGTGTACACCGGGCTGCCCGGCCTGGCCTATCCGGCTGCTCGGCGAGCGCGACTGGGTCGGCCGGGCCCTGAGCCTCCTGGGCACTCTCGCCGCAATCGCGGCCTACGCCGACCTGACCCGCCGCGAGTACGGCCGACGGATCGGCCACGCCGGCGCGTTCCTGCTGGCCGTCGCCCGCTGCTGGTGTTCTACGGGGCGCCGTGATGCCTGACCCGTGAATGCTCGCTACCATGCTAACGGCGGCCTCGTGTTATCGCAGGCACCTCGACGGTCTGGGACGCGGCTGGCTGATCGGGGCGGTTTGCGCATCCGCACTGGCCCGCTCTGTAAGTACTATGGCGTGATGATCCTGATCCCGCTGGCCGGGATGACCATGCACTGCGAGGGATGTCGCGGCCTGCGCGGATCACGCTTCCTCGTCATGAGCACGGCGACCCTCGTGCCGGTCGGGCTGTGGATCATCGCCGTGTTTCTCAGGACGGCGAACCCGGTCGCCTCGGGCTGGTCAGGTGATGGGAGGGCGATGCCTTACCTCGTGTTTCAGGCGCCCCGCGTGCTCCTTTCTCCCGCCTTCTACAGCGGGTTCATCCTGCGGTTCCTGGTCCGCGACTGCGGTCCGGTGATGCCGGCCCTTGTCGTGCTGGGTGTCGTCGCGGCGGTCAGGCGGCGACGGGATGCGAGCGAGGGTCGGCCTGCCCTCCAGCCGCTGATCTGCTGGTCGGTCATGGGCCTGGCCTTCTACGTCGTGTTCGCGCCCAAGCTCATCGACCACCACTACTATGAGCTGATGCTGCTGCCGGCGGCGGCCACGTGGGGAGCGTTGGGTCTCTCCCGGCTCGTCGAACGGGTAGGTGCTGACACGCGCCCGGCGTGTCGCCGTCCTGCTCGGGGTGCTCGTGCTGGCGGCGGTTGTCCAGTCGCCGTGGTGCATGTCGGGCATGTTCCGGATCGATCGCGGGAAGTTGATCGTGGCCGAGCGGCTCAAGGCCTGGACCGACGAGGGCCGTCGGGTCGTGGTGATCGGGCCCGGGATCGAGCTGGCCACCGTCATTCACTACTGCGACCGCGAGGGGTGGTCGGCTGCGGATGCAGCGTCTCCCGGACCGATTGGCCCGCCCGCATCGAGAGCTTCCGCGCAGCCCGGGCGCAGGCGCTGGCCGTCTACTTCGACCCGAAGGCCCCGGCCAGGGCCCGACGGTCGCTGGAGGTGCTGGCCCACAACCTCCCCGTGGTCGAGCGAGGAACAGTCCCCTGGTCAAGGACCGACGGGACATGCTCTTACCGGATCCTCGACCTGCGGTGAGAAGGGGATACCCAGCTCCTCGACCAAGGCATGGTTTGTTAGAGGCCCTGACAAAATCTGGATTAACTATATACAGTCATGATTAAGGATGCGGAAGCAAATCACGCTGGCTGCGACAGTCGCCCAGGCGTCCATGATCACGCCCAGTCGGTCGTACCTGACCCGCAGCCGGCGCAGCCCCTTCATCCAGCTGATCGTCCGCTCGACCACCCAACGGATGTTACCCAAGACGCAGCCGGCGGCGTCCGCCGCTTGGCGATGTGCGGCTCGATGCCGAGCCATCGCAGGAACTCCCGGGTCGCCTCGCTGTCATACCCCCGATCGGCGTACGCCTCGTCGGGCAGCTCCTTCGGCCGTCCTGGCTTGCCCCCGACCTCGGGGAAGTGGAGCACCAAGGGGAGGATCTGTCGATGGTCGCTGGCGTTGGCCCCGGCGGTGCGAATCGCCAGTGGGACCCCGTGGCGGTCGACCATGAGCGTGTGCTTCGTGCCCTTCTTCTTGCGGTCGACCGGGCTGGGGCCGGTCGCCTCGCCGCCCCCGAACGCCCGGACGGTCACGCCGTCGATGATCACCGTGTCGGGGTCCAGCTTGCCCGCCTTGCGGAGCAGCCGGAGCAACTCGGCGTGGAGGCGGTCCCAGATCCCGGCCTCCTCCCACGCCCGGAGCCGGCGGTGGGCGGTCCTCCCGGAGCAGCCGAGTTCCGCCGGGACGTCCTCCCAGCGGGCCCCGGTGGTCAGGACGAACCAGATCACCCGGACGACGACCCGGTGGCCGACCCGGGGCCGGCCGCCCTGGGGGCCGACGGGCTGCTCGGGAGGCAGATGGTGGGCGACCGTCTCGAAGAATTCCTCGGGCATGTGGGAATCGGCCATGCTGTAGTCTCCCCTCGTGGTAGTGGTGGACTACATCGCCATGGCGCAAATGGCATGCCAACGGGTTTTGTCAGACCTTCTTAGCCATCCAGGTGATTCGGAATGAGAACGAGACTCTCAGCGGCCGTCATAGCAGGTTTCCGCGGGTACTACTGGGTATTCTTTTGAAGCAGTCCAAATTCTGTCAAAACCTACGGTCGCGTATTGGGCGCATCGTGCTCTTACCAATCGCGATCACTCCGATCCGCCCCTCCGGAGACGGACCCCGACCGGTTGAAGCCGCTGAACGGCGGCAGCCGCTCCCAGGGCTGCATTGAGCAAGCAAGCCGGCTCGTTCCGGAAAATTTACTGGACAAATGGGTAGTTATCCGACATACTCCTCCAAGTTTCCTGTCGTTCTGTTCACATGGGGGTCACAATGAAGAAGCAGATCCGCGGTTTGCTGACAGTGGCGGTTGGCCTGGGGTTGTCCGGATGGGCGACTGGGGCGAGGGCGCAAGAATCGCATGTGCCCAAGCCGGCGCCTGAACACGAGCGGCTGGCCCAGGATGTTGGAACCTGGGATGCGACGGTCAAGATGTGGGTTCAAGGTTCAGGCACCGAGCCGGCGGTCTCTAAGGGGGTGGAGGTCGTCAAGTTGCTGCCAGGGGGCCTGTGGCAACTGTCCGAATTCCATGGCAAGGCTGGGGACCTTCCATTCCACGGCACGGGGCAGACCGGCTACGACGCCAAGAAGGGGAAGTACGTCGGCACCTGGGTCGATTCGATGTCCTCCGAGATCACGCTGATGGAGGGTGACTTCGATTCCAAGACCAATACACTGACCATGACCACGAAGGGGACCGAGCCCGCCTCGGGAAAGCCGTATGACGCCCGGATGAGCAGCGTTCACAAGGACAAGGACACGCGGGTGTTCACCATGTCGATGAAGACCGATCAGACGGGAGGCGAGTTCATCAAGATCATGGAGATCACGTACGTTCGGCGGCCCGAACAAGGCATTGGGCAGTAGCCGTCAATCCGGCCGGCTGGCGACCGTGGATCGGCCGCTGGCGATGAGCCAGTTGGTCACCGCGGCGCCGATCCGGCGGATGGTCAGCGAGAGATGCTTGCCTGCCGGCCCGCCGAAGTGGAAGGCTAGCCACTCGACGGCCCGCGTATTCAGCTCGGCAATCAGCCCGATCAGGGGATGGGCACTCACCGTCGCATGGCCGCATCGTCTCCAGAGCTCGCGAAATCGCTTTCTCGCGCTCAGTTCGTAGCCCCGTGACCGGCCGGCTCCTCCGCACCGAGGAGGAAGTGGAGGGTGGCCCGGATCGCCCGGTCGCGTTCCCGGTCGAGTGCGATCAGGTGGTCGGACCCGGGAAGACTGATCAGCGTCTTCTCGGTGGATCCCAGGTTCTGGTAGAGCCAGATCGCGTTGGCGGGCTCGACCACGGTGTCGAGCCGACCCTGGAGGATCAGCGTGGGCGTGGTGATCGCCGGCACCAGCGGCTTGACCTCGTCGATCAGCTCGAGCGCGCTCAGGGCCGCGTGGAGGTTGAAGGTTCGAAATCGGTCGGTTTGCCCGGCCCACCGGCGCATGGCCGGATCACGGACCGCCGGAGGCCGGCGCGGCAGGTTGGGAACGAGCTGGGCCAGATGTCTGAGGTAAGATGCCGGCCGCAACGGGATGAGCCCGGTGTAGCGGATCGCCAGGAACGGCGCCATCACGATCTGCCTCGCCACCGGCTTTCTGAAGGACAGATACAGGCTCAGCGTTCCGCCCGTCGAGAACCCGATCACCGCGACGGGGCTTCCCGACGCAGCGAGGTCGTCGAAGGCCGCCTCGGCCGTGGCCGCCCAGTCGGTCCACCTGCGAGGCGGGCATGGTCGGTCCGGGACCTTCATGGCCGGGCAGCACGGGAGCGTGGACCACCAGCCCCCGGCGCTCGAGTTCGGCGATCAGCGGCTCCAGTTCGTACGGACCTCCTCCTAGCCCGTGCAGGACGAGGCAAGAGACGGCCGGCGGGCCTTCCCGCGGAATGCCGGCCTCCGGGTCGAGATCCCATCGATCGTCGAACATGACTCTTGTCCGATCGTCTCGAGCAATCTTCCAGGGCGACCTTCCCGGGCGACCGGGTCGCCTGAGTCGACAAGCGACCTCGCCTCGGGGCAGACAGCGAATACGACCCCGCCTGTCCTTCAGACATAGCAGGGGCCCGAACTGGTCGCAAGTGCCTGTTGTCTCGAGCTCCCCGGCCGATGGCACGAGGAATTGTAGGTGAAATTTTTTTAAGGGACGCGGAGCTCTTGATCTTGGCATCTGCCTCCGTATGGTTGAGTCAGAGGGGTCGTGCCCTTGAGTCTCTGCCTGGTGCGATTTGCGGAGTCTCACCGCCATCGGGACCGGCACGTGTTAGTAGACAGTTTCGCGCTTGACGTCGCGATCTCGGCGTGGAAGCTGTGCGCCGGGCGACATCATTGGGTTCCCTTCCCTCCATGTCCAGTTCGGCTAGGGAACACCTTTTCGCTCCAATTTGAAGATGACCTGGCGCGGCTGAGTGATCGCTGGGCCTTCGCGCTACCTGTGGAGTCACCGGATGCCGCACTGCTCGCGCTCGTGCGAGGGTGCGGCCGTGCGGGGTTGCCGCTGCCCCGGTACACAACGTTCCTCTCCCCCCGATGAATGGAGCGTGCATCATGTCCTCGACACAGAAGATCGTTGCGATGGCGGGCATTGGCCTGATGGTCGTGCTTGGCCTTGAGTTGTGCGGGCGGGTTGTCGCCCAGGAGGTAACGAGTCGTGTCCGATCCCCTCGAGGCGGAATCCTCGCCACGGCCGAGGGGCACCAGTTCGAGGTCTTTTTCTATCGCACAGGGGTTCGCGTTTTTCTCCTCGATGCGTCGGGACGTCTCGTGGATGCGTCGGGGCTGACCGGACATGCGACCTTTTATCATCCCAATGCCCCGGACGCGCCGTGGTTCTCTCGCCCACTCCATCCCGACCAGACGACTGCCGATCATTTGCCGGCGTCCCTGGTTCTGAGCGTCGGGCTGGCAAGTGCTCCCCGGAAGGGAGTGGAGGTCGACTTCGAGATCGTGGGCCTGGAGAGCAAGACCTCGTCCACGGCCGAGTTCAAGGTCCCCCTCGAGTTCGTCTCCACGAAAGCCGCTCGGCCAGCCGCTCTCCCCCTCGCCCGATCCCCCGAACAGACTCCCGTCAGGCGAGTCGTGACGGCCAGCTCTGGTTTCGCTGAGGCTGCTCCGGCGACCGTGACGCAGCCGGCGATCACTCCGTTCTCGTACGGCGGTGCACCCGCCGGCGCTTTCGCGGGCGAGAGCAGCGAGGGCCCCATCGGCTATCGCTATCGCGACTGGACGACCGGACGCGGCAACTTGCCGCTCGCAAAGCCCTGGCTGCAGCCGAGGTAATGAGACCGCGCACCCGGACCAAGACCAGCTCGCAACGGGACAGAATCGGACTGCTATTCGCCGGGGGGAGCGCTGCCTGGTCAGGCGTTTCCTGGGTCGTCTCGGACGATCCTGACGAATCGAAGTACTGCCCCGACGAAAGGATGACTCGAATTCGGGAGGGCCGGCCCGCGAGCGGGGTTCCCCCTCGTCCTGCCGAGCCAGGACGATTGAATGGCTCGCCAGGAGGCTCGCCTTCCCAAGGGAATTCCGCCTTCTGCACTCCCCCGTGGAATTCACCGGGGAATTGACCCCCACCGCCCTTCTGATAAATTAGATGATCATCCTCATGCCCTGACGAGCGTGAGGGTTAATTCAGGAGGAGCGGTGGAGTTCAGCGGTCGAATCGATCGGTGATCACTCGACGCGTCCTCTCGTACGATTGATGACGATCCTTTGGCTTTCGACCGCCTGGCGCCAGCGTGGTGTGTACCGTCTCGAGCGGACTCGCGGCCGGCGCGGATGTCCAACGCCGACACAATCAACTCAAGCCGCAAGGAATGCGGAGAAGGCTGACTCGGGTGGCTCTTGGTTGGCTCTGGCTCAATCTGGTCCTGGTTCTCATCGCGGCGCACCTGGTGCGCATGGGGGCACTGCGTTCCGCGCAGGGCTTTCGCCGTGCATGCTGCAATGATCATGGCAGTTCCATCGCTTCCGGCGACCGGTTCGGCAGTGGCGGCCACGGTCAGGCGGTTCGGTGGCTTGCCAGGTTGGTTTTCCGGCCAGGTCTCGTCAGTCCTCCACTCCGCCCGCTGCGTGAACAATTCCCGCATGATGTCCAGCTCGCCAGCGACGGTCAGACAGGTCTCCCAGGCGGGGACTATCCGATCGCGCCGCAGTCCCATCCTGTGGGCTCCTCACGTGCCGCGGCTGGTCGTGCGAGTTGTTGAACTGGTGTCCGTGGCCTCTCGCGCCCGCTGCCGCAATCGGTCCGATGTGCGGCAACCCTTCAGGTTTTCGCTTCTGCTCGACCGGTCGCACGACGCCTGCCTGGCCCTCGGGGTGCCGCTGAGTGTCCGAGAGGGACTCTCCGGTCCCGGTCCAGCTGTGTCGAAGACCTGACGAGGAAAGGCCGGGGCGGCGTGGACGGACCGATGATCGGGGGGCTGATCGGGCTGATCGTGGGCATGCTCGGTGGGCTTGCCGGCCTGTATGCCACGGCTCGGCTCCGCGCCCAGACGGCTCGGGGGCTCGCCGACCAGATTCTTGCCAACGCCCACCGCGAGTCCGAGACGATCCGCATGCAGGCGGAGCTTCAGACCAAGGAAGAACTCCTGAGACGGCGGGACGAGCTTGATCGCGAGGTTGAGAACGCTCGCAAGGACGTTCGCGACCAGGAGCGGCGGATCGAGAAGCGAGCCGACCTGCTGGACCAGAAACTCGAGCTGCTCAACCACAAGGAACGGGACATCGAGTCGATCCAGCGCTCTCTCTCCGAGCAGCAGGACGAGCTGAACAGGCTGCAACTGGAGGCTAAGAAGACCCACGCCGAGCAGCGGGACCTGTTGCAGAAGATCGGCAAGCTCGCTCCCGAGGAGGCTCGATCGATGCTCCTGCAGCGGGTTGAGCAAGAGCTCCGGGGTGAAATTGGCTCGGTGGTGCTGCGGCACGAGGCCTCGGTCCGTGAAACCTGCCAGCAGAGGTCGCGAGAGATCTTGACCACGGTCATCCAGCGCTATGCCGCGTCGCACACCGCGGAGATCACGGTCAGCACGGTCGACATTCCCAGCGATGAGATGAAGGGGCGAATCATCGGCCGGGAGGGCCGGAACATCCGCGCGTTCGAGAAGGCCACCGGCGTGGACGTGATCGTGGACGATACCCCCGGAGTGGTGGTCGTCACCGGGTTCGACAGCGTCCGCCGCGAGATCGCCAAGATCGCGCTCGAGAAGCTGATCCAGGACGGGCGAATCCATCCCACGCGGATCGAGGAAATCGTCAAGGAGACCCAGGAGGAGATGGAGCAGCACATCCGCAAGCTCGGCCAGGAGGCCGCACAGGAGGCGGACGTGCTTGGCCTTCACGAGAAGCTGCTGGACTACCTGGGCCGGCTCAAGTTCCGGACCAGCTACTCTCAGAACGTGCTCCGCCACTCGATCGAGGTGGCGTTTCTGACCGGGATGATGGCCGAGGAGATCGGGCTGCTCGGGGCGATGGGGCGGCGTTGCGGGCTGCTCCACGATATCGGCAAGGCGGCCGACCACGAGATGGAGGGGGGGCACCCGGCGGTCGGGGCCGAGCTGGCCAAGCGCTACGGTGAAAGCCCGGAGGTCGTTCACGCCGCCCTGGGGCATCACGACGACCTCCGGGTGGATGCGCCGTACACCGTGCTCGTCGCGGCAGCCGACGCCATCAGCGCCAGCCGGCCGGGCGCCCGTCGCGAGACACTCGAGAAATACGTGCGCCGGCTCGAGGAGCTCGAGGCCCTGGCCCTGGGGTTCCCGGGCGTCGAGCACGCCTATGCGATCCAGGCGGGACGCGAGGTCCGGGTGCTGGTGGATAGCCAGCTCCTGGATGACGCCGGTTCGGCGGCCCTTTGTCGCGACGTGGCCAGGGCCATCCAGAACCAGTTGAATTACCCCGGCGAGGTGAAGGTGACCGTTCTGCGGGAGACCCGCACGGTCGAGATTGCCCGCTGAGCGTGCCGGCGCCGCGGGCGCCGGCGGCTCGAGCCGCCGGCCCTGACATAGAGAGCGAGCCTTGCATGCCACTCAAGATCCTGTTCATCGGCGACGTCGTCGGCTCGCCGGGCCGGAAGATCGTCTGCCAGGCCCTGCCCAGGCTCATCCCTCGCTGGGGCATCGGACTGGTCGTCTGCAACGCCGAGAACGCCGCCGGCGGCTCGGGGCTGACCATCAGGTGCTTCGAGGAACTCATCGAGGCCGGTGTCGATGTCATGACCATGGGTGATCATGTCTACCGAAAAGACGAGATCTTCCAGGTCTTCGAACGGTCCGACCGCGCCGTGCGTCCCGCCAACTTCCCCCGCGATTCACCCGGACCCGAGCTGGCGCTGGTGCAGGCCCGCGACGGTACCCTGGTCGCCGTCTTCACCGTGCTCGGGCGCACCTACATGAAGCCCGTCGACTGTCCCTTCCACGCGGCGGACCGGGTTCTCGAGCGGATCGGCTCGACAACCCGGGTGGTGGTCGTGGACATCCACGCGGAGGCCACCAGCGACAAGCAGCTCCTGGGCCGGTATCTCGATGGCCGGGTCTCCGCGGCGTTGGGGACCCATACCCACGTTGCCACGGCCGACGAGCACATCCTCAAGCAGGGAACGGCCTACCAGACCGACGTGGGGATGACCGGCCCGCACGACTCGATCATCGGCCGGAGGTACGACCGGGTGCTGAGCGCGACGCTCACGTTCGTGCCCAGCTACTTTGACGTGGCGACCGGCGATCCGCGGCTGACGGCGACCCTGGTCTCGGTCGATCCCGAGACCGGCCGGGCCGAGTCGATCCAGCGCGTGAGCATCAACCAGGCTGAGGCCCAGCGCCTGCTCACCGAATCGGCCGAGGAGCCGAGTCCCCCATCGCCGCCAGCCCCCCTGCGCCGCTGATCGCTCGCCACCGATGTAATTTGGACACGGGTGTGGCGCCGGCGATCCTTGATACTCCTTCCCGTCCTCGGTGGGTTCGTTCGTCGTCACACCAACGAACCCATTGGATGTTACTTGATTCGTGGAAGCGACTTGCGGCCGCGATTTTGGGTTCGCTCGATCACGTATTCCGGAGCAACCCGGCCGCCGGACAGTTTCGGGGGGCAGGGTTTTATCCTGCCGTCACGGGCTCATTCGGTCGTCACATAGGGCAGGATTCATCCTGCCGTGACCGGCCCGTTGGGGCGTCACGTAGGGCAGGATCCATCCTGCCATCACCGGCGCACTCGGCAGGACAAGTCCTGCCCTACGGCTGTGAGCCAAGTGTTCACACCCGGTCCCGACACACTCAAGATCGGGGCCACCCTCCGCTGTCCGTGCCCCTCCGCCGTTCGATCAGCCTGCCACAATCGGGTTCGATCGCTTTCACGTTACGGCGGATGAACGAGAGTAACACGTTTCCCTGAATCAACTTACGACGCGAGTAATTGGCTTCGTTCGTCGCAGATTCGCAAGGGCGTCTGAACCACGAAGAGCACGACGGACACGAGGAAGAGGCTGGCTGAGCAGCCCATCATGGTAGGCCTGCACAGTGTATCGCTCCGGGCCTGACGCTCTTCGTGGTCCAGCCACAGCGCGGCCGAACCCGAGCGGTTCCAACAACCGAATTGCCAGGGAGCGTCGGGAGCGCAATGCCCCTACTATTAGATTGCGCCTGTTTTGGCGGTTTGCGCGCCTCCCGCACGGATTCTCCACGTCCCGCCACCGCTACAACCGGACCTGGCCGTGAACCGCCGACCGCTGGCTTCCTTTGAGACTCAACGTCTCCAGCCGAGCCCGAGCTCTGAGCAGTCTTGAGGTCCGTCGAAAAAGAAAGAACGGAAACAACAAGCGGAGACAACAAGTAACGTACGAAATCTGGGAAGCACGCCTGCTCTGGCGAAACTCCGACCCAGCCCAGGCCACGTAAATCACCCAAATTTTCGTGCCTGGCTTTTTCTATGCATGTCGATTAAATGCGCTATGTACCCTTTTTGCTTTGTAAATCCCCAGCCCGGCCTCGTCCTCCCGAAGCTGTCATTCCGCTACGGTTTCTTGGGTAGCGTGAACCGGAAAGTGGAGCCGCACCCCTCCATGCTTTTGACGGACACCTCTCCGCCGTGAGCCTCGACGAAGGTCTTGACGATGGACAGGCCCAGGCCCAGGCCCCCCTCTTTCTCGGGATCCGTCTCAAATGGCTCGAACACTTTGTCAAGACACTCTTCCGGGATTCCCGCGCCGTTGTCGCTGACCCAGCATTCCACGACGCCCTCCGCAGAGTTCTCGCGTGCGCCGATCGTGACCTCTCCGCGTGGTGTGTACCGGATGGCGTTGGCGATCAAGTTCTCAATCACCCGTCGGAGCAAGCTCGCATCCGCATAGACGACCAGGTCTTCGGACACACGATTGATCAAATGCGTGCTGGCAGTTCCTGCCACGGGATGGAGATCGTGAATGAGGGCCTCGACCAACGGCCACAAGTCAATGTCACGGCGCTCCAGCTTGACTCCCGTCTCTGTTTGGAGGTTCGCGTTTTCCTCGAGGACCTTGCTGACGAGCGCCGACAGATGCTCCACGTTACGTCGCAACGTTTTGAACATTTGAGTGATTTGCGCACTCTTGTCCTTGTCAGAGAGTTCCTGTTCCAGAACCATTGTCACCAGGGAAATGGCATTCAGGGGAGTCCTCAGATCGTGCGCCACGAAGGCGAGATACTCTTCGCGGCGCTTCTGGACTTCAAGCGCTTTCTGCGTCGCATAAGTCTGAACGGCAAGGCCGATCGCATGGCCAAGAACACGATTGATGATGTGAAAAGGCTTCCCTTGCAGATTCAAACCATGACTGTCCGCCAGATCGTGAATACACTCGCGGAGGATATTATATTCCGCCACGACTTCCTCGATGTCGAAGCCGTCCTGAAGGCGCTGGAAACCATGGACGAGCGGGCTGCCTTCGAGCAGCGATTCGGGAATTGTCTCGTCCGATCTCGATTTGAGCGCGGCTGCCAGTTCGTCAAGGAGGCCCGGAACGTGATCGTTGAGGGTCGGTGTGTCGAAGTTCTGCGCCGAGGGAAGTTGTCTTACCTGCTCTCGCCATCGCGAGAGCAAGGCGCCACGTTCGTGCTTGATGATCATTGCCAGTGTATCGAGTGGGGGGTGGTCATCTCGACTCGGAGACCATCGGGCTCCACGAAAGCGCTTGGACTTGTGTTGCCATACAACTGCTCCACCCTGAGCGTCTGGTCACGCAAGGGAATTTTCGGAGGTGCCGCCGTCATCGCTGGCGGCAATGCCTACTTCGGCGGCGTGTTCATTTTAGGCTTGATTTTACGCTTGCTCCCCTGCTGCGGGAATCCCTTTGCGGCCCATGGAACGGAAACTCGTGAGCTCGGTTCGCACAAAAGCATCCCTAGACGAACTCGTTGACCGGCCAGAGCAGGATGGTAAACCCCTTCTGCGAAATGCCCGTTATGCGGGTGAAATAAGCATTGGGTTCCGGGGACACCAT
>CAWFJM010000066.1:0-138500 GCA_963816015.1 uncultured Planctomycetaceae bacterium | reverse complement strand
CCGCCCGCCGAACGCCTTTCCGGCGCCGATACCGGCGGGGTCCCACCCGTTCCCATTCCGAACACGGCCGTTAAGCCCGCCGGGCCCATGATAGTGCACCCGCGCAAAAGTGGGTCAGCGCCGGAATCATCTATGGGTCTGAGGGCAAGGATGTTCATCGAGATCGTGTTGGAACGCAAGGAGGCGCACCATGACTTGGCTTCGCATTCGATTGACCGAGGAGCAGCAGCGAGTCGTCAACGAGGAACGGTCCGCTCATCCCAATCCCCGTATCCGTGAGAAAATGCTCGTGCTCTGGTTGTTGCACAATGGGGCCACGCGGCAGTACGCGGCCAAGATCGTCGGCGTCAGTCGGGCCACCGTTCAGCGATACGTGACCGCGTTTCGAGAGGGCGGCTTGGATGGCCTGCGGCGGTGGAACGCGAATCGCCCGGAGAGCGAGATGGCCGCTTATCGCGAGTTGATTCGCGAGTCCTTCGAGAAACAACCCGTCCGCACCGTCGCCGAGGCCTGCGAACGCATCTTTCAACTGACCGGACTGCGACGTGGTCCCAGCCAAGTTCGTAAATTCCTCAAAGACATGGGCCTGAAATTCCTGCGGGTTCGTCCGATCCCAGTGCCGCCAAAAAAAACTTGGCCGAGCACATCGAAACCCAAGCAACTTTTCACGACAATGAATTGAAGCCCCGACTGGATGCCGCTCAAGCCGGAAACGGCCATGTGTTCTTCGTGGACGCGGCCCATTTCGTGTTCGGCACGTTCTTGTGTTGCCTCTGGTCATTCAAGCGGATCTTCGTGCGTGCGGCGTCGGGGCGTCAGCGGTTCAACGTGCTGGGTGCGTGGAACGCGGTAACGCGCGAACTGGTCGCCGTGACCAACACCACGGTTGTCAACACCGAAACGATGTGCGAACTGCTACGGAAGATCGCCGCGTTGGGACTTACGGGGCCGATCACGCTGGTGTTGGACAATGCCCGCTATCAACGAAACGCTGTAGTGCAGGCGTTGGCGACGCAGTTGGGAATCACGCTGTTGTACCTGCCGTCGTACTCGCCCAACCTGAACCTGATCGAACGGCTATGGAAGTTCATCAAACGTCGTGCGCTGTACGGACGCTACCATCCGGCATTCGCAGAGTTTCAGGCCGCCATCAACGAGGTCATCGACGGACTTTCAACCACCCACGCCGAAAGCCTGGAGTCGCTGATGACGCTCAATTTCCAGCGGTTCGAAGACTGCCGGCCGAGTGGTATGATAATCGGCGCGGGCAAGCTGACCAGGGTGGGTGCCTTGTGGATTCGAAGGCACACGGCCTGACAGCACCGACGACGGATCCGTCAGCGCAGTGTCCACTCTGGTTGAGGTACGTTGAAGAAGATGGATTCCTATGCCCTGTACATCAACTTGGCCGGTCTGGCGGTGATCACGGTCGGGTGTCTGGGGCTGATCATCCGGGCGTTTCGACACTGGCGCAAGGGCCTGCTACCCCTGGGATTGATCGGGCTCGGTCTTGTGATTACCGGCTTCCCGCCGGCCTACAGACTCCTGGTGCCAATTGACCTTGGGCCCAGGGAGAAGATTGTTGACGGTGAACGGCACATCACGCTGACGGGGTGGGATCGTAAGGATTATGCGTTGCTGGGGTCGAAGCGTGACGTCGTCGTGCTCCAGATGGCAAATCCCGACGTGACCGATCAGACTCTGGAACACCTCAACGGGATGAGCGCCCTCAAAGAGCTTGACCTCGACAACACCCAGGTGACCGATGCGGGTCTGAAAGTCCTGAAAGATCTCCCCGCATTGAGGGCGTTGCGGCTGAAGAACACGAAGATCACCGACCAGGGTTTTCAAGACGCGCTGGCAGGGAAGGACTCGTTGATGCAGCTCGACCTCAGAGGCACACAGGTCGGCCGCGAGGCAGTACAGACCTGGCAGAAGGCCAAAGACGGTCGACGAGCGATGAGATGATTGATTTCCGATTCCAGGCTTGATCGACAAGGACCTCGGCAATGTTCACGGCACTGGACGATACAAGACCAGGCGATCCTCAAAACGCCCTTTACCTGGCGCAAGCGTGCAGTCTGGCGTACGATGACGAGGATAAAGCCGTCCCGAACTTCCGCGATCAACTAGGGTTGAAAGCACGGCTGATCAGCGTTGACAATACCCAGGTCTATCTCGCGGAGAATGACAAGGCGCTGGTTGTGGCCTTTCGCGGTTCTCAGGCACCCACAACGCTGGATGGGCTCAAGGACTGGCTGCTCACCAACGCCAACAACTACCTGATCTTGCCCGAGGGACGAATCGGAACAGACTTCGCGGCGGCAGGGGTAGGCGCCCGGTTTCATCGAGGTTTCATGGAAGCCCTCCATGTGATCTGGGAGCCCATGTTTGCCGGGATCACCAAAGCGTTAGAGTCAGACGACCGGCCGCTCTGGGTCACCGGTCACAGCCTGGGGGGGGCCCTGGCACTCTTAGCAGCCTGGCGGCTCCAGCGCAACTTTATCTCGGTGCATGAGATCGTCACCTTTGGCGGGCCCATGATTGGCAACGAGGCTGCTGCTCGGGCATTCGAACAGGAATTCGCCGGGAAGATTTTTCGCTATGTGAACCTCGAGGATCCTGTGCCCCTCTTACCGTCAATCAGCCTGGTTGCCAATACCTACGCCCATTGCCAGAGCGAGGTCTCCATGTCCGCGATTCAAGCCGTTGCTTCGGCGCTTGACGCGCTCAAGCAGTCAGCCGGCTCCGCTGCGGAGCGCTTGCTCGAGGCCAGCCAGATCGATCATCTCTGGAAGGTCGTCCAGGGCCACATCTCCGCCCACTTCATCGACCATTACCAGGAACGGGTGAAGGAGAAATGCGGCTCCAGGCCGTCATCCCCAACCGCTCCGGAGATCACGGTCGCCACCCAAGCGGTCGCCAGGCCTGAAACCCTGTCCGCGGAAGCGAACGAAGCTCACCAATCCTCATCCTGATCCAAGCAGTCCGTCCATGAAGAACCCGGACATCGAGAAGCTCGGCCAGTTCTACCTTGGCAGGCACTACGATCTGGAGCAGCGCAAAGTCAGTTCAGAGCCCGTGCTTTACGATTCCAAGCAGCTTACGACGCACGCGGTGTGCGTGGGGATGACGGGCAGCGGCAAGACAGGGCTTTGCCTGTCTCTGCTGGAAGAAGCGGCAATCGACGGTATTCCTGTCATTGCGATCGACCCCAAGGGAGATCTCGGCGACCTCCTCCTGAGCTTTCCCGAGCTGCGCGGTGAGGATTTCGCTCCCTGGGTCGATCCCGACGAGGCAACGCGGAAGGGGCTCTCACGCGAGCAGTACGCTGACCAGACGGCCAAGACCTGGCAGGAGGGGCTGTCTGCCTGGGGACAGGACGGCGCGCGGATCAAGCGGTTTCGAGATTCCGCCGATCTGGCAATTTATACACCTGGATCAAGTGCCGGGCTGCCGCTGACAGTCCTTCGCTCATTCGCAGCACCGCCGCCGGCACTGATCGGTCAGGGGGAAGCATACCGTGAGCGAGTTGCCTCCTCGGTCTCGGGACTGCTGGCGCTCCTGAGTGTCGAGGCAGATCCCATCTCCAGCCGTGAGCACATCCTGCTTGCGAACGTCCTCGATCATGCCTGGCGGGCTGGCCACGACCTCGACATGGCCAGCCTCATTCATGCCGTACAGTCGCCTCCGTTCGAGAAGGTTGGTGTGATCGACCTGGAGACCTTCTTTCCCGCCAAGGAACGGTTTGCCCTGGCGATGAAGCTGAACAACCTGATTGCCTCTCCCGGGTTCGCCGGCTGGATGGAAGGGGAATCGCTCGATGTTGGCAGCCTGCTATATACGCGCGACGGCAAGCCAAGGCTCTCCATCCTCTCAATCGCGCACCTGGCAGACGCCGAGCGAATGTTCTTTGTCACGATCCTCCTGAATGAGGTGCTGGCCTGGATCCGGACCCAGCCGGGAACCTCCAGCTTGCGAGCGGTCCTCTACATGGACGAGATCTTTGGCTATTTTCCCCCCACGGCCAAACCGCCGTCAAAGATGCCGATGCTCACCCTGCTCAAGCAGGCACGAGCCTTCGGCCTGGGGATCATGCTGGCCACGCAGAACCCGGTTGACCTTGATTACAAGGGGCTTTCCAACACCGGGACGTGGTTCCTGGGCCGGTTACAGACCAAGCGCGACAAGGAGCGGGTTCTCGAGGGGCTGGAAGGGGCCTCGAACGCGGCCGGGCAGAGTTTCGATCGACCGAAGATGGACCAGATTCTCTCCAGCCTGGGCAACCGCGTCTTCCTGATGAACAACGTACACGCAGATGAGCCGGTGGTCTTCCAGACCCGCTGGGCACTCTCCTACCTGCGCGGTCCCTTGACCCGCGAGCAGATCCAGACGTTGATGGCGCCCCGAAAGCAGGCGCAGCCAGTCCCAAGCCCGGCAGCCTCGCCCAAGGCATCCGCCTCTGGCACGACGAAGACCGCTTCACCCTCAACGACCAGCACCCATGCGCCGGCCTCCAGCTCCAGCCCGCCTCCCCTGGCTTCCTCGGCTGGCAGCCGTCCCGTGGTGCCTCCCGACGTGCCGGAGTTCTTCATCCCCCGCCAAAGCCCGCTCAACGTGGGAGCGGCAATCCTGTACCGACCTGCGATCCTGGGCGTTGCCCGGCTCCATTACGCCGACAGGAAGCCCGGTGTCGACTTTTGGGAAACGCTAGGGCTGCTCCAGCCGGTCGGAGAGAAGATGCCGACCGATGTCTGGCACGGTGCCGAGGCACACACCGACCATGTTCCCCAGCTCGACAGATCGCCCGAGCCGGGCGCAAGCTTCGCTCCGTTACCGTCTCCTCTGTCCCGGGCCAAGTCATACGCCGAGTACAACAAGGCCCTAAAGAGCTACCTCTACCGCGAGCGCAAGCTGGCCCTCTGGTTTTGCCCGGATCTCAAGGCGTACTCGCAGCCCGGGGAATCGCAACGTGACTTCCGGCTCCGTCTGTCACAGGGATCTCGTGAGGCGCGCGACCAGGCGATTGAGGAGCTGCGTGCCAAGTACGCGCCGAAGCGCACCAAGCTCTATGAGGAGGTTCGCAAGGCACGCGAGCGTCTGGACCGGGAACAGTCGCAGGCAAGCAAGGCCAAGTGGGACGCGGCGGTAGCATTCGGCAACTCGGTCCTGGGTGCGTTTCTCGGCCGCAAGACAATGAGCAAGACCAACGTGAGCAAGGCCAGCAGTGCTGCCAAGGCAGCAGGAAAGGCCATCCAGCAGAGCGGCGACACGGGCGCTGCCCAGCAGGAGCTTGACCGGGCCCTGGAGAAGTTCACGGACCTGGAGCTGCAGGTCAAGGATGAGATCGAGAAACTCGAGTCCACGCTCCGGCCTGAAGCCCTGGTGCTGGAAGCGATCGAGCTTCCTCCCAAGAAAGCCGATATCACGATCGAGCAGGTCGTCCTGGCCTGGACACCATGGACGATCGGAGCGGGGGGACAGCCCGAGGCGGCCTACTGATCTCGGTTGCCGTTCACGATGCGCCTTGCACCTGCCGTCGATGAATGACAGGCCGAGCTCAACCAAGATCGGATCGCAGCGGTTGGATCAGCCCTCCGCCTCAAGCTGCTTCCGAGCCTGCTCAATCGCTGTCTTTTGCTCGGGGGTGACCACAGGGTAGGTGAGGTCAAGCTTGTTGATGGCGGAGACGATAATCCGGGCTACCAGACTGCGGCTGACCCACTTATGGTCGGCAGGGATGATGTACCAGGGAGCCCACTTCGTACTGGTGGCGCTGATGGCCTCTTCATAGGCCTTCATGTAGTCATCCCAGAAGCCGCGTTCGACGAGATCCGCCGCCGAGAACTTCCAGTACTTCCTGGGATCTTCAAGCCGCTTCAGGAACCGCTTGCGCTGCTCGTTCTTGGAGATGTGGAGAAAAAACTTCAGCACCAACGTACCATTTCGGGCCAGGTGCCGCTCAAGAGCGTTAATGTCCTGGTAGCGGTCGGCCCAGAAGCCCTCATCGAGCTTGGTGTTGGGAATCCGCTGGGCCTTGAGCAGTTCGGGATGGACCCGCACCACCAAGACCTCCTCGTAATACGAGCGATTGAAGATGCCGATCCGGCCTCGCTCAGGTAGTGCCCGCGTGTACCTCCAGAGGAAGTTGTGATCGAGCTCCTCCCGGGAGGGTTGCTTGAAGCTGAAGACCTGGCAGCCCTGGGGATTGACCCCCGACATGACGTGCTTGATGGTACTGTCCTTGCCGGCGGCATCCATGGCCTGGAAAATCATCAGGATCGACCAGGAATCAGCCGCATAGAGGCGATCCTGGGCCTCGGCCAGCTCCGAGATATCCTCCGTGAGTGATTTCTCCGCATATTGCTTGCGCTGCTCCTTGGGGACCTTGGGATCCCCCGCCCACTCGGGCTCGTAGTCCTTCAGCCGGACATCCTTGTTCTCCGGTACGCGGCAACTGGCGATCAGCTCATCGACGGAAGCCATGACGAGACACCTTGAGAAAGAACCAGGCTCGGGCCTCACCACACGATCCAGGAGATGCCCCTGGGGTTAATCGGGCATTGTAGAGGGATCCAGGAGTGACGACCAGAGCCCCGTGAGGTCTGTGACGAATTGGCAGCCGGCCTGGAAGGCAGGGCCCAACCATACCTTGGCCGCAATCCGGGCGCTCCCTAGAATGACTATGAGCCAGGCTCGGTGGCTGGGCAATCAAGGGCAAATCGAGGATCAGATGCTGCCTCGCGATGGAGAAGGTCAGGGCAGACCACAACCGCTTACCTCCCGCCGTTTCCTCCTGGAGACGGCGGCCGAGGATCTTCACGGCTGGCTCACGGAGCGGGGCCACCCGGCATACCGGGTCCGGCAGATCCTCGACTGGGTGATTCACCGCCGGGCCGAATCATTCAACGTGATGTCCGACTTGCCTCTTCCCTTGCGTCGAGCACTCGAGGATGAGTGGTCCATTTTCAGCACCCGGATCGCCTTCCACGGCAGCTCGCCCGACGGCACGGACAAGCTGCTTCTGGAGTGTCATGACCACCGGCGGATCGAGTGCGTGCTGATGGTTGAGGATCGCCGGCATACTGTATGCCTCAGCACTCAGGTCGGCTGCGGCATGGGCTGCGTCTTCTGCGCCAGCGGTCTGAAAGGGGTGGAGCGGAACCTGACAGCGGGTGAGATCATCGAGCAGGTGCTCCGGCTGCGAAACCTGTTGCCCCCTGGCGAGACAATCACCCATATTGTGGTCATGGGCATGGGAGAGAGTCTGGCGAATCTTGACAACCTGATCCTCGCCCTCGACCATCTCTGCTCGGCCAGGTCGGGTCTGGGACTGAGCCAGCGCCGGGTGACGATCTCAACAGTCGGCTTGCCCGAGAAGATCCGGAAGCTTGCCACCCTCGACCGGCAATACCACCTGGCTGTCTCCCTCCACGCGCCGACGGAGGAGCTGCGCAACGAGCTGGTGCCCGTTAATGAGAAGATCGGCTTGAATGCCGTGCTCGAGGCGGCCGATTCTTATTTTCAGGCCACGGGCCGGCAGGTGACCTATGAGTATGTCCTGATTCGCGGCGTCAACGATCGACTTCCGGATGCTCAGGCCCTTGCGCGGCGACTCCAGGGCCGGAAGGCGCACGTCAACCTGATCCCCTACAATCCCGTGGCTGGTCTCCCCTTCGAGCGGCCGGCCCCCGAGGCAGTCCGCCAGTTTATGGCCGTGCTCCAGGATTGGGGCGTGAGTGCCACGGTTCGCAAGACCAAGGGCCGGGCCATCGATGCGGCGTGTGGCCAGCTCCGCCGCCGGGTGGACAACGACAGCTCATCGCCACCGCCGAGCGGCCTGGATACCCCCATGATGGCGGATTCTCCTTGATGCTGGATTTCGCTAGAGTAGGTGAAAGTCCGCAGTCTCATCCCCGCGGTGATCCATGACCCGGAGGATCCCCTCGTGAGCCGTGGCGAGCTCGATGTACTGGAACGACAACTGGAGGCAAGAGACCCCGACATCCGGCTCATGCTCCAGGTGCGGGATGAGATTCCCGGCGCATTCGAGGCCCTGGTCCAGCGGTATCAGGATCGACTCGTCGGCATCCTCTATCATCTCGTCGGCAGCCTCGAGGAAGCCGAGGACCTGAGTCAGGATGTCTTGCTCCGGGTTTACAAGGCCCGCAAGGGGTATCGGCCGCGGGCCAAGTTCTCGACGTGGCTCTTCACGATTGCCAACAACCTGGCCCTGAATCACCTGCGGGGCAAGGGGCGAAACCGCTCGGTTCCCATGAGCGGGGCAGGCAACGACTCCGATGCGGTCGCACCCATCGCTCAGCGAATTCCGTCCCGGGAGAGCACGGCATCTTCCCAGATGCGCAAGATCGAGCTTTCTGAGATCGTTCGCGAGGCGCTCGATGTTCTGGGCGCGGACCAGCAGATGGCTGTGTTGCTCAACAAGTTCGAGGACATGAGCTACGCAGAAATCGGCAAGGTGATGAACCGGTCACCGGCCGCCATCAAGTCGCTTCTGGCTCGTGCGCAACGAGCTTCGCGAACGGCTTGAGCCTTACCTGGCGGAAGGAGAACGAGGTGTGGGAGAACACCCCGTTTAGAACAGCCGCAAGCCCCCAGGCCGCCGGCTCTGTGTACCGAAGATGGGCCAGATGACACCACATCCGAACTCGATGCGCCAGCTCCTGGCTCAGGGCCTTGCAACCTGCGGTCGCGTGGTGAACGATCTCGTGTTTCCATGGGCCTGCCTGGTTTGCGGCTTCGAGGGGGGTGAGCTACGCGGTCCCTTGTGCGCGCCCTGTCGCTCCGAGTTGCTCAAGACCGCGGCCGCGGCTGCCACATCGGCATGCCCCCGGTGCGCCTTGCCCGCAGGTCCCCACGCGAACCTTCGTGGGGGATGCGCCCGGTGCCGAGGTCACCACCTGGGCTTTAATGAGGCGCTTGCCCTGGGGTCCTACGAAGGCACGGTCCGCGACCTCTGCCTGTTGCTGAAGCACGAGCGCAATGCCTGGCTGGCCCGCTGGCTCAGCGAGCTGTTCGCGGAGGCTCGGCAAGCCGATCTTTCACGGCTGCCTCGGGATACGTGGATCGTTCCGGTTCCCCTCCACTGGTGGCGGCGACTTCGCCGCGGTTACAATCAGGCAGAGGCCCTGGCTCAAGGGCTGTCGCGGCAGCTCGATCTTCGTGTTCATCAGCCTCTCCGGCGAGTCAAGGCCGCCGATCATCTGGCACACAAGGCTGCCATGGAGCGCAAGCAGGCGATGCGCGGCGCATTCCAAACCCGGCGCGATCACGGTCTGAAAGGCCGGACCATCCTGCTGGTTGATGATATCCTCACGACCGGTGCCACAGCCGGTGCTGCGGCCCGTGCTCTCAAGCAGGCTGGGGCTAGACGCGTCGTGGTTGCCGTGCTTGCACGAACCGTATAACCCCCACGCAAGTCTCGCTGAGCGGGCCCTCGATTGCACTGAACCCAGGCTTGCCCACGATCCACGGTCGCCCATGAACACTGCCTTGCCTCAGCCGACGATCCTTCGGATTGGCACCCGTGGCAGCCGGCTAGCCCGCTGGCAGGCCGAGTGGGTTGCCGATCGCCTTCGATTCTATCATCCCGGTCTCGATGTCACACTCGTCGAGATCAAGACAGACGGTGACCGCGACCGACACTCGCCGCTGGCTGCGATTGGCGGGACGGGGCTGTTCACCAAGGAAATCCAGCGTGCTGTTCTTGACGGCTCGGTGGATGTTGCCGTTCACAGCCTCAAGGATCTGCCGACGCAGGGACCCCAGGAATTGGTCCTCGCCGCAGTGCCGGAGCGCGAAGATGTTGCCGACGCACTGATTGCCCCGGTCCATCAAACCCTGCAAACCCTCCCGCGGGGTCGCGAATCGGCACCAGCTCGCTGCGGCCGCGCGCCCAACTGCTGCACCTACGTCCCGATATCCAGGTGGTCACGATTCGGGGTAACGTTGAGACCCGGCTGAACCAGGCCCTTGAGGGGAAGCTTGATGCCGTGATCCTAGCTTGGGCCGGTCTGCACCGGCTAGACCTGCACCAGCACGTCACCCAGCGGCTTGGACCTCCAGACGTTTCTGCCAGCGGTAGGGCAGGGGGCCCTGGGGATTGAGTGCCATAGGGACGACGCTCGCACCCGGTACCTGCTCACTCCGCTAAACAACCCGGCGGCTCATCGCGCCGTCATGGCGGAGCGGACTGTACTGGCTGAGCTTGAGGGAGGCTGCATCGTTCCAATAGCCGCCTGGGCTCGCGACGCTCATGGCACCGGCGGGGTGAACGATTCAGGTCTCCTCGCCCTCGATGCGACGGTCTTTGACCCCGATGGTCGAGCCCGGATCAGCGCGGCAGCAACGGGTCCGCGCAATGCCCCGCAGGATCTTGGCATTCGTGTCGCCCAGGCCCTTCGTGCTCAGGGGGCTGAACGTCTGCTTCAGCGAACCAGAGGGCGGACAATCTGAGGAATGCTCGGTCTGCTGCAGATTCCCCGCGCTGTCCTGGACGCGAGGGAGCAATCCGTCGCATCCGAGCCCCCGGCCCTCTACAATCGAATCCGGACGATCGAAGCGATTGTCTCCTGCCCCCGCCCAGCCCACCAGCGGACGACGAAACCTCGATGGGAGGCGCGAACCACGATGATTCCACAAGCACTTGGGGACCAATCGCCAGCAATGCCAGCGGCCAGGAATGGAAGCCTCGGCTCCGGGCCCGCAAAACTCAGGCCTTCGTCTCATACCGCTGGCCACGGGGTTTGCCCAGGGGCGAGGCATCCTCGATAACCTTGTTCAGCTCTGCAGCGGCCAGGAGCTCGATACTGCAGATCCAGAACCAGCTCATCAGCACCACCACGCCGGCCAGCGAACCATAGGTGGCGCTGTAATTGCCCCATGTCTGGATGTAGATCCGGAACAGCAGGCTCACACAGAAGAGCATGAGCGTGCCGAGCAGACTGCCGGGGGTGATCCATTCCCAGCGTTGTTCTGCATCGGGGCCGAAGTAGATCGCTAGCGCAAAGCTGAAGAGGATCAACAGGATGACTGTGAACCCCTGAATGAGTGTGGCCAGAGCGGCCGCCACCTGGCTCAGCCCCAGCCAGGCGAGAATTTGCGGCCAGACGAGAGTGGTCACAAACGCGATGATCAGGATAACCGCCTGGCTCAAGGTCATACCCATGGCAATCAGGCGCACCTTCCAGAACGGTCGCGTTTCCTGCACGCCCATGATCTGGTTCATGGCATCCATGACGGCCGTGAAGAGGCTCGAGGAGAGCCAGAGCAGCGCAACCAGGCCGAACGAGACCAGGCCAGTCGGCGGCTTCTTCTGAAGTGTTGTGAGCTCACGGCTGATCACCGAGGCAGCATCAGCCGGGAGCAGTTTCTGAAGCAGAGAGAAGGCATCAGGGGCTACCGTTTTGCCGGCATCAGGGCCTATAGCCTGCGGCGCAATCGCGGGGAGGAGCCACGCGATCCAGGGAAAGAACCAGGCGGTGAGGGTGATCACCAGTGCAAGAAACGGCACGAGGGCCGCGATGGCATAGAACGAGATTGCCGCCGCACGCGTCAGGCTCTCGTGCTTCTGGATCTCTTTCCAGGTCCGGCTGGCGGCTTCGCGAACCGTCAAGCCGCCCAGGTGCATTGCCGAAAGCAAGCGTCTTCGGGAAAAGGTCATGATCCAGCTCCGGAAGAGCACTAGGGCCTGCGCCCCCGCAACGTTGTGCGGTCTTTGCCCAACAGGTATAAGTTTCGCAAACGCGATGCCAGGAGTGACCCTCATCTAGCACTGACTATTCACCGGCTCAAAGACATGAGTTTACCCGCCCTCCACCCGATATAGCTGGGAAGGAGGCCCGGTGTTCCTGAGGCACTGTCGGCTTCCCACGGCGATGATCGGGACAATTTCGAGTGCAGCAAGCAGGACAGAACCTCCTTGAGCACGACATCGAGCACACCCGGATCCAGGCCCCAAGCCGCAGCCGGGCGGACGCAAGTCCGTCGCGACCATGAATCCAGCGCAATCCCAGACCTCGGCAGCCGCCGTACGGAACTGGGAAAGACGGCGGGCGTCATGGTCATGGCCGTGTTGATGGGTCTGACCAGCTGGGTGGTTGCTTCGGTATCGACCTGGCTGGTTCCGGTCTATGTCACCGCGATGGTCCTGATCTTCGTTGTCCCCCGGGCCCGCCACCCGGAGGGTGGAGAACGCGCCAGCGACGGTATCAAGCCAGGGGATCAGACCGACAACGCGAGCAGGGCCAGTGGCCCTTCGAGTGCCGGTTCGAGCCCCGAGGCCCCGGCATCCCTGGCGATCCGCGGTTCTTCCGAAGTCTTGGCTTCGGAGACAGAGCCGCCCGGTTCCGTGGCGAAGCCCCGGCGCAGTCCGGGGTCGAGGACGGAAACCCGCCAGACCAGATACCGAGACAGCCGTCGCACCTGCTGCTGCCACCTGGATCCAGGTTGCCCCGGGCAAGTTTGTCCGGGCTGACTCCCAGGATCAGGGGCTGGCCACGGCACCCGAACCTGAGGCCCTCGTTGAAGCCACCGAGGCTCCGACCGGGGTGGAGGGTTCTCCGCCAGAGCCTCTTGAGAAAGTGGTCTCGACGACGGACTCGACCCTGGCCAATGCTCCGGCCGAGGCGAATCTGATCGAGCCTGGACTGAGTTCCGAGCTTGCCGTTTCCTTCACGGAGTCCGTGACGGTCGCGAATCCCCAACCGGATTCGCCTCTCAACGGTGTTGAGCAGAACGCAACCTCGGTCGCCGGAGAGTACGGTATCACACCCTCTGCCTTCGGCCCCGATCAGCGGGAAGCCCCCTTGGAGGAAACGAACCGCGAGCAGGATCAGACAGGTTCATCAGTCCCGCCCCGCCACGTTGCAGAAGCCCTGGCCCTGGCCGGCATCGAAGCGATTCCTCCGATGACCTGGGAATCCTCATGCACTGGTAACCCCGAGGCCTTGCCCGAGGTTGCCGCTAGCGGATTGCCGCCGGTCTGGACTGGCTCTGACGGAAACAGGCGAACGCGTGGTCACGTCGGGAACCCATGCGGTTGGATCCGGCTCAAACCGGGCCCCCCCACTCATGGCGTTCCACGTTTTTCCCCGCGTTCCCGCATGCCAAGGTGTTTGCGGAATGGCCGTTCTCATTCGATGTGTTGGAGTCCTGCCGAGCTGGGGACCGTGGCGAGTCATCGCTCTCGAACCCTGGCACGGCGGAACTTCGGCCGCTCTCGCCAGACTCGCCGCCGCTTTCAACCCCGCTCGCCACCGTTACGCTCCTGAGCGACCGGACTGTTTGATGTTTCGCGCCGGCTCTTCCACTCACGGATCAGCCAGGCCCGTGAGGCGAGGATCGCCCTGAGCTCCAGTTGGCGCTCCGCGCCTCGATTCGATCTCGTCCCGCCATGCAGGGGGATGCACCTGGCCGGACTTCACTGTCCGGCCAGGCCGTGCCGGAATCAGTCACCTTTTCCCGGCCGATGTGGAAGCCGCCGCATCGCTTGCAGCGGAATGTGGTGAGGCGGTATCCCACCCGGACGCAACCCGTCGCGTGGATCCAGAGCTCGAGAGCAATGCGATGTCCCTCCGCACTTTGCCGGTTGGGATGGAACACCCTCCCACAAGCAGAATCGGCGCGTGGAAGAATCCAGTCAGATCTTGCCATGACTTTGAGCCTCCTGTCTGGTAGCTCTGAGCAATGAGTTCTGAACCTCGGTGGTTGCAGCCCCCATGAGGGTGGATCGAGATTGGCGAGCCACCCGGAGACGCGAGCATGCAAAGAAACGGTCGAGCGAAATGCATCCCAAGCTCGACCAGCCTCACTATGTAAGTCAACGCAGCCACACTTTGCAAGTGACCCGACAAGCACTAAGAATTCATCACTTGCTGCAAGCAAGCAACATTGGTGGCCCGATTGGCCGACTTGTACGGGCAAACCGAGATGGCTTGAGAACGTGCGCAAAGCCTGTTCAGTCAATCTGACTGATGGCCTCGACCTCCTCGTCCCAGTAAACCGGAAGCACAGCCCAGGGATTGTCTCCCTTGGGTGAATTCGAGATGTAAAGATAGCCAATGCGCTTGATGATCGCATCCCTGATCACCTGTCGCATTGCCTTGACATCGGGGATCTGGTAGGCCAGGGCGGCAAACCGTGAAGGGCTATACTGCTTGAGAGAGAGCGGTGGTTTGAGTTGATCAAGACCCACAAATCCGGCGAAGATGCAGGTCACGTCGGAAACGGACCGGGCAAAGTAGTCCTCATCACACATCGTGCCCGGGTTGTTGATCACGAGGGCGTTTTTAATCTTGAGTCGGGCATGGTCCCGAATCTTGAGGTAGAAAGCAACGTCCTCGGCACTGCTGGATTGCTGGTCGATGAAGAACCCACCAATCTGCGGGTAGTATTCGACCCAGCGATCGATGTCCTTCTGAACATCGACAAGAGGGCGAGAGCCATACTCCGTGCTGACATAGCCAACGACCCTCATCCCCTTGCCACTAGCCCTTTCAATGATCTGGTAATAATCTGAATTGCGCTGATCACCGGGGCCGCTGCTGGGATTGGCGATGGCCACGATCTTGATTTTGGACGCAGCTTCGATCAGGTGCTGCCAAGCTTTCAGGCCGGCGCCCAGGGGATAGAAGTACGCGGGGACGAGGACCTGCAGCCTGGGAGTCAAGGCGGAGGCTGAGGCGGACCGTACGGATTCCTTGAGTCTGTTTGCTGCTGCGGGAATCGTCCTGCGCTGGAGGGTGCCGGGATCAGCCGGTCCCTGATCGGGTCTCTCCACTCTCGCAGCCAGGTCGGTCTGAGGGTGCTCCTGGCCAGCCTCTGCTCCGCGGGCAAGTTGCTCCGATCCGGGAGGACCTGCCGCAGCGGCACCGCTGTCTTTGCCGGTGGCTTGAAGCCAGAGGATCGCACCCATTCCCACCGCGGCACAGACTAAGGCACCGCAGATCACCGCCACGGCGATCTTCGAGCTTCCAGAGCCCGGCGCCGGTCCCCGGACCGATCCCTGTGAGGGGATTTCCGGATGAGAACCCGTGCGCGGGGGAATGACCACCGTCTGGATATCATCGGGATCACTTCCGCTCCGGGTCGGCGGGGGCGAGACAGGCGTAGTTGCCTTGGCCGGGGATGCGCCGGGGAACCACCATGAGGGCACCTCGCTGTTATCACTCACATTCGATGGGGCATTCCTCACATTCGATGGGGCATTCCGGGCCGGCTGGCCAATGACCAGCATGTTGCCGCAGACGGGACACCGAGTCCGCTTACCTGCGTGCTGATCCTCTGTTTTGAACTTCCTCCCACATGAACACAATACTGAGATCATCGCGACCACCTCCGGGAGGAATCGCTTGACGCTCACACCCGGCTCGCAAGACGGGAGAACGGGAGGCCGGCATCTGCTCCCCACCGGCTCCTTCCATGAAGAAGATTATAACCGAGGCAAGGAACACTCGTAAGACTTCCACCAGCCGGATCGACCTGGAAAACCGAGGAAATCCGAAAACCCGCATTCACTCCTGATTCCCTTGGTGGTTCAAGGCGAACATGAATGAGCACAGTGGCAACTCCATCGGGTGAAACAACGATCAATGAGGCCAGATTTAGCCGTTCGCCTCGTTTCCGCGAGGCCAGCGGCTTTATTGAGAGGGTTCCCGCAAGATGTTAGAGTGTATCGGTAAATCGGCCGCCTCATCGGAGTGGCGCCGACATCATGCGCGCGGGCAGTTTCAGGATGGTTCATGGCCGATCCTCAGGCGTCGCGATTCTGGCTAGCGTCCCTTCAGAGCGGTTTGCTCGATGTCCAGAGCCTGACTGCCTGCTGGGATGCGATTCCGCCGGACAAGCGGGAAGCAGCGGAACACCTTGACCGCCGCCTGGCACGCCAGGCCGTCAAGCTGAACCAGCTCACGCTTTGGCAGGCCCAACAGCTTCTCGCAGGCCGCACCAGCGGGTTTCGGGTCGATCGCTACCTGTTGCTGGATCTGATCGGCCAGGGCGGTATGGGGCGCGTCTATCTTGCTCGGGATACCCGGCTCAATCGCCTCGTGGCGCTCAAAATCCTGGCTCCAGAGAGAATGAACAATCCCCGTGCCATCGCGAGGTTTCAGCGCGAGGCACGCGTGGGTGCCCAGCTCCAGCATGAAAACCTCGTCCGGCTCTACGATTTCGGTGAATCCAGCGGCCGCTACTTCCTGGTAATGGAGTACATTGAGGGAAAGACGGTTGGCGGCTTGATCACGGCACAGGGTGCAATGCCGCCGCTCACAGCCGCCCGCCTTGCCCGGCAGATTGCCCTGGGACTGGAGCACGCTCACCGCAAGGGCTTGATCCACCGCGACGTCAACCCCTATAACGTCCTGGTCACGCATGAGGGAATCGCCAAGCTAGCCGACCTGGGACTAGCCATTGACCTGGCTGAGGAGGAGCGTGTCACTCGTGAGGGAGCCACGGTGGGCACATTCGACTACGTGGCTCCCGAGCAGGCGCGGCACTCCCACGCGGCTGATATCCGCAGCGATATTTATTCACTGGGATGCACGCTGTATCACATGATTTCTGGTCAGGTTCCTTTTCCGGGTCCAAGCCTGCCGGAAAAGCTTTTTGCCCACCAGGCCATAGAACCGGAGCCGCTGGGTCAGCTAGTTCCCGGCGTTCCTGCGGCGCTGGTCGAGGTGGTTCAGCGGATGATGCGGAAGCTCCCCGAAGATCGCTATGCCACCCCGCTTCAGGTTGCCCAGGCGCTTGAGCCTTTCGTCGAGGAGTATGCCAGGATCCATGACGGCCTGTCCGAGCCTGAGCCGCTGATCGTTAAAGCGCCCGTACGCGGGCCCGTAACCTCGCCTCCCCCATCATCATCCGAGGTTCCAGCCGACGAGCTGTCCCCAGCGGGTGCCGCGCCGCACTCCCAGCGAGACAGCACCCCGGCCGGTTCACCGGCCCGCTCGCTTCCTGCGGTCGGGCCGGGCGGAGAGCCATCCCTCCCGGGCTCCAGCCCTGGGCTCGACAGCCGCCAGCCCGTTGCGGTCACCCCAGCCATCCTCACCCCGGTCAACGACAACGACCTGGGCAATATCGAGGAGATTCCCCTTGTCCTCGATCTCAGCCCGGAGCCATCCTTCGCCGCGCCGGATCCTACGTCACTGGTGCAGAGGATGGTCTTCGCCCTGCCGCCCTGGCTTACTCCATGGCAACGCCACCTCTGGTTTCTAGGCCTGGCTGGGATAGGGGCCGTGCTCTTGCTCGCGCTCGCCGGCTATGCGCTGGCGCGCTGGTTTACCAGGGACCAAGGTGCCGTCAGGCATCCGCGGCCCAGAGCCGCAGGGCCTTCGGTGATCGATTCGAAGCCGGTTCCCTCCGTCCGTTCCGGAGAAGGGGAAACCAAGGCAGACAGGCACGATCGCTGGCCAGAGCCCGCGATCATGGTCATCGACCGCGATGGTGAGGAGACGCCAGTTCAGGATCTGTACCAAGCCATGGAGACAGCCGTCGGCGCCAAAGGCTGGGTCGTCCTGCACAATCGCGAGCCATTGATCGTGCGCGCCAGCGACCGCCCTAGCTTCTCGGTGGGCAATGGCTGGCTAAAGCTCCGCGGCGCCCAGGGAGTCAGCCCGGTGGTGGTGGTCGAGATTAAGAGTCAGTGGCCGTTCTTGACCGTCGGCTCGGGAATGAGCCTGGTCCTGGATGGTCTGACCATCGTGGCTCGGTACGCGGATCAATCTCCAGGCAATCGGGCTGGCCCTCCCCCGATCATCCTGGCCGGGGGATCGGCTCAGCTCCATCATTGTGCTTTCCTGCTGGAAGGAAGTGCTGGACCGGCTGGCTCCCGGGCAATCATCGCGGACGGGGGCAATCTGACGGTCGAGAACTGCTGGTTCAAAGGTTTTGATACGGCGCTCGACGTTCATGCCATCGGCAACTCAACAGCACTGCTTCGCCAGACCATCACCATCCCCGGAACCGTAAGACCAGCCGGAACCGCGCCTTTACCCGCATCCTCGGCGCCTGGCCAGGCCGGAGCATCCGGCTGGGGACTCCGGATGCAGTTTCTCGGAGGTGGCCGGGCTGGTGCGGCTCGACAGCTCATCCTCGATCACTGCACGGTCATCGGCGCGGGGCTGCTCCAGCTCGCCGGTTTCTCCCCGGAATTTCCCCTTCAGGTCCAGGCCCGGGGATGTGCCGTACAGACCTGGGCACTGGTGGCCTGGGAGCCTGCTGCGCCTGAGATCCCGTTGAACCCACAGACCCTGCAATGGCAGGGAGAGGGAAACCAGTTCGACATTGCAGGTCCTTCGTGGATCGTGCCAGCAGGCAAGGAGACACCCACCCCGCACACCGGAATCGTCGACCGCGAGGGATGGTCACGCATCGCCAAGGAACGAGCTCCCCTGTTCGGCGAGATCCAGTTTCTGACCAGGCCCGGTGCAAGCCCCGAGAAGCCCGAACCCAAGGATTTTGCGATCAAGGCTGAGGGACTTAATAAGGTGGGCGCTGACCCCGAGCAGGTTGGGCCAAAGGGTGCCCGACTTTCCCGGTCCAAATCGTGATCCCCGTCAGCCGTTCTCTTTGCTTGAGAAAGATCATTCCAATGAAAGACCTGAGAGCGCACGCCATTGTTGGCTTGGTCCTCACGGGCGCCATCCTGGCGCGGGGTGATGAGGCAAGCTCACCGCGGCCGTCCCTGGTCAGCCATGATGCCCTTCAGAAGCGACTTGCCGATGTGAACTTGCGGCTCCTCGATGCGCGGACAAGGGCGGAGTACGACCAGGGGCACATTCCGGGGGCTCTCTGGGTAGACGTCAAGGCCGCCCAGACTCTGGCCGCGCGGCAGGGGGGGTTGACCGATCGCGCCGCATGGGAAGCCTGGATCGCTCCGCTGGGGATCGAGCCCCGGATGGAGGTGCTCGTTTACGACGGTAAGAAGCAGCTCGACGCAGCCCGGATTTGGTGGCTCCTTCGCTACCTGGGCGTCGATCGATCGGGTCTGATCGACGGTAACTTTCCCGTGTGGCAGCATGCGAACCGTCCCGTTACCACCGAGCCCCCTGTGATCTCTGCGCGACCATTTCCGGTCACCATTCGCGCCGACCGGCACGCCACCCGGGACGATGTCCTGGCAGCACTGAAAGCCCACAGCTCGCGCATCGTCGACGCCCGTAGCCAGGGTGAATACACGGGCGCGGAGAAGATGTCGAAGCGATCCGGCCACATCCCAGGTGCGTGTCACCTGGAATGGTCCGAGCTGGTTGACAAGGACGGAAGGTTCATCAGCCAGGACACATTACGAGCCCGGCTCGGCGGGATTGGAATCAATCTCAGCCAGCCGGTGATCACCCACTGCCAAGGGGGCGGTCGGGCTTCGGTGGACGCCTTTGCGCTGGAGTATCTAGGCCTGCCGACGCGCAATTACTACCTTGGCTGGTCTGACTGGGGCAACGTCGAGGAGACACCGGTAACCACGAAGGAAAGCTCGAAACCGTGACCCCGATCCTGCGAAGGGCTTACTTCCCCCGGCCGTCCTCGCCGAGCAACTCTCTGGTGGCCTCGAGGAATCGTCTCTCGCGGGCCTTGGCCGAGGCGGTGGGGTGCCCAGCCTGGCGGCGCTCGAGGTCAATGAGGTTAGCCCGGCAGTAGGGGCATTCCACGACCTCGATGTGAAACTTGATATACCCGGCAAGCTCGGGGTCAAGGGCGTCAAGCAAGTAGCTGCCGAGGTGCTGGCGACTAGGGCAGGTCAGCCGGGAGCGGTGCCAGATCGCTCCCAGGGTATGGATCTGAAAATCTTCACGGTTATTGCGGACGTCCTCGAGCCGGGAGCGGAGCTGCGCCGAGTCGCGGAGTGCCTTTTCCACTCGCGCCAGTTCTTCGGGAGGCAAGGCATCCGCCAGGTAGTTACGGAGCATCACATCGTCGATCGGCGGTGGAGATGACGGCCCCTGGTGTGAGCGCGTGTCGTGATGCTCGTGGGAGGGAGGCTGCATCGGTTTCCCCTTGGCGTCACCCCTCATCATCGGTCAACCTCCTGTCAGGTCATCGAGGCTCAGCCCAGCCCGGCGGGCCATCTCCTTGAGCCGGGCGATCGTCTGGAACTTATAGCTGGCCACGGCTTGTTCGGTGATGCCCAGGTATTTTGCCACATCCTTGTTGGCCCAGCCCTTGACGATCAGGAGCTCCAGGCAGCGGATCCGGTCATAGTCTTCCCGCGCCAGCCATTCGCGGACGAGCTGGCCCATAGACTCGGTGAGCAACCGCTCCTCGGCCTTTCGCCGTTCCCCGCTGCGGGCGATGCTCGAGGCAGCCCGCGCACCCCCGGGTACCTCGTCAAGCGGCCGGCCGTGGTCGTCGGAACCGAACTGATCGATGGGCCGACGCCCCTGCTTCCGCAGGTGATCGGTCAACTTGTGGGCGGCGATCGAGAAGAGGTAGGCCTCCATGTCGCGCTTCTCGTCGTAGTGGGGCAGGCTGGTCAGGAACCCGATGAACGTTTCCTGGACCACATCCTCGCTGGCGGCTCGATCACGGAGCCGGCTGTCCACGAATGCCAGCAGTCGTCCCTCAAACCGCTCGATGAGCTGCCGCCAGGCCTCGGCATCGCCGGCGCGGACCTGCCGGACGAGAAGAGCGTCGGTGTCGGTCGTGGCCATCGATGGAGTCCGCCCCGTTTCGGTATCTGGCGCCGCAGTCATTACCCCTTGTGGATTCTAAACGTCCCCCGGGCTGTTTGCCTATCCTCTCCCGAGCGTAACGTCGGCAGGTGCGTCTGGAAGGGCCTCGGTCCACCTGGCCGAGGTTCAGCCACGAGATACCCGGTTGTCGGTGTCAGAACGGATTCAGATTCGGGAGGGTTGTTCCGGTGGAGTTCATTGCAGGTTGGAGCCAACCCTCACGAAGATCATTAACTCGATTATCGGTCCGGTCCTCCGGGCTCATGCCACCATCTGGTAGATCAGCACGCCCGCGGCCCCCACACCGGCTACGGCGAGAAGCCGTAGCCGGTTGGTGTAGTAGCCCTTCGTCGCCTCGTCGGTGCGGATATACCCGGAGATGGCCGCCAGACAGGTCAGAAAGAACGCCAGGGTGCCGCCGAGGAGCACCAGACGACCGTGGATGAGCTGTCGGTGATAGGCCGCGACGAGACTGGCTCTCCGCTCAGGAGAGACATCCACCCGGAGCTCGGCCTCATAGAGGGTGCCATAATCCTTGACGATCGGTTTCACCTTGGTTTCAAGGATCATGCCGTCAATCTGCCGGGCAGGCGGCTTCCAGGACCGGGGCACACTCGATACCTCGAGCCATTCGGTAACGTCCCTGTCGAGCTCCTTGCGAGCCTCTTGCCTGGCGCGGTCCTCGGTGGCTGAGATCAGTCCCTTGATCACACGGATATCCTCTGGCTTGAGACTCGTCGTAGGCTTCTGCCGAGGCCGAGCAGGAGGCGCAGGTGGTGCAGGGATCGCAGGTGGCATGGGTATGTCAGGAGGATGAACTAATCCGGGAAAGCCAGGAGGTACTGGGGGAGACGGTGAAGCGGGCGGGGCAGGAGGTTGAGCCGGGGCCTCGGCCGGGGGATGCTCCGGCAGATCCTGAGGTGCCGGAGGTTCAACCAGGGCCTCGACCACCCGAGTTCCCGGGATGATCGGCACAGGGACGCCATCGACGGACTCGCGGACCTCATGATCCGCCTCCGCCAGCGCTTCGTGAACCTCCCGGTGGGCCTCATGCAGTGCTTCGCGGACCTCATGACCGGCCTGGCGCAGCGCCTGCTGGACCTCAACCCGGGCCTCGGCCAGGGCCCGCTGGACCTCGTGTCGGGCTTCGGAGGCAGCCCGCTGGGCATCACGGCGGGCTCGATCGCTGGACCGGTGCCCGGCATCGACCGCCCTGAACGCCTCGGGACGGGTCTGTACATGGACGTGTCGGCTGGTCGTGAACCAGGCCACCATCATCACCAGGAGAAGCAAGAGGAAGAGCCGTTTCATGTTACAAATCGCTCCCAGCATCCGGGCTAGAAGAAAGAGCCAGTGTGTTGCTCAGGCGGTCTTGACCTTACGGTTTTGCTTCTGAGTGAGACGGACATACTGGGCGTAGCGCGAGGAGTGCTCGCTCCATGGGCTGACGATCTGGGTGGTTGCGGCGATGAGAGCGGCTACGGCAATCCCGTCGAATCGAGCATAGGGCCAGAGTGGTACGAGCATGGTGGCCAGCAAGGCCGTCCAGGCGAGCGGCAGGAGGCGAAATCGCTTCCTGCGATCGCGAGCCGCCAAGCCGACCCAGCCGGCGCTGGCCCCGTACATTGCACCGAAGTAGATCGGCTCCAGGTCCTGGGGATTGCTGAAGTAGTCGTGCTCCAAGGGCAAGCCCAACTGCAGCGTGCGGCCCAGGAAAATGGCAAAGGCCCCGACGATCAGGCCGGCGACCAGCGAGATCAGCCGGCGCGTGGACATGTCGATCGACCGGGTCTCGAAGATCTTGTTCGGGATCAAACTGGCCCAGGTTCCCACCAGCCCCATGCCGAAGAGGTAGGCGACTTGCTGGGGATCGGTCTCCATGTTCACGCCCAGGGCCGCAGCCGCGGGGAGCGTCAAGAGAGCCACCATGGGGGCCGCCCAGAGCATCGATCCGGCCAGCTCGGCGACACGGACTCGCCCGCTGGGCAGGACAGGAGGCTCCGGCGGCGGCGGCGGTTCCGGGGCCGCCACGCGACAGCCCGCCAGCGGCTGGGGCCGGACCTGCGCCTGGCCGCGCGGTGCGACGGCGGGCCGCCGGTACGTTGCGGGTCGCCTCAGAGCGTCCCAGTTGGCGCGGATCCGCTCCTGTACCGTCTGTCGCGGCTGGGGAGGCCGGGTGTCGGGCCCGATGTAGAAGACTGGCTCCTCGGCCCCGATGTGCAGCACGTCTTCCGGCTCCGGCCGGGGCGACGGCTTGCCGCTGGTGGGCACCTGGCCTTTCTTGCCTTCGCCGATGATCCGGACGTCGGGCGTCCGCGGAGCGTCTTCGGGGGGCAGCAGGTCATAAACCTGGCCGGGCCGCTGGTTCGGGTCCTTGGCAAGGGCTCTCGCCACGGTCGTCCGGTACGGCTCGGCGAGCATCGAAAGATCCGGCCGGGCCGTCAGGTGCTTCATCAGCACCTCGTTGACGGTCTCGCCGTCAAATGGCACGTGCCCGGTCAGCAGTTCGTACAGAATCACGCCGATGGCGTAGATGTCGATCGGCTTGTGGTACTTGCCCGAACCGACCTCAGGGGCCATGTAATGGCAGGTGCCGATGCTCTCGGAATGCTCACTTCCATGGCTGGGCGTGATCAGCTTGGCCAGGCCGTAGTCACCGATCTTGACGATACCCTCTTCCATGAAGAGATTGGCCGGCTTGAGATCGCGGTGGACGATGCCGTGATCGTGAAGATAGGCAACCCCTTCAACCAACCCCTTGAGCCAGTGCCGGACCTCGTGGAGCGGAAGCCCCTCGGGATACTGCTTCAGCACGCTGGCCAGGCTGGGGCCGGCAACGTACTCCATGACCACGAAGTTATCCCCCTGGTCGTTGCTCTTCAGGTCAAAGATGGCGAGCAGGTTGGGGCACTTCAGGTTCATGCATTGCATGACGCCCCGGCGCTCGACATCGAGGTTGCGGAGGATCAGCTTGAGGGCAACTTCCTTGCCCGAGTCCGACGTGGCGTAATAGACCTCGCCAAAACCCCCGCGGCCGATGGCCCGCTTGATCGTGTAACCATCAAGGGGCCGGGCTCCCGAGCTGAAGGTATAGCGGCCTTGGGCCTGGGGCGTAGGGTTGGGCATGTCGGAATTTCCCGTGGGCTGATCGGGCCCGGAACCCGAAAGGTCATTTGCCTGGTGAATGGCCGTCTCGTCCATGCTCGCGCCAGGCAATGGTTTGGCCGTCGCGCTCATCGCTTCTGCAACTCCACATCCACGGGACTGGTCGCGTTGTCAAACGTTCGGCTCGGCCCTTGGCTCGACTTGCTCTCATCGAACGGCCGCCGTGCTGGGCGAGAACGCGTCAGCAGGTCCGGCGGTCAGCCTTCGGTCAACACGTCGCCCGAGGTCGAAGGACTCTTGATTCGGTGATCACGCTCTGTTCCGGCTCTTGGGTTTGCTTCGGTTTCCGGTCTGGTTTCGTAGGTCAGTTCGCCATCCCGTCGTGATTCTTTGTGGCAGCCGGTTGATTTTGCCTGCCTGCCCTGGCGCCCCCACCGGCCGTCCTCCATTAGACAGGATGCGAGCGGAGAGGTTCCAGGCTGAAGGAGAAACCATCGCCGAGGACGCTGGACTGCAAGGTCAACGGGGCACGGGCCGCGCAGGTCCTGCCGTCGACATCAAAGCTGCCGGAAGCCCGGCACCAAAGGGCGTTGCCCTGACGGTAGAGCACGACCGGATCCTTGAGAGCGGTGGCCGCGATATGCGCCTGGCCGGTGCCTCCCACGATGCAGGTCTCCGCCATGAGGAGAACGCCATCAACGGCCAGAGGAAGGCGATGACGGCTGACGATGGCCAGCCGGGCCGTCGCACTCACCGGGCTGGGCTGGCGAAATTCCAGCTCAACCGTCGATCCCAGCCGGATCACGTCGCCGTCGCGGAGTACCGTCTGGTCGGTCACGAGCTTGCCGTTGACGAACGAGGCGTGATGGGCCTGGAGCATGTAGCTCTCGCCACTGCGAACCAGGGTGGCATGGGTACGTGACAGGTCACCCATCAGGGGAACGTCGGCCGGGCTATCGGGTCCGGCCCGGCCGAGGACGATCCGGTCGTCGAGGCAGACCAGATAGCCGCCCACGGCGTCGACCCAGAGGAGGAAGCGGCCCTTGGGGCCGGCCGAATCGGATCGTGCCAGCGGCCTGGCCGGTGTGGGATCCGGGATGCGGGCTGGAGCGGGCCGCGGGCCGGCCGGGGCAGCCGGGCCGTCGCCGTTGGCGGTCAGCCAGACGATGCCCTCGGTTTCCGTGCTGCCCGGCGGGGTGGCTGCGGGTCGTGGCTTGGGCCGGTGAGTGTCGATTGGCTGGGATGAATCTTCGGGGCCCAGGCCCATCAGCGCGGCCGCCTGGGCGGTGCGGGCTCCCCGCTGGGGCCACTGGGCCGCGCCCGAGGGACCGATGGCGGCGATCTGCTGCCAGGCCTTGGCTCGTGCCTGCCGTGCCGCCGGGTGTTCGGGGATTGCGGCCAGGACGGCCTCGGCCGCCGCCAGCGTCTGTGGCCACTTGGCCTCGGCCAGAGCCGAGTAAAGGGCCTCGACCTTGGGTGCGGCCGCTTTCTGCTTGGCCTCGAGGTCGCGGCGAGCTGCGGACACCGCGTTCTGTGCAGCGATGATCCCTGCACCGGCAGCCAGACGCTCGGCCCGGTCGAGGTGCTCATGGGCATGCCCGAACTCACCCCTCCGGGCCTCGGCCGTGGCTGTGTGCCAGGCCTCGGCGACCTCGCGATACCGACGCAGGGCTGGACCGCTGATCTTGTGCCGGGCCAGCTCCTCGATCCGTTCGAGGGCTCGAGCCGGCTCGCCCGCGTCGAGGTTGGCACGGATCTCGTCGGCCACCCGATCGGCAAGGCTCAGCCGAGCCGCGGCCAGCGAATCGGGAGGCGCGCCAATGCGTTCGGCCAGGTACAGGTCGTCGATCGCGCCGGTCAGGTCGTCGGCCGCACCTCGCCGGCTGGCACGGGCAATCAGGTCTAGCCCCAGCCGGCCTCGGAGCTGCACGGCTTGATGATGATCCGCGATGTCCGACCGGCTGGCCAAGGCCAGGGCCTCTTCGTACCGGCCAGCCCGCGCCGCTTCCTCGGCCTGTCGCAGGACAATCCGCCAATGTCCCAACATGGTTGACTCGCCGCCCGGATTGGCCATGGGGATTTCACTCTCCGCCATCTTACGCTCGGTTGCGAATGCTGCTCAACCCGTGCCATGCTCGAGATCAGGAACGATGCCTTGCGAATTCCTCAAGCGGGCACGGCGGTTCCTTCCGTTACATCGTGGCGGGCCAGTTCGGCTCCCGCCCCATCCCGTTGATTCCCCCGAGTCGGGCGTCGCCAGATCCCCACGCTTCCTGTGGGAGGGGGCTCCCTCCCCCGACCGATCGCTCCCCCTTCTCTGACCGATTGCCATTCCAAGTCGCGAGGCCGACCGGCAGCCGTGATTCCGGGCATCCAGTCGGCCTCGCCGTCAGACCAAAGAGCCGGAGAGAATTCACCGATTCGGTTGGATCCTCTCCCCCTTCTGTGACCGGATCGGATCAGAGGGTCTTGCCCGGCTTGGACTCCGAGCCCTGAGTGCACTGACCGAACTCGTCGTCAATTTCCTTGACCACATCGCGGGTTGGATTGACGATCACCGGCACGCCGGTCTCGACGTAGCGGGCTTCCAACTGGGCCTGCTTTGCCATCACCTCGAGCCGCTTCTCCAGGTCGGAGACAGTCTCCTTGGCGCGGGACAGAGCGCTGCCGTCGAGGTGTTGGAATTCGTTGGCAGCCTGGGTGGCCTCGATCTGATGCAGCTTGGCTACGATCTCGTCAAGCTTGGTGGTCAGGGCCTTCTTCTGGGCCATCATCGTCTCGAGCTGCTTGCGGAACGCGATGGTCTCGCTCTGCTTGGCCTTGAGGGTCGATTCCTTGGCGTCGAGGATATTCTTGACGTTCTTGATCGAGTCGTACCGCCGGGCCAGGTCGGCCTTGACCTCGTCCTCGGTGTAAGCGACCCGAGTGTGGCCGGCCAGCCGGTACTCACCGGTCTTCAGGCTCTCCCGGAGCGTCAACAGAGCCTTCTTCTCGCCGTCTACGTTGGTTCGGATGGTGGCGATTTCCTTGTCGAGGTGCTCGACGTCAACCTCGGCCCGCGCCAGCTTCTCGATGTTGTCGCGGATCGCCGGTTCGAGGCCGGCAATCTCTTCCCGAGCCCGGTCGATGTCAAACGGCAGCGGAACCGCGTCCTTCGCGTTCTGCTTGACCTTGTGGTAGGCAGTCCTCACGTAGCTGGGCGCATGCGTGCCGAAAACCAGGAACAATGCCCCGGCACCGAGCGCCGCCCCGATCAGTCCCTTCTTGACCATTGAGCAGACCATGCTGTGTCTCCTGTAACCCCGGAACCCCTTGTCTTCGGCAACACATCTTGTGGTCGTTGGCGGCGGAATCACTAAGACTCTTGCCGCTCCACATGGGTAATTCGGGAGCGGTGCTCTATTATTGGCCCGGAATGAATTTCCGGAGACCCCTCGGGCAAGAACAACTTGCAGTCGTTGACGCCGAGGTTGAAGAGCCAACCGGACGTCGGTTTGGTTGGTCGGGAGCTCAGGATGGAGAGCGGAGAGCAGAATCGAACCGCAATGCTCAAAGGCACTTGCGCTAAGGAAGAGTGGGCCTGTCCCACTCTATGGCTCGCCCACACAGCATTGCCAGCAGATTTTTCGCGTTTTACCTTTCTTCGACTTGCTTTGTAATTTTGAGTTCTTAGAAGCCCTCAATCTTCTCCTGACATTAGCCCCCTGACCGGTACGATCCCTCTCATAGAATCACAAGACGCTGACACCCAGCCTATCTTCACCATGTTCTTCAGATTGGCACGTGGGTTGCCCAACCTGTGTGATCGTCAGGTCAGAGGTTGACCAGACCTGGAAGAATTCGTCTTCGAGTCCTCATTCCTGGAAGAGACCGGGGTACAACGATGAGCTCGATCACTCGCAACGCCGCGATCGCTCTGATTCTCATGTCCGCGACCATGACGCTTCATGCGCAGGAACCCTCAGGTGGACCTCTGTCCCGGTTGGTTGGACGCATCCGCCAGCATCACTCGCCCGCGGTTGTCAGTGTCCCCGCCGCCGCAGTAACAACTCCCGCCGCACAGCCCGCGGCCAACTGCGATTACAGCGGCTCGGACCCCTATGGTTTCACGGCGATCTTGAATCGCCTTCGCGCCGCCGCCGGCCTGCATCCGGTGGCCTATGATCCCGATCTCTCGTCCTGGGCCAGCCAGAACAATGCTGTGCAGTGCCACCGCGGGATCGGTCATCACGTCAATCCCTGCGGGGTGCAGAACTGCGGCTGGAACTACTCCGATGCTTCCTCCGTCGCCCAGGGCTGGATGCGCTCGCCGGGGCACCGCCAGAACATGCTCTCTCCGTCGATCACACGTTTCGGCATCGCGTTCGGCCCGGGGCCGTACTGGACGCTCAATGCGCGCTGAGGCTGCGCGGATCCCGATTCATCGAGCATCGGGCGCCATCCCAGGGCCCGGTAGAGTCGGAACTGGGCGCGGTTGTAGGCGAGGACGGCAATCAGGTACTCAGAGCGAGCCTGGGCCAGAGCCTGGATGGGCTGGAGCACTTCGAGCGGGCGAGTGGCGCCCGGTAGGCCGGTACCTTTGCGGATGTTCGTCAGGTTCAGCTCCAGCGACTGGATCGCCTCAGTGACCGCCTCACGGGCATCATCCACCTCGGCGGAGGCTGCAGCCCGGGTCTCGTAGGCGGTGACGACATCGGTAGCGACCTGGGCTTGCACTCGGGTGTATTCGATGTCGGCCGTCCGCCGCTGGGCCTCAGCTCGTCGCATCAGGGCCTGGTCGGTGAAACCGAGGTTTCGCAGGTCCCAGAATAGGCTGGCCGCGGTGTCGCCCCGACTGCCGAAGTTACCGAAGAAGGCACTAGGGCCGCCACCAAAGCCGCCACCGTCAACGGACAGGGCGAGCGAGGGAACGAACGGACGGAGCCGCGCCTGCTTGAGCCGGAACACGGCCGCCCGGACCAGCTCCTGGGATTGCGCCAGCTCGGGGCGGTGACGCCAGCCCTGAGCGATCAAGTCGTCCAGAGGAACTTCGTCCGGTACGAGCCGGATGATCGCCTCGGCTGGCTCAACCGGCGCGACGACCAGGTGTGGGTTGAGGACCAGCGGGCGGACCAGATTGGCCGACGCCACCTTCAACTGGCCAATGGAGGCCTGGATTGACCGGCGGCGATTGCGGAGCTCAGTCAAGGCACGGCGGTGATCGGCTTCCAGCCCAGCACCCGACCGGGCAAACGTACCGGTCAGTTCTGAAAGGACCTCGGCATTGCCGGCTGCCTCGCGGGCGATGGCCAGATTACCACTGGCCTGCTGGAGGTCGAAATACGCCTCGGCCACGGTCAAGATTGCGTCGTTGGTCGTTGCCTGCAGCCCAGCCTGGCTGGCAGCCACGATCCGCTTGGCCGCCAGGGGCTCATAGATGGCGTCGGAGATCCGCAGCGTGGCGCTCAGCCCGTTCAAGGACGGGAAACCGGTTCCCGGCGGGGGTGAGGGGAAGCCATTGGCCAGCGCAGCCGTGGCACCAACGAAGAGCGAGCTGCGGTCAATGGTCTGGACCTGTCCGGTGATCGTCTGGATCTGTCCGTCGACGCGGGTCCAGGTAGGTCCGATGAAGAGGCTGGGCAACCAGAGAGCCCTTGCCCGCTCGAGCTCCGCCAGCGACTCGCAGACCCGCTGGCGGGCGGTGGCGATATCCAGGTCACGCGCTCCGGCGAGCCGCAAGGCTGTGGCCAGGTCGATCGGCTGGATCGTCTGGCCCGGATGCAGGGGCACGTTCCTGGCGGTCGGGGCCGAGGGTGGAAATGGCGCGCGGGGTGAGGGTCTGCGGTCCAGGTTGCCCGAAGCCGGCAGGGGCAAGGGGAGTGATCCGGCGTCGGGACGCGATGTCTGGGAATGGGCCGTGCCAGCTATGATCAATACCACGGCGCAGATCATTCCGGCCGTGCGGATTGGCAAAGGCTTGACCATCCCACACAGGGTCCGCGCCATCGACCGACCCTCCTGGCCAGCATTCGTGGGACAAGATTTCAATCTTGTCCCACGATGGGGCTACCCTCCTCTTCGGGTGTGGCAGGCTTAATCCTTCAATCTGATACACGCCTGCTACCTGGGCTTCTTCATTCAACTGGCGTAATCGTCAAGGTTTCGCCTTGCTCACTTCCGGCTCGATGACCGTCAGGGGCTGTCCCTCCGCGAGTGAGGCAGCCGCCGCCTTGACGATCACCTCGTCGCCCTGAAGCCCGGAGAGGATCTCGGCTTGAGTGCCGTCATCCAGTCCGGGAGTCACGGGCTTCCGCACGGCATGGCCGTCCACCACGGCGACGCAGTAGACCCGGGCATCCTGGCGGACCAGGGCGGTGCTCGGTACGGTCAAGGCGTCTCGATGCTCCTCCACAATGATGGTCGCATGGACGTAGAGGCCTGGCCGCAGCGTTCCCGAGGGATTGGGGACATCGATCTCGGTGCGGAGGGTACGGGTCCTGGGATCGAGAGACCAGGAGGTCCGGGCGACCTTGCCCTCGATCTCCTTGCCAGCAAGGGCCTGAAGACGAATCAGGACAGGATTTCCGGGGTTGACCGCCGGGGCGTACATCTCCGGCACGCTCACGATGATCCGCACGAGATCGTCTCTGGCTATCGTGAACAGGGGTGGCCCCTGGCTCCCGGGCTGGGGCAGGTCGCCGACATCGACATTGCGCTGGGTGACCACGCCGTTGTAGGGGGCGGCGATCGAGGCATACGCCCGCAGCGCCTGGGTGTGCCGGGCGTCGGTCCGGGCGACCTGGATGCCGGCGGAGGCGGCGATAACGTCTGCACGAGCCTTTTCGAGCAGCGCCCTGGCATGCTGAACGGCCGCCTCGGCGGTCTTGACCTGAGCCTGAACCTCCTCGCTGGCCGCCTCGGAGGCCCTGAGCTTGCTCCTGGTCTCGTCGAGCAGGCTGCCGGTCAGGGCCCGCTCGCGGAAGAGCTGCTCGACGCGTGCGGACTCGGCCTTCCAGCGGGCGAGGTCGGCCTCGACTCGCTTGATTCCGGCCTGGACCTCGATCAGCCTGTCCTGGACGCTGACGAGGCTGGCCTGCGCCACCTGCTCGGCGGCCCGGGCCTGGGCGAGCTTGGCCTGGGCCTCCTCGACCGCGGCCTGCTTCTGCTCGGCCTCGGCGTCGAGTTCCGGGACGCTCAGCACGGCCAGCACCTGGCCTTTCTTCACCTTGGCCCCGATGTCCACGTTCCACGCCTGGACGTAGCCGGCAACCCTGGCGTGGATCGGCGTGACCTCGAACGCTTCGATCTGCCCGGGCTGCTGGGTGGTCCGGCGGATGGTCCGCCGCTCGGGCCGGACGACCTCCACGCGGGTCACGGCCGAAGCACCCACCGTCTTCTCCTGACCCTGGTTCGACTGGGCCGGGGACGACCGCGCACAGCCAGAGGCGGCTGTCCCCAGCGTGGCCAGCGCCACGAGGCCCATCAGCCCGCGGGAGACCGGCGATTTCACGGCCGGACGAACCTCCGCCTCGCCGTTGATCGGGGTATCCGTGGTCACGACTCCATCGCCATGGTTCGGGATGAAGTGTGCGCTCTGGGGATCGAAGGGATCGATCGATGCCGACTGACGGCCGGCGCCGGCCTGCACCACAGCAAAGACGGTAGGGAGGATTGCCAGGGTGGCCAGGGTCGCGGCAGCCAGGCCCCCGATGACAGCGCGCCCCAGCGGCGCCGACTGCTCGCCCCCCTCGCTCCAGCCCAGGGCCATGGGGACCATGCCGGCGATCATGGCACAACTCGTCATGAGGATCGGCCGGAACCGTCCCCGCGCTCCCGCCAGAGCGGCCGGAGCCGGCCCGGCTCCTTCCTTGCGATATCGTTCGGCGAACGTCACCAGCAAGATTGCGTTGGCCACGGCTACGCCGATCGCCATGATCGCCCCCATGAACGACTGGAGGTTGATGGTGGTTCCAGTCAGCCAGAGAGCGACAACGACGCCGGCCACGACCGCGGGGGTGCTGGACACGACCACAAGCGCGAGGCGAACCGACTGGAAGTTGGCCGTCAGCAGGAGCAGGATGACGATGATGGCCGCGCCCAGGCCGTAACCCAGCCCGCGAAGCATCTCCCTCATCGGCACGATCTGACCGCGGACCTCGACGGTGGACCCCGCCGGCGCCTGGCCCGCACCGGTGATGGCGCGGTCGATCTGGGTGGCGACTCGGCCCAGGTCCTCGCCCGCGACGTTCGCCGTCAGGCTGACCACGCGCTTCATGTTGTAGCGATCGTATTCGCCCGGCATCGTCCCCTTGCTCACCGTGGCGATGTCGCGGAGCAGGAGCGGCTCAGCACCGGGCCGCTGGATCGGGAGGGTCTCGACCCCGGCGAGCGAGCTCAAGCTCTGGTAGGGAATCTCGACCTGAACCTGGTAGCCGATGCCGGTCTTGGGGTCTGGCCAGTAGTTTGGCACGACGAACCGGGACGACGACGTGGCCGCGACCACGGACCGCGCCACCTCAGCCACCGAGACGCCGCTCAGCCCGGCCTTCTCGCGATCGATCTGAACGCTCACGGTCGGGTAATCGAGCGCCTGGACGAACTGGAGGTCGCGGAGTGAGGAGACCCCGGCCAGCCTGGCCCGGATCTTCTCGGCGTAGGCCCGGTTCTCCGCGAGGTTGGCGCCATTGACCGCAACCTCCACGGGGGTCGGGGAGCCGAAGCTCATGACCTCACTGACGATGTCAGCCGGCTCGAACGAGAACCGGACGTCCGGCATCTGCCGGGAAAGAGCGCCGCGAAGCCGCTCCTTCAGTGCTTCGACGGTCGTGCTCCGGCCCTCCTTGAGGGCGATTCGCAGCATCACTTCCTCGGGTCCTCCGGTCCACTGGTAGATGGCGTTGATCGGATAGCTCGAGGGGATCAGCCCGACATAGCCGAGGGAGATCTCCACGCCGTTTGCCCCCACCTCGTCGTGGATCGTCCCCAGGACCTGGAGGGCCAGTTTCTCGGTCTCCTCGATCCGCGTTCCCGTAGGTGCACGCATCCGGAGCTGGAACCGGCCGGCGTCCACCCTGGGGAAGATTTCCAGGCCCAGGTCGCGGCCGATAAAGACAATCACCAGGGCACAGAGGGTCAGATAGACCGACACGGTCGCCCATCGCCAGCGAACAAGAACGGCAAGCCCCCGTCCGTAGGCATCGACGATCCGATCAAACAGGGATCGCCGCCCATGACTGGCTGCTCCGTGCCGGTGTCGGAGGAGCCAGGTGGAGAGGACCGGGACGAACGTGCTAGACAGGAGGTAAGAGGAGACCATCGCGAAGGCGACAGCCAGCGAGAGCGGGACGAACAGGGCCTGGGCCGCCCCTTGCATGAAGAACGACGGCAGGAACACCGCCAGAATGCAGAGCATGGCCAGGAGCCGGGGAACCGCCGTGTCCATGTTGCCCCGGCGCACAGCCAGGGGGACCGAGTCGGTTTGCTCCAGCTTGTGGTGGATGTTCTCGATCTCGACAGTGGCCTCGTCCACCAGGATGCCGATCGCCAGAGCCAACCCCCCGAGCGTCATGAGGTTGATCGTCTGACCGGTCAGCCAGAGTGCCACGAGAGCTCCGGCAATGGCCAGGGGGATGTTCAGGACCACGACAATGACGCTTCGCCAGTCGCGGAGGAAGACCAGCACCATGAGCCCGATCAGTACAGCGCCCAGGGCACCCTCGGTCGCCAGGCTCCGCACGGCGTTGGTGACGGTGGGCGACTGGTCGAACTCGAAGGTGACCTTGATGTCCTCCGGCAGGACGGCCTGCATCTTGGGAAGCGCCTCCTTGACATTGCGGACGACCGAGAGGGTCGAGGCGTCGGCCCGCTTGGTCACGAGGATGTACACAGCCCGGCGGCCATTGACCAGGGCATAGCCGGCGGGAATATCGCTGGCATCCTGCACAATGGCCACGTCGCGGAGATAGACCGTGGGGTTCGTGCCCACCCTGATCGGGATGTTTTCCAGCTCCTTGACATCCCGGACCAGCGTGTTGATTGGCACGATCGGCATCAGCTTGCCGATGCGGAGGTTGCCCGAAGGGCTGATCGTGTTACCGTTCGTGAGCGCCGTGACCAGTTCGTCGGGGGAGACCGCGTAGGACCGGAGCCGATCGGGATCGGCCCGGACGACCACAGTGCGCTGATTGCCGCCAAAGGGGGGAGGCGCCGAGACCCCGGGCAGGCTGGCGAACATCGGGCGGACCTTGAAGAGCGCCTGGTCCTGGATCTCGACAATCGACTTGGTCTCGCTCGAGAGTACGAGATAGCCCACGGGCACGCTACCGGCGTCGAACCGGGTGATGAAGGGAGATACAGTACCCGGCGGCATGAACGCGCGGGAGCGGGTGACGTAGCCGATCGTCTCGGCCATCGCCTGGGCCATGTTGGTGCCAGGGTGGAAGAACAGCTTCATGATCGCCATGCCCTGGACGTTGCGGCTCTCGACGTGATGGATTCCCGAGATGTAAAGGAAGTGATACTCGTAGTAGTTGGTGAGCAGCCCCTCCATCTGGGCCGGATCCATGCCGCCGTAGGGCTGGGCCACGTAGATCACCGGCAGGTTCAGGTTCGGAAAGATGTCGATCGCCATCCGCGTCACGGCCAGCACGCTGCCCAGGACGGTGGCGATGACGAGCACCATGACCGTGTACGGCCGCCGCATGGCGAAGGTGATGGGATTCATGGGCTTGATCTAAATGGCACGCCTGGTGGAAAGTGATCAATGCCTGGTCTAACGGCGCTTTCTCGTGAGGCGATCGGATTGTCTGGACGGCTTGACTGGCTGCTCATCAAGAACCTCAGAGACCAGTTCACGGAGTTTGTCCTTGGCCGCCTCGAGGGCGGCAACTCCCTCGAGCGTGGTCCTGTAGTATCTCCGTGGTTTGCCGGCCACGACCTCGGTGTGAGAGGTCAAGTATCCCGCCTCTTCGAGCTGATGGAGCAGTGGGTAGAGTGTGCCCGAGCCGATGTCGTAGCCATGACGGCCCAGCTCCTCCATCATCGCCACGCCGAAAACAGGCTCCTTCATGGCATGGTAGAGCACGTGCATTCGCACGAAGCCGCCGAAGAACATCCTGGTCAAGACGTCAGCCACGATTTCGAACTCCGATATCGGTTTTCGATATTACAGCGCCAATGCCAAGCTTTCAAGGTTTGAAAAGTATCATATTGTGAGAAGACCACCGGCAGGTGGGAATCTCGATTCAAGATTGCGGAAACAGAGGGACAAGTCATGAGTGTGATCACGGAGGCGCGAGGGATCGGGGGTGAGACTCGAATTGCGATCAAGGGAGTGGAGTGGAAGGTCTACGAAACGTGGATCGATTTGCTGCCGGAAGGCTCGCCAGTCCGCATGGCTTATGACGGGAGGAACCTCGAGATCATGGTCAAGGGACCAGTGCACGAGAACTTCCGGGATGTCCTGGGGCGGTTCGTTCGCGAAGTGGCCGACGCGCTGGCGATTCCGCTCAAGAGCCTGGGCGAAACGACATGGAAACGGCCGGAAGTCGAACGCGGCCTGGAGGCCGATCAATGTTACTTCTTCAAGGCGGAGAAAATCGCGGCGGTCAACGACGCACTTGCCCGACGCACCAATGACGTCGCCGATTACCCCAATCCCGACCTGGCTATCGAAGTCGACATCTCGCCATCGCAGGTTGACCGGCCCGGCATCTACGCGGCCCTTGCGGTCCCGGAGGTCTGGCGGTTCGATGGTGAGACTCTCTCCATCGAGCAGCTTGATCCGTCCGCCGGATACTCCAACTCTGGTGCCAGCCGGTGGCTGCCTGTTCGAGCCGGCGAGGTGGCCCATTGGCTGCTCCACGAAGACACGCGCGATGAGAGAGCCTGGGCGGAACGACTGCGCGCCTGGTCTCGGGAGGTACTGGCGGGGCGGGGGAAATGAGAGAGGCTCGACTGACTCAGGTCCGCACGGGGTTCTCTGGCCGCGTGCTGGTAGTCACCTTGATGGCCCTTTTCGCCTTCCTGTCCATCAGTGCCTCTTACTGGAACTGGCACGGTTTCCCTCCGGCGTTCGAGATCGCCGAGGCGATCGATCAGGTGGCAGGAAGAACCCCCGACGTCGATTGCCCGGGACATGGTGGGGTGCCCCGGAATGCGTGCTCTGACGTGCGCTGTCCCGGCAGTCTCACTCAATGACCAGCCTCGCCGCTCGCTTCGTCCAGACCCTGCATGAGCTTCTGGAGTGCCTGGTTCTCGAGCTGTCGGACCCGTTCGCGCGTTAGCCCCAGGTTGTCACCGACTTCACGCAAAGTCATGGGCCGGAACGGATCGAGACCAAACCGCATCCGGACCACGGCTGCCTCGCGTTCCTCGAGCGCGCTAAGACGGTCGAAGATGCGGCCCAGATCGTCGGTCTCGATCATCTGCTCTTCCGGGGGCTTGCTCCGTTCGTCGGTCAGCACCTCATCGAGCACGCTCCCCTCATCCTCGGAGCACTCGGCATGCGGCAACAGATTGTTGACCTTGATGGCCTTGGCCACGATGCCGATCTTCTTCTTGGAGAGCCGCAGGGCCTTGCCCACCTCATCGAGCGTGGGGACTCGGCCCAGCCGGTCGGTGAGGATGGAGGTCGCTCGCTTCCATTTCGAGAGCAGGCTCACCATGTAGGCCGGCAGCCGGATCGGCTTGCCATTATTCATCACGGCCCGACGGATCGATTGCTTGATCCAGTAGCTGGCGTAGGTGCTGAACCGGGTCTCCATCATTCCGTCAAAGCCTTCAACGGCCCGCATCAGGCCAAGGTTCCCCTCCTCGATCAGGTCTTCCAGGCTTAACCCCTTGCCCAGGTATCCCCGTGCGATGTTGACCACCAGCCGGAGGTTTGCCTTGACCATGTGCTCGCGAGCGTACGGATCGCCGGCCGCAACCCGCTCGGCAAGCTCGCGCTCCTCCTCGGCAGAGAGCAATGCGGTGTCGTTAATGTCATGAAGGTAAATCTGGAGGGGAGACGCCGTGTTGACCTCACGGCGATTGGCTCGATGGGAAATCATGGTGGGTCGCTCCTGACTGTCCGAGCTTCATGGTACCGATCGTGGTTGCAGGCTGCCCTGAGTAATCTAGAACATGGCCTTTGTTTGTCAATTCAGTTTATTTAAGGCGGGTCCTGACTCAGGCAACCGTGAGCGGACAGCTCAGGCTCTTGCTTGTCCCTTGCGCCTTCATCGATCGGCGAGAGTTGAGCGCAGGCGTGACTTGGGCTCATTGTTCAGGGCGATACTGGCCGATGATCGTTACAACGATTCGGGCGTGAGTACTACGCTGGCGAGTCAGTCGGCCGGTCTCGCCGGAGATCGCGAACGAACCATGACCCGCGGGCAAGACCTATCCGTCCTGGGTCTGGTTGAAACTTGCAAGGAAGGGAAAGGGTCAGGTCATGGCGAGGCTTCGTGATGCGGTGCTGGCCGTTGCGCTGGCCACCGGTGGTGCCGGTTGTGTGACGTTCTGCGACGAATGCGATGACTTCCCCGTACCCGGCGGTCCCGGCGGCTACTCGATGATGCCGGGCTCGTACACCGGCCCGCCGCTGAGCAGAACGCCCGATGCGGGTCCAGTAGGATCGCCCTCTCAGGCCCCGGCTTCATCTCCCGGTTCGGCTCCTGCGGCCTCGACCCCGGCTCCGGGAGATGAGGCCGCCCCGTCGCCTCCGACCCCTCCAGCCGCTAGTCCCGGCCGCGGCGCGGCGGCGACGACCCCTGGTCCCAGTGCCGTCACAGCACCTGCTGCGACCAGAGTGACGACCTCCGTGCTGGTTTCCCCGGATTCGGCAACACCGCCCGCCAGCGAGGACACCTTGCCTCCGCTCCCGTGAGCGAGGCCGAGTCATCGTGCGCTACAAGGCCCTCCAGCGAGCTCCGGTCAGGCCCGGCTGGATCTCTTGCGCCTGGCACGACGCATTCTTGCCCTTGAGATGCCCCGCCGCCTCCCTAGCCCCGCCTTCAGAGGAAAAGGAATTCAATCATGGCGAGGATCGCTCTCGGCCTTCTCTTCCTGGCCCTCTTGCTCGGTGGATCAGGATGTACGTGGACGGAGACCTACCGCGATTACCCACCCGGTGTGGGAACGTCGGATGATCACCAGCATCACCGGCATCCTGAGCAGGTTGCCGAGTGAGTGACGCTCAAAGGGGCAGATCTTCTCGGCGCAAGGGTGCAAGAGCTCACGGCTTTGGCTCGCTGTGGCTGTGACACGCGGGATCACTTCTCCTGGCTGGCGACCGTGACCATGCGGAACAGCTTCTCATCAGGCAGTGCCGCGACTCGTCTGGCCTCAGAGACCTAGAGAAAACCGACGCCCAGGACCGGGAAGGCGAAGAGGAAGATGGCAGACCGTCTCATTGCATCCTCCTCAAAACTGGTCGGCGGAAAGAACCTCGCCACCGGCCCGGGTTGCGAGGGCCTGGAAGATCCTGAAGCCGACCTGCTCCTTGACGAACCGGACGCTGCCGTCGGCGAACAAGAAGTTGGCGCCGCCCGGATGCAACGACCAGTACTGGTCGCCATGGGCCAGGCCCGAGGGGGAATTGGGCCCGTGTCCTTCGCCGGTGTGCGAGAGGACCAGCGCCCCGCCGCCTTCAGGATCGAAGCCCGCTCCGGCCTGGAGCGCCACCAGGGGGACGGCCGCGTTGGTGACGGCGCCGGTCCAGCTCGCGCGCGACAGGTTCTGGCTCCGCTCGCCGGCGGCGAAGGTCTGGCTTGTGCCGTCGGTGATCTGGGCGATCTTGATCGAGTGATTGCGGAAGAAAAGCCCGTTGCCGTTGTCGCGGCCGGGGGGACCGTTATCGTCGTTGATGATGTAGGGATAGAGGCTGGAGGGATCCCCACTCCCGACCGAGCCGACGTAGTTCGACGAGGCCACGTCGCAGATCGGGGCACCGGGCGTTGTACCGGTCGTTGTTGAATCGACGACGGTGAACGTATCCTGCCGCCAGGCGTCGGACGGGCAGAGAAAGCTGCCGAGCAGGGTCAAGCGAGCGGTCTGGTTGGCCGGGAACTCGATCCCCAGCACGAAATTGATGCTGTTATAGACCGGGACCTGCTCCATCTGACCCAGCGAGAAGGAAGCCCAGCCCCAGCCGGGGCCGTCGTTATCGAACGTCACGGATCCATCAGCGACAGGTAGCCCGGGGGAAAGGCACCGATGGCGGCGTGGTAGTTGTGCAGGGCGATGCCGATCTGCTTCAGATTATTGGTGCACTGAATTCGCCGGGCCGCCTCGCTGGCGGACTGGACGGCCGGCAGCAAGAGCGCGATCAACACGGCGATGATCGCAATGACAACCAGTAGTTCGATCAGTGTGAAGGCGCGATGTCGATGCATGAGGATAAGCTCCAATTGTGATCACGTCGTGCGCAGACGCTCATCGCCGCCGCGGCCCTGTATGGGCGCGGTCTACGTGCGAAGAGGTAATAAGCTAGAACGGACGCTGCCTGGGCCCGCGCTGGCAGGGCCAGCGGGGCTGGATCAAGTCATCGAGAGAGTGAAGGCGATCAGGCAGGCAGGCCCCGTCGGGGGGGTCTCTGAATCCGCGAGGGCCGCCACCGAGGGCGACCGCAGGACGTGTGCACAGGCAGGAAACCACTCATCATCAGCGCGCGCGCGAAACGCACTCAGCGAGCGTGGCGGCCTTCTCCTGCAAGCGAGGGCCGGCCGTAGGGGGGAGCCCCGGGTCGCCGCATGGAGCCCCGTCGAGGCACGGAGCAGAGCTTGCGGTGTTGGCGGGTGGTGTCGAAATCGGTGACGCTACCCGATCTTCGCTCTTAGCAGGCGAGGAACGGCCACAACAGCAGGAAGCTTGTCGGCACCGTGGTCCGCACTTGCAGATCTGGGCATGAGCCTCGGCGTCGAAGGCAGGCAACGACACCGAGTCGGCGGACACCACATTACCCTGGAGAACGAGCGCGATCACCAGCAGGAGCCAGCGTTCCTTTCGCCCAGGATGATGGAGTGAAAAGCCCATGCGATGCCGCGTGTCGCCGGGAGCCAGGATCGCGTCTTGGAAGGATTGCAAGGGGTCATTGTAATCAACGGTTAAGCAAAAACCAGTCGAATCTGAGAGCATCGCTCTCGGCCTTCTCTCCCTGGCCCTCTTGCTCGGTGGATCAGGATGCACGTGGACGGAGACCTACCGCGATTATCCACCCGGCGTGGGAACATCGGATGATCACCAGCATCACGGGCAGGTTGCCGAGTGAGTGACGCTCAAGTGGGAGTGATCCCGACCTGCCGTTCTTCTTTTCTCTCACCGCCGTGTTGACGGCGGCTGCAATTCTCCCGGACAATCGGAAATGAACAAACAGATCAGCCAGGCGCGGGAGACAGGGATCGGGATTCCTGTCCCCGAGTCGGGGCATTAGGGCCATTTTTGAGAATTCTCTGATGAAACTCATCATCGCGATCATTCAGCCCACGAAGCTTGAGGCCGTCAAGGAGGCCCTCTCCAGAGTCGAGGTCTTCCGGTTGACGGTGATGGACGTGCAGGGCTTCGGGCGGCAGAAGGGTTACACCGAGGTTTACCGTGGGCACGAGGTCACTGTGAACTTGCTGCGCAAGATCGAGCTCCAGATCGCGGTGAATGAGGATTTCATCGAGCCCACCGTGAACGCGATCCTGGACGCTGGCCGGAGCGGACCCGACGGCAAGATCGGTGACGGGAAGATCTTCATCCTTCCCCTGGACGACTGCATCCGTATCCGCACCGGAGAGCGCGGCCCGGAGGCAATCTGAGAGGCAGTGAGTAGCCGGTCGCCAGCGACTGAAGGCTGGCAGCCAGACCGCCCGCTCGGTCTCCTCTCCCTTTTCTGGCCACGGGCCGCTAACCACTGCTGGGGCACCATGATTCAAGCGGTGATCTTCGATTTCAACGGAGTCTTGGTAGACGACGAAGTGGTCCACTTCGAGCTTTTCCGCGAGGTCCTGGCCCAGGAAGGGGTGGTGATCACCGACCGGGATTACCACGAGCGCTACCTAGGATACGATGATCGCGGATGCTTCGCTGCGGCCCTGGGCGATGCAGGGCAGGCGTTCGATCACGACAGGCTGGACGCGCTCGATTGCGCGAAAGGCCCAGCGCTATGTCGAGGTTGCCGAGCAGGGGCTGCGCTACTTCCCCTTCGCGGCCGAGACTCTGGCCGCCATGGCATCGCAGTGCCCGGTTGCCATCTGCTCGGGAGCGCTCCGGTCGGAGATCGAGTATGCCTTGAGGCGGCTGAGCTGTCGTGACCGGGTTGCGGCCATCATTGCCGCCGAGGATGCCCACAAGTGCAAGCCCGACCCGGCGGGCTACCTGCAAACACTCCATGCCCTGCGGGCATACCTCCGGTCCATAACTCCTTCCACACCGCCGCTTGAAGCGCGAGCATGCCTGGTGGTCGAAGATAGCCTGGCCGGAATCATCTCGGCCAAGGGTGCAGGAATGTGGACGGTTGGCATCACCCACACCTACAACGCTCCCCAGCTCCGCCAGTCGGGTGCCGACGCCATCATCCACGGACTGGAGACGTTGACTCCGAGCTGGATCGACCAGCATTTCGCCTCGGATCCCCACTCAGGCTGGTAAGCCGGCCTGAACGCAGTCCGCGTCGTCTCTGCCATCTGAGCTCTGGCATCTGGCATTGTCCATGCACGCTTTCCCCCTCGATCCTTCTGCTGTTCCAGTTCCGGCGGATGCCGGTCCAACAGGGATCTTGCTGAGCCGGGACCTGATCTTCACGTCCAAGGTGACTGGCACGGCACGAGAGCTGGGCTATCGCGTACTGGTAGCAGGGAACTCGGCCCTTGCTTCGATGATGATCGAGCAGTGGCAACCACGCGTGGTCTTCGTCGATCTGGCGGCGGGCGACCTCGTGGCGCCGGGGGCCCTCGTGGCTTATCAGGGGCTTGCGGGACCGGAGACGCCGTTCGTAGCTTTCGGCTCGCACGTCGATACCGAAGCACTGTCGGCCGCTCGCGCTGCTGGCTGCGATCCCGTCATGCCCCGAAGCAAGTTCTCCATGGAGCTGCCCGAGTTGATCCGGCGCTATTTCCGGAGCGATGAACCGGCGCGGTAGCTCAAGCGAGTCACGCTGATTCACCCCGGCGCTGACGCAAGGATCCCGTCATCGGGGCAGATCTGAATGCTGATCGCCGTCCCCGATCACTCTTCCTCGGCCATGCTAACACTGAGAGCGGCTTCGAGACTGGTAAGGCCCTGGCGGACCTTGTCCAGTGCGCTGTCGTAGAGCATCTTCATCCCCTCCTCGCGGGCAGCCTTGCGGAGCTGGTCGAGCGGCACGCGCTTCTGGATGAGCTGGGTGAGCCGGGGGGTGATGCGGATGACCTCGAAGACGCCCAAGCGGCCCCGGTAGCCCAGCCGTCGGCACTGAAGGCAACCTTTGGGGCGATAAAGGACTTCGCCCGGCGTCAGGCCATGCCGGGCGGCCAGCTCCTCATCAACCTCGTACGCCTCCTTGCACTTGGGACAGAGTCGGCGGACCAGGCGCTGGGCCTCCAGGACGCGGAGCGTGCACGACAGCAGGAACGGCTCGATACCCATGTCCTGAAGCCGCGTGACCGCCGAAAGAGCGTCATTGGTATGGATCGTCGAGAGGACAAAGTGACCGGTGAGCGCCGCACGCAGGCAGATCTCGGCGGTCTCCTGGTCGCGGACCTCGCCCACCATGATGATGTCGGGGTCCTGCCGGAGAAAAGCCCGCAAGGCCGAGGAAAACGTGAGCCCAACTTGGGCCTTGACCTGGACCTGGTTCATCCCCTTGAACTTGTACTCGACCGGGTCCTCGACGGTGCAGATATTGTGCCGCGGCTCGTTGAGCAGGTTGAGGCAGGCATACAGCGTGGTGGACTTGCCGCTCCCGGTGGGCCCAGTTACCAGGGCCAGTCCGTAGGGGGTGCGAATCGATTCGATCAGGTCGTCGGACTGCCGCTGGTCAAGTCCCAGACCGGTCAGGTTCAGCGGAATGGCGTCCTTGTCGAGGATTCGCATGACCATCTTCTCGCCGTGGACAGTCGGCACCGTGTTGACACGGAGGTCTACCCGCTTGTCGCCCGACCGCAACGCGATGGCACCGTCCTGGGGCACGCGCTTCTCGGCGATGTCCATCTTGGCCAGCACCTTGAGGCGGGAGAGGATCATGATGAAGACCGCCTTGGACGGCGAGGGAAGCTCGTGGAGCACGCCATCGATGCGAAGCCGGAACTTGCATCCATCCTCGAACGGCTCGAGGTGGATGTCGCTAGCACCGTTCCGCATTGCCTGCTCGAGGATCTGATTCACGAGGCGAACGATCCGGCCATTCTCGTCGTTGGGCGGCGGAGTGTCGATGTTCAGGATACTCTCGTCGAGCTCGTTCTGGTCATCGCTGGTGTCGCGAAAGCTATCGCCTTCCTCGCCGATGGCCTTGCTCTCACGATGGGCACGGTAGAGCGCGTCGAGCTGAAACTCGACAAGGGACAGTGGGCCGATCAGGGGGTTGATTCGCAACCCGGTGAGAAGCTGAAGCTCATCGACCACCCCCATCGTTTCGGGCGAGACGAAGGCCACGTCGAGCACGTCGTCGCGCAGGGCAATCGGGCAGATCAGCTTGTCGGTGCAGAGCTTCTCGGGAAGGAGGCTGGCCAGCTCCTTGTCGATCTCGGAGGCTCTCGTCTCGCGGAGGTGCGATCGGGAGGAAGAGGTCCTCGGCATAGAGGTCGGCGACCTCGTGATCCGAGACGTATCCCCCCCTGATCAATAGCGCTTCCGGGACCGTTCCTGGGCTGGATTTTTCCAGCAGCTCCGCGAACTCCTCGATCTGCCTGGGCTCGAACCGGTTCCGCCGGGCCAGGAGCTCCAGGATCAGGGGCTGAACACTGGTGTTGTCAAAGACACTGTTCATGGCATTTTCAGGGCAACGGACCTCGTGATGCCCGCGGGAAAGATGTTGAGACAGGGCGGCTTCGCGGGCCGGCCCGCAGATCTCGTCGTCCGGTTCCGGCAGCCGACCGCGGCCGATCTGGCGGGGTCGCAAGCTGGTCGGGATAGGCAAGCCGGTAACGGCTGCCGTTGGCCTCGAGAACCACCTCGGCGGGGGTAACCTGGGCGAGGACCAGGAACGAGGTCTCGTCGCCAGGGCCTTGCAGGTGCTGTCCCCGCTCGTAGAGTCGTCCATTGATCGACGCGTACTGGGTGTTGCCCTGAACGAAGGTCGCGTTCAAGGTCAGTCCCTGCACGAGCGCAAGGTAGGGGTCCACCCGGGCACCCAGGCCCGCGGCGAGATCAGCCCCGGCCTTGCCCCCCTGGCCTCGCCGGGCCAGCACCACGAAGGGATTTCGACCCCGCCTCAAGCCTGCGGCTGTCGCGTCCCTGGACTTACCCGTGCCCGGGTCAGGCCGGTCTCTCCCTGTATGAGCCGGTGGGGTACTGGCTGGTGGGGGCGCGGAGACGGGCGGCACCTGTGGGTTGATCGAGTACGCCGCATAGGCCATGACGGCGGCCATGATCACGGTCGGCGCCAGCTTCAGCAGCTTCATGGTATTCATGGCCGATCTCCTGTCTTTCCGCCGACCCCAGGCCTCTCGGGGATGCTGTTCTTCTCCTTCTCCGCCAGGCTCAGCAGGTCGAGCTGAACGTTGAGCTGAGCATGATCCTTGGTCGGCTCGACCTTGAGGGAATCGACGCGGAGTAACCGACGGTCGCTCTCCACCCAGGCCAGGAAGGCATCGAGGTCCTCGTAGGACGCGTCGAACTGGAGCCTCAACCCGATGTTGTCGAAGGGGCCAAGCTCCCTGGTCTTGGTCGGCTTCAGGTCCACAAGCTTGACAGGTGACTGGCGCACGTGAGCCATCACGTACTGGACCAGCTCATTCTGCCCGGCATGCTCGGGAATCCGCTCGGCGAAGGGGGCCATCACCTTGCGGAGGCCGTCGATTTGCTGGGCCGTCGCGGCGCGTTTCCGCTCACTCTCGGCCAGGGCGGCGGTCCGGACCATCCGGTCGCTCATCGGGCTGTAGAAGCCGAAGTACCAGGAGGCGAGAAGGACGGCGCCCAGGGCGAACCGTAGCCTGACCGGGTCGCGGAGCTGGGTCAGAACCAAACGTTCGAGGGACGAGCCCGAGGTCTTCTCGCTCATCGTGGGTGGGTCTCGCAGGGGTGCCAGGCCGGCGGCATCATGCTTACCTGGTGTTCCCGCCCTTGATCGGCTCGGCCTTGGGAAGACAGACAACGCTGTACTGGGCCGCTTGCTGGTGGCTGTTGCCCGTTGTGCCCGTGCGCAGGCCCGAGACTTCAATATTGGGGAAGTGGCCAAGGATCGATGGTTCGCCGCGCAGGGCCGAGATGAACTTGTCGATCTCGCCGGGCATGGCCCCGTCCTCGGCCAGGGGGGTAACGAAGTTGACGATAAGCTGCTTCTTGGCCTTGCCCTGATTTCCCTTGCCGGGAAGCTCGGCTTCGCCGTCACCCGTGAGCAAAGTGATGATCGTGGTCTCGGGCGTATCGGCGGCAATGGTACGGAGCTGGGTGGTCCAGTCCACTCGCGTTTTCAGAAAGGCCTCGACGGTCCTGATCCGCTCCTCGAGCAGCTTCTTCTCGGCGTCAAGCTTTCCTTGGTCCTGGTCCTTGAGCCAGGTGAAAGCGGCAGCCTCGGCCCGGCGGCTCCGATACCTCGTCTCCACGTCGGCGTCTGCGCCGCTGAGAAACAGGGAGACCCCCCCCATCAGAGCACCCTGAAGAACCAGCTCGGCCCAGGGAAAGATATCGCGGATGGGGACGGCGGGCTTGAGATCTCGGGCCAGGTCGTGGCCGGCAGCCTCGGTCAGGGGATTGTTGAGGGCGATTCCCAGGGTCGCCGAAGCCAGATCGTGGTCCGGGCCGGCACAGCGGACCAGGCGAGCCCCGGTTCGCTGCCGGAATGATTCCGGGTCGATGGTAGCTTCAGGTCAGGCCGGCCGTGGATGAACACCCTGTCGATCGGCACGCTGATGCGGCTATGCCGCCCCAGCATCCAGAGTGTTGAATAGGCGGCCAGGATCGATGCCTCCTCCTCGCCGGGTACAAGGTCGAAGGCGTGCCAGAACAGCGGCTGATGCCCGGCGACCTCCATGCCAATTGCTTGTTTCCGGCCGAGGAAGAACCGAAGGCATAACCGCGAGCTACGCGGAGCCGGTGACTTGATCGCCGCAGCCCGAAGCAGGCCCATGGGCGAAGGCTCGATCACGGCGATCCGCGTTCCCAGGCGGCTCGAGCATCTCGGCCAGATCGGTCACCAGCGATCGGGGACAGGCGGACAGGCAGGCCAGCGGCTGCTTGTTGACGTCGATCTTGATCAGGTCGATGATCCTGTCCTCGGCGCGGAGGTTCGTGGATTGCACGGCCTCGAGAAAGAAGTTTTGAGGCGGCGAGAGGCGATTCGAGGGTGTGATCGGGACGGTGGCCTGAAAGAGCCTGGACTCGGGCAGCCCCACCTGAATCCAGGGACCGGGTCGGGCTCGTTTTCCCCTCGGGGTCCGCGGGCAGCCACGGCTGGAGCATGCGCTCCAGGCACCGCCTCGGGTGATTCGCCGTCACACTCCTGGAGGTCGCGAGCGATTTCTCGACGGCCAAGCGGTGTGGTCGCCACGACGCTCATGGCGATCTGCTGCTGATCGATGACCAGGCCGATGGCCGGCCGGTAGCAGAGCCGTTTCCAGTGAGCTTCATCGTCGAGCGCGGTCGGCAGAGGGTCAGATCGGCGCCAGGCCAGCGAAACAAGCGGGCGGCCGAGCCGGCCGCCCGAGACGAGGCATGCGACAAGTGAGGACTGCTAGGCATCGTGGAAGCGCTTGGCAAGATCCGTCGCCACAGGGACAGCCGCCTCGTGATCAGCTAGGGTGCCGTGGCGATCAATTCTGATCGGGTTGATCTCCGGCTTCCCCTGGATCGTCGAGTTGGTCGCGTCGTAACCCTGTCGGTGAAGACCACCGTTAGGCATAGCTCGAGCCGAGGCACCGTGCGGGTCCAGGGTGGGGTCCAGGCGTGTTCGTGGGTGGCGGTGACGGGCCCCACGTCGGATGAAGTAAGCAGGGTTGGGATACTGGATGTCGAGCAATTGGTTATCGTCGAGCTGTACTGGCCGTTCTGGGCGAGGTACCGCTCCTGGGCCGACCGCACAGCCGACCAGGTAGTCGAAGGCCTCGGCGGCTTCGATCGCTCCACGGACTTGAGGAACGGGGGACGCCGAAGGCGGCCAGAACGCCGATGATGACGATCACGACCGCGAGCTCGACGAGGGTGAAGCCCTTGCGGGTCTTCGGACAAGAGAGAGACGCAGCATGGTGGCTGGCTCCCAACGAGGATCAACAGGTTAAACGCATTCACTTGGGACTGACAGGTTCTCTGCGAGCCGTGGGCCTGGCTAGGCATTGTCAGGACCGTGAACTCCGTGCTCGAGTTTCGTCTGCCGCACCAGGCCGGATGCGATCCGAGCATCCGGCGCCGAGCCTGAAGGGCACGACATCGGAGCCGCGCTCGCACACACTTCACATGACTTGGTTTGGCCGCGGGGAGTACTTCCCACCTTCCATGGGAACCTGCTCCACCTTCCTGTTGACGGAAGGGGTCATCCCCCCGGGAGGCACACACCGCCCGGGACAACAGAACCCTAGATCACACTGGGCGGTCGTCAAATCGAGGCGATCCACCGGCCCGGGATTCGCGGCCCTGACGTGAAGGCGTGGGGCCGCGTCTAGATCTACGCAGCCTTTCCCAGAGAATGGCCTATGGTCGCGACAGGCCGTCTTGCAGTGACCGTCACGATCGCGGCTAGCCATGTCTTTGTCAGGCTGGTCAAGATGCCACCAGGATGGGGCGATCCAACCCGCCGGCTGATTTATAAAGCGAGTGGTACTCATCCGCAGTCACCGGCGGGAGTGGCCTACGATTGCGATGGAGAGCTCTGTCTGCTGCTGGACCGTGCCCAGGGCCTGACCTCCGCGGGCGGCTCCGGCTGTGAGGTGATCTCGAGGGAGGTGCAGAGTGCCGTTCGAGGAGTGGGTTGATCTCGCATGCACGGGTGTCGAAGAAACCGCACAAGAAGGCCACGCTGGAGGACACGCTGACCTTCTTCCACCAGCTCTCCACGCTGGTGAGCTCCGGCACGCCGCTGCTCCAGGCGCTTGAAGATCGCGACCGGCCAGTGCGAGAGCACGAAGTTCCGCGCGATCCTCGAGCAGATCACGGCCAAGGTGGCGGCCGGGAGCACCTTCTATGCGGCCGCGGCCGCGTTTCCCGAGCACTTCGAGTTCCAGTGGATCGAGGCCATCCGCACCGGCGAGATCACCGGCAAGATGGCCATGGTGCTGGTCGAGCTCAACAAGCAGATCCGCGACTCCCGCGAGACCAAGCGCAAGGTCAAGGCCTCGCTGATGTATCCGATGATCCTGGTCTGCGTGGCCGTGATCGCCGTCACGCTCATGCTCTGGATGGTCGTTCCCACGTTCGCGAAAATGTTCCACGATATGGACGCAAAGCTTCCCGCCATCACTCAATACGTCGTCGACGCCTCGAACTGGATCGTCCATTACGGACACTACTGCTGTCGGCGGCATCATCGCGGCGGTCATCGGCTTCAAGAAGTTCCATGAAGACCGACGCGGGCCGGCTGTACGTCGGCGGTTCCTGATGGTCCTGCCCTCCGTGGGGGAGTTGATGATCGGCATGGCCATGTACCAGTTCGCCTCGAGCGTCTCGCTCTTGCTCAAGAGCGGCGTACCGATGATGGAGACGATGAACACGGTCACCGGCATCTTCAAGAAGAACCCGATCTACCATGACGCCCTGGAACGTGTCCGATCCCGGGTGGCGGCGGGTAAGTCCCTGCATTCGCACTCGAGGAGACCGGCATCTTTCTGCCCATGCTCACCAACATGGTCCAGGTGGGCGAGGAATCGGGCCAACTTGCACAGGTCATGGAGCAGATCGCACCGTTTTACAAGGAGAAGATGGAGAGCATGATCCTCAAAGTCACCAAGATGCTCGAGCCCCTGATCATCATGGGCATGGGGACCTCGATCGCCGGCTCGATGCTCGCGATCTACATGCCGATGTTCGACATGGCCGGAGCGGTCAAGTGAATGGCGACAGGGCTGTACGAGCGTCGGAGCAAGCAAGCGTCGCGGCGGCACGGAGAGTGAGCTGACCTCCAAACAAGGCCGATTCATCGAGCGAAAACAGAACCATGGCCTGGACGCATCGAGTACGGGGAACGGAGGCGAGGCTGCCTGGCCGTTTCACTTCGAGAGTCTCGAGGCGGCATGACGCCCCCCACGGCCATACCCTGGTCGAGTTGACGGTCGTCATGCTCGTGATCGGCGTACTAGCCTCCTTTGGCGTCCCACGGTTCGTGCACAGCCTGGAGCAGTCGAGGGTCGACATGGCGGCCACCAACCTCAGGGCAATCTGGACGGCTCAGCGGCTTTACTGGCTCAAGCACCAGACCTACGCCGGAGCCTGACCAGCCTGTACAGCGACCCGGTGGACGGCGAGAACTTCCTGCGATACCGGGGCCCGTGGACCCCACCCAACCGTCCTACGTCTGTGCTCTGACCCCCGTCCGTGATATCACGACCGATTTCCAGGCGACCGCTACCCGCTCTCCTTCAGCATCCTGGTCGGGAAGCCTGTCCATCGGCTCAAACGGCGTCGTCACGGGTTCGATCACGGGCCCAGACGGCCACGTCTACCATCCCACTCCGAACTTCCAATGAGCCAGGCCACGCATCCATCTCATCGATTCAATCGACCTCCGGCGGCACCCCGAGAGTGCAACCTCCCGCCACTCGCCAGAGCCGCCCGGCCTACGCCATGGCCGAGGCAGTCCTCGCCTTCGCCATCCTCGGAATCGCCCTGGCGGGCCTGTCCCCCTTCGTGATCACCCAGCTCAGGCTGATCCACAAGCTCGAAACCCGCTTCCAGGGGGTTGTGACTCGTAACGGCCAGCCGTACCTGCCCAATCAGACCATACCCAGGCAGACCTATTACAGCGTTCCCTGGAAGAACCCCCGGACGCAAAGCCTGTTCGGCAGGGCGGCGATCGCGATCGGCTCGGCCACCATCACGAACGCCCAAGGCAACGCCGTTGACGACTACACGAACACCTATCAGGGATCTCCCCCAAAGACGAACACTCTGACGATCTACAGTTCGTACAATCCACGTTCTACACTGATATGACAAGTGATCCTTTGTCGATCACCGTCTATCTCGACGTGGGGCCAAGCTCGTAGCCATGATTGCCGCTCGGTCGAAATCCTGCCGCTCCAACCGCCGTGCCTATACGCTGATTGAACTGGTCGTTGCCAGCTTCCTCACGATCCAGATCGGCATGGTCCTGGTTCTGACCTGGAAGGCATTTGGCGTTTCCGCCCTCCAAGTCGAAGAGCGCGCCGGTTGACGGTCAATGCAAACCTGGCTGCCGAGTCGTTCACCCGGGACTGGGGCGGATATCAGGTCAGGTCCGAGTCCTTGCCGGCACCCAACAATTCGACCCAGGTCGATCGTCTGTACCAGTTCAAGAATCGCCTCGCACCCGACTCCGGCCATCCATATCCACTGCGACTGCTCTTCCAGCGTGTGGACCAGACCTCGACGACGATCACGATCAGTTACAATTACGATCCCGCCACGAGCAGCCTGATCCGGTACGATGAAACCGCCGGGACTTCCACCACGGTCGCGACCCATGTCACGGATCTGGAAGTGGACCCTGATCCTCCCGGGCGAGACGAGTTTCAATATCTACTTCACCGTGTCTTATCGGGACTTCACAGGAACGTACACCCTGAACCTGCAATATCCTCCCCATGAAACTACCACGCACCCGACTCCAGAATCGCCGTGGTTTCGCCCTGGTCCTCGTGATCGCGACGATTGCCGTTCTCCTCGGCTTCTGGGCCATGGCCTACCGGGAGATGGCCAGCCTGATCCGGGTCGAGTCCTCACGCCTGCTGAACCAGACGCGCGGCGTCCAGTCCGTCCATGCGATGACCGCACTCGACCGAGCCCTGACGCTGCTGGAGGTGAGCATGCCAACGAATCGGCAAATCTACATCTACAAGGTGAACGTGACTCCTTCCGAGATTTTCACGGTCACCTACACTCCCACCAACCTCCCGGGCGCAAACAACGGCTGGACCGTCCAAGTGACGCCGCTGTCCGCGGGATCCTCGACGGCGGAGCTCCTCGCCCTGCCCAACCCAGGCGATAATCCTCAGTGGCCACCGAGCCCCTGACACCGGCTCGGGCTGCCGCACAACCATGGCACAGGTGCCGTCGATTTCGTCGGATCGAGGCGGCAATCGATCCTGCGCGAGCGTCACGGAAGAAAGAATCAAGACGATCCGATCAAATTGTCGAATTGACAATGGTCGAATAATCGCATTATCGGGTTCGCCAGAACGACCGGGGACGGGCGCCGGGAGGTTAGGAAGGTCATGCGACGGATCGTCATGCTCGTCGTGGTGGTCAGCTCCGCACTCCCGGCTTGTGGTTGCGGCTCCCTGGAATGGCTTCGCGCGGTCGGCCATTTCCCCGGGGTCGCCCCGAGCGACTATGCCTTTTACAACTTCTGCGGCACTTCCTCGCAGGTCTTCCAGTTCTCGGTGCCGCAGGTCCAATCCGCAGCGATCGAGGCGCTGCGCGACCTGGGATTCAAGGACTTCGGTCCCGTCAAGCCCTGCCCCGACGAGGCCCTCGCCATGAAGTTGCACACTCCCGACGGCCGCCCGGCGACCATCACCTTCACGCCGCAGAACACGATGACGAACATGCGTATCGTGATCGGCCCGGCTCACGTTGGCGACCAGATGCTCTCTCGTGATGTATTCCGCCGCGTGGCACTGAATTTCGGCACACTGCCGCGTGATTACATGCCGCTCGAGCCGACCTTGGCCCGGCGAATCAACCCTCCCACCCCTCTGCCGGCGCCCACCCACGGCGAGCCGCCCGTGACGCTCGAAGGAGAAGCACTGCGGCCGGGAGAGAGCCGGACCGCACCCTCTCCCGAATTCACCTCGCCCGTCACCGGAACCGGCTCCGGCGTGATTCCGCCACCCTCCGATCCCTATCGGTCCAGCTTTCCCTACAACCTTTATCCCACGCCTTACTATACGCCCTCCCTTCCCTATCCTTACGGGCCTCCCACGCCCAATGACATGATGAACCCTTACTACTGATCTGGCCGGAATGGTCAGAACGGCGCTCCGGCTGGCCATCGTTCACCGAAACCCTTGGCATGAGGGATGATTGGTGGGCTGTCGAGGGGCGGGAACCGGCGTCATCCCTACTGGTAGGGGCAGCCCAACCCACGGACGCAAGACCATGGTGATCAGTGCGCTGCTTTAGGTACGGCGATAAGAAAGCCACTGATCTGGATCGTAACCGTTGGGACCTGGGATATCGTGGATCGTAAACCGCCGGGATATTTCACCGCTTTTTGGCCCCTACTGTTTATTTTATCGGAACGACCCTTAAGTTCGTTAAGGGCCGTGCCGAATCCTAGAGACAGAAGGCGGGGTAAACATGTCCTGCTAGCACTCCGGCCCGACGCCAACGGGTGACTTCCTGGCCCCACGCAAACAACGTCGCTGGCTTGTCGGCGTGCGGATCTGTCCCGAATCGACGAGGATCATTTCCCTTGAACCGGATGGTCATCTCGGGGATCAAGGCACTGGTGCTGAGCCTGGGGCTGGTCGCGTCGCTTCGTGCCGCCGAACCCACGGCCGGGGATGATGTCTCCGCGGGGCCTTCGCTGACGCTCCTGCCGTTGCCGCAGAATCCCGAAGCAGCGGCTGGCGGTCAGGAAGTACCGCCTCCCCCTGTACCAGCGACCGGTAGGGACCTTGGCGGTGGGGCGAGCCAGGTTCCCTCGGCAGTCCCTTTGCCCAACGCAACGGCCCCCGCAGCCGCGCGGGGTTCACCGACAGCGGCACCCGTGCCAGCCCAGCGATCGACATCGCCCGCACAAGAGCCAACGCGACCGCCGGAGAAGCCGGCCACGACCCGGGCGCCGGGCGATGTCCGACCTCAAGAGATCCAGTTCGATCGTGAAGGCCTAATCTCGCTGCATACCAACGAGCTGGATGTCCGCCAGTTGCTCGAGTTGATCAGCCGCCGGAGCGGGTTGAACATCCTGGTCTCTCCGAAGGTCAGTGGCACGATCACCGCCAATTTCGAGAAGGTCACCATCCACGAGCTGCTCGATTCGGTGCTCAAGCTCGCCAACCTCGTCGAGAAAACCGAAGGTGGAATTCACTTCATCTATTCGCGAGAAGAGCTCAAGGACCAAGCCGAGACCACCAAGAAAGAGCGGATCGTCACCAAGGTGTACCGCCTGAATTATGTCCGGGCGGATGAGCTGATGGTCATGATCGCTCCCTTCCTGAGCGAGGATGTCGGCCGGAAGCGATTTGCCACGTCCGCGAATTACCAGTTCGGGATCAGTGAGTCGTCAACCCTGTCCACTGGAGTCGCGGGGACGGCGGTGGGCGGAGCCGCAGGTGGCGCAGGTGCAGGCGGAGTGGTTGCGCCCGGAGGAGCGGGAACAATCCAGCGCGGCACACAGCCTATCACGGGAGGCGTCTCGATGGCCAGCAACGACATGGTGGTCATCCAGGACTATGAGTCCAACCTCAAGATCATCGACCAGATTATCCAGCGTCTCGACGTCCAGCCCGTGCAAGTGCTGATCGAGGCGGTCATCATCCAGGTCGAGCTCGACCTGGACACGCAACTTGGGGTCAACTTCGCGGTCGTCGACAACCTGGGCCAACAGCTCGGGACGATCGGGACGGGAACGGCGATTAACGGCAACGTAGGTTTCACACCGGCCCAGGTGCTAACGGCCGCGGGGAAGATCGCGGCGGGAACGGTCGCCGATCCAACCGGCTTCGCCTCGGCAACCAACGGCATCAAGTACGGCTTCATCTCCAACAACATTACCGGATTCGTGCGGGCGCTGGAGACCGTGGGAAGCACCAAGATCCTGGCCAGCCCCCGGATCCTGGTCCTGAATAAACAGCGCGCTGAGATCCAGCTTGGCCAGCGGTTGGGTTTCAAATCGACGACGACGCAAAACATCATCGGAACCACGCAGGCGGTTCAATTTCTGAATACCGGTACGTTGCTCCGGTTACGTCCATTTGTCTCGAGTGATGACATTGTCCGGATGGAGATCCACCCCGAGCGGAGTACGGGAAATGTCGATGCGGTATCGGGTTTGCCCACCCAAACGGTGGCCGAGTTGACGACCAACGTGATGGTGCCCGATGGGGCAACCCTGGTCATCGGCGGCCTGATGGAAGATGAGGACGATTACACGTGGCAGGGTCTGCCCGGTCTGTCCAGACTCCCGATCCTGGGTCACCTTTTCGGGACCAAGGAGAAAATAGATCAGCGGCGGGAGCTGGTCGTGCTCCTGACGCCGCACATCTGGTCGTCCGGCCAGGCAAGCGGCCACCCTGACGAGCTGGCGATGCGCGGCACTGATCGGAGCCGGGAAGGTATCCGGCAGACATCGGGGATGGAATCAGCCTCGCGCCGCCCGCCCGCGCCGGCCAGACTCCCTGCGGCCGGGATCAGGCCCACCCCGGCAGACACAGCCATGCCAACACCGCCCTCTAGGCCGATGCCGACATCGCCCTTGCCCTTGCAGAACCAGGACCGGGTTCCGGCACCCATGCCTCCCGTCTCACCGCCGCCTTCCACTGTCACAGGGCTGCGGACCGAGGTGATCAAGGTCTCGGACCGGACCAAGCCCGCAGATACCTTGGAATCGCAGCCGCGAACGCCTCTGAACGGTCTCCTCACATCCTCGTCGAGCCTGGCCGAACCCCGTGCGTTACCCGCTGCTGCCCCGATCCCCAAGGTCGATCCCATGGTCAGCCAGGCTGCGCTGGAGACACGCCGGGTTACGCAGCCCGCACCAGCGGCTGTCCCGATCGAGAGTCGTGCAGTACCGCGGCGGCACGTCGTTCGCCAGGGAGAGAACTTCCCGTCCATCGCGCAGGATTACTACGGCTCGCCGCGGTTTGCCAAGGCTCTGTGGTGGGCCAACCGCACCACAGTCGCGTGGCCCCGGGCTCTTGTTGCTGGCACGAGGATCATCATTCCGCCCCTCAATCAGCTCGAACCCAGCCCGGTCGAGCCTCGAGCGAACCAGCCGGCAACCTCCGATCCCAGAGTTCAGCCAGTGCGCCGGAACCCGGACGCCGGCCGGACACCCGCCAACCGGCCCGGTGACAGCCCGGATCTCAATTCGGACCGGATGACCGGAGGCTCGGAAGCTCCCCAGGCGGATAGCGGATATGCCATCCACGTGGTTCAGCGGCATGAGACCCTCACGAGCATCGCTCGCGACCGCCTTGGCGACCCACGCCGCTACGGTGAGATTGCCAGACTGAACAGGGACCTGCTGGCCGACGATGACCGGCTCGCTCCTGGCATGCGCTTGCTGCTTCCGCCCGATGCCCGCCCGCAACGGGGACGCTGACATCAGTTCTGCAGCAGAAACAACTGATAGGTCAGAAGGCCCAGGTAGAGGGTGAAAAAGACCGGGAGCAGAAAGCCGGCGCGAAACCGGGTACCGAACAGCGGCCAGTTCTTGTACACAACCAGGAACGGAAGCCCCGCCGCGGTGAGGACATACTTTCCCATCAGGAAGGAAAGGTATCCTCGGCTGAGCAGGAGCCTCATGACGGGGTTGATTTCCTCGCTATTCAGATCGAGCAGCTCGATCGTCAGGAGACCGTCGATAAGGCACAACACCAGCACACCCACGGTCAGCGTCAAGATGAGGGGATCAAACCGATCGACAAAGAATGGGCCCTCGCGTTCCAGCTCGCGCCGAACCCTTGTGCGGCGTCCGGAGAGTCGGAGAGCATCGGTCGCGCGAGTCGGTACCCGGCGCCGGTCGGTCTCTACTCGTCGGCCCAAGTCGGAGCAAGCCCGTGGGAGGGCATGACGATCTCCCGGCACAACATCGGTCATGATGTCAGAGCGATCCTCGTGGCATGTGGGCCGGAGCCCCGCGCTGGTCGTCGCAGCCGGGCATCCCCGCCGTCATTCCAGCATAGGCCCGCTTCCGCGGCAGGTGCGGCATGATGAGCCCGGACCACACTCGCGCCAAGTTTCGTCAGAGGATCAACATCGCATCGCCGTAGCTGAAGAACCGGTAACGGCGGTGAATGGCCTCCTGATAGGCGTCGTGGATCAGTTCGATTCCCGCAAGCGCGCTCACCAGCACCAAGAGGCTGCTCCGTGGCAGGTGGAAGTTGGTGATCAGGGCATCGAGCCCCCGGAAGACGTGCCCGGGCCGGATGAACAGGCCGGTCTGGCCCGTGAAGGGCTGGATCGCTCCCGCGGAGGCGGCCGTTTCCAGGGTGCGAGCCGAGGTAGTACCCACAGCCACAACCCGGCCTCCACTTGCCCGCCGAGCGTTCAGCGCGGCGGCCGCCTGCGCGGAGATCTCGGCCCATTCCGAATGCATGACGTGATCAGCGATGTTCTCGACATCCATGGGGCGAAAGGTGCCAAGCCCGACATGAAGCGTCAGGTCGACCCACCTGATTCCCCGCGCAGTCAGGTTCTGGAAGATCGCCTCGCTGAAGTGCAATCCCGCCGTGGGGGCAGCGACCGAACCCGGCTGGAGGGCGAAGATCGTCTGATAACGGGTCCGGTCCCCGGCCACTTCTCTTCCCTTGCGAATGTAAGGAGGCAGGGGAGTCTGCCCGTATCGTTCCAGGAGGGCCAGTGCCGAAGGAATACGGCCGGTGTCCTCCCTGGGCAAAGGCCGCACGAGCCAGGTGCCTCCCTCCTTGCGGGACTCCAGCCTCAAGGAGAGCCCCGGACCGACGACTACCCGCTCTCCGATCGCGGGCCGGCCTCGCGTGCTGGCCAGAACCTCCCAGGTCCCGTCGCCAACCTCACGAAGAAAGAGCCCTTCCCACTTGCCTCCCGTTAACTCCCGATGGCCGATCAGCCGCGCGGGAATGACCCGCGAGTTATTCCGCGCCAGGATGTCCTGGCTGTCCAGGATCGCCGGTAACTCGGAAAACCGGTGATGTTCAATCCGGCCGGTGGCGCTGTGGATCACCATCAGTCGAGAACGCTCGCGCGGCTCGACCGGATGCTGCGCGATCAGGTCGTCCGGAAGGTCGAAATCAAACTCGGCCGCGAGCACCTGTGTCTCTCCCCCGTCGACTCTGGCCCTTCATGTTCCTGTTGAGTGGGCAAGATCCATCGTGCCTTCTCCGACCGGGGAAGAACAAGTCGGGTTCCCGTCGGGTGGAGCCCGGCAAGGGGGCGACCGGACCGGCAGTTTTCTCTAGAATCGGGAGCGGAGGGGCCCGGTCCCGGAACCGTCGAGGTCTACCGTACCACTTTGTCTGTGAGCGGTCCAATGACCAGCTCGGAGCGGACACTGCGCCTCTTGCTCAGCGCCCTGGCCATGCCTGGAGGAATCCCGATTCGCCGTGCAGACGCTGGAACGCCGCCTTGCCACTGCCGGTTCTCATCCCTGGCCGGATCGGCCGGTTCGCATCGCCCTGGTGATCACCGACCTGGATGTCGGCGGCGCCGAGCGGGCGCTGGTGAACCTGGCGACGCGACTGGACCGGAGACGATGGTCACCCATAGTCATCGCACTGGGCAGCGAAGGACGCCTGGTCGAGGTGCTCCGCCAGGCGGGTCTTCCCTTCAAGTGTCTGGGTGGCAACCGTCGCCGGCCGCTCCAGGTGGTTGTAAGGCTCGGGAGGGCGTTGCGAAGATATCAGCCGGAATTGGTTCAAAGCTTTCTGTTTCATGCGAACCTGGCGGCGCGACTTGCCGCACCGTGGGCCGGGGGCCCCTGGGTGGTCGGCAGCCTTCGTGTTGCCGAGCGTCAAAAACGATGGCATCTCGTTCTCGACCGCCTGACAGCATTTCTGAGCACTGGCTCCGTTTGCGTCTCAAAAGGGGTGCTGCAATTCAGCCAGGACGTCGCAGGCCTGGATTCCCGGCGACTAACGGTCATTCCCAATGGAATCGACCCCCAGCGGTTCGAGCAGGCCTTGGCCGTGCCTCGCAAGGACCTCGGCATCCCGGAAGACGCCCACCTGGCACTGGCCGTTGGCCGGCTCGATCCTCAAAAGGGCATTCCGGACTTGCTCGCTGCCGCCGAGCGCGTCATTCCCCAAGATCCCGCCTGGCATCTGGCCCTGGCTGGTGACGGCCCTTGCCGGAGCTGGCTGCTGGAACAGCTCGCGGCGCGTCCCCTTCTCGATGGGAGGATTCACTGGCTGGGAATTCGCGATGATGTTCCCGGCCTGCTCAGGTCGGCCAACGTCCTGGTACTGGCCTCGCTGTGGGAGGGGATGCCGAATGTGGTTCTCGAGGCTATGGCTGCCGGGCGGCCCGTGGTCGCCACGGCCGTGGAAGGAACCGAGGAACTGGTCCTGCCCGGGCAGACGGGCTGGCTGGTCCCACCCGGTGATCCGCAGTCTCTCGGTGCGGCACTCCTGGATGCGGCCCGTGACCCCGAGCTTTGCCGGAGGCTAGGCGGCAACGGACGCACCCGGATCGAGCGCGAATTCTCACTCGACCGGACCGTGGCCTCTTACGAACGGCTCTGGTCGGGCCTCCTCGGCTACGAATTGGGTTTTACGCCCGATTAATCCATGCTGTCGTGGATCAGTGCGTTAGAGCCGCCTGACTCTCTTTCTGTTTCGGTTGCTATTGGTTGCCCATTGTCCGGGCTTGGGCCAGGTGAAGGCGGGAGAGCGTGTTGGGACGGGCCACCAAGAGATCACCGATGGTTGTCGTGCAAAGGTCGGGATCAAAGGGGGTGCTGGCTTGGGCGCGGATGGCATCCTGGAGCGTGCGCGTGAACGCGGGGGCTAGGGTCATTCCGCGCTGAGCATGGATCATTCCGTCGTCAGCATCCACCAGTGTGATCCAGAGCAGGGCCCGGGTCTCTGGAGACGACTCCAGGGGAGGACTCACGCGGCAGTGAGCGGGTTGCATATGCCAGGTGTAGGGAACATCGCTCCAGCGGATCGATTCGCCGAACCTGTATGCCAGGACGAGGACAGGGTGCTCGACGATCACCGCGAACTCTGCTTCTCCGTACCTCAAGTCATGCACAAGTTGGTCGTTGACGTCGGAAAGGAACAGTGTCAGTTCGTGTCCGTTCAAGCCATACGAATACTGCGAGCCCTCTGGCCAGTGCCGTCGGCCCCGCTGAAGCGGTTCACCAACCCGATAAACCGGTACGAGCGGACGGCTGACAGGCACATAATGTTGACGAGCAGTCGACCCCCGGAGGAAGTCGGGATGTACGGGCGGGAACTTCATCGCGTCAGGCTCCTCGTGAGTGGCTTGATCACCATGGGACCGCAGGGGTATTCATCCGTTGTTGCAATCATGGGCCGTCGGTGGAACTCAAGACGATGCCGTTCAACACGCGAAACTTCGGTAAAGAATGCAATTCATGGGCAATCGTCTGACAGAAGCATCGTCCAGAGTATCCTGAGAACGTAAGTCCGAGTGGGTCACACCAGACATGCATGGGTTCATTAAGAAAAGAGAGGACTCAAGTGTCAGAATGATTGAGTGGTAGCGAATACTCTTGCTTGCACCTTTTCGACCTTATACCCGATCTGGCAAGGATCTCAAGAGGTGGACTCCCATAATCTTGGCAAGATGAACGGACGCCTCATTAAATCACAGCGTAAGCGAACAGAATGCGACTTAAGGCCGATAATCTGTCCTTTCGCACTCCAGTTTCGGTGGCCCTGGCTGGGGCCCTGTTTTCTTCCGGAAACAGTGCGTGATAGTATGCATGTCAATGCAATCTCCCGCCTTCGTCGCAGAAGAAAGGGCTCCGCCCACAGGACAAAAAAAGGCTCCTTTTCGTTAGAAACGGTACCAGACACCCATTTTTTTTCGCGACCGATGAGGCGACGGGGAACAGGTCTCTCCATGGGGTCGCTGTGACTATTCACTCAGTGAGGAGAGGCCTGGTGAGAAGTCCCAAGACCCCAAAACTCCCTACTTGAGTAAGCGGTCAAAAGAGGTCGCATGGGAGAATGCTCGTGTCCAAACCTCTGCGGTTGTTGGAGCGATGTGAACACCAATGCGCGTAGCCATCGTGTTGTGACCGCTTGGGAGGATGTACGAACTTGACGAAGTTGGTGTCTACGGATAATATTCGATTGTAATGATCCAGAGGCCGATTCTTGACATTATGGTCTTGCTTCTTACTTAAACATCTTAAGTCTTAATTTACATCTATTGTGACGAAGGCGTCCAAAAGCCTGAAATCAAGATAGCATTAACCTCAGATATGGTTTCGTTGATTTTTTGATGGGCATTGTCCTTGTCTTTCCTTCTCAGTGTTTCCAACGTCTTCAGGGTAACTCCTGAATAACGGCGATCGAGACCACCATGCCGGGAGGTTGCTATCAATCATAGATACAAGAGATATATGATCGTCCGCCGGCAATATCAATCGTGCATGGCTGTGTTCAATTTGATGCCATGAAATACGGTCGCCTCGGAACTCCACGCCTTTTCTTGCCATTTAGTCTGGGTTTGAATTGCAATTCTTTTGAAGACGAATTATGATCTCAAGCCACGAAAAAAAATCCCGGAAATGGCGGACTATCCGGGGGAACTCCGTATAATTCTCTTAGACACTCAGTCTAGCCTGTGACCAAATGAGGCGATCCATGAACTTGGCAAAACGAATCCGAGACCTACGCTATTCCAAAGGTTGGGGGCCCGACGAACTGGCCAGTCGTGCCAAGATTTCGCGGACCGCGCTTTATCAGATTGAGCGCGGCAACACCAGCAAGCCCCAGGCTGGCACGCTCCGGAGAATTTCCCGGGCACTTGGCGTGCCTCTCGAAATCCTCCTCGACTCGACACCTGTGCTGTCCGAGTCTCTCACGTCTCCCGAGGCGATGTCGGAGCCAAGCTCGCTCTCCCACGCAATAACGAGCCTGAGCAATGACCGCCCGTTCGATCGCGCGGAGGACCTAGTGGAGAAGTTCCGGATGCTCCTGGCATCTCCTCTGGCCGACGGGATTGCCCGGATCGTCGAGGAGTCGTTCCGGCTCCTTCCGATCATTCCCCCTCCGGTCGCGTCCGCAGAAACCAGCAGCCGACACATTCCTTCTCTCGATGTCGAAATGCCTCGGCGGGGACGAGGGCGACCGCGGATCACGAGCACGGAGTGAAACGACGAGAGAATCGCGGTGTGCTTCGCATATCAAGCTCGAGTTCAGCGAGGACGGCGACCCGGCTGTCTAGACTCCCCAGGCATCTTGCCGGAGATCGGACACCCACCCGCCCAGAATGAGGCAGGCCAGCAGCAGAAGAAGCGAGATGACATTCATCCTGCGGAGCTGGGGGGATCTCGAGATTCAACTCAGCCGCTCGAGCTGAGCATAGATCGGCATCGGGGCTTTGGGGTCGATCTGCAGCACGGCACTCGCGTCCCATTGTTCTATTAAAATAGCACAATAAAGCCTGAAACCGGTCAAGACCTGGACCAGGCAGGGTCGCGCCATCAGCGGGCAAGAGTCTGAAGGCAGTCAGTTACTCCGCCGGCGGCCTGGATGGCTGCGCGAAACTCGGCGAACGCGCGGTTGGTGCGCTCGGTAAAGCGCGCGGCGGCGGCAAGAACGGCGTCGAGGGAGGGGCTTGCGGCCCATCGCACCAGGTCAGGTCGGCGGTTCAATTCCGGCTTGAAACAGGCGCCTCGAAGGTGGGACCGGGCCGTCAGTCGACCGGCCGCCTCCACGGCCCTCAGTAGCCTGCTGGGCTGTTGCTGAAACCGATCCAGGCTAGAGCGGTTCTCGGCGGGAATCATCTCGCGAATACGGTACGACCGCGAGCCGATCTCGAGAACGTCCAGGCCAAGTGCCAAGTGCCCCTGGAGGACCGTCTGGGCCAGCACAACCCGGCGTGCCTCGTCGCCCTCGGATTGCGGAAACTCCTCCGTGGCGCAGGCGGCGACGGCGGAGGCTCTTGCTTCCTTGATGTCCAGAAGATGGTAGCCGTCGGGCGGGCCGTCTCCCTCGATCAGGGCGAGGTAACGGCGCACGCCCAGGCTTCCCACCCCGGCAACCCGGAAAACCACGTCGTGGACCTTGAACGCCTGGGCCTTGCCCAGCGTCTCGCCGTAGGATTCCAGGGCGTCGCGGACCTTCTTGAACCGCTTCCCAGACACATTCAACAGTGTTTTACCCCGACGGATGACCGGTTTTCCATTCGCTTCCCGTCTGATCCTGGACCTGAGCAGATCCGCCTGGGTCGCGATGACCGTGGAGCCCAGAAGTTCCTGGATCGGGCCATGGCCCCCATGGGGACCGCTCTCATGGACGGGGTCTTCCTCGGCCGCGTCGAGCATCGTCTTGCGGTAGTTCGCCAGGTAGGCCAGAACCATCCAGGTGGCCTGGCTTGGCCTGAGCCTCCACAGCTCCGAGGCCAGGATCATGCTGGTTGCGCAGCGAACCAGGTCGAAACCGCACGGGCCGATAACGGCCTCGTCAAAGTCGTTGATATCATAGCGGTAGTCTCCCTCGGTGGTGCGGTGCGAGCCGAAGTTCTCCAGGTGCAGATCACCGCAGATCAGGATGTCAGGGCCCCCGTCGATCGGCTTGATCTCGGGCCAGGCCAGGCCGTACAGGTGATCGGCTCCCCGGAAGAACATGAACGGATCGTGCTTCATGCGCCGCAGCTTGAGCCTCAAGAGGGCCGGCTTGCGATCCTGGTTGAACCGGAGGATGGATTCGAGGACACCGTGATCGGCATGGATCTTGCTCATTGCTGACCTCCTGCTGATTGCCGTCAGAACGGACTTCGCGTGCCCCACGGCCATGATCCTACTCCCTTTTCCATCGACGAGCGACGCCGGGCTGCGACCCGACCACGACGTTGTGGATCGTGTCGAGTTTCTCTCCCGGATCGCGGTGGCAGACTCCTGGTTCTTCCGGATCATGCGATCCGTCGTTTTGCCGGTGGTCATCGGAATCCCACTTGCCCGGAGACCCATGATCGAAATGCTCACCTGGGAGATGGGCCGAGGCCGGTAAAGCGCCCGGGGCGCTGACCGGAATCGACCGGCACTCCCGCACGGATCCTCACGGAGACGGTCAGAAATCGCCATGCTCGGCACTCGCCCGCCCGCGCGGAGCACGATCCAGGGATCTGGCCGTTCCCCTCACGAGTCATGGTTTTCTCGTGATTTTTTCCTCAGGTTACGGCCCGAACTCCAAATCGGGGCCCGAGCCGAACGTATAATGGAGCCGGTAAGACGCATTGACCGTGCACGGGGTAGTGAAACCCTGAGCGAGGTATCCTCCCATGGCGGGCGTTCGGAGGGTGGGAGACTGGATCGGTGACCGGTTCGAGATCTTCGACATCCACGAAGGCGGAATGAGCCTGGTCTACGTGGTCCACGACCACCTGGGCAAATCGCAGCGGTCGGTTGTCGCTCTCAAGACCCTGAAGGACGAGCTCCTGAGCTACAAAATCCGCCGCTCGCGGTTTGCCACCGAGTGCCGGCTCTGGGTCCAGCTTGGCCAGCACCCCAACATCGTGCAGGCCCACTCGGTCGAGATCTTCGACGGCAAGCCCTACGTGGTTCTCGAGCTGGTGCAGGGGGGGGATCTGGTTCGCTGGATCGGTGCGCCCCGGCTCGACCTGACCCAGTCTCTCCGGTTCGGCGTCCAGTTCTGTCAGGGAATGGATCATGCCGTGCGGCAGGGACTGAGCTGCCACCGCGACATCAAGCCGGGCAATCTCCTGATCACCGAGGAAGGTGTGCTCAAGATCACTGATTTTGGCCTGGCGCGGATCTGCGAGGAAATGGTTGCCTTCCGCCCCGAGCTACCCGACGGCTCGATCCCACTGGCCGACTCCCCGAACACGCCTCAGCAGATCGTCTTCACGGATCCCCGCGATCAGGAGGTCAGACCGCTCGGCTTCACCAACCCCGAGCCGGCTCGCGTAACGCGCCCGCCTGCACAGGCTTGCAAGGTCGCTACGGCCAAGCCCACGCCGACCACGGTGGAGAAGGAGACCTCGGAATATGCCGTGGCCCACGAGACCGCCAACCCTCGCCTGACCCGGTCGGGAGCCAGGCTGGGCACCGGCGCCTACATGGCCCCCGAGCAGTTCCGGGACCCCGGCTCGGTCGACGTCCGGGCTGATATCTATGCCTTCGGCGTTGTGCTTTTCGAGATGATCACCGGCAGGCTTCCATTCCAGGGCAAGTCGCTCGACATGCTCGACCGCCAGCATTCCCGCTACGATCCCCCCTCGGTCGTTCCGTCCATCCCTCGTTCCCTGGCCCGTGTTGCCAGTGGCGTCGATCAGGTGGTTCAGCGCTGCCTGAAGAAAGACCCGGGCGACCGTTTCGCCACCATGTCCGACCTGCGCAAAGCCATGCTCTCACTTCTTTCCCGGATCGGAGCGAAGTGAGCGACCACGTCGTGAGCCCACCCAGCTAAGAGGGGCTGAGGGTCAACTCGGGCTACCGCTTCCGTGAGGAGCGGCCAGGGTGTGGTTCATCTTCACCCGGCACCCTGGCTTCGTGGTCCTCGCTTCAGGGCGATGTCACGTCCCCCGACATCAGACAACGCGACTCGACCTGCTCGATGGCCCGACACAGCCAGCCCCGGCGACGCCTCTCCCGCGTGGACTTCGTCTCCTTGACGAGTCGCAATTGCTGGACGAGTGATCGTAAGCCGCGCAGGTCGGGTTTCTTGCTCATCGTTCGATTCCCTTCTGGTAAAATCCTAGCACCGAGGGCCGTTCACGGCGGCCCAGGATCGTGGTCACCTACCCCGGCAAGTTCGGTGAACCCTGCCCCGCGAGCCTCATGGTCCCGGAACCGTCAGCGAGCACGGCTGACAATCTGGGCATGCTCAACTCGCAAAGGCCGATCGACGTGGGAGACCCGAGCAGGATGCTACCGAGCCGGGGAGGCCTCTATTTCATACTAAGTCGATCGACATAGTGTATATCGACCGCAGAAGGAATCTTCAAGAGGCATTTTGGGAGAAAGCTGAGGCTCATCGGAGCTCGTCGACGCCTTCTTTCAAGAGGCTCTCGTGGCCGCCTGGGCCGATCCGACGGTCAAACCGACACCCAGTCCTTGCCCTCGCCGTCGACAAGGGAAAGGAGGAGCGAGCGGCTCTTGTCGCGGGTCTCGCCAATGGCTGTGACATAGACAGCGGGGTCGTCCTTGACGGGGCATTCGTGCTCGCAGATGCCGCAGCCGATGCACTTGTTCGGGTCAATGTACGGCCGCTTGAGCTCAAGAGTAGCCCCCCAGCGGTCGGTGACCTCCACGTTGCGGGTAAAGATTGCCTTGGGGCTGACTGGGCAAACCTCCTCGCAAACGACGCAACTGGTGTCCATGGCCCAGGGCAGACAGCGTCCCTGGTTATAAAACGCCGTGCCCGTCTTGATTGGCCCCTTGCCCTCGAACGGGCCGACACCCAGCTTCTCAGCGATCGAGATCTCGCGGATGGCACCGGTGGGACAGACCTGGCTGCAGAGTGTGCAGTTCAGCTCGCACCAGCCCATCTTGGAGATCATGATTGGGGTCCACAGCCCCTCGAGGCCCGCCTCGAACATCGCCGGCTGGAGAACGTTGGTGGGGCAGACGCGGATGCACTGGTCGCACTTGATGCAGCGACGAAGGAACTCGTCCTCGGCGACCGAGCCCGGGGGGCGAATTGCGTAACGGCTGAAGTTCTTCTTCACGGCGCCAGAGCGGCGGGTCATCGGGCAAAAGACGAGGCCGAAGAGCCCGGCCAGAAGCAGCTCGCGGCGGCCGACTTCCGGACAGGTGACCTCGCTCGCCTTGCGCGGCAGGAAGCGGAAGGAGAGAGCGTCGTGAGGGCAATCCTCGATGCAGTTGAGGCAGACGAAGCACTCGCTCTTGCGCAGGTCCTTGTGGGGGTCGGAAGCCCCCTCGCAGCTCTTGAGGCAGAGATCACAGTCGGTGCACCGCACCGGGTCGCGATCGATCCGCCAGAGCGAGAACCGGCTGAAGAGCCCCAGGAGCGCACCCAGCGGGCAGATCGCCCGGCAGAAGAACCGGGGAATCCACCAGTTGGCGAACAGGAAGCCGATGAAGATCAGCCCCACGATCCAGGCCTGCCAGTATTCGCGGGGCTCGGTGTAGATGCTCTCGGTCGCCTCGTGGACGGTGGGCAGCACGCTCGTGGTCATCGATCGGACGGTCAGCGCGATCGGATCCAGGAGGCCGATCTGCAGTGAGCTCCGGCCCGACTTGTTGTCTTCCGCCGACCGCGCGACCCCGGCGCCGACCGCCGCGACCATGCGGGAGACGCCGGTTTGCTTCAGCTCGGTGCCGTTGTACGCCTGCCAGATCTTGCCCGGTGCGTCGATGGCCGTGGGGATGATCCAGAGCCCGGCCATGGCCAGCATGACGGCCAGGATGTAGTACTTGATCGCGTAGATCTTCCTGTACCGGTTCACCTCGATCATCTGCTTGGTGTTCCGGCGGTTGCCGATCACCCCGAAGATGTGGTGGAGGATGCCGAACGGGCACATCCAGTTGCACCAGACCCGCCCGAGCATCATCGTGATGGCGATGACCACCAGGCCCCAGACCAGGTTGCGGTAGATCGTGTGGGTCGTCAGCGCCGTGGCCACGGCCACCAGCGGCGTGGCTTCCAGGAACAACGACACCGGCCACCCCTTGAGGTAGCGCAGGTCGGTGATGATCAAGAAGAACAGGAAGAGCCCCAGGAACAGGCCCTCGTAGGCGCGGCGGATCTTAACCATCGGTCCCTCCGGAGAGGGAATTGGACTTGCGAGGGCTCCTCTTGGACGGTGACCAGTCATCGGCCTTGGTCAGTAACCGGGAGAGCGGCAGCTCGAAACCCGGAAGCAGATCAGTCTGGTAGGTCTCCGTTTCCGTCACAAGCTCGGGGACAGGTCCAGAAGGACTCTTCCGGTACACTGTCATGGTCCGGCGGAAGCGATCGATGACCCAGTATTCTTGAACGCCAGCGGTAAGATACTCGTCACGTTTCAACTCGTAGTCGCGCAAGATGTCGCGCCGCTGGGCCGAGACGAACTCGACCACAATCGAGGGGATATCTTTCTGGGTGTCCGGAACCCGGCCCAGCCCCGTCCAGATCGCACGATCGCAGCGGCGCCGATTTGGAGTTCCCGGGACGGTGCGCTCAGGCATCGTCCGATCGAGAACCTGGCCTCGGGGATTCGATTCCTGGAAGGTTCGGAGCATATGTCCAAGATCATCGTTGGGATCAGCCTCGGCATCACTGACGGGTGGAGTCACGATCAACACTCCGTTGATCAGCTCATAACGGTAGCGGTCGTCCCATGCCGATTCCGGGGTGGCATCGAACTGCTGGGGAGTCATTGCGATCCCCGAAGAGCGAAGGCCGAACCGGCGTTGGGCGGTTGGCGTGGTCGCGCTCATTGTTGTGTCCCCGGGGCTTCTCTTCTAGCGACCCTATGTCGAGATTGTCCATTGTTGACGCGTCCGCCGAACCTGCGAAAGGGAACTTCAGCAGGATGGCGATTTCGATGTGTTCCAGGCTGACTGTGGCCATTGTTTGACTTACCTCTCAATCAAACAAAATCCCCTTCAAATCAAGCACAAACCCCGGCAGGACGTCCTCGCCCGAGAGCGTCGTGGGCCTGTGGAGCGTCTCGACGGGCCGGCCGGGGCGGTAGATCTCGACCGTGCCGTCGACTCGGGTCGATCAGCCAGCCCAGGCGCGCGCCTTGAGCGAGGTATTCTCCCATTTTCTCCTGGAGTTTCTTTTTGCGATCTGACCGGGATCGAAGCTCAATCACGAAATCGGGACAGAGGGGCGCGAATTTTTCCTCTTTTTCTTGCGTGGTCAGGGCATTCCAGCGATCGCTTCGGACCCACGAGGCGTCCGGGGAGCGGGTCGCTCCGTTCGGGAGCCTGAAGCCGGTCGATGAGTCGAAAGCGATCCCCGTCCCATCGATCTTCGACCAGTTCACAAGCTGGGCCGTCAGCTCGGCGTTTCTGCACCCGTGCCCCCGCTGGTCGGCGGCATGATTTCGACGACCCCCTTCTCCGTGCGCTCCAGCCGAAGGTCAGGGTTTTCCTGGCAGAGAAGCCAAAAATCCTCATCACAGACCCGCAGACGGACGCTCCGCGGGACGGCCAGCTTGATCGGTTTTCCCGAACGCCGTCGATCCGACCTAGATTTGGCCCGGGTGCCCTGGCTCATACCGTGATCTCCTGTGTCCACTGCGGCCGCCAGTCCTGGCCGAGCCCGCGCTTGATCACCTTGTCGAGGTAGAGGATCTCGTGCCGGGGCTTGTCCAGCAAGCGGGTGACGCACCAGCTATCGACGGCGGTGTGGTCCGTGCCGACGACGATGGTGTCTCCCCTCTTCACGTCATTCAGGCTGCCGCCGGTGGGGCCATTGCGCATCAGCAGCTTGCGGCCGTCGGCAATCACCAGCGAGGGTTTCATCATCAGAGCGAAATCGGAAATGATGCCGTGAATGTTCTGGTGGAACTGGTTGCGGGGGTTGCCCAGGAGGCCGTACCAGTTCTTCATGGTCACGGTCGCCTTGCAGAGGTTGTGGTCCTTGACCGGCGAGATGCCGATGACCTTGGTCGCCTCGCGGAACGGGCGGTAAAACATCCGCCACGTGTGGGTAATCGTCTCGCCGCCGATGTAGAGCTGCTCGAAGTAGCTGTCCTTGGGGAGCATGAGCTCGGCCCCCGCGCGGACGGCGGCCTCGCCGACCTTGGTCTTGTAGAAGCAGCTCTCGGGGTTGTTGATCGGGTTATCGGCGACGATCACCTTGCGGGCCCCCGCGCCGAGACAGAGCTTGGTCACGGCGGCCACGGTGTCGGGCTGCGTGGTCGCGGCCAGGTCGGGGTTCTTGTCGAAGGCCACATTGGGCTTGATCACGACCACGTCCCCCTTGCGGATGAACTGGGAGACGCCCCCCATCGTGTCCATCGCGGCCTTGACCATCTTGAATGCCTGCTCCTCCCGGGCTTGAAGCTCGGACTCCCTGGTGGCGTGCTCCTCCGCGCGAACCGGGCTGGAACGGACCACCACCAGCGTCGGGCGGCTGGCCGGCAGGGTGATCGAGTAATTCTTCAGCCGCACGGGCGGCGGCGGCTTGACTCCCTCCATGCCCCAATGGTCACGAAGCAAGAGCCCTGCGCCGGCCGCACTACCAGCCACCAGAGCATAGGCCCCGACCTGATTCACGAACTGCCTGCGAGAAAACGGCTGATCGGCCGGGTTGACCCCGCCGAGCCGCTCCAGGTTCTTGAGCTGGGTCCGGGTCAGTTTTTCGCTCATGGGTCAGCCTCGGTCGGGAAGAACAAGGAACCGCAGAGACGCAGGGAACGCAGAGGAGACAGAGAGTCCCTGGAGAATCAAGCGATCAAAACCGTGTGCCGAGATCACTCAGCGGCCTATTGCTCACCACTCATGGTCTGCACCTTCGCCGGCAAGCTCTTCGCGAGAGCCCGGGCGAAGGCCTCGGCCGGCTTGAGCTTGGTGGCGCCGTTGGCGCCGGCCAGCGCGTTGCCCTTGCGGAAGACGACGTCGTACAGACCGATGCTTGAGCTGATGATCATCTCGTCGGCCCCTTCGGTCTGGACAGACTGAACCTGGGCCCCGTCTTGTTTGACGCCGGAGACATATTTCTGGAGAACTTCCTTGGCCTCCTTGTCGTCGCGGTAAGGGCGGAGGAAGCCCTGCCACGTGACCGCTCCTTCCTTGTAATCGGCCATGAAGACGTCAGAGAGGAAGCTGTAGCCGAAGACGTCCTGGGCAAGGTACTTGGGATCGCCCTGCTTGCCGCCGGCCGGCAGGAGGGCAAAGTAGGTGGCGGGTGTGACTTCCGCGACGGCCTCGGCCTCGGTGTCGGCGGGCTTGGGCGGTGCCTGGGTCTTGGCTGCGGATTCGCCCAGGTCGTAGACCGGCTGGGCGGTGGCGGTGGCCGCTGCCCCCGATGCGGGGGTGTTTCCAACCGGCTTCTGCCTGGCGGCGACGCGCCTGGCCAGATCAAGCGCGAAGGCGGCGAACTTGGGGTCGTCCTGGGTCGAGACGATCTGGGTGTAGTACTTTCCGGCGTAAAAGAGGGTGCTGCCGGCGGTGGTATAGCCCTCGGTGCCCACCGCGATGGGCTTCGCCTCGTCGGGTTTCTCGGAACCGTACTTGCCCAGGGCCTTGAGGGGGTCGGCCATCTCGAAGATGTAGAGCTGGATCTCGTTGGACGCGTCGCCGGCCGGGTGGTAGAAGGTGTAGGCCATGCCCTTCACGCCATACTGGAGGAAGCTCTCCGCGCGGCCGTCGATCTTCTCGTAGAGATTGTCGGCGTTGAAGGTCTCGATGTACCGGTCACCCGACTTGCCTGCGGTCCAGCCCGGCGGCAGGTCGGCCAGGGGAACCATGGCGGCGATGGCCTTCTGGGGCTCCGGCACGTCGGCCAGCTCGGCCGCGACCTGGGCAGGGGCCAGCCCGTTGCGGGGACTGCCCGCGGGAGTGGGAGCCGGCGTCGGGGCCGCTGACGCTCCGGGGGCCGTCGAGGCGACGGTAGGCGCCACGGTTGCGGGGATCCCGGCGGCCGCGTTTCTGAGCTCGGCCGGGGGCGCGGTGAAGTCGAGGAGCTGCTGGGGGCCGTCCACGCCCACGCTCTTGCGGACGCCGGCCAGCGACTGCAAGACGCCGGGGAAGGCCTGGGCCACGGCGGGTGAGGTCCCGGCAGCAGCCCGCAGGGCGAGCATGGCCTGGTCGAGCTTCTTGACGTTCTCCACCAGGTTCTTCCGCTCCAGCGACAGCCGCTCCATCTCGCGCTTCACCGCGGCGTCGGCCTCCTCCACGCTCTTGAACCCCCGGCCCTGCTCGAGCACCGACCAGGTCTTGTTGGGGTCGAACTCGTAGCGGTTCCTGTCGAAGTAGCGGCTCTTGAGCACCAGGGCCGAGAAGATGGCGGGAATCGCCATCACAAGCATCATGCCGGCCACGATCGAGGAGAACCCGGGCCGTTGCATCACCCGGCCGCGGCGGGCCTTGAACCAGTCGATCCGGCCCAGGATGGCAAACGCGATCGGCGTGGTCGCAAACGCCACCATGGCCGCCGTCAGGGCCAGAACCAGGAGCGGGTCGTCGGCCAGCTCGGTACCGTACTTTGCCCACAGGCCTGTGACATTCATCGTGCCACCGCCGTCGGTCCAGGAGGAGGGGGATCCCGCAGAGGCTCAGCGCCCGCAGAAATCGAGCCCGAGGGAGAGAATCGGGAGAGGAAGGCTAGGGGCGGCCTTCGCGTTTCCCTCGGTTCTTTAGCCCCTTGAGAGGGAACCGGACAAGACAACAACCATTGACCGGCCATGCTCGGATTATAGCGGAGGCTTGCTCCGGCGGGCAATCCTGGACGAGCGCGAACCACCCTTGGCCGCAAGCCCTGCGATCACCACATTGAAGTACGAGAGAGGGATCGCTTGCCGGCTCAGGTGAACAGCGACTCGACGAACGTGTCGGCGTCGAAGGGTTGCAGGTCGTCGAGTTGCTCGCCGATGCCGATGAACTTGACCGGGAGCTTCATGGTCTGGCGGACGGCGACGACGACGCCCCCCTTGGCGGTGCCGTCGAGCTTGGTCAGGATCACGCCGGTGCAGCCGATGCTCTTGGTAAAGACCTCGGCCTGCCGGATCGCATTTTGACCGTTGGTGCCGTCAAGGACCAGCAGAACCTCGTGCGGCGCGCCCGGGATGAGGCGCTGGATCACGTTCCTGATCTTCTCGAGCTCGCGCATCAGGTGGGTCTGAGTATGGAGGCGGCCGGCGGTATCGACGATCAGGATGTCGATTCCCCGAGCCAGCGCCCGCTGGCAGGCGTCATGAGCGACGCTGGCGGGATCGGCCCCGGCGGCGCCCCGGACAATCTCGGTGCCGGCCCGCCTGGCCCAGATCTCGAGCTGGTCGGCAGCCGCGGCCCGGAAGGTGTCGCAGGCGCCCAGGACGATCGAATTGCCCTGGTCCTTGAGCCGCTGCGCCAGCTTGGCGATCGAGGTGGTCTTGCCCGAGCCATTGACCCCCGCGATCAGGTAGACGCTGGGCTTCTTCGACGCGACGGTCAGAACACCGGGGTTGGGATCCTCGAGCAGACCCTTCAGCTCTTGCTTGACGAAGGCGACGAGGTTCTCGTCGGCCGTCTTGTCGGCGTAAGCCTCGCGGACCCGGTCGATGATCCGGCCCGTGGCCACCACGCCCACGTCGGCCTGGATCAGTCGGGCCTCCAGGTCGTCAAGGAACGACTGGTCCACCTTGCGGCCGAACCAGGCGCGGATGTTGAAAAGCTGGGCTGTCCTGGCCAGCCCCTTCTTGAATCGTTCCAGCAGTCCCTTGATCGCCATGTCGGTCTTTCGCGCGGTTGCGCAATCATCCCATGTTTGTATACAAATGCAATGGTGGGTTGCACCCGCCCTATGAAGACGATTCTACCGATTTGGCCGGGCCGTCCGAAGACGGATTCCCGGGGCGGGCCCGGCGGAGGCGGTCGAGGTCGGCCAGGGGCATGGTGATCGCGCCCACCCAGCGGCCGGGGCGGTCGGCCATGTGGAAGTCGCTGCCGGCAACCGGCACAAGGTGAAACTCGGCTGCCCAGTCGCGGAATCGGCGGCCCAGGCGGTTCGAGATGCCCGGCCCGGCCACCTCGACGCCGCCCAGCCCCGCAGTGGCAAGCGTTCGCAGGGTCTCGGCCCGGAGGTAATAGGGCGGGTGAGCCAGGGCCGCGACGCCCCCCGCGCCGCGGATCAGGCCGATCGCCTCGACCACATCAAGTTGCGGCTTGGCCACGAAGGCCGCCCCCCCGTCGCCCAGGAGCTCTGCAAACGCCGCGCGCACGCTGGCAACCTGGCCGGTGCGCGCCAGGTATTCGGCGACGTGCCGGCGGCCCAGGACAGCCCGGGGAAACGAGCCGCCGCAGGGTCTCCAGGTCGAGAACCAGGCTCTTCTTTCTCAGCAGGTCGGCCATGGTTTCCAGCCGCCCTGCGCGTCCGGCCTGGAGCCAGTTGATGGCGTCCTGCAAATGGGAGTCGTCGGCGTGGATAAAATGCCCCAGCAAATGGACCTCGCGACCGTGCAGGCGGCAGGTCAGCTCCAGCCCGTCGATCAGCTCCACGCCACACCGCTGGGCCTCGGGCCGCGCGATCGCCAGGGCCGAGACCGTGTCATGGTCGGTGATCGCCAGGGCCGCCAGTCCCACGGCGGCCGCGGCGGCCACCACCTCACAGGGGGAGCAGACGCCGTCGGAATGGGTCGTGTGCACGTGCAGGTCGGCCCCAGCGCGTGGCGGAGGCATGGCGGTCCAGCGGACGGCGTGAAGCGGGTGGAAGCCGCGAGTCATGGCTCGGCTTCGTGCTCGGGGCCAGCCTCGGTACGGGGCGATCCGTCCCCCGGCGGGGAATCTTTGGCCTGGAGATCCTCCTCGCTCGCCCCTGTGGCCTTGCCCTCAGCCGCCAGTGCGGCGTGGCGCTGGAGCACCCGGTCAAGGATGCCGTTGACGAACCGGCTCGACTGGGCGGTGCTGTATCGCTTGGCCAGCTCGAGGGCCTCGTTGATGGCAACCTTGGACGGGATCTCGGGGCGGAAGATGGCCTCGTAGGCCCCAAGCCGCAGGATGTTGCGGTCGATGGCGGCCATGCGGTCCAGCCGCCAGTTCTCCGCGACCTCCTTGATCATCTCGTCGATCTGGGGTTGATGCTCCTTCACCCCGGCGATCAGGTCTTCGGTGAACTCGACGAGTTTCATTTCTCCCAGGAGCCGCCGGTTGATGAACTGGTGGACCTCGGTGACGGGAACTCCCGGGTTCTGCTCGATCTGGTAGAGCACCTGGAGGGCGACTTCACGGCCTCGGGAGCGTCGCGTCATGATCTGCTGGCCTCTGCTTCTGGCCCGCGGCGATGGCACTGTCCGACGCGGAGCTCCGATCTCCCTTGTGCCGGTCGATTCCCGCCCGTGCCAAGCCGGAGGGACAGTCCCGATGCCCCGTTCCGATCGCCCGGTTGCCCGCAAGTGAAATGATACGCCAGTTTGCCCTCGATCGCAAAGCCATGAAGGACAGGTTTATCGTTCCCGGTGCCCTGGTGACGGGGACTCCAGGACCCGGCGGGCGGCATGCTCACAGCTCTGGGAAGACCTGCAAGACCGGGCGGCCTGACCCCGGAACGCTTCCTTCGGCTACAGTTCACTGGCCTTCTTCAGCTTTCCTGTCTTCCCCTGGTCCAGATAAGCAACCACGGCCTTTTCCAGGAAAGTCTCGAACCCGAGGGTCTCGAAATCGGCCGCGGAATGGCCGGTGATGACGATCTCTTGATACGGGCCCATGGTCGTTGTCTTCACTCGCGGGGCGTCGCTCAACACCGGCGTGGGGCTCTCGTGGAACGGGACGAGCTTCAGCAGGCTCTCGACGGCATTGGCCCTGAAGGTGCCGCGTGGGACGAAGAAGCGGAGGGTGATGACCCATTCGCCCGAGGTGGTGGCGTGGAGCAACGGAAAGCCAAGCCTGGTCTCCTTGTCAAGGCCGTCGATCCGCACCACGCCTCGCTCGGACCAGTTGGTCGGTGCCAGGCCCCCGGCGGCCAGCGTTTCCACGCGACTGACGATCTGGTCGAGGATCTGGCCATCCCACCGCGCGGGGCGGCCATTCCGCGCGACCCGGTCCTGAGTATGCCACTTGCGGCCATCGATCTCCCAGGGGGCCCTGGCGGCCGGGATCGCCGCGGCCTCACCCTGATCCTGATCCTTGCCCTTGCGCCTGGCCTTTCCGTCGGGCCTGACCGCTTCCTGGTTCCGGGTGACCCCGGCCGCCTCGATCGCCTTCCTGGCGGCGGCCCTGGGGTCGAACTTCGGCCGCTCGACGAAGGGACCGGCCGCGAGCAGGCTGCGGAGGAACCTGGCGGTGTGGCTATCCGGGTGCTGCGCGACCTCGGCCGGGGGCCCCTGGGCCACGAGCTCGCCTCCGCCCAGGCCCGCTTCGGGGCCAAGGTCGAGGATCCAGTCGGCCGTCTTGATCACCTCGAGGTTGTGCTCGATGACCACCACCGTATTGCCCAGGTCGGCCAGGCGGTGGATCACCTCCAGCAGCTTCTTGATGTCGTCGAGGTGGAGCCCGGTGGTCGGCTCGTCGAGGATGTAGAGAGTCTTGCCGGTGTCGGGCCGGGCCAGCTCGGCGGCCAGCTTGACGCGCTGGGCCTCGCCGCCGGAGAGCGTGGGCGCTGCCTGGCCTAGCGGAAGGTAGCCCAGGCCCACGTCGTGCAGGGTTTGCAAGATCCGGCGGATCCGCGGCACGCTGGCGAACAGCTCGAGCGCCCCGTCCACGTCCATGTCGAGCACGTCGGCGATCGTCTTGCCGTGGAACTTGATCGCCAGGACCTCCGGAGTGAAGCGGGCGCCGCCGCAGGCGTCGCAGGTGATCCAGACATCCGGCAGGAAGTGCATCTCGATCCGCTTCTGCCCGGCTCCCTCGCAGGTCTCGCACCGGCCGCCGGCCATGTTGAAGCTGAACCGGCGGGAGGTGTACCCGCGGACCTTGGCTTCGGGGAGCTTGGCAAACAGCTCGCGGATCAAGTCAAACACCCCCGAGTAGGTGGCGGGCGTCGAGTTGGGCGTCGATCCCAGAGGGGTCTGGTCGACGCTGATGACCTTGTCGATCCGGTCCAGGCCCTCGATGCTCTCGTGGGCCCCCGGGGTCAGCTGGGCGCGGTGCAGCATCCGGGCGGCGGCCTTCCAGAGAATGTCCTCGACCAGGGAGCTCTTCCCCGAGCCACTCACCCCCGTGACGACGGTGACGACCCCGAGCGGGATGCGGACATCCAGGTCCTTCAGATTGTTCTGACGCGCCCCGCGGATCACGATTGCCGGCACACCGGCCGCGGCGCTGGCGGGCCTGGGGTTGGTGGGTACGGGGATCGCCTCCTTGCCTGCCAGGTACCGGCCCGTCAGCGACTTCGCCGCGGTCTTGACCTTCCGCGGCGGGCCGGCTGCGGTGATCGTGCCCCCGAACGGCCCAGAGCCGGGCCCGAAATCGACCAGGTGGTCGGCCGACTCGATGATCTCGCGGTCATGCTCCACCAGGACCAGTGTGTTGCCCAGGTCGCGGAGGTGCCTCAGGGCCCCGAGGAGCCGCGAGTTGTCGCGCGGGTGCAGGCCGATGGTCGGCTCGTCGAGCACGTAGAGCACCCCGGTCAGCCCGCTGCCGATCTGGCTGGCCAGGCGGATCCGCTGGCTTTCCCCGCCGGAGAGGGTGGGAGTACCGCGGGACAGCGAGAGGTAGTCGAGCCCGACGTCCACGAGAAACGTCAAGCGGTCGCGGATCTCCCGCACCAGGTCGCCGGCGATGTGCCGCTCGTCGTCGGTGAGCTTGAGCTCCTTGAAGAAGGCCAGGGCCTGGCCCAGCGGCCAGCGGCTGATCTGGTCCAGGGTGTGGCCGTGGAACCGGACGGCGGCTGCATCGTCCCGCAGCCGGGCGCCCATGCACGCGGCGCAGGGAATGTCGTCGACCATGCCCTGGAGCTTCCAGCGGTAGACGAAGGAGACCCGAGCGGCCTCCTCGATCGCCGGAAAGAGCCCCTTGTACTGGAACGAGAACCCCGGCTGGCCTGCCTTCTCGTCCGCCGGCACGTGGTACCAGCTCTCTCCCGCGCCGTGGAGGATGATCCGGCGATGGCGGCCGTCCAGGTCGTCGAACGGAGCGTCCAGCTCGATCCCCTCGGCGTCGGCCAGCGCCATGATCATCCGGGCGAACAGCGGGTTGGCGTCGATGCCCGGCCAGACGGCCACGGCCCCCTCGCGAAGGCTCCGCCGGGGGTCGGGAATGAGGATCGCCGGGTTGGCCCCGTGCTGCGTGCCCAAGCCCTCGCAGACCGGGCACCAGCCGAGCGGGCTGTTGAACGAGAAGTGGTGAGGGGAAAGCTCTTCAAAGCTCCGCCCGCAACGGTCGCATGAGCGGTGCTGGCTGTAGCGATCCACGTGCCAGTGGGGCTCCTTCGCCTCATCGCCCACCCGCGCGACGTGGAGCACGCCCTTGCCCAGGTCGAGGGCCGATTCCACCGAGTCGGCCAGGCGGGACCGGGTGGACCTGCGGACGATCGCCCGGTCGACCACGACCTCGAGCCGGTGCTTGCGGCGATGGCTCAGCTTGGGAGGGCGGTCCAGGTCAACGGACTTGCCGTCGACGCGGACCCGGGCGAACCCCGAGGCGCGGAGCTCTTCCCACAGGCCCTCGAACGTCTCGCCGTCCCGCCGCTCCACCGGCGCCATGATGTAGACCTTCGTTCCCTCGGGCAGGTGCAGGATCTTCTCGACGATCTCGTCGGCCGTCTGGGTGCCGATGGGAACGCCGCAGCCGGGGCAGTGGGGGTGGCCCAGGCGGGCCATGAGGATTCGCAGGTAATCGTGAATCTCGGTCACGGTGCCCACCGTCGAGCGGGGGCTCTTGCTGGTCGTCTTCTGCTCGATGCAGATGGCCGGCGAGAGCCCGCTGATCCGCTCGACCCGGGGCTTCTGGAGCGGGGCCAGGAACTGGCGGGCGTAGCTCGAGAGGCTCTCGACATACCGCCGCTGCCCCTCGGCGTACAGCGTGTCGATGGCCAGCGAGCTCTTGCCCGACCCGGACGGCCCGCTGCAGACGGTCATCTTGTGCCGGGGAATGTCCAGGTCGATTCCCCTGAGATTGTGCTGGCGCGCCCCCCGGACGGCGATGGCGTCGAGGCCCTCCTCCGACGACATCCCTTTTCCCTGGGCTGCCCCCGCCCTGCGAGACGACGTCCTGGCGCGGCGGGCCGCGGCCGTGCCTACCCGGCGGGCGTGGTCGGGACGAAGAGCCCGGCGGAGGGCTGCCCCGGTGTAGCTCTCCGCGGCCGCCGCCACCTGCTCGGGCGTCCCCTGGGCGACGATCCGGCCCCCCTCCTCGCCCCCCTCGGGTCCGAGGTCAAGAATCCAGTCGGCCGTCTTCACCACGTCGAGATTATGCTCGATGACGACGACGGTATTCCCCTGGTTCTTGAACCCGTGAAGGACTTCCAGGAGCTTCTTGACGTCGTCGAAGTGGAGCCCGGTGGTCGGCTCGTCGAGAATGTAGAGGGTCTTGCCGGTGCTCTTCTTGACCAGCTCGCGCGCCAGCTTGATCCGCTGGGCCTCGCCGCCGGAGAGCGTCGGTGATGGCTGACCGAGCTTGATGTAGTCGAGCCCCACGTCGTGCAGGGTCTGGAGCATCGCCGCGATCTTGGGGACGTTGGCGAAGTGCTCGAGCGCCTCTTGAACGTCCATGTCGAGCACGTCGCTGATGCTCTTGCCCTTGAACCGGACGTGCAGGGTCTCGCGGTTGAACCGCTTCCCCTCGCAGACCGGGCAGGTTACCCAGACGTCGGCCAGGAAGTCCATCTCCAGACGGTTCGACCCGTTCCCCTCGCAGGCCTCGCACCGGCCCCCCGGGACGTTGAAGCTGAACCGGCCCGGCTGATAGCCCCGGGCGCGGGCCTCGGGAAGCCTGGTGTAGAGGTCGCGGATCTGGTCCAGCAGCTTGATGTACGTGGCCGGGTTCGAGCGAGGCGTGCGGCCAATCGCAGACTGGTCGATGTCGATGACCTTGTCGAGGTGCTCGATCCCTTCGATCCCGTCGTGGGCGCCGGGCGCGCCGTCCGCGCCATTCAGGTCGCGCGCCAGGACCTCGCGGAGGATGTCGCCGACCAGGGAGCTCTTGCCCGAGCCGCTTACCCCCGTCACGCCGATGAAGAGACCCAGCGGGAAGGAAACGTCAATGCTTTTGAGGTTGTTGTGGCGGGCGCCCCGGATGGTCAGGAATCGGCCGTCAGGGGCTTTGCGTTCCTCGGGGATGGCGATTCCGGTCTTGCCGGCGAGGTATGCTCCGGTCAGGCTCTGGCGCGACTTCGCCAGCTCTCCGAGCGTCCCCTGGGCGACGATCTCGCCCCCCTTGACGCCCGGGCCCGGCCCGAAGTCCACCAGCCAGTCCGCCGCGCGCATCGTGTCCTCGTCGTGCTCGACGACGATCACGGTGTTGCCCAGGTCGCGAAGCCGCTGCAGGGTGGCGATCAGGCGGTCGTTGTCGCGCGGGTGCAGGCCGATCGAGGGCTCGTCGAGGATGTAGAGAACGCCGACCAGGCCGGCGCCGACCTGGCTGGCCAGCCGAATCCGCTGGGCCTCGCCGCCGGAGAGCGAGGGCGCCGAGCGGTCGAGCGTCAGGTAGTGCAGCCCGACGTCCGTCAGGAACTTGAGCCGCCCGCGGATCTCCTTGAGCAGTTCTTCGGCAATCGTCAGCGAGACGGGGTCAAGAGGCGTGTACTCGACCGGCAGCCCGCCGGCTGGCTTCAGATCGGCCAGGGCGTCGAAGAACCGGGCCGCGTGGCCAATGGGCATGGAGCCGAGCTCGACCAGGCTCTTCCCCCCCACTCGCACGGCCCGGGCGCGCGGGTTGAGCCGGGCGCCCGGCAGTCGGGGCAGGTCATGCTCCGCATGTAAGGCTCAAGCTGGGCCCGGGCGGGGCCGCCGGCCGACTTGCGGTAGCGGGCCAGGAGCTCGGTGGCCACGCCCTCCCATGTCTCGGCGTGCGACCAGATCCGCCGCCGGTTCTTCCAGTGGTGGACGATCACCCGGTCCCCCGCGCCGTGGAGCCAGACCCTCTTGAATCGCTCATCCAGGTCGCGCCAGGGGCCCTTGAGCATCGTTCCCCTGGGCGGTCCGTCCGGGTCGGCCTCGAAGTTGGCCGCCACTCCCTCGAAGATGTGCCGCCGCCATTTGCCCACCTCCTTGATCGGCCCCAGCGGGGCGATAGCACCGTCCCAGACGGAGAGGGACGGGTCGGGAACCAGGAGGTCGGGGTCAAAGTCGTGCCGGACGCCCAAGCCGTCGCACGCCAGGCACATCCCCTGGGGACTGTTGAAGCTGAAGAGCTGGGGACTGGGCGGGTCGAAGCTCAGGCCGCACGAGGTGCAGGCGTAGTGCGACGAGAGGAGCCGGTCGGGCTGGCCCTCGACCGCGACGATGACCGTGCCCTCTCCCAGCTTCAGGGCCTGCTCGACGGCCTCGGCCAGGCGTGTCCGCACTCCGGCGCCCGCCTTGAGCCGGTCGATGACCACCTCGATGTTGTGCTTGATCTGACGATCAAGTGACAGGTTGTCGGTGAGGTTGTAAACCTGGCCGTTGACCCGCGCACGGACATAACCGGCCCGGCCCAGGTCGGCGAACAGGTCCTTGTATTCCCCCTTCTGGCCGCGGACCACCGGGGCCAGCACGCTGAAGGGGGTACCGGCGGGGAGGTCGAGGATCCGGGCCACGATCTGCTCGCGGCTCTGGGCCGCGACCGGCCGGTCGCACTGCGGGCAATGCCCCTGGCCGACCCGAGCGAAGAGCACGCGCAGGTAATCGTTGATCTCGGTGATCGTGCCGACGGTCGAGCGGGGATTCCGCCCGCCGGTCTTCTGCTGGATCGAGATCGAGGGGGACAGCCCGTCGATCCGATCGACCTCGGGCTTGGGCATCTGCCCCAGGAACTGGCGGGCGTAGCTCGAGAGACTCTCGACGTAACGCCTTTGCCCCTCGGCATAAAGGGTGTCGAACGCGAGCGAGCTCTTGCCCGATCCGGACACGCCGGTCAGACAGATCAGCCGTCCCCGGGGCAAGGTGAGCGAGACGTCGCGCAGGTTATGCTCGCGCGCCCCCCGGATCACGATGTCCGATGTTGCCACCCCTGGATGGTCCCCTTCCCCAGAGCCCCGTCATCGTTCAGAAGCGGAAGAGGACTTAGTATACACGTGTCCGGCACCGCTGTCCATCGAGGAACAAGCGGCTCACGCGCTTTGCGCCAGCGGATAGCCCGCGATTCGCTCGAGGATCGAGATCGGAGCAAGGTCGGGGAACGCCAGGCTCGCGCGGTTGATGAGGAAGGTTTGCTCGAGGGCATACTGGCCACTCAAGCAGGCGTGGCTGGCACCGTCGGTGAAGACGATCCAGGCCGAGCCGGCGGGGAACTCCCAGCGATCCTTGCGGCAGCTCTCCTGGAAGACGGCGTCTTCCTTCATGGTGTGATGGAACTTGAGCATGAAGGCGTCGTAGGGAGGGCGGTCGATGACTGGCAGGCCTAGCCGTGCGGCCACTTTCACGGTCGTGCGCTTCCAGGCGTCCAGCAGGCTCGGCGTCCGCGTCAGGCCAAGTTTGCCGGCGAACTGCCCAGCGAGAGCTTCGAAATGGTCCGAGGTCAGCCATACCCGCGAACGCTCGGGATGAATGTTCACGAAGATTCGCAAGAGACGGTCGCCGTGCGACGGCCGGGTCGGGAACGAATCGAAGTGCAACAGGTCGTTGCGCGAATGCAAGGAAACCCGACGGCCTTGTTCCTCGATCGGCCGGAAACTTGCGTAGTCAGTCTTCCAGGCCGTTGCGTAACGCCCGAGGAAGGATGCCATGAACGCGACCGAACGGGCCGAGAAGGCACGCATGATGTCGTGGACCCGCGCGAGCTCGGCCAGGTCTTTCGGATCGACGCCCCTCAGCCTGTCCTCGCTTGGCCGATAGCTGATGTTCTTGTGAACCAGCGAACCGCTTTGCCTCTGAGTGACCAGGAACCGACGCTCTTCCGCCGTCACCAGAGGCGGTGACGTGGGGAAGAAGAGGATGTCTCCTGACTCGAGGCCGCGATATTCCTGCTCGCTTGCCTCGGTGGCGAAGCGATCCTCGTGGAGCGCGATCCGTGCCATGGTCATGCCCCTCACCATGCCAAGAATGCTTGCGATTGTTCGAGTACGCCCGATCCGAGATTCAAAAGATGTGCGATGAAGCTATTTCTCGGTCCTCGAGTCGTATGTACTCTACCAAAATCCTCTTGGTTCGTGGAAGATTAATTACGTTTCATGTTCAGGCTCTTGAAATGTGAAGAAGATCCGGCGGGAAAGCTGGTGGTCTGCGCAAACCGTGCGGCCGCCAAAACGATCCGGCAGGAACCTGGCCCCGGCGCTTCGCGTTGTCCGGTCTTCGTCGATCGGATAAGGTTGAGCACGGATGGTCGTACGAGAATAATGACTGGCAGGGATTTGTGTCGACTCGCGGGGCTAGCGGCCAGGGCCGGGGAGGTCGGCGGGTGAGGATTTCACGTGACCGCTTTCGGGTTGCCGCCACGGCCGTCTTCTGGCCGGCGCTCCTGGTGTGGGTTGCCTTCCTGGCCGCTCCGGAATTCCTGGCCATGCCGCAGGCCAGGGTGGAGGCACAAGAGACAGCGCCGGACGTGACGGCCGGGGCCGGCGGCGACGTGAGCGAGGGACCGGAAGCCGGCGATGCCCGGCCCGGCTCGCCTCGGGTTGACGCCCGCGAGTCCTTCTTCTCGTGGATGGCTCGCGCCTCGGGACCCATCGGCCTGGTCATCGCCGCGATGTCGTTCTACCTGTTCGCGCTGGTGGTCTGGATGGCACTCCGCTACCGGACGCAGGTGGCCATGCCCCGGCGGCTGGTCCGCGAGCTTCAGGATCTGCTGGAGCACAAGAAGTACAGCGAGGCCTATCACCGGGTGGCCGCCGATGATTCGCTGCTGGCACGGGTGCTGGCGGCGGGCGTGCGCAAGCTCCCCTCGGGCCTGCCCCTGGCGCAGCGGGCCATGGAGCTGGCCAACGAGGATGCCACCATGGAGATGGAGCACCGCACCACGTATCTCGCCACGGTCGGGACGCTGGGGCCGATGATCGGCCTGGTGGGCACGGTTTACGGCATGATCATGGCGTTCCGCGTCATCGCGCTGGAGGGCTCGTCGCCCCAGGCCAGCCAGCTCGCCGCCGGCATCTCGACGGCGTTGTTCGCCACGCTTGAGGGAATCGCCATCTCGATTCCGGCCATCTACTTCTACTCGATGTTCCGCAACCGGATCGCGCGGCTCTCGCTCGAGGTGGCCATGGGAGCCGAGCCGCTGCTGGAGCAGTTCGCGCCCGGGGTTCGCACCCCGGAATCGGGCCCGACTTCGGCGCAACCCCAACCGTCCATGCCCGTGCCGATGGCCATCCCGATGGGAGGCCCCGCCTCGCACCCTCATCCCTACGCCGCGAGCGCCGCCCTGGCGGCCGGCTCGGGTGCGGGATCCCCCCGCTCGGCCTTGCCGCCGGCGGCGACGGAGTGAAGAATTCGCCTCAGGTCGAGGAATCGCTTCCCATGCCGCGTTCGCACTCGCCGGTCCTCGGGCATGATCAGCCCCAACCTGACGCCGCTCCTGGACGTGGTCCTTCAACTGATCACGTTCTTCATGATGCTGGTCCATTTCGGGACCCGGCTGGAAGGGGCCAACCGCGCGGTGCGGCTGCCGGTGGCGCCGGCGGCTCTTCCCGGCTCGGACCTGACCATCGACCGCCTGCCGGTGGCCCTGGATCGGCGGGGAGCCCTGCGGGTCGGCAGCCGGGTGCTGACGGGCGCGGAGGCGTCGGCCTGGTGGGCCGAGCAGGCCAAGGCCCGCCGCGCCGGGCTCGAGCTCTTGCAGCCCCGCCGTGGCGGGGAACCCGGTTCGGACACGGGCACGAGCACGGGGCGCGAGGGAGATGAGCTGCCCACGGTGGTGATCCTCCGCGCCGACCGCGACGCGTCGTATGGAACAGTCCGCCGGACCCTGGCCGAAGCCCAGGAGCGAGGCTTCGCCCAGTTCAGCCTGGTCGTCCTCCGGAGAGACAAGCCATGAGCGTCGGCATGGGGATGCCCGCCTCCACGGCCCAGACGCTGGGGACGATGTCCGAGTCGGCCGCGGCTGTCGTCGCGCCCCGGTCCCGGCAGTTCCGGCCCGGCCCGCCCGACGAGGTCTTCTTCCCGGTGACGCCCATGCTCGACATGGCGTTCCAGCTCCTGGCGTTCTTCATCCTGACCTTCAAGGCCCCCTCGGCCGAGACCCACATCGACCTGCACCTGCCGGCCACCCCGGCGGCCCTCCCCCGAGCGCCCCTGGGCCAGGCCCATCCCCGGCCAACGCGGTCCGTCGATACCGACCTGGAGAACGACCTCCTGGTCCGCGCCGAGGCCGACGACCTGGGCGACCTCAAGGCGCTGCGGCTGGGAGAGGCCCCTCTTCCCGATCTGACGGCGCTGGGCGACCGCCTTCGCCGGTACACCCGGCTGCTCGGCAACCGCCCGCTCCGCGTCCGCCTCGTGGCCGACGACCGCCTGCGCTACGAGCCGGCCGCCCGGATCATCGCCACCTGCTCGGCCGCCGGCGTCGCGGCGGTCCGCCTGGCCCAGCCCGGCTTCATCCCTCTCGTGCCCACCCCTGCGCCCGGAACGGGGGGAGGCGCGCCTTGAGCCCCGCGAAGGATGAAAGACTCTCATGTTCGCATCTGGATAAGCCTGGCTTTCGGGCGGCAACGGCGATCTTGCCCGTGCTCCTGCTGCCTGTCTGGGCCTCGACCGTTCTTGCCCAGCCGGCGGCCACCGACGAGGTCGAGTCACAGCTCGGTCTGGCGGACATGACGGCCTACCGGGCGGCCCTGGCGGGCAAGGCGACCGCCGATGGAGCCAGGGCCTCCAGCCCTCCGCGCCCCGTCTCCTTCCACGATCTCTGGGACCACCCGGAGACCTGGAGCGGACGGCGGGTGCAGGTGGAAGGGAGAGTTGTCCGGGTCTTTCGCCAGGGGGCCGTGGGCAGCTTCCCCCCTCTCGTCGAGGCCTGGCTCGCCACGCCGGCGGGCGACCTCTTCTGCGTGGAGTTTCCGCGGGACGAGAGCCCGGAACGGAAGGACGGAGCCTTCGAGCCGGGCCGACCGGTCACCTTCACCGGCACGTTTCTGAAGACAATTCGCTATTCAGCGGGCGACCAGGCGCGGCTGGCTCCCCTGATCGTGGGGGACAGGCCCCCGGCGCCGTTGGAGAACGTGTCCGCCAGCGAGCCCGAGGCGGCCTCGGCGCTTCGCGCGGTGGGTGCCAGTCCCATGACAGGCCGCGATGCGGACCGAAGCCTTGACGCCTGGTCTCCGGCCGCGCGTGGACTGGCACTGGCACTGGGGCTGACGGCCGCCGTGGTGCTGGCCTGGCAGCACCTGCGCGGGAGGATGCCCGCCCGACGGTCCGGCCCGCGGCAGGTCAGCTCGGACAAGACCCTGGCCGATCCGCCACTCGAGTTCGTCGAAACGGAGCCCGTGAATGGACCAGCCCATCCCGACGCGCGATCCGATTGAGGGTCTGCGCTTCACCTTCAAGTCCGACGAGGCGGCGCGTGCGTCCTCCCCCGGAATGGAGGACGATGCGGAGGGCAGGTTCCAGGCCCGGCCTCACCTTCACTTTGGCGAGACGCCCATGACCGATCCCCGGTCGCTGGGGAGCTCGGCTCTGGTCCACGTGGTCCTGATCCTGGTGGCGTCGCTCACGGTCCTGAACGTGGCGCTGCCGCGAGCTGCCGAGGAGCGGCCGACACCCATGAAGGGCGAGCTCGAGCCGGTGGATAACCGTGCGGACGCGAAGAAAGCCGCGGGCAGCGGCGGCGGCGGATCACCGGGCGAGATCGGCGGGCTGGGGAGCGTGGCGTTCCTGGCACCCCCCAGCGCCGTCAATCCCCAGGCCGCGGTGCCGGATCCGGCGGCCGACGCCCTGCTCGAGCGAGATCCTTCCTTCCACCGCACAGAAGCCGGCCGATGCGCTCCAGCGCCTTGCCCGGCCCGCAGACCACGGGCATGGGGCTGGTCCCCGGCTCCGGCATGGGAGGGGGCGGCGGCTCCGGCGGCGGGTCGGGGGGCGGTGTCGGCCGCGGCATCGGCCCCGGGACCGAGTTCTTCGGCACCCGCGAGCACGGCCGGTCCTTCGCCTACGTGATCGACTGCTCCGGCAGCATGGCCACGCGGAACTCGCTGGAGGTTGCCAAGCGCGAGCTTCTCGCCAGCCTCAATCGTCCTGCCTCCGGACGCCCGGTTCTCGGTGATCTTCTACAACCTCAAGGTGCGCGTCTTCACCGACCCCGGCGGGCAGCAAGGGCTGATGCCGGCCACGTCGGCCAACAAGGCGAGGGTCCAGAACCAGCTCCGAACCGTCGGCCCCGACGGCGGCACCGACCACATGCTGGCCCTCCGCACGGCGCTGGGCCTCAAGCCCGAGGTCGTCTTCTTCCTCACCGACGCCGACCTCATGACCAACAACGACGTCAACGAGATCCTCGCCGAGGCCGGCGGCAGCCGGATCCAGGCCGTCGAGTTCGGCCGCGGCTCCGACCTCGGCATGGAAACCCCCCTCCGCCGCCTGGCCACCACCACGGGCGGCACCTACCGCTACATCGACGTCACCAATTTCCCCAGGTCGGCGTCGGGCTACTGACCACCTTCCATATCCACCGTCATCTCGCCTTAGCCATTTCTCCCATGCCCCGCATTTTCTCAGATCGATGGGCGGATGGAGGCGGGTCGTCGACTGCATTGAACGAACGTTAAACCCTGGCGAAATCGAATCTAGGCCCTTTCGCAATGCCGGCCGCTCGTGTTTAATCGGGGAAAAATGTGGCTGAACTTCCTCCGTGATGCTCAGGATCAACGAGGTGAGGAGCGAGGTCACCGCGACGGCGTCGTCGCCTGCAGGGACGGGACAGGCCTGAAGGTTCTGGCAATACCCACCGCTGGTGAACGCGGCCCCAAGCGGGCCGCAGCGTCGAGCTTCCCACCGGCCGACACAAACTCTCCCGGTACGTGTTGGTTCAACTTTTTAGAAAGTTGGAGATAGGGATCATGCAACGTTGGCGAGTCTTATCCTATGTGGCCATCGCGTCTGCCTTTCTGGCGGCGCCGTCGTGGCTGTTGGCCCAGCAGGCGACGCCGGCGACCCCTGCAGCCGCACCCGTCCCTGCTGCCGCGGCGCCCGCTACCGAGTCGGCCCTCGAGCTGTTCGCCCCCTTGACCGAGTACGCCCTACCCGAGCGGATCGGTTTGATCTTGACCCTGCTGATCGCCGTGGCCGGGCTGGTGTATGCCGGCATGCTGGTCGGCCAGGTGCTGGGGGCCGACCAGGGCACCCAGCGGATGCGTGAGGTGGCCGACGCCGTGCGCGAGGGGGCGTGGGCCTACCTGATGCGCCAGGCCGAGGCCCTGCTGCCTCTGGTCTTCCTGATCACCGCGATCCTCTACTTCACCGCCGAGGCCAGCGGCGCCGTCCAGGTCGGGCGAGCGGCGGCTTTCTTCCTGGGGGCCTTCTTCTCCTGGCTGGTCGGGTTCGTGGGCATGAACCTGGCGGTGCGGGGAAACCTCCGCGTCGCCGCCGCGGCGCGGACCAGCTATGGCAACGCCCTGCAGCTTGGCTACCGCACCGGCACCATCACCGGCATGCTCACCGACGGCCTGGGGCTGCTGGGCGGCACGATGATCTTCATCATCTTCGGCGAAAAGGCGTATGAGGTGCTGCTCGGCTTCGGCTTCGGCGGCACGCTCCTGGCGCTGTTCATGCGAGTTGGCGGCGGCATCTACACCAAGGCGGCCGACGTGGGCGCCGACCTGGTGGGCAAGGTCGAGGCCAACATTCCCGAGGACGACCCGCGCAACGCCGCGACGATCGCCGACAACGTGGGCGACAACGTCGGTGACTGCGCCGGAATGGCGGCCGACATCTTCGAGAGCTACGAGGTGACGATCGTCGCCGCCATGATCCTGGGCTACGCCAGCTTCGGCCACAAGGGCGTGATCTTCCCGCTTCTGGTCCGGGCCATCGGCGTGGTCGGCTCGATCATCAGCACCTACAGCGTCCGCGCCGGCGCCGACAGCACCAGCGACGAGGCGCTGCACTCGGTTCACCGCGGGTTCATGATCGGCTCGATCATCAGCGTCGTCGGCTTCATGCTGCTGGGGCTGGCCTACCTGCACTTCGACGACGAGTACATCCGGCAACTACCCGCAGGCCGACTACGGCTTCAAGGTCACTCGCCGAGTTCGACGCCGCTCGCGACGCCGCCGTCGAAAGCCGGGACGGCCCTGAAGGAGTTCACCGCAGAGCTACCCGGGCCAGATCCTGGACGCCCACGCCCAACCGTTCTGGGCGAACTTCGGGACCTCCAGCGGCCTGGACATGCGGCCGGCCTGGACCTGCCTGATCGGCATCATCCTGGCGATCGCCCTGAACAAGTGCACCAGCTACTACACGCACACCCAGTACGCGCCGGTCAAGAGCATGGCCAAGGCCTGCCAGACCGGCCACGCGACGAACATCATCCAGGGCTTCGCCGTCGGCTACGAGTCGGCTGTGGTGGGCACGCTGATCATCGCCATGGCGATCTTCCTGTCGGTGTTGATCTACTCCGGCTCCAGCCCGCTGTTCGTCGCCTATGGCGTGGCGATGTGCGGCATCGGCATGCTGACCCTGACCGGCAACACGATCTCGCATGGACGTGTTCGGCCCGGTGGCCGACAACGCCAACGGCATCGGCGAGATGGGCTACGACAAGGCCGAGATGGGCGAGGCCAACTACAACCGCGCCCGCCAGATCCTGGCCGACCTCGACGCGGTGGGCAACACCACCAAGGCCGAGACCAAGGGCATCGCCATCGGCTCGGCGGTCATCGCCGCGGTCAGCCTCTTCGCCAGCTTCATCGCGGTCGTCGCGGTGGGCAGCGAGGACAAGGTCGCGCACCATGCCGCTGAGCCAGTACCTCGCCGAGGCCGGCAAGCTCTCGGTGGCGACACCGCTGGTCTTCATCGGCGCCCTGATCGGCGGCTGCGTGCCGTTCCTGTTCAGCTCGATGCTGATCCGGGCCGTGGGCCGTGCCGCCTTCCTGATCGTCAAGGAGTGCCGCATCCAGTTCCGCGACAAGGAGATCTGGGCCGGCACCAAGAAGCCCGACTACGGCCGGGTGGTCAACATCTGCACCTCGGCGGCCCAGCAAGGAGCTGATCGGCCCGGCGCTGCTGGCCATCCTCGTGCCGATCCTGGTCGGCATCTTCCTCGGGACCCAGGCACTGGGCGGCTTCCTGGCGGGCATGATCATCGTCGGCCAGCTGCTGGCCGTGTTCATGGCCAACGCCGGCGGCGCCTGGGACAACGCCAAGAAGTTGATCGAGGACGAGCCTCGCACCGAGACGACCGGCAAGGGCTCCGAGAGGCACAAGGCGGCCGTCACCGGCGACACCGTCGGCGACCCGCTTGAAGGACACGGCCGGCCCGGCGCTCAACCCGCTGATCAAGGTCATGAACATGGTGTCGCTGCTGGCCATCGCCTGGATCATCGCCAATCACGACAAGCTGGTGGCTCTACGGTCGTCGGCGTGATCTGCATCCTGGGCGTCGCCTGGGCCGTCTGGCGGTCCAAGACCGAGAGCAAGGAGCTCCGCGAGATGGAGGCCGAGCTCGCCGGCACCGCCGAGAAGAGCCTGGAGACCGTGGGCTCCAGGATGTGATTGCCCTGGCGGGCTGGGGCCAGTATCGCCGGCCCCAGAGCCGAAATGGACGATTCCCGATCTCGCCTTCCCGGTTCGACCTCAGAACCGGGAAGGCATTTTTCTTGCGCCGGGCCATCTCGGACGAGATTCTTTGGGGGATACCCTTGAGGTCCCCCTTGTCTGAGCCGCCGTCCCTGGCCTAGGATCAAGGATATTGCACTGCTCGGTAATCAAACCGGAGCGAGGGGGCGAATCTCATGGCTGGCGTCGGAAAATTCAAGCTCACAGATGCGCTGCCGAAGAACGTGGCGGAAACCACCGGGGAGGCGAATGCGTCCGCCGGGCCACCGGTCAAGGGCAAGTTCAAGGCCAAGGCGCGGAGCAAGAAGGCGACCACGGGCAAGGCCTCGGGCACTCACGAGCAGGCCGCCGAGCAGCTCCGCGAGGCCCGCGAGACCGCCAAGGCCAAGAACGCCGAGGCCTCGGTCCGCGGCCACATGGTCGATATCGGCCGGGGCAACCAGCAGGCCGGCCGCCAGAAGGCCAAGTGACAAGCACCAGCGACCGCGCCGCCGCTCCGTTTCCGGGATGAGCACCGGCCTCTTATCTTAGCCCGTACCTGTCGTGGACGTCCCCAGGATGTACGCCGGGATCGTTCCGCTGGTGTTGGCGTTGATTCCGAAGCGGTTGTTCGGGGCCGGAGCCGGAATCAGCAGCCGGCCCGCGTAGACCTGGCTTACCCCGTTGAGGGTGCGGGTTCGCGACTGCGCCACGGCCGCCTGCACCGCCGCGTTGTAGATCTGCAGGTCCGAACCCGCCGTGGTCGGTAAAGGAATGGCCAGGAGAGACTGCTGCAGGCTCGTGGAGTCGCCCCCGGCCACCGAGCTGTAGACGTAGCTCTGGATCGCGCCACGGTTGATGGGCGTGTGCGGGGGGTTGTTGAACTTGGGCAGCTTCAGCGGCAGGCTGTTGAAGTACTGTACCAGGTCGATCGCCATCTGGTTGGTGCGGTTGACGATGAAGCTGGGGAAAATTGCCGCTGCGCTGGTCTGGCTGGTGGACGGAACACTCGCCGTCACCGCCGCCGGTGGCGCAGGCTCCTGGCTGGACTGGCTGACATTGACGATCAGCCTGTTGCTGCCGACCGGCCGGTGAAGACGTACTGGCGCCGTTGGAGATGCTGCGAGGTGGCCGTCGCAATCACCGGAGCGGGAAGCCGCTGGGCCCGAACACCGTGGCATTGTCCACGCATGGTACTGGCCCTGGCGTATAAGGCTGAAGGGGCCATCACGGCGACCTTTCCGATCGCCTGCTCGTTGATCGCCTCGACGTATGAGTTCTCGACGTTCGCGAAGTCGGCCAGAAAGCGTCGTACGCGGCGTTGATCTCGGCTGCCGGCGGGACAGCGATATGGGACTTGCGGCGCGTGCGTGGCCAGACACCGATCGCGGAGTCGCGACGATGTGGCTCAGGAGCACGCGGGCCTCAAGCTCAGCCTTGCCCAGGCACCCGGTCGAAACCGGCGGCCCGAGCGGACCTGACGTCTCTTCGGATTGCGCTCCGCCTTCATCGGTCCTGATCCTCGAGCTTCAGCTTCACTTCTTATTCACCCGCGGGCCGCGCCTTCCTCCCCGCCGGACCCTGCGCGGACGCGGTTCGACCTCATGCAGACCTGGGTACTATCGGCATCTCCGGCCGATCTCGCCAGTTCCGCCTGACCGGAAATGGTCCAACCTCGCGGGCGCTCAAGGTGCTCGACCATTGGGTTTGTCCTCCGACGGAGGGCGGGCTTTGCCCTTCCGGAAGGGGGGAAGGGGGGCGAATCTCGGCCGATTTGGCGTTCTCGAAAATGACGCAGTGGGTTAGGATTCGTGCGAATTGCGAGACAGGGCGGGCCAGGGAAGGACTTGCCGGACATGATGAAGAACGATCGGCCCAGCCGGCCGGCCAGGGAGGCTGGCAAGGATGCGGCGGAGCGGCCAGCGGCGATTCGCCGCGACAGCGGGTCGATCGGGGATGGATCCTCGGCAGGCGAGCAAGGGGCTGCCGGGAGCAGCACCTGGGCGGAATGGTCCCGTTCGCTCCAGCTCCAGCGCGGGCTGATGGCCGTCTTTCTGCTACTTGATGGTCGTCTTCTCGGCGATCCCGCTGACGATCGACCTGTGGAACATGCCGAACAAGGATTACAGCCTGTGGTACCAGGTAGGGATCGCGCTCCGCCAGGGGATGGATATCTACCCGGATCCCGCCACGGGCCGGCTGTTCCCGTTCATGTATCCCCCTTCGGCGGCGGCGATCCTCGGGTTCTTGTGCGTGCTTGGCAAGCACGGGACGACGCTCGTCCTGGTGCTGGCGCACTCGGTGGCCTGGGTCGGGGCGGTTGCGCTCTCGGTGTGGCTGGCCATTGGCGGCAAGGGGAAGATCTCCTGCCAGCACCCGCTCCTGTACGCGGCGCCCTCGCTCTGCATCATCGCCCTGATCCACAACACCTACCTGCTGGGCCAGCCCAACCTCATGCTCCTGACCCTGCTGCTGGCAGCCTTCGCCTGCCTGCGATTGAGGCGCGAGGCGGCCGCGGGCGTTTTCGTCGCCACGGCGGCGGCCATCAAGGCGTTTCCCATCCTGGCCGTGGGCTACTTCGTCTATCGCCGGATGTGGCGGGCCACGCTCGCGTCTGTCGCGGCCCTGGCTGTCTGGCTCCTGATCGTTCCTCTCCCCTTCCGCACCCCCGCCCAGGCCGTCAGCGACCTGGCGATCTGGTCGCGAGGAATGGTCTTCACTTATAACGCTCACGGAATCGCCCAGCGCCCATATCGCTCGTACAGTTTCAAGAACCAGTCCATCATGGCGCTCTTGCACCGATTCCTGCGGGACGTGCCGGCCGACGGCGAGAAGGTCCTCTCGCAGCACGTTGCCGAGCATTTCAAGGGCCAGCCGGTGCGCGGCATGCTGGCCGATGGCTCGATCGACCTGGCCGCGATGCTGACCGCGCCGGCCGATACCCCACGCTGGGATGCCCGGTACGAGGGCATCGACACTGCCATGAAGCAGGCCTGGCGAGTGAACGTCGCCGCCCTCGACTTCCGCGCCGTGACGGCCATCACTCTGGTCGCGATGATCGGTCTCTCCCTGTTCGTCGTCGCCGTCATGCCCCCGCGCCGGGCCCGCACCCCCTCGACCGACGCGATCGAATTCGCCCTGATCTCCCTTCTGATCGTGATGTTCTCTCCCCTGTCGTTCAATTATGCGTTCGTCTGGCTGATCTACCCGCTGACGGTCGCGTTGCACGTGGTGCTGAGCGACCCGGCCCGCGGGCCCTGGCGGAACCTCGAACTCGCCTGGATCGCCGCCGTTTTCCTCATCCCCAGCCTGGCCGTTGTCATGCCTCTTTATGCCCAGGCTTATGGTAACCTCTTCGTCCCGGCACTTCTCATGGTGATCGGCCTGGGGCTGAGGCTGCGGGCGATGGGACGAGAGACGGGAACCGCTGACAGACCGCAGCATGTCGCGGTTGCTCACCACCACCTTGCCTCACATGGGAGCTCGTGATTGCATTGATCAATCACGGATTGCAACGGAACTGAGTCGACGGCGAATTACTAATTTGTCTTTTATTAGTAATTGACTAGTAGTTGGCAACCGCTTAAAATACTAAATCTAATCCAGTTAGTAGAGGATTAGTAATAGCCATAAATCGTCCTGGCGATCACCGTTGCGGTGATGCTTTGACTCCCTACGGACACGATGCGCTTTCCCAAACGGCCACCCCCGCGAGCAGAGCTGCTGACTGAGATCAGCCCCGAGCGGTTGTTTCAGATCTTGTCGACCGTGAGGGAGCCGACCGTTGCCGGCAAGTACCTGCACTGGGATGACGTACGACACAGAGAGCCGCCGGCCGGCCTGACCCTTCCGGAGTGGTGGCTGGGACTGAAGCTGGCTCGCAGACCGGACAAGAGTATTCCCCTCGAGGATGTGAACGGGCAACCCTTCTCGTTTCGCGTGATCGATTCGGTGCAAGAGAGCCTGCATCAGATCGATCTCCTCGCCGGCGGGGCTGTGGAGGTACCCGAGCCGGTTACAAACCCGGAAACAAAGAGGAGTTACCTGGTCCGTTCGCTGATGGAGGAGGCGATCACCTCCAGCCAGCTCGAAGGCGCCGCAACAACCCGTGAGGTGGCCAGGGAGATGATTCGCGAGGGTCGGCGACCCCGCGACCGCGGCGAACGGATGATCCTCAATAACTATGCGACGATGCAGCAGATCGGGGCCGTCCGCGACAAACCCTTGTCCAAGGAGCTGATCTTCGAGCTGCATCGACGTGTCACCGAGGAGACTCTGAATGAGCCAACGGCCGCCGGACGATTTCGCCGCGACGATGAGTACCGCGTCGTCGGCGACGACTCCGGCGAGGTTTTCCATAAACCGCCTCCGGCCGATCAACTGGAGGATCGCATGGCGGCGATGTGCGCGTTCGCCAATGATCGAAGCTCGCCCGGGTTCATACATCCGGCCATCCGATCCATCATCCTCCATTTCTGGCTCGCTTACGACCATCCCTTCGTCGACGGCAACGGGCGAACGGCCCGCGCTCTCTTCTACTGGTCGATGCTCCACCACGGTTACTGGCTCTTCGAGTACGTGTCGATCTCCCAGATAATCGTGCGGGGCCCTGTCCAGTACGGCGAGGCATTCCTCCACACGGAAACAGACGACAATGACCTGACATACTTCATCGTCTATCACCTCAATATCATCAACCGATCCATCGCGGAACTCCATCGCTTCATCGAGAATCGTGGCCGGGAGCTTCGCAGTCTGGACGCGCACCTACGCGGGATCGCCGAGTTGAATCACAGGCAGCGCGAGCTGATCCGGCACGCGCTGCGGCATCCTGGCTTCTCGTACACGATCGAATCGCATCGCGCCAGTCACGATGTGGTCTACCAGACGGCGCGAAATGATCTCCTGGACCTGGAGCGGCGGGGTCTCGTGAGCAAACGGAAAGTCGGACACAGCTTCGTCTTCATCCCCGTGGAGAACCTCGAAGAGAAGCTCCAGGAGCGGCCTCGAGAGACGCGGAATTGAGCCGTCGTGGAGTGTACTTTCAACAATTCGTTACATGACGCGAGGTCGAACTTTCAATTATCGGCGAAGGAGGGAGTCTGCCATTGCCTTTTTCTTCGGTTTCGTGAAAATGCCGCCACTGCACGCAAGACACCTCCGTGAGGTTGAACCCCCACCCGAAACCACGCACGGAAGGTTCACAGTGAAGCGAAAAACGGAGAACGCGGAGCGGGCCGAGCCATCGACCCGCGCGAGGACCAGGCGACGATGCCGATAGCCCCGCCCCGACAGCGCCGGTCAGCCGAAGAGTGACCGGTGGCTGGAGGGCATGTGGCTCGCCATTCCGGGCGGGAAAGGATTCACGCCCGGTCCAGGCGGAGCGAGCCGCAAGGGATGGTGAGTCGAAACGCGATACGGCTGGCTGACTGGCAAGGCAAGGAGGCGGATGCCGATGGCACGCTGGTTCGTTGACCGTCTACCTCAACGGGGGATTCCCTCGGTGAGCTTGAGGCGGCTGCTTCCCGAGGCCCAGTTCGTGGGTTGCCCCGACTGGGAAGTCTCCGGCTGCACCGACGATCACCGCCGTCTCGACCCGGGTCAGGTGTTCGTCGCGATTCGCGACCCGCGCTACGACGGACACGCCTTTGTCCGCGAGGCACTCGACCGCGGCGCGGCGGGTGTGGTGGTGGAACGCCCCTGCCCGGAGGCGGGCCGGCTCCAGGTGGTCGTGAATGACGCACGGTCGGCCCATGCGCGGATCTGCCAGGCCCTCGCCGGCGATCCCTCGCAACAGCTAGCGGCCGTGGGCGTGACCGGAACATTCGGCAAGACGGTCACCAGCCTGTTCATCCGCTCGATCCTCGAGGCGGCCGGCCTGCGGTGCGGGCTGATCGGCGCCCTGGGCTGGTCCGACGGCACGACCACGCGGTCCGTGGGGGCCGGGGCGTGGCCCGGCGGGGCCGCGGGGCTGGCGTCGATCCTGGCCTACATGGTCGATCAGAACTGCGCCGCGGGGGTCATCGAGGCTTCCGCCGAGGCCCTCGAGGCCCGCTGCTTCGAGGGGGTCGAGTTCCAGGCCGCCGTGGTGACGGACGTGGGCGTGCCCTACGGTCTGCCCACCGAAACCGCCCTGCAGAGCCGTCGGGCCAAGGCGAAGCTCTTCCAGAAGCTGGCACCCGGGGGAGCCGCGGTGGTCAACGCCGATGATCCCCACGCCGAGATCCTCGGGGGCGTGAACCTCGACGCGCGGCGCGTGAGCTTTGGCATGGAGCATCCCACCAAGGTGGACGTCTCGGGGCGAATCGACCGGCTGGACGCCTCCGGCTCCCGGTTCACGCTCCACGGATTCCACCGGCCGGCGACGGTCGAGCTGCGCCTGATCGGCCCGAGGCAGGTCTCCCATGCCCTGGCCGCCGCTGCGCTGGCCTGGGCGCTGGAGATCGATCTTGACGCGGTCGTGACCGGGCTCGAAGCGGTCGCCAACATTGCCGGCAGCCTGGAAGCCGTGGACGAGGGGCAGGACTTCGAGGTCCGGATTGACGAGGCCGCAACAGCGGCGTCCCTGGGCCAGGCACTCGCGGCCATCCGGGCTGTATCCGCCGGCCAGGTTCACTGCGTCCTCAGCGCCGAGGGGAACCAGAAGCAGCCCGCGCGGCGAGCCCTGGCCGAGGCGGCCGAGCTCGGGGCGGATCGTGTGATCCTCACCCTGGGCAACCCTCGCGCCGAGGAGCCCGACCAGATCCTCGACGACCTGCTTGGCGGCTTCCGCCGCCCTGGCCGGGTCCGCGTCGAGCCCGACCGCAAGCGAGCCATCGAGGCTGCCCTGGCCGACGCCCGCCCCGGCGACGCCGTCCTGATCGCCGGCAAGGGCCGCAACGCTTACCAGATCTTCGCCGACCGGGTCATCCCGTTTGATGACTTCGCCGTCACCCGCGCCTGGCTCCGCGGCCAGCAGGTCCGCAGGTCCCATCTCACACAGCAGTCGGCGTGAGGGCATCCCCTGTCCCCGCCACGCCGACTCGCCAGGCCCCGCTGGAAGTCTTATTTTTCCTTCAGTATCTCGACTCCGGCCACTCGCCGTCGGCTGCCGCCGGCTCCTCGTCGGTCTCGGCCACTTCCAGGTCGCGGATCTGCAGCCCCACGCCGAGCTTCTTCCACTCTTTCACCTCTTCACTGAACGATGCGACGGTGAGCGGGTGGGCGGCGAGCCACCCCGGATCAAGCCTCAGCTCGAACCTCTTGCCGTCGTAGTGAGCCTCCATCGGGGGCAGGCGCACGTCGCTGCGGCTGCGATGGAACTGCACCGCCAAGCGCAGCGCCATCACCATGGCCAGGTCGAGCGAGTCGGTGATCTGGCCCTTCATCTTCTCCATGTTACCGCGATGGGCGAGCACCAACAGCGCGAAGGTGCGCCTGTTCCATCTTGGAGAAGCCGGGCATGTCGGCGTGGCTCAGGATATAGGCCGAGTGCTTGTGATAGCCCGAGTACGCGACGGACAGGCCAATCTCTTGCAGGCGCGCCGCCCAGGACAGCAGGTGCAACGGGTATTCGGGATTGGTCCGCAGGTCGAGGGACAACTGGCGCAGCAAGTGCAGCGCCAGCATCTCGACCCGCTGTGCCTGCCTGCTGTCCACGTGGTAGCGTTTCATGAACTGCGCGACGGTCGCGTCCCGCATGTCGTGGTGGTGGAATCGCCCGAGCAAGTCGTAGAGGATGCCCTGCCGCATGGCGCCGGTGGCCAACTCCATCCGCGGCACCTCCAACTCGGAGAAGATAGCAGACATGATGGCGAAGCCGCCCGGCAGCACAGGGATGCGGTCGGGACGCAGGCCCGGGAACTCGAGCCTGCCCACGTCACCTGCCTTGATCAGCTCCGCGCGGAGCTGCTCCAAGCCCTCGGCGGTGAGGCCGCCGTCGCTCCACCCGCGCATCTGCAGGATCTCACCCAGCGTGCGCGCCGTGCCGGAGGAGCCCACCGCCACCTCCCAGTGGCCAGCGGAGAACTCACGCGCGATGGTCTCCAGCTCCACGCGCGCTGCCAACTCCGCCTGCTTCAAGGCGCTCTTGCTGATCCTGCCGCCGGGGAAGAACCTCAAGCTCCAGTTGACGCTACCCATGTACAGGCTTTCCAACTGGCGAGGCCTGAACCCGCTGCCGATAATGAATTCGGTCGAGCCGCCGCCGATGTCGACCACCAGCCGCCTGTCGCGAGTGACCGGCAGACTGTGCGCCACGCCCAGGTAGATGAGGCGGGCCTCCTCGCGCCCGGCGACGACCTCGATGGGAGAGCCGAGCACCGCCTCGGCGCGGGTGAGGAAGTCCTTGGCATTCTTGGCCACCCGCAGGGTGTTGGTGCCGACGGCGCGTACCGCCTCGGGTGGGAGCCCGCGGATCCGCTCGCCGAAGCACGCGAGGGCCTCCAGGGCCCTCTGCTGCGCCTCTTCGGTGAGCCGCTTGTCGGGCGTCAGGCCGGCGGCGAACCGGACCGGCTCGCGGAGGGAGTCGAGCGGGTAGATCTGGTCGTCCACCACGCGCCCGATCTCCAGGCGGAACGAATTCGACCCGAGGTCGACGGCGGACAGAATGGAGAATTCAGCCATGTGCACGCGTGCTTTGAGAGATCAAGGTTGACGACTTGCGGACAAGATTCATCCCTGACCGCTTATGCGCCAGGGCTTGAAGCCGGAGTGGACCGGGCGGGATCCGAAGCCGGCCTCGACACTTATGATCCACCAGGAGGGTGGTCGAATCAAAAGAATTGGGCGTAACTCACCGCCCTCTCTAGCGGACTTTGTTTCTGGATTGAGGTTTAGGGCAAGTCGGACTGGAAAGAAAGGGCTCCTTGAGGCAAAACATCGTGTACCGCTACTCGATGTGGTTCGCAACAAGGAGGCCCCGCATGATCATGGCCAAGGAACAGGCCTTTCTCAAGGCCCAAGAGCAGTTTGAGCAACTCAAGGATCTGGTTGAGGCGGCCGCCCGAGATGGGCATCGAATCGATACTGTGGAACGAGACCTGATGGGGCAACTCCTCGGCTTGGGACGCACTTTGTTGACCGCATTCGTTGCCCAGCAAGGTGACGGCGACCAAGGACCCACGATCGAGGTTGATGGGGGCCAAACGCTCCAGCGGCTCCCCATGAAACATGATCGTCGATATCTCTCAATCTTTGGGGAGCTGACAATCTCCCGTGCTGTCTACGGCTCCCGTGAGGGTCAGAAGATTGAGCGAGTCCCTCTTGACGAGCGGTTGGGGCTGCCGGAAAACAGCTTCTCGTACGTTCTGGAGGACTGGTCCCAGCGGCTCTGCTTGAAGGAGTCGTTCGCCGAAGCGAGGAACTCCCTGGAGATGCTCTTGGGGCTGCGGTTGGGAAGCCGGACGCTGGAACAGTTGAACCAAACGCTGGGTGGATACGCCACGCCGTTTCGAGCAACCATTGAGACGCCGCCGGCCGAGGAGGAGGGCCCACTGCTGGTCGTGACCGCCGATGGCAAGGGCGTGCCGATGCGACGCCCGGCCGAGCCGGGCCCCAAGCCCCACCACCGCCGAACCAAGGGTGAGAAGGCGAACAAGAAGCAGATGGCTTGCGTTGGGGCGGTGTACAGCATCGAGCCGTTCATCAGGAAACCCGAGGACATCCTTGACGAACTGCTACGGCACCAGAAGGCCGAGCAGAGACCCAGGCCGCAGCACAAGCACGTCTGGGCCGAGATGAGCCGAGAGATCGATGGTTTCCCGGTCACGGCCAAGGAGAACTTGTTCTGCCAGTTGCACGACGAATTCACTGCCCGGAATCTCGGGCACGACAGGCCAGTCATCTGCTTGATGGATGGCGAGCGGGCGTTGTGGGAAGCCCAACGGGTCTACTTCCCGGAGGCGGTGGGGATCCTCGATTTGTTTCACGTGCTGGAACGGTTGTGGGCGGTGGCCCACTGCTTCCATCGAGAGGGGACCCGGCAGGCCGGTCAGTTCGTCGAGGACAAGCTACGGGATCTCCTCCAAGGGCGGGTCGGTTACGTGATCGGCGGCTTTCGCCAGCGCCTGACAAAGGGGAAGCTGAGTGGTTCCCGTCGCAAAGTGTTGGAGTCGGCGATCGAGTACATGGAAAACAACCGGGACCACATGCGGTACGACGAGTACCTTGCGGCGGGTTACCCGATCGGCAGTGGCGTTGCGGAAGGAGCGTGCCGTCACTTGGTCAAGGACCGGATGGAGCAAACGGGAATGCGGTGGACCGTGGAAGGGGCCCAAGCCATGCTCCATGTAAGAGCGTTGTACCTCAACGACCAATGGGAAGACTTCCTGGAATTCCGAGTTGCTCAGGAACAATTCAGGCTATATGGGAAAAAGGCGGCGTAGAGGGACGTGAGTTACGCCCAAAAGAATTCTTGCAATCGGCCGGGTTCGATCCGAGCGCTCAGCCCGATCCGCCCCCCGCTTTCCACCCGTCCAGTAATCCCGGTGACCAGTTCGGGCATACTGCTCGGTCGAGTTGAATCTTGACGAACGTCGATTGCGCTCGAACCGAGGCCCACCTCCTCGGCCGCTCGTTTTGGACATGCTCGGCGACTCTCGAGCGGCAGGCCGGGCCAACACCATGGGGACCCTGGACACAGCGAAGGCGGCCTGATGAGCGACCCGGCGTTGGTACTCCGGTCTCCGCCTTGGCGTCAGTTTCGGCAACGTCCTGTACTTTCCGCGATTTGGTTCCCTTGGTCGTTGACGTGACTCGGGTAGACGAATGCCGGTCCGGCCGGGACGATGGCGATGACCAAGCCTGCCAATCAACCCCGGACGGAGTCGGCCGTGACATCATCGCACCAGGACGCGACATCGTGCCAGTGGTTCTCTTGCCTTGCTTCACCCCTGGATCGCAGATCTGCCGTCAGGCTGGTGTGGCTCTTTATCGGCGCGATCCTCGCCCGCGGCCGAAGGACCGTCACCAGCTGGATCCGCGCTGCCGGCTTGAGTCGACAGTATCAGCCTTGCTACACGACCGTCGCAGCAGCCGGCAAGCGGGCGGACAACATCGCCGGCCGGTTGATCCACGAGGTGGTCAAGCCTTTGGTGGATGGTCAGACGCGGCTCACCGTGGCGCTAGACGACACGCCGACACAGCGGTATGGGCCCTCCGTGCAGGGGGCTGGCATCCATCACAACCCGACCCCCGGCCCGGCTGGCTCGCCGCATGTCTACGGCCACGTCTGGGTGGTGCTCGGGCTCCTGGCGGTCCATCCTGCATGGGGAGTCATCGCTCTGCCGCTGTTGGCCCGTCTGTACGTGCGGGCCAAGGATCTGCCGTGCATCGACCCAAAGCATCGGCCGGAGTTCCGGACCAAGCTGGAGATGGGAGTCGAGCTCCTGCGGTGGGCTTGGTTCTGGCTCCGGTTCCTGGGCAAGCCGCTGTGGGTGGTGGTCGACGGGGCCTACGCCAAGGCCCCGTTCCTCAAACCGGCGATGTTGCTGGGAATGACGGTCGTCAGCCGGCTGCGCAAGGACGCGGCGCTATGGACGATCCCAGGGCCCCGGGTACCAGGTCGGCGCGGTAGGCCGCGGGTCTACGGAGAGACGCGCATTGACTTGGCCAAACGGGCCGGGCAGCGTCGCGGTTGGACGACTAGCATCTTCGACTTGTATGGCAAGCGGGCGAAGAAGCGGTATAAGACGTTCGTGGCGATGTGGCGGCCCGTCGGCGGGGCAATCCGGGTGGTGTTGGTGGAGGAGCCGAGTGGATGGGTGGCCTTCTTCTGCACCGACGTGTCAGCGACCGTAGCAGAGATTCTCTCGACGGTCGCCGACCGGTTCTCATTAGAGATCGCGTTCCGCGACTGCAAGGAGATCGTCGGAGCCGGCCAGCAGCAGGTGCGGTTCGTGTGGGCAAACATCGGTGCATTCCACATCTGCCTCTGGACGTTCACGATGACCGAAGCTTGGGCATGGGGTCGGGAGGAGGACGACTTGGTGGACCGCCGAGCATCGCCATGGGACGATCCGAACCGTCGCCCAAGCCACGCAGACAAGCGTCGGGCTTGGCGCCGTGAATTGTTGGCCGAGGAGATTCGCGCGGTTCTACGCCCCGGGGTCACCGAGGAGGAAATTCGGGCCGTCGCCGAGCGGTTGCTTGCCCTGGCGGCATGAGAGCGAAGTCAATTGCGGAAAGTACAGCAACGTCCCAAACGGGGCTCTAATCCGACCCCGGTGTCACCGGCCGCGGCATCTACTCCGCCAGCCTGGATATCTCCAAGCTGACGAACGGCCTGCATTACATCGAAGTCGTCGCCTTCCTCAAGCGTGATCCCAGGATGCCGCCCATCTTCCAGACGTTCGGCAAGGTCATCAGCGTTGAGCGCCTGTAGCAAAGCAGTGGCATCTCGAACATCGCAAGCAGCACGCTCTCGGATGGGGGAAACGGAGACGAAAGGTGCAACGCATAGCCGCCCGGATGGAGTCGAAACCGATGCAACCAGGGTTTTCACCGAGCCAGGGACGAAATTGGTTCCTGGCACGAATGGCGCTTCCTTAACGCTAACCTCTGTTCTCTGTTTGAGATAGACAAAGACGGCCTCTCTTAGGAAAACCTTGGGGTATGTCCCAATCCCAGGTTCGTTCGGCAAGGAGGCCGTCGATGTCCCAGAGTATCTGTCGGCGGATTCGTGACCAGATCAATTTGCTTCGCGACCAGCCCCATCTCCCCTTCAGCGACCTGCTGGACGCGGACTTGGTCGGGGAAGTACTGGGGGAGGAAGGCGTCCATTACCGGGAACGGATCTTCAGCCCATTAGTGACCCTCTGGACCTTCCTGACGCAGGTGCTCAGCCTCGACCATTGTTGCCGCAAGGCCGTGGCATGCTTGATCGCCTACCGCACCGCACGGGGCCAGGACCCCTGCTCGGCCGACAGTGGCAGCTACTGCAAGGCGCGGCAGCGGCTGCCCATCGGTGTCATCACCGGGTTGGTTCACCGCACGGCCCAAGCCCTCGAAGAGCGAGTGCCGGAGGACTGGCTCTGGAAGCGTCGGGAGACCTTGATGGTCGACGGCTCCACGGTCTCGATGCCCGACACGCCGGAGAACCAGCAGGCCTTCCCCCAGGCCAGGACTCAGGCCTCCGGCGTCGGTTTCCCCATCGCCCGAGTGGTCGCGATCATTAGCCTGGCCACCGGGGTGTTGCGCGATCTGGCCATCGGTCCTTACAAGGGGAAAGAGACCGGCGAGACAGGTCTCTTACGCGACCTCCTGGATCGCCTCAAAGGTGGCGAGGTGCTGCTGGGAGACCGCTGTTTTGCCTCGTATTTCGGCATCAATTCGCTGGTGGAGCGTAGGGTGGATGGCCTCTTCCGGATGCACCAGCGACGCAAGTTCGACTTCCGCAAGGGTCGATCGCTGGGCATCGAAGATCACATCGTGACCTGGACCAAGCCCGGACGTCCGGAATGGATGGACGAGGAGGCCTACGCTCAGGTTCCCGAGGGGATGAAGGTTCGCGAGCTTCGGTTCAAGGTTCAGAAGCCCGGCTTCCGGATCAACGAGTTAGTGTTGGTGACCACCATGCTCGACGCGGAGGAGTACACGAGGGAGGAACTGGCCCGGCTTTACTTTGAAAGATGGAACATCGAATTAGATCTACGCGCGATCAAATGTATCATGCAGATGGATGTGCTGCGGTGCGAAACGCCCGGGATGGTGAAGAAGGAGATCTGGATGCACTCGCTCGCTTATAACTTAATACGTGGGGTCATGGCGGCGGCGGCCCAGGCCCATGGGAAGGCACCCAGGCAGATCAGCTTCGCGGGAACGCTGCAGACCATGGCGGCATTCCGCGAGGTGTTGAACTGGGCCCCGCCGGAAACGCGCCGTCTGCTTGTAGAGGTCATGCTCCGTGCCATCGCCAGCCATGAGGTTGGCAACCGGCCCGGCCGCGTCGAGCCGTGCGCCATCAAGCGCCGCTCCAAACCCCACGATCTGCTGACCGAGCCTCGGAAAGCAGCGCGTAACCGCTTGATGCAGGCCGCTTAACGGTTAAGGAAGCGCCATTCGTTCCTGGCACCTTGAGTTCTTACACGCGCACTTCCAGCAACCAGGACGAGGCCCGCAAGGATGCCGCGGATCAGGAGGCGATCGTGGCGTCGCTGCCTGAGAAACTCCAGACTGGGGAGAAATCGCTGAGCGGCAACCAGGGATACCGCCGCTATCTGTGCCCGACCGGTCCGGATCACTTTCAGATCGGCGAAGCCAAGATCGTCGAGGAGGCTTGCTACGACGGCAAGTGGGTACTCCGCACCAACACGGAGCTGGATGCGGCCGAGGTGGCGTTACAGTACAAGTGGCTCTGGATGGTGGAGTCCTACTTTCGGTTGTGCAAGTCGCTGCTCCAGATCCGGCCGATCTATCACAAGTGTGATGAGACGCTTCGCGGTCATGTGTTCTGCTCGTTCTTGGCGATGGTACTGCGTCAGGAGAACGTCCCGCCACAACGCACCTCAAACCGTGAACTGTCCCGCCTCCTCGCAGTTGGTTAAGATCAGCGTGTCAGCATTGCTGGAGCTGGCTACCTGGTGCCAACAGCGGATTGAGCAAAATCATGGAGGTCAGACATGCACGAGCCCCGGGACCAACGACGATTGGGTGAAAGGGGGGCGTGCATCAGCTCCCCCTGAATCAACTCTGGAAGCAACTGCCGGATGCCGATCGGGTCGAGATTGGTCAACTTCTCGCGCAGATGATTGCTCGACAGATTCTTCCTCCAGGACGGGAGGAGGAATCCCATGAGTAACCAGAATGCGGCTTTATCCGGCGAATCGGGAAAACGCCGAGCAGCGGATTCCCCTTGCGTTCGGACCCCGGCGAAAGTGCAAGCGCATCACCTGGACCGTTTGGCGATCGTCTATGTGCGACAATCCAGCCCGCAACAGGTTCTCGACCACAAGGAGTCGACCGCTCGTCAATACGCCCTCGTCGATCTCGCAGTTGAGCTGGGCTGGGCGCCCGACCGCGTCGAGGTCATCGATGAAGACCAAGGTCATACCGCCTCCACCGCCCAGGGGCGTCATGGTTTCCATCGCTTGCTTGCCGAGGTCGGGCTTGATCATGTTGGGATCATCCTGGGCATCGAGCTGAGTCGGCTCGCGCGTTCCAACAAGGATTGGGCCCAATTGATCGAACTGTGCGCGATCTTTCGCACGCTGCTCGCTGACCAGGACGGATTGTACGATCCCACCGCTTACAACGATCGCTTGCTCTTGGGGCTCCGAGGGATGATGAGCGAAGCGGAGCTACACATGTTGCGAGGACGGATGTATGAGGCTCTCCTGAACAAGGCACGGCGTGGTGATCTATACATGCTCGCGCCCATTGGATACGTGAAGCTCCCCCAGGGGGAGTTTGCCATTGATCCCGACGAGCAGGCACAAGCCATCGTACGCTTGGTCTTCGATGCCTTCGATCGGCAAGGCACCGTGCGAGGCGTGCTCCGCTATCTGGTTCAGCATAGCATCACGCTGCCTATCCGACCGCACACCGGTCCGAACCGCGGGAACATCGTCTGGAGCCGGCCGACACGCGATGCCGTCACCACGATCCTGACTCATCCGCTGTACGCTGGCATATACCGGTATGGCTTCCGTCAGATTGACCCGAGGCGCAAGAACCCGGAGAAGCGGGGATCCGGGCGCGTGGTGATGAACCCAGAGGATTATCATGCGCTGATTCCCAATCACTGTCCGGGCTACATCACGGCGGAACGTTTTGAACGGAACCAGCGATGTTTGGCTGAGAACCGATCTCGCGCTGAGTCGCGTGGGGCTCCGCGGGAGGGCTCATCGTTGCTGGGCGGCATGATCTTCTGCGGTCGCTGCGGTCGCCGCATGGCCATTCACTACAGCGGTCGGGAGAGAACGTTGCGCTACGTCTGCTGGTACGCCAAGAACAACTTCAGAGGCCCTCAATGCCAGTACCTCTCCGGAAAGGTTCTTGACGACTTGGTGACCGCCAAAGTCCTGAGCGCGCTGGAGCCAGCCTCTCTGGAATTGAGCCTCTCCGCCGCGGCCGAGCTGCAAAAGGAACGTGAGTGCTTGGACCGTAACTGGCAGCAGCGTGTGGAGCGCGCTCGGTTCGAGGCCGCTCGAGCGGAACGGCAATACCACATCGTCGAACCTGAGAACCGCCTCGTTGCCCGCGAACTGGAGCGCCGTTGGGAAGCAAGCCTCAAGGAACTTCAGCATGTGGAGCAAGAGTATGCTCGCTTTCGGCAGACGAATCCACAGACGCTCACATCCGAAGAACGTGAGGCGGTTTGGGCGTCTCGAAGGTGCGGCCTCGAATTATGTGGGCTCTGACGAGCCGCTTGGGTAAAGTCGAGCCTCCTTCCAGGGAGGTTGCCATGCCCGCTGCCATCGTCGCCCGCACCGAGTCCGGCTTCACCATCCAGGTCGAGATCCCTTACCGGTCCTCCATGCTGGAGTCCGAGGAGACGATCCAGGAAGGTCTCAACCAAGCGGGCGTCCTCGCCACCCAGGAGGCCCTGCAACGGTTCGACACCGACGGCTCACCGATTCAAGTCGGCGACACCAAGCTCACCTCGATGGGTCAGGTCCTCAAGGAGTACCAGACCCCCTACGGGGTCGCCCCCGTCGAACGTCACCTCTACCAGAGCTCCCGAGGCGGCAAGACCTATTGCCCGCTGGACCGCAACGCCCGCATCGTCGGCAGTTCTACTCCCCGGTTCGCCAAGATGATCTCGCACAAGTATGCCGAGTTCGGCTCCTCTCGGGTGATCGAGGACCTGCGGGAGAACCACGGCCGTACGGTGGCCCGGTCGTTCGTCCAGAACGTCGCCGACGCCGTGGCCGCCGTGGCGTTGGCCCAGGAGGAGACCTGGGAGTACGCCCTGCCCGCGTTGGAGGAGCCGACGGCCACCATCACCATCGGCATGGATGGGACCTGCCTACTGATGTGTGAGGACGGGTGGCGGGAAACAATGGTCGGCACAATTGGCCTGTACGACCGGAACGGCGACGCCAGCATACGATCTACCTGGCGGCGACCCCGGAGTACGGCAAGGCGACGTTCCTGGACCGCTTGGAGCGGGAGATCGCCCGGATCAAGGTGGCGTACCCGCGGGCCCGGTACGTGGGCTTAGCCGATGGGGCGAAGGGGAACTGGGAGTTCCTCTCCCGGCATACCGAGGTCCAGGTGATCGACTTCTGGCATGCCGCCGAGTACCTGGGCGATGCCGCCGATGTCCTCTTCGCTGGATCGCCTGGGGCGAAGCGGCCGTGGCTGGAGTCGAGTTGCCACCGGCTGAAGCATGAGCCGGGGGCCGCCCGCCAGTTGGTCCGGGACCTGAAGCGGCTGGCGGCTGAGAAGGGGGTCGCTCCGGATCAGCCAGAGGTCGGGGCGGCGATCACATACTTCACCAATCAGAGCAAGGCCGGCCGGATGAACTACGCCCCGCTGGTGGCAGGGAAGATCCCCATCGGCAGCGGAGTGACGGAAGCCGCGTGCAAGGTGTTGGTCAAGCAGCGGCTGTGCGGGTCGGGGATGAGGTGGAAGGAGCCGGGTGCGGCGGCGGTGTTGAGTGTGCGGTGCCTGACGTACACGGCCGAGCGTTGGTCACAGTTCTGGGCCAAGATCGACCAGTATGGGTTCCCGATTGCGGCCTGACACTACATACATCCGAGGTCACACCCCTCTCGAAGAATCTCCCCGCTTTGTGGCATGCGTCGACGACCACGCCTTCAGATCGGCAGCGGATTATCCGCTTATTGCTCGAACAGGTCATTGTCAACGTGCAAGGATCAACCGACCGCGCCGATGTGACGTTATGCTGGGCGGGTGGCTTCACAAGCCAGTACGAACTCATCCGACCCGTGCTCCGATACGATCAAATGGCTGACTACGAGAGAATGGTCGGCCGAATCGAGGAGTTGCGCGGCCAAGGCTGGTCGTTTGCCAAGATCGCCGCACAGCTTAACGAAGAGGGATTCTGGCCTGCGAAACGAGCCGAGAAATTCCACAGTGATCTCGTCAGCCGGCTGGTGTGGAAGCTGAAAAAGCAACGTCCCGGGGAGAGGGCCCACGCCCCCAGGAAAGCCCTGTGCGAGAACGAGTGGCTCGTCATCGATCTGGCTGCGGAACTGGAGATGGCGAAGAACACCCTGTTCAGTTGGATCAAGCGCGGTTGGGTGCGCGTGGTTCGTCAGGTACCCGGCTACCGCGGGCGCCTCATCTGCTGGGCCGACATCGATGAGCTTGACCGCCTCCGCCGCATACGGCAGACGAAACATGGTTGGTGGGACCCACCATTGCCCGATGAACTCACGTCCCCGAAGGTGGCTCCCAAAGCGTGAGGGAAGGTAACGAGGAAATGCCAAGAATCATCGCAATCAACGGAACCAGGCTGGACGAGGTGCGCATGCCATTGGAGCCTTACGGCAGCGGTACCCCGTCCTATCTGATTTACCCCATGAGTGAGATCCGTTTCTCGCAAGAAGATAGCGCGATATACTTGATTATTCCAGCGTATCTGAGTGTAGAACTCTATCGAATCGGCATCCTTCCTCAGGACGTGAATACCCCCGTCGAGATCTCGGTCAGCGGCCGCTCGGTAGGTTGCTACGTACTGAGTGACGTGCGTTACCCCCAGAGGAGTGATAGTCCCTTCGGGCAAGTGACTTTCACGCTCACCCGCGTTCCTCAAGGGAACGCGCGCAATGCCGGCGAGCAACGGCTGTCGCATGCCGCAGCGACAGGACGGGGCACGTATGTGACGGACATCACGCACTACCTCGATGAAACCGGCGAAGTGGCGCCGATGCCCGGCCCGGCCCGCAAACTGGCGAGCTTTCTCACGCTGCTCATTGAGGCAGGCACCGGCGCTCCTCCGACTGGCGAAGATGACTCCGGCATCCGCTGTAGGACCAAGGCTTGCAGAGGCACGATCCGAACTTTTCTGCCGCCAAGTCGAGACGAGATTTCCTGGCATTGCCCTCTGTGCGGACACAACGGAGTCATAAGAAACTGGCAGGACACGAAGTGGAATCAACAGAAGTGGATTGGAGAGCCTGAATAGGCTATGCGATCATGCCGAGCCGTGAGATCAAGACGGGTGGTCCAAAACTCCGGCAAAGGCTCTGAGCTGCGGAAAATCCGGGTTTTCAAAGCCGGAATAGTTGCTGACAAAGACCGCCATTTGGGAACCGGGTGGGCCATGCATGCGCGTACCTTTTACGGGCCTGAGCAGGTCAGGCGCATGTGGGTACGCGATCCAGGACCGGGCAGGCCATGAGCCCTCTCTGCCTCGTGATCACTTCTCGCCATACTGGTATATCAGGGGAGTGACCCCACACCGCCCTATCCGGCGTTGAGTGATCCAGCAGAGCGCCAAGCTTTGTCACGGCTTCGCACCGTGGGCATTAACGGCGTTGCGTGGCCCAAGGGCCCGAGCGGGCTATGTCGGATCGGCCTCCCCTGACGGGCTCGATTCTACGCGATGGACTCCCAGTTTCGCTAACACCTCCGGCAGGATCTCGCCTAGCATCCGGACCCCGCCGGAACGCGCCCGGCGGGCCTGCGACAACACCTCGACCAGCGGCTCGGCCTCGGACCGGTGCTGGTCGCGGGGGACTTGCCCGGCCGCCTTGTCCAGGTCGGCCATCACCTGGGGCATGGCGGTCGCGTGCTCGCGGTGGAAGTCGATCAGCTTCCGCAGGACGTAGCAGCGCTGCTGCGAGCTCGGGTGGCGGTAGACCTGGAGGCCGGCCACCATCTGGTAAGCGATCCGGCAGAACCGGCTCCCGACCTTGACGTGCGTGTCCCGCGGGTCCTTGCCGGCGGTGCGCCAGCAGGTCGCCAGCCCGCGGAAGTGATCGTTACAACGGATCAAATTATCAGCGATCATCAGGATCGCCTGGCGGAGCGAACGGTTCCCACCGCGCACCAGCGGGCCGTCGCTACGGTCGACTCGGTCGCTCTGGTACCGCGAGGGGAACAGCCCCGCCCGGCCCGTGATCGCCCGGGCGTTGGCGTAGTGCGCGATCGGGCCCATCTCCCCGGCGAACTCGGCGGCCGAGACGACGTTGACCCCGGGCATGCTCAGCAGCAGCACGTACGGCGTCCGGGCCAGCAGCGACGCCAGCTCCCGCTCGACGTCATCGATCTCCCGCGCTTTCATGAGACGATCTTCATCGAGGGCGGCCAGGATGCGCCGCAGGACCTCCGCCGGCTCCTGTCCGCCCGCCGCCGCCTCGGCCCAGGCGAGGACCCCGTCCAGGGTCGGAGCCCGGAACCTCACGCCGGCCTCGACCAGGAGCCGGGCCAGGCCGGCGGTGCCCAGACCCCGCACGGGCGACCTCGGAATAATGTAGCAATTGAGCGGCCCCTTTGGTAGAGTTTGGCCTCCTTACACCCAGGGAGGCCGAACCATGTCCGCTGCAATCGTCGCCCGCTCCGAGACCTCATTTACCGTCCAAGTCGAGATCCCCTACGGCTCCTCCATGCTCGACTTCGAGCAGACCATCCAAGAGCGGCTCAACCAGGCGGGCGTCGTCGCGACCCAGGAGGCGTTGCAGCAGTTCGACACCGACGGCGCCCCATCACCATCGGACCCGTCAAGTTCACCAGCAAGGGGCAGTTGCCCAAGGAGTACCAGACCCCCTACGGCGTCGCCACCGTCGCCCGCCACGTCTACCAGATTCCGCAAGGGGGTAAGACCTACTGCCCGCTCGACCGGGAGGCCCGCATCGTCACCAGTTCCACCCCCCGGTTCGCCAAGATGATCGCCCACAAGTATGCCGAGTTCGGCTCGGGACGAGTGATCCTCGACCTGGAGGAGAACCACGGCCGGAAGGTGGCCCGCTCGTTCGTCCAGAACGTGGCCGACGCCGTGGCCACCGTGGCACTGGCCCAGGAGGAGTCGTGGGAATATGCCCTGCCCGAGATGGAGCACCCGGTCACGACGATCAGTCTGGGGCTGGACGGGACGTGCCTCTTGATGTGTGAGGATGGGTGGCGGGAGGCGATGGTCGGCACGATCGGCTTCTACGACCGGGCCGGGGAGCGACAGCACACCATCTACATGGCAGCGACGCCGGAGTATGGCAAGGCGACGTTCCTGGACCGGATGGACCGGGAGGTCGAGCGGGTCAAGGCGGCGTACCCCGGGGCCCGTTATGTGGGGATCGCTGACGGGGCGCGGGGGAACTGGGACTTCCTGGAGCCGAGGACGGAGACCCAGATCGTCGATTTCTACCATGCCGCCGAATACCTGTCCGATGCGGCGGATGTGCTGATTACGGGGAAGCCGAGTGAGAAGGAGCGATGGCTGGAGGACCGCTGCCATCAGTTGAAGCACGAGTCGGGAGCGGCGGGTGCGATCCTGAAGGAGTTGAAGAAGCTCGCCACGGTGAGCCGCAGGGCGAATGGTCACGAGGATGTGGAGAAGGCGATCAGCTACTTCGGCAACCAGAACAAGAAGGGCCGGATGGACTACGCCACGTGGGTTGAGGCGAGCTTGCCGATCGGTTCGGGCGTGACGGAGGCGGCGTGCAAGGTTCTGGTGAAACAGCGGTTGTGTGGCTCGGGGATGAAGTGGAAGGGACCGGGAGCGGCGGCGGTGTTGAGCGTGCGATGCCTGACGTACACGACGGAGCGTTGGTCGCAGTTCTGGAGCAAGATCGACCGTTATGGATTCCCAGTTGCTGCATGAGGAGTGAAGTGAGAGAGTGGCGAAGCAACATCAATCCGAGGTCGTACCCCCCCGCACCGCCTCCGGTGACCCGGTCCGGCGGGCGATCGGTATGGCAATGTTGCTGATAAATACATCCTCGAAACAACCCGCGTAGCCGGGCATCAGCATCTCGAGGTGCTCGTGGATCTGGTTCTTCAGGGCCGAGCCCTTGCGGACCAGGTCGCGGCGGTACCGGGCCAGCGACCGAAGCCGGAGGCTGAGGTCGTCCAACAGCCGCTCGGTCAGCCCGAAGCCGTTGACCGCGGCCCTGTGGATGGCGCTGAGGTCGGTGTCGTCGGTCTTGTTGCCCGGGTCGGCCGGCAGGCGGAACTGCTTGGTCGCGAACGGGTGGACGGTGCGGACCTCGAACCTGGCGTCGGCGAACGCGCGCTTGACCGGCTGGTGGTAACGGCCGGTCCGCTCGACCGCGACGACAAGGTCGTCGAGCCGGTGGTCGTGGACGGCCTGTCGGAGCCGTTCGACGGCGGCGCGGAACCCGGCCTTGGTGTGGGGGACCTCGACGGGCTCGATCAGGACGTTGCCGAAGAAGTCGGCGAGCATCCACTTGGACCGGGCCTTGGCGCAGTCGACGCTGACGACGCCGAAGTGCTGGGGGCCGACCCGCTCGACGCGCGGGTGCAGGGCCCCTGCGGGCTTGTGGACCTCATGCCGGCGTCGCCCGCGACGGCGCCGGGATCGGGCAGAAACAGTCATGGGATGGACCTCCGCACGAGGGCTGGCCGAACAGCCCCGATTCTCGCGCGGAAGTCAGGAAATGGCTCCGGGAAGATTTCTCTCCCAGATTGGCCACATACCAGGAGGCAGTATGGCTGGTCCTCTGAGTTGGAGGCGCGGTTGGCCAAGCACGATGACGAGTTGGAGTGGGCGGATGTGATCGGGGACCTGGACCGCTTGCAGATGGCCGAGGTAGAGCAGGACGGCAAGCGCTTCCTGCTGCGGAGCGAGGTCCAGGGAACCTGTGGTTTAGTCTTCCAGGCCGCAGGAGTGGCCGTACCGCCCACCGTTCAACGAGTCGCGCTGCCTCCCAATAGCCAGGAGTCGGGGCCTACTGCCACGCCGCTAATGTAGAGTTGCACATGATTACACTACAAGAAGTTATGGCTGTATACTATCGAAAATCAGTTTAACATCCCGAGTGGTCCAGTTTTAGGGGTTCACCTCACTAACACGGCACTACGCGCGGGTAGGATAACCGCATTAACCTGATAATGGTGCTACAGTCTCGCCTTTGAGCCTTCCGGCCTCAAATGGCCTGGGGTGACGCTTGGTTGATGCCTGGACTAGACAATGTTGATGCCTGGATTAGACACAATGAGTAGTTTTTGAAACATTAAAAAAACATACAGTTTATTGCATGCATGCCTTTTTTGGAAAATTTCTGCGGCTTAATAACTCTTCACAAAGCGTATTCAGACACCGCCGCGATGCATAGCAACACTTCGAGAACCATTGGTTTCTCTCGGCCGAGGACGAGTTCGAGATTGAGAGATACTCGGTTGCAGAAGCGGTATTGTTTTGTATTGATCAAACCAAAAATTGCTTATTAAAAAACACATCGAATCACCGCTGCTCACATCGCGCCAATCTCTCTTGTTGACATCCACAATCGTAAGTCTTTATTGTAGCAACTGGCGAATCTCAGGCGGCTATGACAGCCGAAGGCCCTTCGAGGGAGGGCAATTAATTACTCGGAGCCAGAAGCCCATAAGGTGACGAATTCGGGATACGAAGGAAATAGAGCTCCTTCGCGCATGATGGGGGGAGCTTCATCAGGTAGATCTCCGTTTCACGGCGATCGCTACGTCCCAGAATGTAGTCACCACCGTCCTCGGATCACCATTCCACGGAGAGGGGTGAGTGGATCGTCCGCTCACGCCTTGCCGGCTAACTGCGCTACGATTTATTTCCTCGATCAATGGTCGGAGAGCGAGCGAAACAACGGGAAGGATAGAGATGGAACCTGAAACACTACTGGGTTGCGCCATCCTCTGCGGGGTGATCGGGTTTGGGGCCTATTCCGCCTCCTGTGCCATACATGTCTGGAGGATGAGGAATGCACGTCTTTCGGCCGGCCTACCGTCGCATACGGGCCTTGCCCATAGGCTCGCTCGATGGTTTATAGTCCTTTTGGGCCTTGGATTCCTGTGCATGGCTCTTGCAGTCGCCTCTCGTGTGATCGTCAAACGGGAGGGGCTGTTGACGGGGGAGGGACTCTTCACTCTCCGGGGGCGTGAAGGCTTTAAGGTGGACTACCTCACGCGGGAGGAGGTCCCGGCGGCCGGTACCATTCTTGCGCGATTCCGCTCACCAGAGCGCGAGGCTGAGATTGCAGTCCTTGTGCACCGTCGAGAGGCTCACGAAGCCGAGAGGCGGATTATTGCCTACCGTCCACTCGCCCCGGACCCTGAGATCACCCGGCGCCAACAGGAGCTAAATACTGAGCAGCGGCATCTTCGGACCTTGCTCGATCAGCTCATTCCCCCAAGGGACCTGGTGGCACGCGAACTGTCCCGCGGCGGTGTAACTCGAGACGAACGGATCATCAAGCTCGACGGAGAACTCGACCACCTCCATAGCGAGCTTGAGCAGGCGGTCACCCGGCGACGACTGTGCAAGCAGCAATTAGCGTCGACGGATGCGCTTCACCGAAGACACGTCATTTCAGAGATTGAATATATTACTCAGTGTCGAGAGTTGGAGGTCCTCGATACCGAGGTCGTGAAGCTGCAAGGCCGCTTGAAGAATGTAGAACGAGAGAAAACGGAAATCCGGAAAAGCTACCCCATATTGGAAGACGTAGCCTTAACCCAAGTAAATGCCCTCGACCGGGAGATTGCCCAAGCTCAAGAGAGACTGACCGCCATCCGCACGGAAGAGCAGACTGTGAAAGTCCAACTCGCCGCCGACCTATCCCGTGCCGAGCGTCAGAAACAAGAGCAGCTCCAGGAGATCGAGTATCAAATCCAGCAGTGTGATGCACAGCTATCGGGTTTAGAACACACTCTGACGATAAAGGTCCCATTCAGTGGCCATCTTGTTTACCGCAACCCGTCTCCGAGCACGGCACTCACCGATAATCCCTTGTTAGTGCTCGCTCCAGCGGAAGGTCTCCGACTTCGTGTTCGTCTCGCCTCCTTTGAGGCAAGTGCTTTGGAAAAGGCGGGACCTGTCATTCTCGAAATGGTCTGGCAGGACGTCCAACGTCGTTTTCCGGGGTGCTTGATTCGTCAGTGTGAGTTGAAACACGATCCGGGGTTTGTTGTGGGCGAATTGGCCTGCAATCCCCCGGCGGAGGCAGTTCGTGATCTGGCTTCAAACAAGACGGTCAAGGCGCGACTCCTCTGGTCTCCACCACTTTACATTCTCCCCCTCTTCGACCTCGGAGCCACGCTCTCCGCCATCGGCTCCGTGGGATGGCTAGGAACGCTCCTCCGGCTCTTACGGAAGCGATCCTTACCGGAGGCGATTAAGCCGTCGGGCCGGCCGCTAGAGTGTGCCGAGGTCAATGGGAAGCCGACCGGTGTCCCCGCCGGGGAAGCGAACCGCCGCGCGATCTCGGCAACCTGCCGGGATGTGGCTATGGGAGAGTTCGGATCGCTGGGAGCCGTACATCGCCTGCTCGGCTCCCAGCTTCGCGAGGCCATCATCCGGCGACATCTGGACCCAGACCTCCTCGCCGCCATCGAGTGGGCCCTGGACCGACACCACGAGCGTGCCGCCCAGTCTCTGTCCTCAGGTCTGGGCCATGAAGGCCTAGGCGATCATCTGGAGAGTCTCGTGAACGGTCCCTCTCCGGGCCCTGACCAGGGGGACGACGTGCCCGAGGGGCCCCCCTCTCCCGAGGTGCTCGAGCACTTGATAAAGATCCTGCGAGTGATCGCGCCGAGTGCCTCCTCCCCCAGATGAATCACCTTGGCCCACCGACCCAGGTTCTTTTCCTCACCCGAAGAGCATCCGCAACGGCTGAGACAGGGGATGCGGGCGAACGCTTGGATCGATTCTCGGCCGAAACCAACGGCCGCGATGCTTTTCATCCGGTGAAACCGTGACGATTAGGACATTGCGATGAGTACCAACGGCCTTGTTCTGGGCGAGGGGGCCACGAGAGGCCCCGCCGCCCAAGGAACGTCCTCATACGCCGGTCCCTCGGGGCCGCTCGTGTGGTTGCCGGCTGCGACCGCGGCCGTCCTCGCCGTCCCTTTGTTCATCTATCTCCCCCTTGAGCTCCTCGACTGGTCGAGCTCGGCCGCTGAGGAGGGCAGATGGCTCGGTGCCGTGTTCTCCACCTTCCTCGCGCTCGTGATGGTATTTGTGGGGACTACGGTGGTGCGCCTGCTTCGCTATGGCATTTGCGGCGTATCGGCGCGACCAGCCGGCCTCCTGTCCTCCATCCACTGGCCCCGTGTCTCTATTCTTGTCCCGGCCTACAACGAGGGAGAAACCATCGAGGCGGCTCTGGAGTCGCTCCTCGAGGAAAGCTATCCCTGCTACGAGGTCATCGTTGTGGATGACGGCTCGAGTGACGACACGCTGGCGCTGGCGAGGAAGTTCGAGGGGAGGCACGGGAACTGCACGGTCCGTGTGCATAGTAAGCCGAACGGCGGCAAGTGGAGCGCCCTCAACCTCGCTTTCCAGCGATCCACCGGTGAGTTCGTCCTCTGCGTTGACGCCGACTCGAGGCTAGCTCCCGGGTCGCTGCACCGGCTTGTGGCCCGGCTAAGCGATCCCCGGGTAGCGTGCGTCGCCGGCCAAGTCCAAGTCCGCAACCGGGTCAATGTCTTGACGCGACTTCAAGCCGCTCGAGTACCTCGTGGGCTATGGCTTGATGCGCATGGCCCAGAGCTTCTCCGGGACGGTCCTCGTCGTCCCTGGGCCGATCGGTCTGTTCCGGCGCAGCGTGCTCGAAGAGGTCTTCATCCGATATGGCATGGCAGCGGTCCCCGATCGGCCTGGCCACGTGGCCGGACCCTTACGAGGAAGACACCTTTGCCGAGGACTTCGACCTCTCACTCACGATCCTTTCCCTGGGCGGCCGGATCGTCTATGAGCCTGGGGCCATCTCCCATACCAAGGCCCCAGAGACGCCGTTCCGGCTCCTCAATCAGCGTTATCGCTGGCAGCGGGGGTCCATCCAGGTCCTACTGCAAGTTCTTCCGTCGGGCGCGGTTAAGCCCTGAGATGCTCTCCCTGAGGCTTATCGCCTGGTAATCGCCTGACATATTTACTCGAGTTCTCGTTCCTCCCAGTAGTGAACATCTTCTGCATGGTATTTTTTGTATATCCTCAGTTCATGGCTGGCTAGCTCTGGTGTGGCTAGCCCTCTGCTGGGTTGGTTTCTCACTTTCATGCTCCTCAACGTTAATGCGGTCGCTTCTTCGCGGCTTTTCACAAGGCAACTTTGAAGGTCCTACTAGTTCTCCATTTCATGATTTCTATCATCACTTATGCTAATAGCGGTTCGGTTATCGCCTTCCTGATGAGATTCGTGGTGTCGGGATGCGCTGGTAATTCCGGCCAGGTGCACCCGTTGGCATCTTATAGAGACAATCTGCAAAGGAGACATTAATGCGTGTCTGCATCGTAGAGGACAAGGCGGTTACTGATTTAGAACCCCTGGCCCTGACCCGACCCGCCTTTGAACTGATTCTGGGTGCGAGTTCACTAGAGGACAAAATCGCTCGGACCTTCGGTTGTGACCGGAGCCCCGTGTTGCGTGGGTCAATTGTCCGGCCACACCTGGCGGCCGTCCTACGAGAGCGCGACCCGAACGCTGCCATCAACGACCGCGACTGGTTAGGTCGCGGGCCCGTGCTCGTTGTCAACTGCCGCTGGGTCCCCCCAGGCAACTTCCAAGCCCCGGACATCCGCAGCCCTCAGGTGGGCCTCTGCTGCGGTCAGCCTGCTTGCGCCTGGGTCGGTCCTGGGCAAGCCATCGCCCTCGACCTTCTCGATGTCGATTCTTGGTTCGATGAGGTGGCGTCTAAGGTCAAGTGCTTCGAGATAGGGGGAGAGTGGATTACTCGGCCGTGGGACCTTGTCGCCAAGAATGCCGACCACTTGGCCCGCGACTTCGCCACCGGCGGCCGGGTGGGTCAGAACTGCCCCCATCGGCAAAACCTCGCCCTCGTTGGGCCCGCGGAGCGGCTGCTGATCCACGAGGAAGCACGGATAGATCCCTACACCGTCTTCGACACCACCGGCGGCCCCATCACCGTCGAGTCCGGTGTCTGGGTCCAATCCTTCACCCGAGTTGAGGGACCCTGCTACATCGGACGCGATACCCACCTGTTTCGCGCTAACCTTCGCGGCGGCGTGACGATCGGGTCCAACTGCCGCATCGGCGGCGAGGTCGAAGCCAGCATCGTGCACGGCTACTCCAACAAGTACCACGAGGGGTTCTTGGGCCACGCCTACGTCGGCGCGTGGGTCAACCTCGGCGCCATCACCTCCAACAGCGACCTGCGCAATGACTACGGCGAGGTGACTGTGCCTCTGCACGGCGATCCGATCGCTACCGGGCAGGCGAAGGTCGGCTGCTTTATCGGCGACCACACCCGTACCGGGATAGGCAGCATGCTGAACACGGGCACGTCGATCGGGGTGATGTGCAACGTGCTGCCGGCCGGCCCGCTGTTGCCGAAGCACGTGCCGAGCTTCGCGGCGGTGTTGTACGGGCGGGTGGCGCCTGGGTTCCCGCTGGAGCAGATGTTCGCCACGGCGCAGATCGTCAAAGGCCGCCGCGGCCAAGCGTTCACACCGGGAGAGGAGCAACTCTACCGCGACCTATACGAGCAGACGCGGCTGGAACGCGAGCGCGCCTTCCAGCGAGTGCGCGATAACCGCAACAACAACTGGCTTTCCATGAGGCCCGCTCGCCTCGGGACAGGTGAGCAGAGTACGCAGATGGCGTCGCCGAATTGATTCATTAAGAGGCCCTAACAGAATTGGGATCTAGCACAGGAGCCTCGAGCAGATCATCACGCAACCGAGGGTGAGAAACGCCTGATGGATGGCCGGATCTCGGTCCTTGCCGACGAGCAACCGCCCGAAGTCGTGAAGCCACGGCTTATCATAATACTATTATATCTTACAAAATAAGGAGATGATAATGTGTGGGATAGTTGGATACACCGGGGGGAATCAAGCTTGCCCGGTCCTGCTGTCTGGCCTGCACCGCTTGGAGTACCGCGGATATGACAGTGCCGGCATCGCCACTCTGAACGGCCACGGCTTGGTCGTTCACAAGCGCGCCGGCCGGGTCCGCATGCTTGAGGAGGACCTCGGCTGCGAGTTGGACCCCGGCTGCTGCGGCATCGGACACACTCGCTGGGCGACCCACGGGGCGGCGACCGACCGCAACGCCCATCCGCACGTTGGCGGCCGCAACGCCTCGGTCGCGGTCGTCCATAACGGCGTGATCGAGAACCATGTCGCCCTGCGACGCGAGCTGGAGGCCGACGGCTTCCACTTCGTCAGCCAGACCGACACCGAGGTGATCGCCCACCTGATTGCGCGGGAGCTGGGCGACGGCGACGACCTGTTCGCCGCCCTGCAGCGGGCCCTTCCCCGGCTGGAAGGGACCTACGGCCTGGGCGTCATCAGTCCCCGTCGCCCCGGCCAGGTCGTCGGCGCCCGGCTCGGCAGCCCGCTCGTGGTCGGCCTGGGCGACGGCGAGCACCTGCTGGCCAGCGACCCCGTCGCACTCGTCCAGCGCACCAAGCGGGTCGTCTACCTGCAAGACGGCGAGGTCGTCCGGCTCACGCCCGACGATTTCGAGATCCGCCACCGCGAATGCGGGTCGATCACCCCCCGGATCGACCACCTCGACTGGAAGCCCGATGCCGTCGAGCTGGGCGGCCACGCGCACTACATGCTCAAGGAGATCCGCGAGCAGCCCGATACCGTGCGCAACACCTGCCAGGGCCGCCTCCGACGCGCCGAGGCGACCGCCGTCTTCGGCGGCCTGAACCTGACCGCCCGGCAGCTCCGCCGCGTCCGACGGATCGTCTTCGCCGCCTGCGGCACGAGCTGGCACGCCGCGCTCGTGGGCGAGTACCTCATCGAGCGGCTAGCCAACCTGCCGGTCGAGGTTGAATACGCCAGCGAGTTCCGCTACCGCAACGCCCCGCTCGACGAGCGGACGCTCATCTTCGTCCTGAGCCAGTCGGGCGAGACGGCCGATACCCTGGGTGCCCTGCGCGAGGCGAAACGCCTGGGATACCTGACGCTCGCCATCGTCAACGCCGTCGGCAGCACGATCGCCCGCGAGGCCGACGGCGGCATCTACCTCCACGCCGGCCCGGAGGTCGGCGTCGCCAGCACCAAGGCGTTCACCGCACAGGTCACGGTGCTGACCATGCTCGCGCTTTACCTCGGCCGGCTCCGGTACATGGCGTTCACCGACGGCCTGGCCGTCCTCGACGCGATCGAGTCCGTCCCCGAGGCGCTGAGCCGCGTCCTGGCGACCGAGCCCCTGATCGCCCAGGCCGCCGAGCGGATCGTCCACGCGCGGAGCGCCCTCTACCTCGGCCGCGACCTGCATTACCCCGTTGCTCTCGAAGGCGCCTGAAGCTCAAGGAGATCAGCTACCTGCACGCGGAGGGGTACCCGACGGCTGAGATGAAGCACGGTCCTATCGCCCTAGTTGATCGCGATACGCCGAGTGTTTTCGTGGCACCTCGTTGCACGCTGCACGCTAAGACGATGAGCAACGTCGAAGAGGTGCGGGCGCGCAACGGCCCGGTTATAGCCGTGGGGACGGAGGGGGACGAGGTGCTTTCATCGCTGTGTGACGTGTTCCTTCCGATCCCGGACGTACCGGAGGTGGTGCAACCACTGCTGGCGGTGGTACCCCTGCAACTGCTGGCCTACCACGTGGCGCACCTTCGGGGTTGTGACATCGACAAGCCGCGCAACCTCGCCAAGTGCGTTACGGTCGAATGAGCACCGGTCTTGGTAGTTTGCCAAAAACGTCAAATTCGATTCCCCCACGTATTCCAAGAGGAGGAATAGCTGACACCGTAACCGTAGACCCACAGTGATTCGCTATCTCATGCGACAGCGTCGCATCACCGCACCTCCGGCATCGCCTCCACCGTCAGAATAGTAGGCGATAATCAACCGCAAAGGCGTTCATGATATCCGCATCCTGGCGCTCCGATCTTTTACGCACGTGAGTGTCTCCTGGCTCCCTGAGGGCCTGGCGGAGTGCCTCAGTCCTTACTTCGCCACCACAAATTCTTTCATTCGGGAGAAAAAACCATGCTTTCGTTCCTTCGCTTTAACCGGGGAAAACGCGATCAAAAGAGACGTCGCTCTACCACTTCGTGGAGCCCTGCTCTGGAATCGCTGGAAGAGCTTATCCTGCTCTCACCAACCCCGCGTCGGATACTGCCGCCCACGAGAGACATCACGCGGCCGATCGTGAACCTCGTGATACCGCAAAATCGTTCCACTGTTTACACCAATCCCACTTCCTCGACGTTGACCCTCACCGCCAACGCCAGCGACACCCAAAGCGGCATCGCCAGTGTCCAGTTCTTCGTCGATGGCAGGTCGATCGCAAAAACCACGACAGCGCCCTACTCCATCTCCTGGAACACCAAAAACATTTCCGGGCGACACACAATTAAAGTGGTCGCCCGGGACGGGGCCGGGAACGTGAGAACGTCAGCGCCGGTGGTAGTAAAATTTGTACTCGATAAGACGCCACCGAGCGTGACCCTCAATCCTCCGCCCCGCTCGGTTTCCGGGGTGCAACCCCTCACGGCGGTCGCCAGCGATACCAAAGGAGGCGGCATCGCCAGTGTCCAGTTCTTGCTCGATGGCTACAAGTCCCTCGGGATAGCCACGACAGCGCCCTACACAATCTGGTGGGACACGACCAAGGAGTCGCCTGGGCCGCACAGCCTCACGGCCGTCGCCCGAGACGTGGCCGGGAACGTAAGAACGTCAGCGGTTATGTCAACCACCGTACTCGACACACCGCCGACCGTGAGCCTCGCCTCCCTGCCCCCCTCGGTTTCCGGGACGCAGATCCTCACCGCCAACGCGAGTGACACCCAAAGCGGCATCGCCAGCGTCCAGTTCCTCGTCGATGGCAAGCCCCTCGCGACGGTCACGGCGGCGCCCTACTCGTTCTCTTGGAACACCACGAGCGTGTCACCCATCCAGCACACGCTCACAGCCATTGCCACAGATGGAGCCGGGAAGACGGCGACCTCGGCGCCCGTGACGGTCACCGTACTCGACACACCGCCGACCGTGAGCCTCGCCTCCCTGCCCCATCGGTTTCCGGGACGCAGATCCTCACCGCCAACGCGAGTGACACCCAAAGCGGCATCGCCAGTGTCCAGTTCCTCGTCGATGGCCAGCCCCTCGCGACGGTCACGGCGGCGCCCTACACGTTCTCTTGGAACACCACGAGCGTGTCACCCATCCAGCACGCGCTCACAGCCATTGCCACAGATGGAGCCGGGAAGACGGCGACCTCGGCGCCCGTGACGGTCACCGTACTCGACACACCGCCGACCGTGAGCCTCGCCTCCCTGGCCTCATCGGTTTCCGGGACGCAGACCCTCACCGCCAACGCGAGTGACACCCAAAGCGGCATCGCCAGTGTCCAGTTCTTGCTCGATGGCCAGCCCCTCGCGACGGTCACGGCGGCGCCCTACACGTTCTCTTGGAACACCACGAGCGTGTCAAACAGCCAGCACACGCTCACAGCCATTGCCACAGATGGAGCCGGGAATACGGCGACCTCGGCGCCCGTGACGGTCACCGTTGAGAACACGACGGCCGTCACCGCCACCAAGCTCGTGGACACGACGACGCCCCCCGCCAGCGTCACCGCGAACGCCTCCTTCGGCCTCACCGTCACCGCCGAGGACAGCTCGGGCAACATCGCCAGCGACCTACACCGGCCCGGTGACCCTCGCCCTGTCCGGCGGGACCAGCGGCGCCGTGCTCGGCGGCACCGTGACCGGCACCGCCGTCAACGGCGTGGCCACCTTCACCGGCCTGACCATCAACACGGCCGGCACGGGCTACACCCTCACCGCCTCCAGCAGCCCCCTGACGTCGGCGACGAGTAGCATTACCGTCACCGCGGCCACCGCGGCGCCGAGTATAACGGGCCTCAGCCGCCACCGCAACGGCCCCGCCGCGGGCGGCACCACGGTGACGATCAACGGAACCAACTTCACCGGCGCCACGGCGGTGCAGTTTGGTGCCGTGAACGCCACGAGCTACACCGTCGACTCGACTGGCACTGTGATCACTGCCGTCAGCCCAGCAGGTAGCCCCGGTTATGTGCACATCACCGTCACCACGCCGGCAGGTACGTCGCCCCAATCCCCAAGCGGGCTAGACACGTTCGAGTACGCTCGCCGCGACCACCGGGGCGCCGAGTGTAACGAGCATCGCCTCCCCCGTCAACGGCCCCGCCGCGGGCGGCACCACGGTGACGATCAACGGAACCAACTTCACCGGCGCCACGGCGGTGCAGTTTGGTACCGTGAACGCCACGAGCTACACCGTCGACTCGACTGGCACTGTGATCACTGCCGTCAGCCCAGCAGGTAGCCCCGGTTATGTGCACATCACCGTCACCACGCCGGCAGGTACGTCGCCCCAATCCCCAAGCGGGCTAGACACGTTCGCAGTACCTCGCCGCGACCACCGGGGCGCCGAGTGTAACGAGCCTCGCCTCCCCCGTCAACGGCCCCGCCGCGGGCGGCACCACGGTGACGATCAACGGAACCAACTTCACCGGCGCCACGGCGGTGCAGTTTGGTACCGTGAACGCCACGAGCTACACCGTCGACTCGACTGGCACTGTGATCACTGCCGTCAGCCCAGCAGGTAGCCCCGGTTATGTGCACATCACCGTCACCACGCCGGCAGGTACGTCGCCCCAATCCCCAAGCGGGCTGGACACGTTCCAGTACGTGTGACCTGAATTCCATCTTCGCCACTCGCTTCACGCTCGTGTTCGTGGAGGACAATAGCTATCCCAACAGTGTCGACAACAACCACCACCAATACCGCTTTGAGGTGCATAGCGACACCTCGACCAGCACGCTCCTGGCGGCCCTGAGCGATCCTGCATTCGCGCGAGGTGCGTAAGCATTGCCTCGCCCGACGTGCTCCTGGCAAACCTGAACGATTCCGCCCGCCCAACCCGGCGGGCGGAGTGCCTCAGTCCTTACTTCGTCACCACAAATTCTTTCATTCGGGAGAAATCCATGCTTTCGTTCCTTCGCTTTAACCGGGGAAAACGCGATCAAAAGAAACGTCGCTCTACCACTTCGTGGAGCCCTGCTCTGGAATCGCTGGAAGAGCTTATCTTGCTCTCACCAACCCCGCGTCGGATACTGCCGCCCACGACACACATCACGCGGCCGATCGTGAACCTCGTGATACCGCAAAATCGTTCCACTGTTTACACCAATCCCACTTCCTCGACGTTGACCCTCACCGCCAACGCCAGCGACACCCAAAGCGGCATCGCCAGTGTCCAGTTCTTCGTCGATGGCAGGTCGATCGGAAAAACCACGACAGCGCCCTACTCCATCTCCTTGAACACCAAAAACCTTTCCGGGCTACACACATTTAAAGTGGTCGCCCGGGACGGGGCCGGGCACGTGAGAACGTCAGCGCCGGTGGTAGTAAAATTTGTACTCGATAAGACGCCACCGAGCGTGACCCTCAATCCTCCGCCCCGCTCGGTTTCCGGGGTGCAACCCCTCACGGCGGTCGCCAGCGATACCAAAGGAGGCGGCATCGCCAGTGTCCAGTTCTTGCTCGATGGCTACAAGTCCCTCGGGATAGCCACGACAGCGCCCTACACAATCTGGTGGGACACGACCAAGGAGTCGCCTGGGCCGCACAGCCTCACGGCCGTCGCCCGAGACGTGGCCGGGAACGTAAGAACGTCAGCGGTTATGTCAACCACCGTACTCGACACACCGCCGACCGTGAGCCTCGCCTCCCTGCCCCCCTCGGTTTCCGGGACGCAGACCCTCACCGCCAACGCGAGTGACACCCAAAGCGGCATCGCCAGCGTCCAGTTCCTCGTCGATGGCAAGCCCCTCGCGACGGTCACGGCGGCGCCCTACACGTTCTCTTGGAACACCACGAGCGTGTCACCCATCCAGCACACGCTCACAGCCATTGCCACAGATGGAGCCGGGAAGACGGCGACCTCGGCGCCCGTGACGGTCACCGTACTCGACACACCGCCGACCGTGAGCCTCGCCTCCCTGCCCTCATCGGTTTCCGGGACGCAGATCCTCACCGCCAACGCGAGTGACACCCAAAGCGGCATCGCCAGTGTCCAGTTCCTCGTCGATGGCCAGCCCCTCGCGACGGTCACGGCGGCGCCCTACACGTTCTCTTGGAACACCACGAGCGTGTCACCCATCCAGCACACGCTCACAGCCATTGCCACAGATGGAGCCGGGAAGACGGCGACCTCGGCGCCCGTGCCGGTCACCGTACTCGACACACCGCCGACCGTGAGCCTCGCCTCCCTGCCCTCATCGGTTTCCGGGACGCAGATCCTCACCGCCAACGCGAGTGACACCCAAAGCGGCATCGCCAGTGTCCAGTTCTTGCTCGATGGCCAGCCCCTCGCGACGGTCACGGCGGCGCCCTACACGTTCTCTTGGAACACCACGAGCGTGTCAAACAGCCAGCACGCGCTCACAGCCATTGCCAAAGATGGAGCCGGGAATACGGCGACCTCGGCGCCCGTGCCGGTCACCGTACTCGACACTACACCACCGACCGTGAGCCTCGCCTCCCTGGCCTCATCGGTTTCCGGGACGCAGATCCTCACCGCCAACGCGAGTGACACCCAAAGCGGCATCGCCAGTGTCCAGTTCTTGCTCGATGGCCAGCCCCTCGCGACGGTCACGGCGGCGCCCTACACGTTCTCTTGGAACACCACGAGCGTGTCAAACATCCAGCACACGCTCACAGCCATTGCCAAAGATGGAGCCGGGAATACGGCGACCTCGGCGCCCGTGCCGGTCACCGTCGCGAACACGGTGGTGACACCCACGGCAATCCCTGTCATCTCCTTCCATGGGATCGGGACCGACCCCGCCAATTTCCCGTACGACATGCCGCTGTCCACTTTCACGGCGGACATGACGGCGTTGCACGATGCCGGCTACCACTCAATCACGTTGCAACAGTACCTCGACTGGGAGGCGGGGAAGAATCCCGTTCTGCCCAGCAAGCCCATCCTCCTCACGGATGACGATGGTGACGCGAGTACCATGCAGATGACGACCGTGCTGCAGTCCAACGGCTACACGATGGTGGCGTTCATTGTGACGGGATTCATTGACAACGGCGATGAGTTCAACGTGACCTGGACTCAACTCCAATCCATGGTTGCCTCGGGCACCTGGGAGGTCGCCTTCCATGCTGGTGCGGATGGACACTACGACTACTGCCTACCGGTCCCCCGCCCAGTCAATCACAATTGAGCCTAATGCCCCTTACTTCTACGCGGACTTCTTCACCGCCAACAACGGTGGTCTTAGAGACCGATGCTCAATACCAGGCACGAGTCACCACAGAGCTGGATCAGGGCATGGCTGAGCTCAAAGCAGATGATCCCCACTGCGTATACCAATGTATTCGCAGTGCCCTGGAACGACTACGGCCAGTACGCGCCGAACTCCCGCGGGCGGGCCGCAGCAGCAAGACCTGACAACAATCTTCGATCTCTCGCTTCACGCTCGTGTTCGTGGAGGACAATAGCTATCCCAACAGTGTCGACAACAACCACCACCAATACCGCTTTGAGGTGCATAACGACACCTCGACCAGCGACCTCTTGGCGGCCCTGAACGATCCTGCATTCACGCGTTTCGGCCTGACGGTCTCCCTCACCGCCACCCAGGTCGTGGTCACGACACCGCCCCCCGCCAGCGTCACCGCGGGCGGCCTCTTCAGCCTCACCGTCACCGCCGAGGACGGTTCGGGCAACGTCGACACGACCTACAACGGCCCGGTGATGCTTATCCTGAACGGCGGCGACGCCACTGCCACGCTCGGCGGCACCCTGGTGGGCGACGCGGGCAACATCGCCGACGCCGTCAACGGCGTGGCCACCTTCTCCAACCTGACCATCAACAAGGCCGGCAGGCTACACCATCGACGCCTTACAGCGTCGACTTGCCGGGGTGGGCGGCGACCGGTTCCATCACCGTGTCCTGAATTCCATCTTCGCCTCTCGCTTCACGCTCGTGTTCGTGGAGGACAATAGCTATCCCAACAGTGTCGACAACAACCACCACCAATACCGCTTTGAGGTGCATAGCGACACCTCGACCAGCACGCTCCTGGCGTCCCTGAGCGATCCTGCATTCGCGCGAGGTGCGGAAGCATTGCCTCACCCGACGTGCTCCTGGCAAACCTGAGCGATTCCGCCCGCCCAACCCGGCGGGCGGAGTGGCTCAGTCCTTACTTCGTCACCACAAAATCTTTCATTCGGGAGGATCCATGCTTTCGTTCCTTCGCTTTAACCGGGGAAAACGCGATCAAAAGAAACGTCGCTCTACCACTTCGTGGAGCCCTGCTCTGGAATCGCTGGAAGAGCTTATCCTGCTCTCACCAACCCCGCGTCGGATACTGCCGCCCACGACACACATCACGCGGCCGATCGTGAACCTCGTGATACCGCAAAATCGTTCCACTGTTTACACCAATCCCACTTCCTCGACGTTGACCCTCACCGCCAACGCCAGCGACACCCAAAGCGGCATCGCCAGTGTCCAGTTCTTCGTCAATGGCAGGTCGATCGGAAAAACCACGACAGCGCCCTACTCCATCTCCTTGAACACCAAAAACCTTTCCGGGCTACGCACATTTAAAGTGGTCGCCCGGGACGGGGCCGGGCACGTGACAACGTCAGCGCCGGTGGTAGTAAAATTTGTACTCGATAAGACGCCACCGAGCGTGACCCTCAATCCTCCGCCCCTCTCGGTTTCCGGGGTGCAACCCCTCACGGCGGTCGCCAGGGATACCAAAGGAGGCGGCATCGCCAGTGTCCAGTTCTTGCTCGATGGCTACAAGTCCCTCGGGATAGCCACGACAGCGCCCTACACAATCTGGTGGGACACGACCAAGGTGTCGTCTGGGCCGCACAGCCTCACGGCCGTCGCCCGAGACGTGGCCGGGAACGTAAGAACGTCAGCGGTTATGTCAACCACCGTACTCGACACACCGCCGACCGTGAGCCTCGCCTCCCTACCCTCATCGGTTTCCGGGACGCAGATCCTCACCGCCAACGCGAGTGACACCCAAAGCGGCATCGCCAGTGTCCAGTTCCTCGTCGATGGCCAGCCCCTCGCGACGGTCACGGCGGCGCCCTACACGTTCTCTTGGAACACCACGAGCGTGTCACCCATCCCGCACAGGCTCACCGCCATTGCCACAGATGGAGCCGGGAAGACGGCGGCCTCGGCGCCCGTGACGGTCACCGTACTCGACACACCGCCGACCGTGAGCTTCGCCTCCCTGCCCTCATCGGTTTCCGGGACGCAGATCCTCACCGCCAACGCGAGTGACACCCAAAGCGGCATCGCCAGTGTCCAGTTCTTGCTCGATGGCAAATCCCTCGGGATCGCCATGACCTCGCCTTACTCCGTCACCTGGAACACGACCAAGGAAACCCCCGGGCTGCACAACCTCACGGCAACCGCCAAGGATGGGGCCGGGAACGTGACAACCTCAGCGGTCGTGTCAGTCACCGTGGAGAACACGGTGGTGACACCTGCGGCAATCCCTGTCATCTCCTTCCACGGGATTTCAAATGTAGGCCCGTACGACGTGCCGCTGTCCACTTTCACGGCGGACATGACGGCGTTGCACGATGCCGGCTACCACTCAATCACGTTGCAACAGTACCTCGACTGGGAGGCGGGGAAGAATCCCGTTCTGCCCAGCAAGCCCATCCTTCTCACGGATGACGATGGGAACGCAACCATGCAACAGATGACGAGCGTGCTGCAGTCCTACGGCTACACGATGGTTGCGTTCATCGTGACGGGATTCATTGACAACAGCAATACATACGACACATACGTGACCTGGGCTCAACTCCAATCCATGGTTGCCTCGGGCACCTGGGAGGTCGCCTTCCATGCTGGTACGGATGGACACTACGATTACGCTACCAATCCCCCGCCCGGTCAACCTCTTGAGCCTAGTGCCCCCGACTTCTACGCGGACTTCTTCCCCGGAGAGACCGATGCTCAATACCAGGCACGAGTCATCACAGAGCTGGATCAGGGCATGGCTGAGCTCAAGCAGATGATTCCCACAGCGTATACCAATGTATTCGCAGTGCCCTGGAACGACTACGGCGAGAACGCGCCAATCTCCCCGGGGCGCCTGCAAGACCTAACAACAATCTTCGCCTCTCGCTTCTCGCTCGTGTTCGTGCAGGACAATAGCTATCCCAACAGTGTCTACGGCGACCACCACCAATACCGCTTTGAGGTGCATAGCGACACCTCGACCAGCACGCTCCTGGCAGCCCTGAACGATCCTTCATTCACGCGTTTCGGCCTGACGGCCGTCACCCCCAAGCTCGTGGTCACGACACCGCCCCCCACCAGCGTCACCGCGGGCGTCCCCTTCAGCCTCGTCGTCACCGCCGAGGACGGCTCGGGCAACGTCGACAGCACCTACACCGGCCCGGTGACGCTCGCCCTGTTCGGCGGGACCGGCGGCGCCAAGCTCGGCGGCACCCTGACCGTCAACGCCGTCAACGGCGTGGCCGCCCTCACCGACCTGACCATCGACACGGCCGGCACGGGCTACACCCTCACCGCCTCCAGCGGCACCCTGACGTCGGCGACAAGTAGCATCAACGTCGCCCCCCGGCCACCGTCACCGCCACCAAGCTCGTGGACACGACGACGCCCCCCGCCAGCGTCGCCGCGAACGCTTCCTTCGGCCTCACCGTCACCGCCGAGGACGGCTCGGGCAACACCGCCACGACCTACACCGGCCCGGTGACCCTCGCCCTGTCCGGCGGGACCAGCGGCGCCGTGCTCGGCGGCACCCTGACCGTCACCGCCGCCAACGGCGTGGCCAACTTCACCGGCCTGACCATCAACACGGCCGGCACGTACACCCTCACCGCCTCCAGCAGCCCCCTGACCTCGGCGACGAGTAGCATTACCGTCACCGCGGCCACCGCGGCGCCGAGTATAACAGGCATCACTACCCCCAACGGTACCCCCAACGGCCCCGCCGCGGGCGGCACCACGGTGACGATCTACGGAACCAACTTCACCGGTGCCACGTTGGTGCAGTTTGGTGCCGTGAACGCCACGGGCGTAACCGTCGACTCGACTGGCACTGTGATCACTGCCGTCAGCCCAGCAGGTAGCCCCGGTTATGTGGACATCACCGTCACCACGCCGACAGGTACGTCGCCCCACAGCGTGGCGGACACGTTCCAGTACGTCGCCGCGACCAACGGGGCGCCGAGTATAACAGGCATCACTACCCCCAACGGTACCCCCAACGGCCCCGCCGCGGGCGGCACCACGGTGACGATCTACGGAACCAACTTCACCGGTGCCACGTTGGTGCAGTTTGGTGCCGTGAACGCCACGGGCGTAACCGTCGACTCGACTGGCACTGTGATCACTGCCGTCAGCCCAGCAGGTAGCCCCGGTTATGTGCACATCACCGTCACCACGCCGGCAGGTACGTCGCCCCAATCCCCAACCGGGCTGGACACGTTCCAGTACGTGTGACCTGAATTCCATCTTCGCCACTCGCTTCACGCTCGTGTTCGTGGAGGACAATAGCTAGTGTCCGTCGGAAAATGCACCTGAGCCTGATTTTTCTGGAGTTTCTTTCAGAGATGGATCTCGAAGTTTTGGGGCTGGCGAGTAAGATTTCTGCTGAAAGAGCCGTTTTGCGCAGTTCTGAGCGAGGAATCTTCGAGGGAGTGCCCGATGCGAATCGCCTTTGATCCCCAGCTTCGGTTCGAGTGTCCTGCGGTCCTTGAGGTCCGGCTCAACACATCGTGTCGCGACGAGATCATTCCCATCCTCAAAGGGTTGCAGCACATTTACAGCCAGTCCGAACTGCGCGATGAACTGCTCGATGCAGTCGCTCAGGACGTCAACGGAACCTCCAGTGCAGACCTTGGCCGTCCCGGGATGACCTACTGGTCGATCCTTGTTCTGGGGGCGGTTCGGCTCGGCTGCAATTTCGACTATGACCGGCTCCAGAATCTGGCCGAAGAGCATCGCTCCTTGCGGCAGGTCATGGGGATCGGCGGCTGGTGTGACGACCAGACGTTCGACTGGCGATGCCTCCGCGACAACATCTGTCTGTTGTCACCCGACACGATCGAGCGGGTTAACCACCTGATCGTGGCCGAGGGCCATCGGCTCGTACCCGAGGCCGCTGAGACGGTCCGGGGCGACTCGTTCGTTCCCGCCACCAACATTCACTATCCCACCGATTCCAGCCTGATCGGCGATGGCTTACGCACGATCGTGCCGCTGGCGGTGCGGCTGGCGAGACTTCTCGGCCTCGGCGGTTGGCGGCAGCGCAAGCACTTGCTTCGGACCGTGAAGAAACAACTCTGTGCGATCAACAAGATCGCCAAGGGCAAGGGGCGCGACTTTCCCAAGCGGCTTCAGGACGGCTACCGGACGCTCTTGGACCTGGCCGATCGGATTCTGGCCCGAGCGCTGGAGTTGCTCGACCCCGCTCTGATCTCCATCGCTCCCAGCGCCGCTGCGTCCAGAATAAACATGCTCAAGGAGAAATTGACTGATTACCTAAATATGACCATTCATGTCTGTGACTTGGCTCGACGGCGTGTGCTCGAGGGGGAACGGATCGACAACAGCGAAAAACTCTTCAGTCTGTTCGAGCCGCACACTCAGTTGATCATACGTGGCAAAGTTCCTCAGCCTCTCGAGTTCGGCCACCGCGTCCTGGTGATCGAGGATGGCGCGGGCTTCGTGTGCCACTATGCGATCTTGCCTCGAGGGGCGGAGGACAGCGAGGTCCTGGTGGAGGAGATGAAACAGGCGCAACAACGACTGAACGGTCGAATCCGACGTGCGTCGTTCGATCGCGGCTTTCATTCTCCGGAGAATCAACGCGAGTTGGTGAAACTGGTAGAGCAGCCGTGCTTGCCCAAGCCAGGCCACGTTCAGGCTCAGCGTCAGGAGCAAGAGGCCACTGTGGAATTCCGCCAGGCACGGCGGCGTCACCCGGGGATCGAGTCGGCAATTGGCGCGTTGCAGTCTGGCAATGGTCTGGATCGGTGTCGAGATAAGACCTTCGGCGGCTACTGTCGGTACGTGGGGCTGGGGATCCTTGGTCGGAATCTTCAGGTCTTGGGAAAGCTGTTGATCGCGAGAGAGGATCCGAAGTGCGAGGCGGGGCAGTCGCGACGTGGCCGCACCGCGGCCTAAGCTGGTCGGCCCGGCCCCAAAGACGTGGTGGAACCATGGCATCGACACCGTGGTGATTGGCAAGTGCGCTAATATCTGTGGATATTATACATGTACGCTACTTAAATTCTAAAAAGATTCGCGATACTCCACATAACAGTATGCTAACGATCAACAAAATCACCAAAGTTCGGCTTGCAGTTCGGGAGAGAGGGTAGTTTTCCGACGGACACTAGCTATCCCAACAGTGTCGACAACAACCACCACCAATACCGCTTTGAGGTGCATAGCGACACCTCGACCAGCACGCTCCTGGCGTCCCTGAGCGATCCTGCATTCGCGCGAGGTGCGGAAGCATTGCCTCGCCCGACGTGCTCCTGGCAAACCTGAGCGATTCCGCCCGCCCAACCCGGCGGGCGGAGTGCCTCAGTCCTTACTTCGTCACCACAAATTCTTTTATTCGGGAGAAACCATGCTTTCGTTCCTTCGCTTTAACCGGGGAAAACGCGATCAAAAGAAACGTCGCTCTACCACTTCGTGGAGCCCTGCTCTGGAATCGCTGGAAGAGCTTATCCTGCTCTCACCAACCCCGCGTCGGATACTGCCGCCCACGACACACATCACGCGGCCGATCGTGAACCTCGTGATACCGCAAAATCGTTCCACTGTTTACACCAATCCCACTTCCTCGACGTTGACCCTCACCGCCAACGCCAGCGACACCCAAAGCGGCATTGCCAGTGTCCAGTTCTTCGTCAATGGCAGGTCGATCGGAAAAACCACGACAGCGCCCTACTCCATCTCCTTGAACACCAAAAACCTTTCCGGGCTACGCACATTTAAAGTGGTCGCCCGGGACGGGGCCGGGCACGTGACAACGTCAGCGCCGGTGGTAGTAAAATTTGTACTCGATAAGACGCCACCGAGCGTGACCCTCAATCCTCCGCCCCCCTCGGTTTCCGGGTTGCAACCCCTCACGGCGGTCGCCAGGGATACCAAAGGAGGCGGCATCGCCAGTGTCCAGTTCTTGCTCGATGGCTCCAAGTCCCTCGGGATAGCCACGACAGCGCCCTACACAAGCTGGTGGGACACGACCAAGGTGTCGCCTGGGCCGCACAGCATCACGGCCGTCGCCCGAGACGTGGCCGGGAACGTAACAACGTCAGCGGTTATGTCAACCACCGTACTCGACACACCGCCGACCGTGAGCCTCGCCTCCCTGCCCTCATCGGTTTCCGGGACGCAGATCCTCACCGCCAACGCGAGTGACACCCAAAGCGGCATCTCCAGCGTCCAGTTCTTGCTCGATGGCCAGCCCCTCGCGACGGTCACGGCGGCGCCCTACACGTTCTCTTGGAACACCACGAGCGTGTCACCCATCCAGCACACGCTCACAGCCATTGCCACAGATGGAGCCGGGAAGACGGCGACCTCGGCGCCCGTGACGGTCACCGTACTCGACACACCGCCGACCGTGAGCCTCGCCTCCCTGCCCTCATCGGTTTCCGGGACGCAGATCCTCACCGCCAACGCGAGTGACACCCAAAGCGGCATCGCCAGTGTCCAGTTCCTCGTCGATGGCCAGCCCCTCGCGACGGTCACGGCGGCGCCCTACACGTTCTCTTGGAACACCACGAGCGTGTCACCCATCCAGCACACGCTCACAGCCATTGCCAAAGATGGAGCCGGGAAGACGGCGACCTCGGCGCCCGTGACGGTCACCGTACTCGACACACCGCCGACCGTGAGCCTCGCCTCCCTGCCCTCATCGGTTTCCGGGACGCAGATCCTCACCGCCAACGCGAGTGACACCCAAAGCGGCATCGCCAGTGTCCAGTTCCTCGTCGATGGCCAGCCCCTCGCGACGGTCACGGCGGCGCCCTACACGTTCTCTTGGAACACCACGAGCGTGTCACCCATCCAGCACACGCTCACAGCCATTGCCAAAGATGGAGCCGGGAAGACGGCGACCTCGGCGCCCGTGACGGTCACCGTACTCGACACACCGCCGACCGTGAGCCTCGCCTCCCTGCCCTCATCGGTTTCCGGGACGCAGATCCTCACCGCCAACGCGAGTGACACCCAAAGCGGCATCGCCAGTGTCCAGTTCCTCGTCGATGGCCAGCCCCTCGCGACGGTCACGGCGGCGCCCTACACGTTCTCTTGGAACACCACGAGCGTGTCAGCCATCCAGCACACGCTCACAGTCATTGCCACAGATGGAGCCGGGAAGACGGCGACCTCGGCGCCCGTGACGGTCACCGTCGTGAACACGGTGGTGACACCCACGGCAATCCCTGTCCTCTCCTTCCATGGGATCGGGACCGACCCCGCCAATATCCCTTACGACCTGCCGCTGTCCACGTTCACGGCGGACATGACAGCGTTGCACACTGCCGGCTACCACTCAATCACGTTGCAACAGTACCTCGATTGGGAGGCGGGGAAGAATCCCGTTCTGCCCAGCAAGCCCATCCTCCTCACGGATGACGATGGCGACGCAAGCATTCAGCAGATGACGAGCGTGCTGCAGTCCGATGGCTACACGATGGTGGCGTTCATTGTGACGGGATTCATTGACAACGGCGATACGTTCAACGTGACCTGGGCTCAACTCCAATCCATGGTTGCCTCGGGCACCTGGGAGGTCGCCTTCCATGCTGGTGCGGATGGACACTACGACTACGCTACCGGTCCCCCGCCCGGTCAACAAATAGAGCCAAATGCCCCTTACTTCTACGCGGACTACTTCACCGCCAACAACGGTGGCGTCTTAGAGACCGATGCTCAATACCAGGCACGAGTCACCAAAGATCTGGATCAGGGCATCGCTGAGCTCAAAGCTGAGATCCCCTCTGCGTATACCAATGTATTCGCACCGCCCTGGAACGACTACGGCGAGTACGCGCCAAACTCCCCGGGCGGGCCGCAGCAGCAAGACCTGACAACAATCTTCGACTCTCGCTTCACGATCGTGTTCGTGGAGGACAACGCCTATCCCAACAGTGTCGACAACAACAACCACCAATACCGCTTTGAGGTGCATAACGACACCTCGACCAGCGACCTCTTGGCGGCTCTGAACGATCCTGCATTCACGCGTTTCGGCCTGCCGGTCGCCCTCACCGCCACCCAGCTCGTGGTCACGACACCGCCCCCCGCCAGCGTCACCGCGGGCGGCACCTTCAGCTTCACCGTAACCGCCGAGGACAACGCGGGCAACGTCGACACGACCTACAACGGCCCGGTGATGCTTATCCTGAACGGCAGCAACGCCACTGCCACGCTCGGCGGCGCCCGGTGGGCGAGGACGCGGGCAACATCGTCGACGCCACCAACGGCGTGGCCACCTTCTCCAACCTGACCATCAACACGGCCGGCACGGGCTACACCATCGACGCCTTCGCCGTCGACTTGCCGGGGTGGGCGGAGACCGGTCCCATCACCGTGACCTGAATTCCATCTTCGCCTCTCGCTTCACGCTCGTGTTCGTGCAGGACAATAGCTATCCCAACAGTGTCGACAACAACCACCACCAATACCGCTTTGAGGTGCATAGCGACACCTCGACCAGCACGCTCCTGGCGTCCCTGAGCGATCCTGCATTCGCGCGAGGTGCGGAAGCATTGCCTCGCCCGACGTGCTCCTGGCAAACCTGAGCGATTCCGCCCGCCCAACCCGGCGGGCGGAGTGGCTCAGTCCTTACTTCGTCACCACAAAATCTTTCATTCGGGAGGATCCATGCTTTCGTTCCTTCGCTTTAACCGGGGAAAACGCGATCAAAAGAGACGTCGCTCTACCACCTCGTGGAGCCCTGCTCTGGAATCGCTGGAAGAGCTTATCCTGCTCTCACCAACCCCGGGTCAGATACTGCCGTCCACGAGAGACATCACGCCGCCGATCGTGAACCTCGTGACACCGCAAAATCGTTCCACTGTTTACACCAATCCCACTTCCTCGACGTTGACCCTCACCGCCAATGCCAGCGACTCCCAAAGCGGCATCGTCAGTGTCCAGTTCCTCGTCGATGGCAGGCCGATCGCCAAAACCACGACAGCGCCCTACTCCATCTCCTTGAACACCAAAAACATTTCCGGGCTACGCACATTTAAAGTGGTCGCCCGGGACGGGGCCGGGCACGTGACAACGTCAGCGCCGGTGGTAGTAAAATTTGTACTCGATAAGACGCCACCGAGCGTGACCCTCAATCCTCACGCCAAGACAGACGCACCGCAGGGCGGCCTGACCGCCGTCCAGAAGCGCCGCGCTGAGCAGCTTATCAGCCTGTTCGAGAACAGCACGATCAACTTCCAGTATGGCTACGCCGAGCGTCTGGGCGATGGCCGGGGGATCACCTTCGGTCGCGCCGGGTTCACCACCGCCACGGGGGATGGGTTCGAGGTAGTCAAGGAATACACGGCGCGGCGCCCGCACAACCCGCTCGCGCGCTACTTGCCGCGGTTGGCCCAGCTGGCCGCTCAGGCGTCAGGGGACGTGCACGGGCTCCAGGGCTTCGAGCAGGCGGTTGCGCGAGCAGCCCGCGACCCGATCTTCCGGAAGGTTCAGGACAATGTGATGAACCAACTCTACTACGCGCCATCGGTCGCCTACTCCAACGAGCTCGGGCTGAAGACCCCGCTGGCACGGGCCGCGCTCTATGACACAGTGGTGATGCACGGCGACGGCGACGATCCGGACGGAACGGCTGCGCTGCTGGCGCGGACGCAGGAAGCCGTCGGTGGCACACCCGCGAGCGGGGTCGATGAGGCCTCTTGGCTGTCCGCCTTCTTGCAGACGCGTAAGGCCGACCTGCTCAACGCCTTCGATCCCGCGACCCGGCAGGCCTGGGCCGAGGCGGCCGGGCGGGTCGATGTCTTCGAGGCATTGGCCGCGTCGGGCAACTACGACCTGAGGGGCCCGATCGTGGTGGATACGGCCGGGTACGAGGGCGTCATCCCCTGACAAGGGGTCGCAGCCGACAGGCCGGGACCGAATTCCCACCTCCCCACCAGTTGCCCGACATGAGTCCTCATGTCACAGAGCGGCACCCAGAACCGGATGAAAACAGATGTGTGCACTCACGAATGCCAAACCAAGCCCTTTATTTTCCAATGACCGAAGACGAGGCTAGAATTACCCATCTTCACACTCGCAACTAACTGTACTTCGGAGCCTTGCGTCGTAATAGTGATCAACCGATCACTGCGATCCTACTCGCGTTCTGAGTCGTTGCTTTGATTCGGTCGTCTCTGCACAAATTCTTCCTCTCAAGATCTCAACAGTGAGGGTAACTCAAATGACGTCCTTGGGTCAGCGTGTTCGAGATTTCCGTTACTCCAAGGGGTGGGGCCTCGATGAGCTCGCCAGCCGTGCCGAGATTTCTCGAACGGCTATCTATCAAATCGAAAATGGGAAAACTGGTTCGCCTCATGCGAACACGTTGAGGCGGATCGCCGTGGCCCTGGATGTCTCGATGGATGAACTCCTCGGGCACCCAGAATCCACGGCTCATCAGACCACTCGGACGGTCACTGACCATGCGGTGTCAGCATCCCCCGGGCGCGAGTGCGCCGACTGGATGCCCGCCGATGGGGGACTGCTGGCTCTCCTGCCCCATGAAGATCCCAAGCAACTGGCAGACCGGATCCAGCAGTGGATCACGGACATGCAGTCCCGCAACGCCGTCGAGCGTGACCTGGTCTGCCACGCGGCGCGGCTGGCCCACCGGCTCAGACAGGCTGCGCGCACGCAGACGCAGATGGCGTCGGACGATCCCGCTCACAACAGCCTTCTGATCTGGCGTGAGATCGCCCCCCGGCCCCGTGATAAGACCGAGGCGCTGGCCGTGCTCAGCTCGGTCGTGGATCAGCACATCGGCCGGCTCGAGGAGCTTCTGGCCAAGTACGAGGAAATCGAGGAAGAGGAGGCCGCAGAGCGGTCCGACCGCGCGGCGCTCGATTCCAGCCCGGCATTCGAGGGCCACCGTCGGTACCAGTCCACCCAGACCCGAGAGCTGCTCCGGACGCTGGACACTCTTCGAAGAATGCGGAATGCGGAATGCGGAACGGGGAATGGAGAAGGAGAAATGGCGGATGACAAATGGGGCGGCTTCGCGGGGTCAGAGCCGGGGCAGCTTCGCGGGCTCAGACCTAATTCTGCAGCCCATAATGCCGTTGGACTTGCCGGTGAAAGTCCGGCCGTGGGAATTGACTGTTTACCCACGTAGTCATATTCGACGCTGATTCTGGGTGACCTGGGTTGGCGCAAGCTCGAATGTAAACGTCCTCGAAAGGAGGGCTAACCAGCTCGCGGGCCGTAACATGAGTGCGAAATAAGCTCGGAGTGAACTCTGCAGCCTCGAAACGACCAATGTGATCGCCGAACCTGTAACTCGGAGGTGAAGGCTAAAACCGCAGAGGAAGCAACCAGTCATTTGCACTCTTCGGGGCCACCGGGGTAAGGGAGGCGGCACGCGAGCCCAGTCCAGCGGAGTCAATTGGGGAACCTCTGGATTCCCACCTCAAGCCGATTTTCCTTGGGTGCAGCAGACCCCGCCGCGAATCCATAAGTGGCGGGGAGGGATTCAGAGGCTCGGATGAGGCCGTAGTCAGCGATGACCCGTCGGGACAACATAACCCGCTGGCGAGCCAAGGGCCTCTGGATGGACGTGTTGGAGTTGCTGGGGGTCGTGCCACATTAAACAGTAGTTTCCAGGATTTACTGTACTAACGTAAGTACAATGCGGGAATAGACTTAGGGCAAAGCTGACTCGTTATTCATTCATGGATTCGACAAATTCGCAATCGAAGAAAGGCTTGCAAAAGTTCAACGTAGGATTGCATGACGCTTTTTGAATATGGATGCAAGTACCTACTCGTTCAGGCTTTGCGTCTTGTTTAGTGTGTAATATCAGTAGAAGTCACAAGTGTGCGTCCGCTAATGTCAGTGATCGTCTGTATAGAATTAGTACAGTAAAACCTGGAAACCACTGTCTAAAACCAGCCAAGGACTGGTGGGACTTGAGTAAAGACG
>CAWFJM010000065.1:0-170502 GCA_963816015.1 uncultured Planctomycetaceae bacterium | reverse complement strand
ACCACCCCACGCCGGGGCCGGCGGGCGCGAAGTGCCTCTACGGCCACAGTTGGGTCGTGCTCAGCCGGATCGTGCGCCACGCCGACTTCGGAGTCATCGGTCTGCCCCTGCTCGGGCTCGTGGACGTCCGCAAGAAGGACGTGCCGCCGCTGCCCGCGGCGGCGCAGGTCTCGTTCCAGACCAAACGCGAGAGCGCCGCGGGGATGGTCACGTGGCTCCGCATGCAATTGCCACCGCAACCGCAGCCACCCTGGCTGGCCGGGGACGGCTTCTCCGCGAAACGGGAGTTCCTCAAACCAGCGCGCAGCAGGCCGGTTTCGTGGTGGTCGCGCGGCGCCGCAAGGACGCGGCGTTGTACGACCTGCCGCCGGTGATCCCCGCCGGCCAGAAACGGTCTCGGGGCCGCCCGCCGATCTACGGCAAGCACCGCCTCAGCTTGGCCAAGCGCGCCGGTCAGAAGCGGGGTTGGCAGACCATCACGGTGCGGACCACCACGGGTGCGGTCGTCACCAAGCGGGTCAAAGCGTTCCTGGCGACCTGGCGGCCGGCCGGGGGCGTGGTGCGGGTGGTGATCATCCAGGAGGACGACGGTTCCTGGCGTGCCGTGCTGTGCACCGACCCGAAGGCGAGCGTCGCGGCCATCGTTCAAGTCGTCCTTGACCGCTGGGGCATCGAGCCGAACTTGCACGACTTGAAGGAAGTCGAAGGGATCGAGCAGGTGCCGGTGCGTCGGGTCTGGTCGAATGGGGGGGCGTTGAACCTTTCCCTGGGGGTGCACACACTGATCGAGGTCTGGGCCTGGAACCGTCGAGCGGTGTCGCTGAGCGACCGAAGTGATCGGCCCTGGGATGATGCTGACCGGCGACCTTCGCACGCAGATCGACACAGAGCCGTGCCGCGAGCCATGCTGGGGGAAGAATATCAGCAACTCCATGTCCCGGCGCCATGGTCAGAGAAAATCCAGCTCCTGCTGGAGAACGTGTTCAGACTGGTGGCTTGATCGAGGTCAGTCCTTGGAAAGTGCAGCTTGCTATTTCTACTGTATCCAGATGCAGTAACTCTTATGAGTGCTACTCCTTGAGGTGATTCGACTTGCGTCGATTTCGACCCGTTTTGGACAATGACAGTGAACGGGTGGATGTCGTAGATGTTACAAGTCTATGTATTCCAGCAAGTTGAACCCATAAGCGATCGCCTAAGCGATACAGTAGAACTATAGACTCGTTTTGATTGAGAGGGCCTTCCCTCATTAAGGGGAGCGAACGCCCCTCGCTTCGGAGCCAAGGTCTTCGGCGTGAAGCCTCTGGATCTGGCTCCGTTACTTGGCCTTTCCCTGGGCGGCAACGGCCGCGGCTGCCCGGGCAATCTCTTCAGGATCGCCCAGGTAGTAATGCTTGATCGGCTTGAGCTTCGTGTCTAGTTCATAGACAAGTGGAACACCTGTAGGTATATTTAGACTAATAATCTCTTGGTCCGAGATGTTATCGAGGTACTTGACCAGCGCCCGTAAACTGTTGCCATGGGCGGCAATGATCACCCTCTTGCCGCTTTGAATTGTGGGCACGATCGCCTCATGCCAGTAAGGCAAGAACCGCGCGACGGTGTCTTTGAGGCACTCAGTCAGCGGCAATTCGGCCTTGCTCATCCCTTTGTAGCGCGGATCGTTGCCCGGATAGCGGGGATCGGATTCCTCCAGGGGGGGAGGTGGGATGTCATAGCTTCGCCGCCATATAAGGACCTGCTGGTCGCCGTACTTGGCAGCAGTCTGTGCCTTGTTCAGGCCCTGCAAAGCTCCGTAATGCCGCTCGTTGAGCTGCCATGAATGCTCAACCGGGATCCACATCAGGTTCAACTCGTCGAGTGTCAGCCAGAGCGTCCGGATCGCCCGCTTGAGCACGGACGTGAATGCCACATCGAAGGTGAACCGCTTCGCCTTGAGCAGCTCTCCGGCTCTCTTCGCCTCGAACTTTCCCTGATCGGAGAGATCGACGTCAGTCCATCCGGTGAACAGGTTTTCTTTGTTCCAGATGCTTTCGCCATGGCGTAGTAGCACAATCTTGGTCATGAGTTCTCCAGGCATGGGACAGGGATGGGCTCTCCGTGGCTTTGGCCGTATTGTCCATTCCAGCACGGTGGCGGTCAACCACCCCGCGCCAGGAGCTGCCCGGGCTCGAGAGCCTGGGCAACAGAGGCGTTGCACTCGTCACGAACCAGAGCCGATCTCAAAAGCATGATTCTCCGGATCAATCAGGACCGGTGTGGTCTTTCCTCGAGGAGACGAATACCACCGAGCCGATAGCGTCGATGGCCATCATCACCCGACAAGGGCAGCGCAATCCAAGGCGTCCCATCACGGAGCCCGACGGGAACGAACACGTCATAAGTCCCGGGCTGGGTTGCTGGTGCGATTAGCCCCGCAGTCAGTTCCACGTCTCGTTCCGTCGCCCTCACCCGCTCAGGATCAGATGGTCCGGGCTTGAGTCCTCTCAGGTCAAAGTTCTCATCAACAAGCACAGCGACAATTCCTCCCTTGGAATCCTTGAGCGGCACCGCCGGAAACCCTCCAGGGTAGCATGGGGCCACTCCCGCGTTAACTCAGCGGCTTCGCATCGTGAACGGCCGGCCAACAGTCACCTCGCGCAGCCAAGTCACCTCGCAAAGCTGAAGCCGATAGCCCATACGGCGATTGATCCGGTTAATTACATCTTTGTTCTCCTTGAGGAACTCGTGGGGCCACCAATGGATTACTGACCGTCGCACAAAGGAGGTTAAACTTTTTGCCCGCTAAGTTCAAGTTTCGCAGATTCTGAGGCGTATCTCGACCCGTCCGGAGGGCGAAATTACCCCGGGTAAGTCGATCGTGCACTGACCTGAGAGGCCTGAATCTTGGGCCGAACTGTCGCTCAACCTGCTCGGCTGAGAAGCTCGGTCAACTGGGCGATCCAGGTTTTCAGTCGAGACCGTTCTGGAAGCAGTCTGGCGGTTTTCTCCTGGTAGCTGACTCGCCTGAGGGTCGTCAGCATGTCGGCGAATGAGGGTTCTTCCTTCTTGCTATACCATGGCCGGAATGGAAACCGGAGCGACCGATGACCGGTTCGGTGAAACCATATGATGATCATGGTGTAGAGGAACAACGCCATGGGCGCGGTTCGCCGGACGGCCTTGGGAAGACGGTTGGCAGGGTCTTCAAGTCCCAGGAGTTGCTTGCAGTTTTCAAATGTGCATTCGATGGCCCAGCGGCAGGAGTAGGTGGAGAGAATCTGCCTGGCAGTCCAGTCCAGTTTGGTGCAGTAGAACATCTGATCGGGACGCTTCCCTTCCAGATCGCGCACCAAGACGATGGTCAGCAGCCGGTCACCTCCGGCCTTGTAGTAGAGAGCCTTGATCGTCTTGACCGCGAGAGCGGCATGGAGCCCAAACTGATTGAAGTCGAGTCGAGTCCAGGGTTGGGTCGTGTCCTCGGCCCACTGCTTCAGGGCCGGCAATCGCTTCCCTTTCTTGCGGGCAGGCCCTCTGGTCTTGGTCGTCCTGGGAGGTGCCGGTTCATAGAGCGCTCCCTTGGGATGGACGTGACTGATGAGATGCACCTTGGGAGGTAGTTTCGAGAGAATGCTTTTCCCACCGTAGGCGCTGTCACCCGAGAGCATGATCTCATCGTCAGGGAACCACTTAGCCACCAGTTCAACGAGTTCGAGGGCCAGTTCAGGCCGTGTGCGATGGTTCGGATCGTGCTTCGGCCGAGGCTTCTTCCCTTTCTTCCCCTTGGTCAGCCCCTGCCGATTGCGGTACAGCCGTACGGCAACCGGCAAGGCGAAGACTTTGGTAGGCGCCCAGAATGGATTGACGATCAGCAGGCAGAGAACAACCCAGTCGTGTCCCCAACTGACCAGGGACTTGGCGCGACTGGAGATGAGCGGATCGTAGTGCATACCGGCACCATAGAGCGTCAACCCGCGCTTTCGGCAGAGGGTGTCATCTACCGCCCAGAGCAGCGTAGCTCCAGGAGCAAGGATCGCGACAACGAGCTTAGCCAGGACCATGGACAAGGCATCGATATCCCAGGAGGCATGGCTGAAGAAGCGATGGAACCGAGACCAATGGCCGTTGCCGACGTTGCTGCCGGAGAAGATGACCTCAGTGATGTAGCGGTGTCGCTGGGAGAGAATCCAGCCAGTGACGATCTGAATGAAAGTCCGGAACGTCGGAGCCGTGAAGACCGACGCAAAGTGCAGTAGCAGAGACGCGAACGAGGGAGTAAGTTCCATGGGTCGGCTTCCTTGCCTTGGTGCCTGTCCAGTCTTGAGAACCTAGACAAGTACACAAGAAACAGCGAGGAAGCCGACGTGTCTTTTTGGTCAGAGAACCTCACTCAAATCTGCGAAACTTGAACTTAGTACCGCTCACAGGAAATAGGGATTGGAATTCCCTGAATCCCGACGTCGGGCCATGATGTCGGCGTCATTGAACACCTGGATCTACGAGCATGGAGGCTCCAATGCGAGGCCGAAAGACTTCGTTGCGTGTGATTCTGACCTCGGAGGAACGGCGTGAACTGGAACGTTGGCTTCGCTGTACGATGACCCGCGCTGGCTTGGCTCGGCGATGCCGTGTGATTCTGGGGGTGGCCGATGGTCTCCCCTTGGTGGAAGTCGCCCGCCTGGTTGGCATGACAGAGAAGCACGTACGTAAGTGGACCACGAGGTTTCTCAAGGGTCGCCTGGAAGGGCTTCAGGATCGTCCCGGACGCGGCCGCAAGCCGGTCTTTTCCCCCCGAGGTGGCGATGCACGTGGTGAAGATCGCCTGCGAACGGCCGGATGATCTTGGGCGGTCGTTGTCCCAATGGGATTGCACTGAGATTGCTCGCCAGTTGGTGCGCGACGGCGTGGTGACCAAGATCTCGGCGGAAACCGTGCGTCAGATCCTGCTGAACCACCGTCTGAAGCCGTGGCGGCAGAAGATGTGGCTGTCGGCCAAGGTGCCGCGTGACGCCGTCTTCGCAGCCCAAGTTCAGGATATCTGCGACCTGTACACCAGACCGTTGCCCCCTGACGAGATGGTCCTCTGTGTCGATGAGATGACCAGCCTGCAACCCCGGCCTCGAAAGTCGCCGACTTTGGCGGCCAAGAAGGGTCAACCCACGCGAGTTGAACACGAATACGGTCGTTGTGGGGCGTTGAACCTGTTCGCGGCTTTCGACACACGCACGGGTAAGGTCTACGGGCAAACATTCGGCCGGAAGCGGCAAGCGGAGTTCATCGCGTTTCTGGAGTACATCGACAGGGAATTCCCCGCTTCGGTCAGGACGATCCGAATCGTTCTGGACAACCTGAGGATGCACAAGGGCAAGCAGGTGCAAACGTGGCTGGCAAAGCATCCGCGATTCGTCTTCCATCACCCGCCGGTCCATTGTTCGTGGATGAACCAGGTCGAGCAGTGGTTCGGCATCGCCAGGCGGAAGCGACTGAGGATCGTTGATTTCCCCAGCAAGGAAAAACTGGCTGAACGGCTGATGGCCTTCATTGACGAGTGGAATGAAACCGCGCATCCGTTCAACTGGACCACGAAGTCGGTAGCGAAGGTTATGGCGAAGTGCCAAGCCGAAGCCCCCAAGCCTTTGACCGCAGCCGCGTAGGATTTCCGATCCCTAATTGCTGTGAGCGGTACTAAGTTCAAGTTTCGCAGATTTGAGTGAGGTTCTCTGACCAAAAAGACACGTCGGCTTCCTCGCTGTTTCTTGTGTACTTGTCTAGGTTCTCAAGACTGGACAGGCACCAAGGCAAGGAAGCCGACCCATGGAACTTACTCCCTCGTTCGCGTCTCTGCTACTGCACTTTGCGTCGGTCTTCACGGCTCCGACGTTCCGGACTTTCATTCAGATCGTCACTGGCTGGATTCTCTCCCAGCGACACCGCTACATCACTGAGGTCATCTTCTCCGGCAGCAACGTCGGCAACGGCCATTGGTCTCGGTTCCATCGCTTCTTCAGCCATGCCTCCTGGGATATCGATGCCTTGTCCATGGTCCTGGCTAAGCTCGTTGTCGCGATCCTTGCTCCTGGAGCTACGCTGCTCTGGGCGGTAGATGACACCCTCTGCCGAAAGCGCGGGTTGACGCTCTATGGTGCCGGTATGCACTACGATCCGCTCATCTCCAGTCGCGCCAAGTCCCTGGTCAGTTGGGGACACGACTGGGTTGTTCTCTGCCTGCTGATCGTCAATCCATTCTGGGCGCCTACCAAAGTCTTCGCCTTGCCGGTTGCCGTACGGCTGTACCGCAATCGGCAGGGGCTGACCAAGGGGAAGAAAGGGAAGAAGCCTCGGCCGAAGCACGATCCGAACCATCGCACACGGCCTGAACTGGCCCTCGAACTCGTTGAACTGGTGGCTAAGTGGTTCCCTGACGATGAGATCATGCTCTCGGGTGACAGCGCCTACGGTGGGAAAAGCATTCTCTCGAAACTACCTCCCAAGGTGCATCTCATCAGTCACGTCCATCCCAAGGGAGCGCTCTATGAACCGGCACCTCCCAGGACGACCAAGACCAGAGGGCCTGCCCGCAAGAAAGGGAAGCGATTGCCGGCCCTGAAGCAGTGGGCCGAGGACACGACCCAACCCTGGACTCGACTCGACTTCAATCAGTTTGGGCTCCATGCCGCTCTCGCGGTCAAGACGATCAAGGCTCTCTACTACAAGGCCGGAGGTGACCGGCTGCTGACCATCGTCTTGGTGCGCGATCTGGAAGGGAAGCGTCCCGATCAGATGTTCTACTGCACCAAACTGGACTGGACTGCCAGGCAGATTCTCTCCACCTACTCCTGCCGCTGGGCCATCGAATGCACATTTGAAAACTGCAAGCAACTCCTGGGACTTGAAGACCCTGCCAACCGTCTTCCCAAGGCCGTCCGGCGAACCGCGCCCATGGCGTTGTTCCTCTACACCATGATCATCATATGGTTTCACCGAACCGGTCATCGGTCGCTCCGGTTTCCATTCCGGCCATGGTATAGCAAGAAGGAAGAACCCTCATTCGCCGACATGCTGACGACCCTCAGGCGAGTCAGCTACCAGGAGAAAACCGCCAGACTGCTTCCAGAACGGTCTCGACTGAAAACCTGGATCGCCCAGTTGACCGAGCTTCTCAGCCGAGCAGGTTGAGCGACAGTTCGGCCCAAGATTCAGGCCTCTCAGGTCAGTGCACGATCGACTTACCCGGGGTAATTTCGCCCTCCGGACGGGTCGAGATACGCCTCAGAATCTGCGAAACTTGAACTTAGAGACTGTCCCATAAGGTAGTCGAGTGCCTAGTTCTACTGTCTAAGCCGCTCGCTCCGACTGATCTTCAATGGTGCCAGTTGATTACGTGCCTTGTAGTGATAGAACCGTGCCGACTCGTTCCGCTCCAGCCAGAGCGTCCGCTCCTGGGTCACCCGGCTCGGCATATCGCAGCGGCTGGCCCGGTGCAGGATCAACGCCAGCCCAGCACGCACCTGCGGCACCGTCAACGCCGGCGTCGTCTTTTTTCCCCGACCGGCCTCCGACACCAGGAACCACGTCGCGATCAACGACAACGCCATGTGGTGGTGCCAGCCGAGCCAGTTCCGCACCTGGTACGCGCCCAGGCCCGTCTCGCTCTTGGGTCGCTTCAGGCACTCTTCGACCCGGTGCACCGCCTTGGCCGCCCGCGCGAACTCCCCAAGCGGCGTCTCAGACGCGGCATTGGAGAGGTGGTAGTCATGCTTGAGCACACCGCCGTCCAGGTAACGGACAACCACCAGTGTCTCCTCGAAACCGACGACCCGGCGGTCGACCTTCGATTCCACCCGCCGGACCACGATCTCGACCTCCAGCGGGCCTTTCTCGCCGTCGCGCACCGTCTGCTTCGTCCACGCCGTGGCCGGCAGCGCCTGGCACCAGGCCCGCACGCCGCGGAATGGAACCTTGGGTCGACGGCCATGCCCCCCGTAGGGTGGCGGTGCCGCCTCGAGGTCGCGGATGCTCGTGTTCGATGGCACGGCCAGCAGGTAGCGCTCGTGGTCGGCGGCCAGGCGCTTGCGGAACCACGCCGGCCGGCCCATCTCGTCGTCACCGGCAACCCAGCTGTGCGGCAGCGCCGGGCCACGCCGCCGCAGCATCTCCAGGGAGAGCTCATGCCGCGTGCGGTAGCGGACCTCCTTCGGGACCCGACATTTCTTGCGGCGCTTCCTGTCCTTGGCCCACTCCCGGGGCAGGTAGAGCCGGAAGTCGACCAGGGCATGCTCGGCATCGCTGACGTAGCCCAGGAAGACGCCGATCTGGCAGTTCTCGACCTTGCCGAGCCGGCCGCACCACTGCCGCTGCACGCCGACCGAGGCGGTTCCCTTCTTGGGGAAGGCCGAGGGGTCGAACACGAGCACGGCGTCGCAGCAGCCGATGGCGTGGGCGACCTGACGGGTCAGCTCGTCGATGAGGGGGTCGTGGTCCCAGGCCACCTCGCCGATGAAACGCTGGATGGTCTGGCGGTCGAGGTCGTAGCGGTAGGCGATCGCCTCGGCGTTCTTGCGATCGAGGTCGGAGAGTAGTCCGGCGAGGTAGGTGCGGGAGTGCCGGCGGCTCTCAGGGCTGGGCAACGAGGCGACAAACGGCTAGGCGAAGGACTCCAGCCGGCTGATCACACCTCGGAAGAATGTGGGCGGGACCTCACAGGCCGCCAGCAGTTGCTCTTTGCGACGCTCAAATCGAGGCTCCATCGCAGGGACTCCTTCCATCGGATCATGTCCTCTGGAAGGCATTGATACAAAATGTCTTGCGCCGGATCAAGTGAGTCCAGACAGTAGAACTAGAATGGTGTATGAGAACGCACCATTACCCCAGCGACGTCACCGACGCGCAGTGGGCCCTGATCGAGCCCCACATCCCCGCCTCCACCGGCGGACGACCCCGCAAAACCGACATGCGGGACGTCGTCGACGCCATCCTGTACATCCTCCGCACCGGCTGCCAGTGGCGCTACCTCCCTATCGACTTCCCGCCCAAGAGCACCGTCTGGCGGTACTTCGACCGGTGGCGGCACGATGGCACCCTGGACCTGATCCACGACCGGCTCCGCCGCAAGGTCCGCACGATGGAGAAGCCTTACCACCCCCGCACCTCCGCGAGCGTCGACAGCCAGTCGGTCGACACCACCTCCGGCGGCGAGCAGCGGGGCCGCGACAACTTCAAGAACGTCGACGGGCGGAAGCGCCATATCGTGGTCGACAGCCTGGGCCTGCTGCTGGCCGTCCTGGTCACGGCCGCGGACGTGGACGACGCCCGGGCGGCGACCGAACTGTTCACCCGGCTGGACGGCCAGCCGATGGGCAAGGTCGTGCGGATGTACGCCGACAGCAAGTACCACAACTTCAAGCTGTACGAGTGGGTCGAGGCGAACGCGCGGTGGGAGCTGTCCATCGTGCGGCGTCCCGAGGGGTCTGAGGGCTGGGTGAGGCTGCCGATCCGGTGGACGGTGGAGCGGACGTTCGCGTGGCTGGGCCAATGCCGGCGGCTGACCAAGGACCGGGAGAAGAGCGTCCAGTCGTCGGAGGCCTTCATCAAGCTGGCCATGATCCACCTGATGCTCAACCGGATCGAGCCCACGGGCACGGACGCCGAGTTCCACTACCGCGAGGCGGCCTGAACTGACTTATGGGACAGTCACTTACTTGGCCACTAAGCGGCTCGCCGCGGTTTCTTTTCATTTTTTGAATTCAAGCTCCGTCGGTGCGTGTCGCAGCCGGCGTCGACAGCCGCACGGAGTCCCGACCGACTGGTGTAACTCCGTTGCGGCATGTCCTGGTACTTATCCTGTCGGAACACTGGCTCGATCTCGTTGAGATCTGGGGAATACGGCGGCAGGAAGTACAGGTAGATGCCCGCAGTAGCCAGTCCTGGACGAGCTCGGCGAATGACATGGCTGGTGTGCAAACTGGCGTTGTCCAGCACCACCACCCGCGGGACCCCAGCCCGCGGCAAGGCCCCGAGGAACCCCAGCAGGTCGTAGGAATCCCAGGTCCGCTCCGCGGTGAAAACCTCCAGGCGGGGCGAGACATCGTAGGGCCGGTAGGCGGCCATGGCGTTGACCCGCCGGCCCTGCGGGTTCTCGTAGCGAACCCGCTGGCGCTGCCCCGGAAGGGTCCAGGTAGAGGCTGTCGGCAGCGTCGGCGAGAACCCGCATTCGTCGAGGTAGTAGAGCTTCAAGCGGCCGACGGACGCTTCTCTTTTCAAGTGGTTCAGCACCCGTCGGGCCCGGGCGACCTGGGCCGGATCTTGCTTGTGCCGCAGCGAGTCGGCGGTCCGCCTCCAGCCGGCCTTGAGCATCCCCAAGTAGCGGCGGACCTGCCGGGCACTCAGCAGGATGTCCCGCTCGGCCAGAGCCGCGGCGAGCTGCTTGCTGGTCCAGGTGCGATCCTGACCGAGCAAGTCGGCCAGCGACTCGGTGACTTGCCGACGCCGCTCGACGTCGGGCGGGGGACCGGTGCGGCGAGGGAAGAATGCAGCGGTCCCCCGGGCCAGGAAGTCCTTCAGGAGGGCACGGACGGTAGGCGCGCAGTAGCCCAGATGGGCGGCGATGCGGTCGGGCGACCAAGCGACGGAGGAGAGCAGGACCATCTCCAGGCGGTCGCGGACTCGGGGCATTAATTCCTGGCGGCGAAGAGACTTGAGTTCGTCGCGAGCGGCTTCGTCGAGGTGGATGAGTATCATACATCATTATACGGCTGCACACTACTGTAGGCAAACTCCGGCCAACTGCTTAGACCGACTTTTCGTATTCGATAGCCCAAGAAGTTGACTGACGCGCTAAAATTACCCGGCTTCGCTAGATTTCCAGTCACCAGGAGTTCTCTTACCATGCCGGGCAAGGCGGCCAAGATCACTATCACCGAGCGTCAGCAAGAAATCCTTCAGACCTTTTCCCATTCCGTCACCGCACCCTCGCGGCTCCGGCAACGCGCCGCGATCATCGTCCTGGCCTTCGACGGCCTTCTCAATGAAGAGATTGCCCCGAGGGTCGGCCTGACACACCGCCAAGTCGGACGCTGGCGACGGCGCTGGGCCAACGCGTGGAACCGACTCATGGACATCGAGTGCCGCGAGTCCCGCGCCGTCTTGCGACGTGCCATCAAAGCGGTCCTCACCGACGAACCACGCCCCGGCGCCACCGACAAGTTCACCCTGGAGCAGGTCACCCGAATCTTGGCCGTCGCCTGCGAGCCCCCCGAGAAATCAGGACGGCCGATCACCCACTGGACGGCCCAGGAACTGACCGAGGAGGTCGTCCGGCGCGGCATCGTGGCCTCGATCTCGCCATCGCCGGTGAGCCGCTACCTGCGCGAGGCCACCTTGCAGCCTCACAAGCGCCGCTCTTGGCTCAACACCACCGAGAGGGATCCCGCGCGGTTTCAGGAGCAAGTGAAGACGATCTGTGACATGTACCTCGCGGCACCAGAGCGGGAGAGGACCCACCAGACCCACACGGTCGGCGTGGACGAGATGACCGGCTTGCAGTCGCTGGAGCGGATCGCCCCCAGCAAGGCGATGATCGCGGGGAAGTGCCAACGGATCGAGTTCGAGTACACCCGGCACGGGACGTTGTGCCTGACTGGTCTTCAACACCAGTTTCCTAACCCCTTTCATTGCAAGGACTTAAGAATTCGACCCTTAATATTCTCAAGTCCTTGCCAGAAAGGGAGTTACGCTGATTTCGTGGCACTAGGCATCACAACTGCTTGATATTGTAGGAGTTACGTTGCTCAAAGAAAATGACGCAACTCGACTACTTGTAAGGATTTCGGGCATAACTGTAGAAGACCAGTCAAGGTGGTGTTCGGGGTGATCATGGGGAAGGTGATCCGGCACGGCTCGTTCACCCCGGTGGCGGATTTGCGCTCGAAGTTGTTGACCTTCATCGCATATTTCAATCGAGTGTTCGCCAAGCCGTTCCGCTAGACGTACACGGGTCGTCCCCTCATGAAGGCAGTGGCGTGAAGCTGGGCAAAAGAGCAAGGCACGGAATGTTTTTTGCTTCATTGGTCTTCAACTACGAAAAGTCGGTCTAGACCTACACGCTGACCGAGCTTGCCAAGGTTCTGGCCGCGTCCCCCTCGCGCCGCGAAGAAATCCTCTGGGGCGAGCGGCTCGACGCCTGGTACCCCGGCCGCATGCCGTATGGCGAGTGAGGCCAGCTCGACGCCCAGAGCTGCCTTCTCCGGGCTTCCTTGGAGGAGGAGGCTCCGTCAACCGCCTCTTCAATCGATCCGCACCAGCTCAGCGAACCGGCCAGCGGCGTCGATCCAGGCGGCGTTGTCGCGCGGCTCGTAGACGGTGACTGGGAACGAGCGGGCGACCACGGCGCGGAGGTCGGCGATCGAGCCCAGTTTTTTGCGGCCGATCGCCTGCATCAGGATGTTGCCGATTGCGGTTGCTTCGACAGGCCCGGCGTGAACCGGGCGGCCGCAGGCGTCTGCGGTGAACTGGCAAAGCAACGTGTTCTTGGTCCCGCCCCCGACCACGTGAATTGTCTTGATCGTCGTGCCCAGGATCAATTCCAGCCGCTCGATCGTCCAGCGGTACTTCAGCGCCAGGCTCTCCAGGCAGCAGCGGACGAAGGCGCCCTCGTCGCGGGGCGGCGTCTGGCCGGTCTTCATGCAAAAGGCGGCCAGGCGCGCAGGCATGTCGCCGGGAGACAGGAACGAGGAGTCGTCAGGATCAACGAGAGCGGAGAAGGGGGGAGCAACCTGGGCTCGGGCGGTTAGCTCCTCGTAGGTCATTTCTCGCCCGGTGCGTGCCCAGGTCCGGCGGCTCTCCTGGACGAGCCAGAGTCCCATGATGTTCTTGAGCAATCGAGTCGTCCCCGCCACGCCCCCCTCGTTGGTGAAATTATACCGCATCGTTTCCGCGTTGATCACCGGATGTGAAACTTCCACGCCAAGCAAGGACCAGGTGCCCGAACTGAGGTAGCACCAGTCGGGTGGCGCGGAGGATGACGATGAGGATGGGGACGAGCCGGACGCCGGCACCGCAGCCACGGCACTAGCCGTGTCGTGCGTGCCCGGCGCGATCACGGTCACCGGCTGCGACAGGTCAACCTCGTCTGCAACTGACGCTCGTAGCGGCCCCAACTCGGTTCCCGGCTCGATCAACAAGGGCAGGATCGTTCGGGGTAGATTGAGCGCGCGGCAGAGCTCGTCGGACCAGGTCCCGGTCCGGGGGTCGAGGAGCTGGGTCGTCGAGGCGTTCGTCCGCTCGCCGGCTCGCCGGCCGGTGAGCAGCCAGCCGAATAGGTCGGGCATCATGAGCAGCGTCTCGGCCACGTCCAGCAGCGGCGAGTTTGCCCGCTTCAACGCCAGAAGCTGAAAAATTGTGTTGAATGGCAGGAATTGCAGGCCCGTAATCTCATAGATTCGTTCCCAGGGGATCTGTCCGAACGCTGCTGTCATTATCCCGTCAGTTCGCGCATCGCGGTAGTGAACCGGATTTGCCAGAAGTGTGTCCCCGCGCCCGACCAGCCCGAAGTCCACGCCCCAGGTGTCGACACCGATCCCATCGAGTGAGGTTTCAGAGGCGGCGACCTTGCGAAGCGCCGTCTTGATCTCGTCAAATAGCCTGGGAAGGTCCCAGTAAAGCGTATCGAGCAGCTTCACGGGTGCGTTGGGGAACCGATGGATTTCTTCCAGTGCGAGCTGGCTGCCATCAAAGCGGCCCAGCAGGCCGCGGCCGCTTTCAGCCCCCAGGTCTAGAGCGAGATAGTCAATGGTCGCTGCCATGTCAGTCGCTTCTCCCCCTCAGGAGCGCAAGAAGGCGCGCTTCGCCTGTGCCTCAGAACATCAAGCCAGCACCGGATGATCGCCAATGATAAGAAGCGAAATGGACCGGAACAAGAACGCGGCACTGTCCGGGTTGCTCCCTGATAGGAGGGTTCTCCTGAAAAGTTGCAACTTTCCCGGCATCTCTCCACACTACTGAGATCTTTGCAGAGAGGAAGGAGGCCGGGGGTTCCGGCATGTGGAATTGCCTCTATTTGGACCCGGCCAGGCGCAGCTTCTGACCTTGATCGACCTGGGTCTTGAATACGAACCCTTCCATCTCTCAATCACCACGAGGAGGGTTGTCATTCAGAGGGTTGTGTGTCTCGGTCACGATAAAGTGCTTGACCATACGTTTCAAATACCGTTGGAGACGCGGTTCCGCGTGAAACGTACCGGGACAAAACGTTGTGATCGACAACAGGTGTGGTTAACGCACACGAGGTCATCTTCACCGGTGCCAATTTCCAGGTAGACCTCTTTGACGCCAGAAAGGATGGCTCCATCGCTGAAACGATCCCTGAAATGCAATTCACCACTTCTTGTACGGCAGGAACTTGCCGGACATGGTGATCTTGACCCGGTCTCCCTCGGAGTCTTCTTCCTTCTCGACGTTCATTGTGAAATCGATGGCGCTCATGATGCCGTCTCCGAACATCTCCTGGATCACATCCTTGAGAGGCAGGCCGTAGACCTGCATGATCTCGTAGAAGCGATAGATGAGAGGATCGGTGGGGATGACCGGTCCCAGTCCCCCCTTGAGGGGACAACTCGTCAGGGAGGGTGCCAGTGCATGGTCGAGGCCCAAGGCATCGAGGAGCGTGACGGCTTGCTCGCGAGTGGTGCTGGCCTGGCGGTAGCAGACGGCAGCCAGCCAGATGGGGTTGCAGCCAATGGCCCGGGCGAGCTCGGCAAACGTTAGCCCCTTTGCCGACTTCGCGCTTAGGATCGTCTGGGTGATCTCCGGAGGCATGGCGCTACTCCTACGAGGCGAGTTCCTTGCGGCAGTTCTCGAGCATGTCGGCGAGGGTCTGTTCGATGGTGTAGAGCGGCTTCCAGCCGGTGGCCGCGCGGAGCTTGCTTGCGTCGGCGACCAGGAGCGGCTGATCCACGGGGCGGATGCGGGCCGGGTCGATCCGGACTTCGACCGGACGGCGGGCCAGGGTCCTGAGGTGCTCAAGCGCGATGGCGAGCTTGGTGCCGCGCCCCGAGCCGAGGTTGTAGATCTCGCCCGCCTTCCCATGCCGGGCCAGGAGGCGATAGCCGCGGACCACGTCGCGGACGTCGGTGAAGTCACGGACGACCTCGAGGTTGCCGACCTCGATGTGGGCCTTGTGCCCGGCCTCCACCTCGGCGACCTGGAGCGCGAGTGCCGCCAGGACGTACGTCGGCGACTGCCGCGGGCCGGCGTGGTTGAACGGCCGGACCATCACCACATCGGTCGAGTAAGACAAGTGGTGCTGGATGCCCAGAAGGTCGGCTGCGGCCTTGCTCGCCGAGTACGGATTGTTGGGGCGAAGCGGGCAATCCTCCTTCACCGGGATGTGCTCCGGGGCGGGATTGCCATAGCAAACGCCCGAGCTCACCAAGATCACCCGTGGCCGTGGCTCCAGAGCCGCGGCCTTGATCGCCTCCAGGAGGTTCAGCGTGCCGCCCAGGTTCAGCGCCCAGGTGCCGCGCGGGTCGGACAGGCTGGCATTGGGATTGGACTGTGCGGCCAGGTGATAGATCACCTCGGGCCGCTTGCGACGCAGCCAGTCGGCGAGCTCGGATTCCGCAATATCGGCGAGGTCACCTCGCTCGAGCCGAACCGACTGCTCGAGGTGTGCCAGTGCAGCTCGGCCAGCGGCCCGATGCCGAGAGCCCGACGACCAGGTCGCCCTCAGCCACCAGGTGCTCGCAGAGATGACCGCCAACAAATCCCGAGGCACCTGTTACCAGCACACGCATCGGTTGCTCATCCCATCTCTCGGTATGCCCCCGAGCGGACGCGGTCGATCCATCGGGTGTTGGTCTTGTACCATTGCACGGTCTCGGCCAGGCCCTGCTCGAAGGTGACGGTCTGGCTCCAGCCCAGCTCGGCCTCGGCCTTGGCGCAGTTGACGGCGTAGCGCCGGTCGTGGCCCGGCCGGTCGGTGACGTGGCGGATCAGGTTCTCTGGCTTTCCGGTCAGCCGGAGCACGGACCGGGTCACGTCCATGTTATATCGCTCGCTGCGGCCGCCGAAGTTGTAGATCTCGCCGGCACGCCCGCGGCGGAGCGCGGCGTCCACGCCCCGGCAGTGGTCGCGGACGTGGATCCAGTCGCGGACCTGCATGCCGTCGCCGTAGACAGGCAGGGGAATGTCCGCCAGGGCGTTGGTGATGAACAGTGGGATCAGCTTCTCGGGGAACTGGTATGGGCCGTAGTTGTTGGAGCAGCGGGTGATCACGGTATCCAGCCCGTGCGTGTGGTGTGCGGCGCGGACCAGGAGATCGGCCCCGGCCTTGCTGGCGGCGTAGGGGCTATTGGGTGCCAGCGGCGTGGTCTCGGTGAACGCCGGGTCGTCCGGCTTGAGGGTGCCATACACCTCGTCGGTGGAGACCTGGACGTAGCGGGGTACCTTCGCCTCTCGCGCGGCGTCGAGGAGACACTGCGTGCCCAGGACGTTGGTGCGGAGAAACGGCGTGGCATCGTTGATCGACCGATCCACGTGGCTCTCGGCCGCGAAATTGACAATCGCGTCGAACTCTGCCGCTGGACACCAGCTTCAAGACCTGGGCACGGTCGGCGATGTCGCCGTGCACGAACTGGTACCTGGGATGACCCGCAAGGTCCGCCAGGTTGTCCGGGTTTCCGGCATACGTCAGCGCGTCGAGGTTGGTGATCGAGGTCTGCGGGCTGGTCTCCAGCTCGAGACGAATGAAGTTGGCGCCGATGAACCCGCAGCCCCCTGTTACCAGGATGCGCTTGATCGAGAACTCCATGCTCCTCCTCATTGCCACGGCATAAGGTTGTCCATGACGTGGGTTTTGCTAAGGTTATACGCGCGACATGATCCCGACAAGCCGTCTTGCATGCCCGCGATTTCGCTGGCGGAAATGAATCTGTGGTCCGCCCTGGGGCTCAGTTTTCCTCCGTCTCCGCCTCGCTCGAATCTCCATTGGCATCGAGGTGGTCGCTGGCCTCGGCCTGGGCGACGCCGTCGTCGAGGATATGGGGGGGTTGCGCCGTCCGGTTCGAGTTCTCCGTCAGGGTGATCGGCCGCCTCCAGGACGGCGGCGGCGGCCAGCTCCTCTTCGGGGAGCTTGGCCAGGCTGCTGACGGTGTCGCCTTCATCCACTCTGATCAGGCGAACGCCCTGGGTGTTGCGGCCGATCGGCCGGGTGTCGGCTACTCGGGTGCGGATGAGGATTCCTCGCAGGGTGGTGAGCATGACCTCGTCGGCATCGGTCACCTTCGCCACGGCCACGACGGGGCCGTTGCGATCGCTGGTCTTGATGTCGATCAACCCCTTGCCGCCGCGGTTCTGGGAGCGGTATTCGGTCAGCATGGTGCGCTTGCCGTAGCCGTTGCCGCAAACGGTCAGCAGGCTGGCCGGGTCGTCATCGCCGTTGGCGACCACCATGCCCACAACCTCGTCTCCCTCCTCAAGGCTGATCCCCCTGACGCCGTGGGCAGGTCGGCCCATGGCACGGACGTCTGACTCGTCGAACCGGATGGCCATGCCGGCACGGGTGCTGAGGACGACCTGGTCGCCGGCCTTGATCCGGGCCACGCCGATGAGCTGGTCTCCCTCGTCGAGCCCCAGGGCGATGATGCCGCGGCCCAGCGGGCGGCGGAAGGCCGTCAGCTCGGTCTTCTTCACGGTCCCGCGGCGGGTGACCATCATCAGGCACTCGTCCTCACGGAATTCACGGACCGGAACCAGTCCGGTGACCTTCTCTCCCTCGGAGAGCTGGAGCAGGTTGACGATGGCCCGGCCGCCGGAGGTCCGGGTTGCCATGGGCAAGTCGTAAACCTTGATCCAGTAGACCTTGCCGTGGTCGGTGAAGAACAGGATGTAGTCGTGCGTCAGCGCGACGAACATGTGCTCGAGGAAGTCGCCTTCGCGGGTGTTGGTCGCCGTGATCCCCCGGCCGCCCCGCCCCTGGGCGCGGTAGGTTGAAGGGAGCTGGCGCTTGATGTAACCGTCATGCGTGACGGTCACCACCATGTACTCCTCGCGGATCAGCGCCTCCTTGTCGTAATCGCCGATCTCCTCATCGGAGATCGCACTCCGCCGCGGATCGGCGTACTTGTCCTTGAGTTCCCGGAGGTCGGCGCGGATCAGGTCGAGGATCAGTCCCTCGTCGGCGAGGATCGCCTCGTAACGGTCGATATCGGCCCTGAGCTCCGCATACTCCTGAGCCAGCTTGTCGGCCTCCAGTCCGGTGAGCCGCTGGAGCTGCATGGCCAGGATCGCGTCGGCCTGCATGCGGGTGAGACTGGTGGACGCCTTGGCCTCGGGATCATTCAGGGCGCGGCGGAGGATCTCGGCCGAGACCTCCATGGCCATCAGCCGGGTGCGCGCCTCGGACGGGTTGGCCGAAGTGCGGATCACGCGGATGATCTCGTCGATATGATGCAGGGCGATCAAGAGCCCTTCGACGATGTGGGCGCGCTGGCGGGCCTGGCGAAGCTGGTATCGCGTCCGGCGGCGGATGACGTTGATCCGGTGCTCGATGAACAGCCGCAAGAATTCCTTCAGGGGCAGGGTCTTGGGCCGGCCGTCGACGAGGGCCAGCATGATGACGCTGAAGGTGTCCTGAAGCGGCGAGAACTCGTAGAGCTGGTTGAGAACGACGGTCGGGTCTTCTCCCTTCTTGAGCTTGACCACGATCCGCACCGGCTGCTTGCGGTCGCTCTCGTCGACGATGTCGGACACACCGTTGATCCGTCCATTGTTGACAAGCTCGGCCAGCTTCTTGAGGAGCGGTTCCTTGGTGAGCTGGTAGGGGATGTCGGTGAAGACGATCTGAGGCCGGCCGTCCTTCTGTTCCTCGACGCTCGAACGAGCCCTCACGACCACCCGGCCCCGGCCTGATACGGTAGGCCTCCTTGATGCCCATCCGACCGCAGATCGTGCCGCCGGTGGGAAAGTCGGGCCCGGGCAGGATGTCCATGATCTCGTCGAGGTCGATGGCCGGGTTGTCGATATAGGCGACCAGCGCATCGCAGACCTCGCCGAGATTGTGCGGCGGGATCGAGGTCGCCATGCCGACGGCAATGCCCCCGGAACCGTTCACCAGAAGGTTGGGGAACTTGCCGGGCAGGACTCGCGGCTCCTGGTACTTCTCGTCGTAGTTGGGCTGGAAGTCCACGGTGTCGAGCTGGATGTCCTCGAGCATCTCGGCCGCGACCGGGCTGAGCTTGGCCTCGGTATACCGCATCGCCGCCGGGGGCAGGCCGTGGATGCTGCCGAAGTTCCCCTGGCCGGTGATCAGCAGGTGCCGCATGTTCCACCACTGGGCCATGCGGGCCAGGGTGGGATAGATCGAGTTGTCGCCGTGCGGGTGATACCGCTTCATCGTCTCGCCGACGATGCCCGCGCACTTGCTGGTGGATGCCGCCAGGACTCAGCCCGAGGTCGCGCATCGCCACCAGGATCCGCCGCTGCGACGGCTTGAGCCCGTCGCGGACGTCGGGCAAGGCCCGGCTGATGATGACCGACATCGCGTAGTTGAGGTAGCTCTCCTTGAGCTCTTCCTCGATGTCCAGCGGCAAGGGGGCAAGCGGCTCGGCGGGGGAGGGCAATTCGGCAGTACTCACGGTGGGTCGATCCCTCGTCAAACGGCGATGATCGCGAGGCGGAATCCCCAACGCGGACAAACCTTGCGCCCGCGCCTCGCGGAGGGTTGGACCTGGTGGCGCATCGAGTCCACCAGAGATCGAAGACAGGCAAGACCACCGGTCGACAAACAACCGGCGACAGCCGACTTAAGAATCTCCACTATACCCGAAACGACGGCCTCGATGCAACCACGGCGGAACCCGACTCAGGAGGATTGCAAAGTGATCGGTCCCTGAGTTATCATTCTGCCTCTATCCATTGGAAGGACACCCTTTGAGGCTAGGTCACGGATGGCCGCACCCATCGCTTCGCTGCTTGATGCCTTTGATCAAATCGCCGACCCCCGTAAGCCGCGCAGGGGTCCGCCACCCCTTCACCTCGATGCTGGCGCTGACGTTCCTAGGCTTACTCTGTCGCCAGACCGATTTTGCCTCGCTGCAGCGTTGGGCCAACGATCATTGGCGGGTCCTCAAGGGCCCCTTGGGCTTTACCCGCAAAAAGCCGCCTCATGCCACGACCATCAGCCGCGCCATCGCGCGATTCTCTCTGGAGCAGTTCCGCGATGTCTTCGCTCGCTGGCTGGTCACTCTGCCGCAGACCGCGTTGGCCGTCACGGCGTCCGCCGACGGCAAGACCAGCAAGCAAGGGCACGATGCCCAGGGCGATCCCGTCCACATGCTCAACGTTGTCGCGCACCCACTCGGTCTGAGTTTGGCTCAGTTCCCCGTGACCGACGGCAAACCGACGGAACCTCAGGCGTTGAAAGCCGGCCTGGCGGAGTTGCTGGAGCATTACCCATTGCTCCGCCTCTTCACGGCCGATGCCCTGTTCACGCAACGCCCCTGGGCCCAGGTGATCCTTGAAGCTGACCGCGATTTCTTGTTTGCGGTGAAAGACAACCAGCCTGATCTGGTCGAAGCCGTCCGGGCCAGCTTCGCCGCCGCCCCATGCCCCGACGCTGTCCGGGTTTAAGTCCAAACCTGACAATGGTTTTGACATGACGCCAGAGGCCCGGCGACCCCAGGGATCCGCCAACGCCGCAAGATGGAACTGTCAGGTGGAGACCCTGGGTCGTTTCACCGGCTTGAAGTGGCCTCTGCGCCTTTGACTCGACCAATATGGATGTGTCTAATGTATTTGGATGAACCGGCCATATCAGGAAGACAGACGCAGGAGTTCTTACTGATCGGGAAAGCAGCGGCACCGACTTGGCCAAGCTGCAGGTGTGGTCAGCCCTTTGACACAACGATGAGGTGAACACCCATGTCCCTGCCCCCAGTCCGAAGATTCGAATCCTTCGAGGAGTCGCGGTTCTGGAAACGGCTCAACAAGTCGTTTGAGGAAGATCCGAATTACAGGGACAAAGACTCCCAGACCCGGATCCGACACCTCATCTCAAGCGTGGATCAGGTCGCGAAGCAATCTGGGTTCATCCTGAACCAGATTGTTCGGTATCTGCCGCAATACACACTCCACAACGAGCGGCATATTTTGAATGTGCTGAGCTTGATGGACTGGCTGACTCCCGACGATACGCTGAATCATTTGGCACCTCTGGAATGCGCCCTGTGCATCCTGGCGGCGTACGTTCACGACCTGGGCATGGCGCTATCCGATGAGGAATATGGCAAGCTTCACGACCCTGCGAACCCCGAGGGCGAGCACTACCGGCGCTTCCGTGATCGCTACCCGGAGGAGCTCCGTCAGATTCAACGCCTCACGAGAACCGGGAATCCGGCGGACGCGGAGCGGGCGAAGCTGATCGATGGGCATATCCGGGCGGAATACATCCGGACGACCCATGCCGATCCCTCAGTCAATCGCGTCAACGACTGGCTGGAGAAGATCAAGAAAGAAACGGGCGAGGAAAAGCTGTTTTATTGCGGCAACTATCCGTATCAATTCCATCTCGCCCGGATCGGTCTCAGCCACAACATGCCGGCCGGCTGGCTGAGAGAGCGGCTGAGGGGCTCGGACAGTTCTGATCTGTTTTCGCATCAGGTTGGGAGCGACCGGGTCAACCTTGCCTTCCCCGGGCTGCTGCTGAGGCTTGCCGACATCATGGATTTCGATGCCACCCGCGCGCGGGGATCTTGTTCCGGCACGCGGGTATCGATGACCCGGTTAGCCTGCGTGAATGGACCAAGCACATGGCCATCACCGGGTGGCGATTCGAGGAGATCCCTTCAGGTCTACGGCTGGTCTACGAGTCCCACGTATGCCCCGATCCGGTCACTCACAAGACCATCCTCAGCTTCGTTTCTCAGATCGAAAAAGAAGTTCACGCGGTCAACGACGAGCTTCATCTCCAGCAAGGACTACTCCACGCCCACGGAAAACGCTACCAGATCCGCCTCCCTCGAGAGGTACGGCCACTGATCACCGAAGCCCAGGACCCGCAGTCCGGTCGCAAAGCTCTACATCTATCAAGACATCCATTTTCCGTCTCGATCAGGACGAGATCCAGAAGCTGCTCATGGGCACGGCGCTTTATGGCGATCCGGGCCTCTGCATCCGCGAGCTGATCCAGAACGCGCTCGATGCCCTCGAGCTGCGAGACCTGCGTCTGAAGCTCCCCAGGAAAGCCCGGCATGAACCGGTCGACGACCTTGACGGCGAAGAGCTTCGCGTCGAGCTGACCTGGGGCGGCAATCCCGAGAAGGGAGAGTTCATTTGCGTCACCGACTGGGGCGTCGGCATGACCAGGAAGGTCATCCAGGACTACTTCACCAAGGTCGGCAGGAGTTACTACAAGAGCGCCGATTACCGGCAGGAGCAGGCGGCGCTGGCCAGAGCTCGGTCATGTTACCTCGCCGATCTCCCTGTTCGGGATCGGCATCCTCTCCTGTTTCATGATCGCCGAGCGGATGGAAGTGCGGACACGCCCCGGTGGTTGGGACGAGAAAGAGCACTCATACGACCATGAGCGTGCCCCCTTCGACGTCACCATCTCCGGCCCCGGCAGCCTGTTCTGGCTCAAGCCTGGGACGCTGGAGCACCAGGGCACCGAGATCACGCTCTATCTCAAGCGAGGGTTCAAGCTCCGGCATGATGACAGGACGATCCTCTTCGAGCGGTTGAGGCAGCATTTCGGCTACCCTCGCTCGACCGAAGCCAACTTAGAAAAACTTGGCGGAGATGGAGTCCGACTCCGAAACGAAAACCGGATCAAAGATCAGGCCCATCGATCCTGCTTTCTTCGCCGCGGCTCATGTCGTCTGGCCGCGCTATCCGGTGGTCGTCAAGCCACCGGGTGAAGATGAGATCCGGATCGACGAGCGGTTTCACCTCGACCATCTGGCTCCCATTGATCCTTTGAAGGTCGCGGCCAAGGCAACGGAGTGGGACTTCCCGGAGTCATCCATCGGCCGGCCGTGCTGGAAATGCTGGGAATGGAAAGACGAAGAAGGTCATGACCAGGCAACCGGCAGTCGTGTCCGGCTTTGGTTCCCGGCACACTCGGACCAGCAGGTTTCGCTTCCTCTGGAGGCGACCGAGGCCGGCTTATGCCGCTATCACGACCTGGCCGCATTCGTCGAGCCTCAGCTCGAGAATGGCCTTCGTGCGCGGGTGCTCGTGCAAGGGATGCATGTGCAGGAATCAGACCTCGCGATCCGGAGGCTGCAAATCGCTCCGGGCGTTGGGACTCGTGCGTGGGTCGATCTCCGCGGCCGGGCGGTTCCGGGCCTGACGACAGATCGCCGCCAGATGCTGGTCCCGGAAAACGAGGAATCCCTGGTCTCGGTCCACTGGGAGAACGAGCTCGGCCGCCTTTTTCAGCGGTGCATTCAAGCCCTGACATCCGAACTCGCAGCAGCCGGCAGCTCAACCTGGCATAACATGGCTGCCGGGTTCCGCTGGACCGGCGGGTACCAGCCTGGCCTGCCGCCCCCTCCGAACGGTCAATTCTCGCTCGTCGGCGTGGCAAAACGGTCGGCAAGTTCAGCCAGAGGAGTCTTCGACGACCTCTTACAATTGCATGCGATGCTTCTCCAAGACCCCGCCCGCGACCTCGACCGCGACCTCCTCGCCCTCGACCGCAGCCGCGGCCGCGCCCGCCGCAGCCTCGCCCGCGCCTTCGTCGGCGACAATGTGGACCTCGCCCTCTTCCGCCCCCTCAACCTCGCCCACGACAGCGACCTCGACTACAACCTCATGGGCATGACGCTTGGTTCGCGATTACAGGAAGGATTTCGCCCCGATCTCAGCCGGAGCTGGCCTCTCCTTGGTTTGCAGGGCTTACGCGGGCAGATCGGCGATGCGGCCCTCGCCGCGCCTGGGCGGGTGATCTTCGCATGCGAATCCGATGGCCGCGCGGTGAGAGACGCCGATCCTGACGGCACGCGCTGCCGCCGTCTCATCGAGCTGGGTTATGACCTGGTGTTTCCCATGGTCGCCATTCCTCTCGGCCACCTGCGGCAAGCCTGTCCAACGTGGCGTGCCGACCGCCGTGTTCAGCCACTTGGTGTCGCCCCGTTCTTGTTCCCCGAGTTTCACGACGTTTGGTCCAATCACGTGGAAACGCTCAGGAGTATCTTTGGTGTCCCAAAAATCTATGCTCTGTACCCCCGGTTTGAGCTATGGGACAAACCGTTTGACGACTGGTCGGATGAGGACTGGAAGACCTGCGGCCGGTCGGCTCTATGGGAGGTCACGACCGGCCGTGTGCTCTGGGCGGACGGGGCTTATCCCATCGAAAGAATGCCCGAGATCGGCCGCCCCGCCTTGGAGTATTTCAAGTTAAAGTAGAACAACCGGGCGCGAGTGAAGATAAACAGGTCGGACCCTTCCTGGTTGAATGAGACCCGTCACGAGCCGACAGTGGCTTGTCGAGAGTTTGTCAGTTCCGGCTCGCCTTTATCCCTTTGCGGTTTTTGCGGCTTTGCGAGCGCTTCCTCCACCCTTCAAATCCCCTCCACCGGCTTGACGGTCAAGGTCTGCTCCTTGCCGTCGCGGAGGATGACGACGGGGACGGCCTGGCCGGGTTCGACGACCGCGGCGGCGGCGAAGACGTCGGCAATCGAGGTCGTCCAGCGGCCGTCGAGAGTGGTGAGCACGTCGCCGGGCTTCAGTCCGGCCGCGGCGGCCGGCGAGCCGAGCAGGACCTCGGCGATCAGGACGCCCGGCGAGTCGATTGCCGCCAGCCGGCTTGTCCAGCCGTAGACCCCACAGGCCCCCGGGAGCGAGCACACGGCGGCGGATGGTCTTGCGACCGAGCCAGGCGGTCGGGCAGTTCCCGCAGCAGGTCGCGAATCTGGAAGTCGACCGGCTCGAAGGTCATCTGGCCCGCCTGGTAGTCGATCGTCGTCTTGTAGCGGGCAAAGAACGTGAACCCGATGATGCCGTCGATCGGCCGGCCGAGCACATCGCCCAGGACCTTGAGCGTAGGATGGTCGAAGACGATCACCGGCAGCTTCGTGGCCGTCAGGTCGCCGACCTGAAGCTTGGCCACCTCAGCCTCTCCCCGCATCGAGAAGAGGAACGACCTGGGTGCGTCGGCCTTCACCACGCCCGAGGCCTCGCCCGCCTGGTTGCTCAGGAGCGTGATCGGCGCCCCGAGGTCAAAGATCAAGCGATAGGGGCCCTTGCCGTTGATCATGGCTCTCACCAGCATGTGGTTCGAGGGGAGCATCGAGAACGGCACCACTGCGCGGGCCTTAGCCGCCGGAGACGAAGCCGGACCTTGCGGCGGCGCCTGTGGCTCGACGGCCGCTCGGGCCCAGCCACGAGACAATCCATTCACGATCGCAAGGGACAGAGTCAGGGACAGGAGCCCGAAAACTACGCCGAGACGCCAGGTGTCACGCTTGTGCATGGCTCAAAGCCCCTCCCCGGCCGTGATTGTCACTGTCCGCTCGACGGCGCTGCCATTCTTCCCCGGATCCCCGCTGCGCCGGGTGACCAGCTCCACGGGATCACCGGCCTGGATTGTGGCCAGGGCCTTGCGCGCGGACTTGAGGCCATCAATGGACTGACCGCGGACACGGACCAGGTCATCACCGGCACGAAGATCAACCCGGGCCGCGGGGGAGTCCTCCAGGATCCGCAGGATCCGCACGGTGGACTTGCCCGAGCCGGGATCATGGGTCTCGGCCCACTCCAGGCCCAGGAAGCCGCGAGGATTGCGCTCTTCCTCGGGCTGCTTGCCCATCAGGAAGGCCAGGCCCTTGGCCAGCGAGCCCAGGGCATTCATGACCTGAAGCTCTGCCGGTGGCTGATCGCCGTCCTTCTCGCCCCGGTGGGGCACAGGAGGATCGGCGGGCGCGTGGTTCAGTCGGGTCCACACCATGTGGTCCCGAGAGGGATCGATCTCGAGGCGGAACCGGGCGAGGATGGTAAACCCGAGGATCCCGTCAATCGAGGCGCCAGGTAGCCCCAGGGCATTCATACCCACGAGTTGAAACGGATCCTCCACTCGCGCTTTGACCTCCAGCAGCCGCGCTCCACCTTCAAAATCAAGCCGATCGATGGGCGTCCAGAATTCGCCCTTCGCAGGCTTCAGCCCGATCTTGCCCGCGGTTTCTGTAGCCACGTAGAGCGCCGGTGCTCCGGAGTCAACCAGGAAATTGAACGGCCCCTTGCCGTTGATCCGTACCCGAACCAGGAAATGATTCGTGTCTGTGAGCCGGTAGGGCACCTGAAACGACTGGCCGACCTGGGGATCGCAGCCGGCCTGAGCACCCGCAGCAGCGCCCGGCTGCGGATGCTGGCCAGATCCGGCGGCTGCCAGTACCGCCGCCAGGACCAGACCCAGGCCCGTAAGTATCAACGAGGGCTTCATCATGGAGCTGTCTGCCTTTCAAGAACTCTGCAAGGTCCGCTTTGATTACAGCTTAGGCCCGGCGGCTTGTTTCGGGAACGGCTCTTCCCGGGAAAACTCCCCGAGCCGCGTGGACACTGGCCGGTGGCACCGTGCTCGCCGGAGCACTACCATCGGAGAAGATCTCATCCGGAATTCCTGCGAGACACTCTCATGAGCAAGCCATCCGTTGTTCTCTAGGACGCATTCTCCTCGTTCACCGCCAGAGCAAAGCAGCTCACCCACTTGAGCACTTCCGGAAACTCTCGGCCTCGGTCCCGGATGCTGGCAATCCAAGCGTCTGGGCCGTCGGCGGCGGGCCGATGATCGAGCATTCGGCAGGGCTGCGCACGGCACACTTGTTGCGCCAGACAATCTCGGGGATGGCCAGTCCAGTGTTTCGACACTGGCTCAAGAGGTCCGTGGCCCTGGTGATCGGATAGGGCACGGGAACCGCGCTCAAGGATTCCGCATTCTCACTTCCTCCCTCCCGGACCACGAAACCGCCGCCGACCGAGTAGTAGGTCTCCGCAGGGACATACCGTCCCCCCGCAGCGCCGTGAACGTCAAGGCATTGGGGTGGTAAGGGAGCGAGACCTCGGCATGGAAGATCAGGTCGTGAGCCGGCTGAAACGGGTTGGATTTCTCAGCCCCCAGAACGATGGTCTCCGCTGTCCGGATGGCCGCGACCCGGGGATGGATCTGCGCCGTGTCGCAGGTCACCGTGTCGTCGTCGCTCAGTCCGAGCATGACGGCGATATCGGTACCCTGCCCCCTGCCGGTCTTGGCCAGCGAGCCGAAGAGATCGACCCGCACCCGGATGATCTGCCCGAAGAAGCCCAGGGGTCGACACCGGGCCAGGAACCGCTGTGCCGCGCGCCAGGGACCCATGGTCTGCGAGCTGGACGGCCCGACGCCGATCTTGAATATATCAAAGGTGCCGATGACCTCCACCCGTCGTTCCTCCCCTGGATCTTGCCTCGGATTCCCTCCAGTCATCCCGGCGTTTGCGTGGCTGCGCGCTGGCGGATTGCGTCCTCGGCGGCGGCGCGGTACAGGTCGCCCAGGGTGGGGAAGTTGAAGCAGGCTCGGCTGAACAGGTCGGACGTGCTGCCGGTCAGCATTCCCATCAAGCCGATATGGACCAGCTCGGTGGCCTGTTCGCCGATGACGTGCACACCCAGGAGGGTCATGTCCGCATGGCGGAAGATCAGCTTGAGAAAGCCGGTCGAGTCGCCGATGATCTCGCCGCGGGCGCTCTCGGCGTAGCGAGCCCGGCCAACAACGTAGTCGATACCCTGGGCTTTCAGGTCCTCTTCCGAGGTTCCCACCATCGCCACCTCGGGAATCGAGTAGACGCCCGCGGGCAGAAGCGGACTGGCCTCGGCCTTGAAGCCAGGGCGGAAGGCGTGTGACATGGCCACGCGGGCCTGCTTGGCGCTGGTGGAGGCCAGGGCGGGAAAGCCGATCACGTCGCCTGCCGCGTAGATATGCGGAACGGCCGTGCGGTAGTGGTCATCAACACACAAGAGCCCCCTGGGACCAGGCACCAGGCCGGCAGCCGGAAGGTCCAGCGCGGCGGTGTTACTGAACCGCCCCGCAGCCACCAGTACGGCATCCGCAAGCATCGTGCCACCCGGCTCGAGCACCAGCGCGATGTCGCCCTCACTCGGTGCCTCGCACCGCGTGACCTTGCAGTTCCAGAGGAACTCGATGCCGAGCTGTCGGCGCATCGCCGCCTCGAGCGCCGAGGAGATTTCCTGATCGAGAAACGGCAGCAGCTCGTCGCGGCCATCGATGATCCAGACCTTGGTTCCCAGGGCGGCGAAGGTGCATGCGTATTCGCAACCGATGACTCCCGCGCCGACGACGGCCATCGAGTGGGGAAGCCGCTCGAGCTGGAGCACTTCGTCGGAGTCATGAACCCGGTCATGTTCGAACGGAAAGCCGGGGGGGTGGACCGGGGAGGAGCCGGTGGCGATCAGGATCGTGTCGCCCTGGAGGACCACCTCGCCGGTGCCGCGGCCGGCAGGTTGGGTGTCAGCCCGGGCGGGCTCGGAGACGACCCGCAGGGTGTGAGGATCGACAAACGAGGCGGTACCGTGGTAAAGCATGACTCCGCGCAGGGCCAGCCCTTGCTCGACACGCTGCCGCTCACTGGCCGTGACCCGCTTCTCGTGGAACATGAAGTCGGCCACGGTCGCCTCGCGACGGAGCGACAGGTCAACCCCATAGAGATCCCGTGCCCTCAGGCCCGAGATCGCCAGTGCCGTCTCGCGCAGGGTCTTGCTCGGCAGGGTTCCCGTGTTGGCCGAGGCGCCCCCCACCAGGGAGCTCCTCTCGACCATGGCAACCCGCTTTCCAAACGAGGCCGCGGTGGCGGCGCCGCTTTCTCCTGCCGGTCCCGAGCCGATCACCACCAGATCATACGTCAAGGGTTCCATGCTATGGGATCGTACCGGAAGCTCGACCCGGAGCCAAGGCGACCGCGTTTCTTCAGCCCCTTGCGTCGAGTCCGAGCTGCGGATTCCGGTCGGCCCCCTCGGGTCACTTCGTGGCCCGGTCAGCGGGCCCGGATGCGAGGGCCGTCTGCGGCGGCTCCGGGCCCAGCCAGACCCGCGCAAGCAGGTACGTTCGATCCCAGCGAATGCCCTGGCTCCGCGAGACGACCTCGACATGTCCCATGGCCTCGAGCGCCGGCAGATCTCGCTCGCGGCCGAGGATCACCAGAGAGGTCCGATCGCCCTGCAGCGTGCGGTGTGAGCACGTCCCCACCCCATGAGACCTGAGTGAAGCGGTGTCGAAGTGCCAGCAGGCAGGTCGTTTCAGGTAGTAGAGGCGAACCGCCAGGTCGTGGGGAATGGCACCGAAGGGAGTGGGGTACGGGTCGCGGTCCCAATCGTCATAAAGCAGGGCGAGAGACTCGCCTGACGGCAACTGGCGGCCCGTGGTCTCGTAAAAGGCCCACTCCACACCCCGGCGGTCAAGCCAGGGGCCAGCCAGCCAGAAGCCCAGACCACAGGCGGCCGCCAGACCGGTGAACCCACCCACTGCCAGGCGCCTCAGCCGTGCTGCCGACCAGCCCCGGACGGTCAGCCGGCCGCCCAGGCTTGCCAGGCCAAGCGCCGACCAGACGGACCAGGGAATCATGGCGTGGATTGCGTAGTGGGCATTGCGCGCGCTGGTCAGCGACACCAGGACCAGCGGCGCGACAGCCCAGGAGCAGAGCAGCCGGTCACCGCCGAACGGATCCACAAGCAACCTCGAGGTCGTGCGCTTCGCAGCCCCCGCATGACCACGAAAGTGCGCGGCTCAGCGACCGACCGGCACCCAGCACGGCCAGGGGTGTCCAGGGAAGCGCCTGGCCCAGCACATTGAGCCCGTACTCGCGCCACGACTCGCCGGCGAACAGCCCGTGCCCGGCGGGTGTGCCAACGCGCTGGGTGACATGCAGCGCCCAGAGCCCGACGACCTTGAAACCGTGCTCCACGATCATCGCCAGCGGCCATGCCAGGGTCAAAATGGCCACCAGGATCCAGCCGGCCGGGAAGAAGAGCCGGTGGCTGGTGGCCCGATCACGGTCCCAGAGCAGCACGACGGCCACGACCGACAGCACGAGTGCTGCGCCGAAGCCTGTCCCCTTCACCAGCGACGTGGTGCCCAGCAGGCCAAAGAAGGCCCATCGCCAGGACTGCCAGTGGTCGAGCCGCCGTGAGGGGCCCTGGTCCTGATCATCCGGGACCGTCGAGGCTCTCAGCCGGTCGAATGCCAGCAGAGTCCAGGTGATCAGGCACGCCAGCAGGATATCGGCCTCTGCCAGCCGTCCGCGAAGGATCGTCCAGGCCGTGGTTGTCTGGACGGCGGCGGCGAGGATGCCAATCGCGGATCCATACCGGCGGGCCGCCAGTAGCCCGACCCCCAGAGCCAGCCCGAGTGCCGCAGCCGCGGAGGGAAGGCGCGCAACCGTGGGGGTGATCTCGCCAGCACACCACCCCAGCGCCGCGACCAGCCAGAAGGGCAGGGGAGGCTTTTCCAGCCAGGGCAGGCCACCGATCGCAGGATGCCACCAGTGGCCCGAGGCGACGATCTCCCGCGCCCCCTGGGCCACGAAGGCCTCGTGGTAGGTGAGCCGCGGCGCAGTACCCAGGCCCAGGCCAATTCCCAGCGCCCAGAGCACCACAAGGTAGCCCAGCTCACGCCAGCCCAGTCGCGCCTTCAGAGCTGGCTTCACACGGGTCCCTCGCAACGCCTTGTCCGCCATGGACAGACGAGACGATGACCTCCCGGAGAGAGCCATGAGCCAGATCCTTATTCCATAGAAGAAAGAGTCTTACGCAAGCTCATCCCGCGCGGGGATCATCGGGCAAACTGCCATTAGTGTCAAGGGAAGGACAAGGCCAGCAAACCCGGCCAGGCCTAGTCCTGATTTCCCAAACAAGGGCTCTTGACAACCAGACGACACCATGTTGAGATTGGATCTCAATGAGACTGAATCTCAGTCTCATATATGACATGGATGAGCCGGTTGGTCCACTGGCTCATTGCGCCATCCCCCTTCAACCCTCAAGACATCCTCTGTGCTAGCCCAGCCCGACGGTTTGGTCAATCGGGAGACATGGACAGCCGGATAGGTACTGATGCACCTGCGAGCGGAGCGGTTGACTCCCCGAGGAGCGTAGCCGCGCCGCTGGCCAGGGTGTCAGCGCCGGGGAGACACATCGTCCTGCGTCAGGGCAGGTGTGGGACCTCTCCCCGGCGTCTGCTTCCGCGTCCTGGTGATCCCGAGCCGGCGAACTGGCGGCAAGATCCTTTGCCAGGACGATTCCCATGCCCATGAACCGAAGCCGTGCGTTCACCCTGATCGAGCTTCTGGTGGTGATTGCCGTCATCGCCGTGCTGATTGCTCTTTTGCTTCCCGCCGTGCAATCGGCGCGTGAAGCCGCCCGGCGGATCCAGTGCGTGAACAACCTGAAGCAGCTCGGGTTGGCAGTCCTCAACTACGAGTCAGCGAACGCCGTCTTGCCTCCGCAACAGGTCCTCCAGTTCACGGGAACCACGCTGAGCTGGAAGTCGCAATGGGGCGTGACCTCGCGGCTTGCCCCGTTCATGGAGCAGGGGCCCATGTACAACGCGATCAACTATGCGCTCAAGTCGAGCGCCCCCGAGAACACGACGGTGGTTTCGCTGTCGCTCCGCGTGCTGATCTGCCCGAGCGAGCCCAGGCCTGAGCCCTTCACCAGCACCTCCAGCCGGGGTGACCAAATAGCTACTAGCCAATCGGAAAGTCCACGCGGGCTGCTACTTATGGAAAGCACCGATATTTCGGCGCCCTGGCGACTTTCCCCTTTGCAAGTTTCTATTCAGCACGTTTGGCATCTCGAACTACGGCTGGTGCGAGGGTGATTGGTACGTCTACGGCGGTAATGGCGGCGTGCCCAACCGCAGCGCCTTCGGCCCCAACATGAGCCGACGGCTCGCGGCGTTCACCGACGGCCTGAGCCAGACGGTCCTTGCCGCAGAGGGGAAAGCGTACACGCCGGCGTACCACGACTGCCCCGCCGCGGTGCCCCCGGCGCTGGCCAATCCTTTCGTGGTTCCCGAGCCGTCGGCCGTGCTCTCGACCGTTGCGGCGGCCGCGGCCGGGTGCAACGCCCCCGCCGCGGGGCATACGCGGTGGTGTAACGGCAACACCTTCTATGACGGGTTCACCACGGCGCTGACGCCCAACACCGTCTCGCCCTCAGGATCGCCCGCGGCCGACTCCGACCTCGTCTCGGAGGACGAGGATGACGGCGGACCAACCTATTCGTCGGTCACGGCCCGGAGCAACCACCCTGGCGGGGTGAATGCACTGCTGGGTGACGGGAGCGTCCGATTTATCAAGAGCACGATCCACTGGCAAACCTGGCGGGCACTCGGCTCGAGTCGCCGGTGGTGAGGTGGTCTCGTCAGAAGCCTATTGAACGGGCCCGGATCACGGCTCTCGTGGGCAGTTCGCCGGATTGGGAGATATTGCCTGAGCCTCAATCAATCGCCAAACGTCACAAGATCTGCATTTCTTCTCAATCTCGCAGCCGTTGGCAGCCGAATTCTGAGCTGTACCCGCCGGTACGGAAGACCCAGCGTGGCTGGGTAAGGATGCGTGGTGCCACGACACAGAGGTTGGAAAGGTTGCTCCGGCCTCGTTCCTGTCTGGATCTGCCCCATCTGGGTGCCAGCCAGCATTCTGGCCTTCGGTCCAGCTTCGCGGTGGTCGATTGCCAGCCGATGCGCCAGCCGGAACGTACGGGCCGGCCGTCGGCCCCACACCCAGATCATGGGAGAAAACCCGTTGATAACCTGTCGAAGAGACGATCGCTGAAAGTGAGGTGCTCACAGACGGTGGAGACCGGGATGGCCATCATGCCCATTCCCGCTCGGACTGTGCCGGGGCCATGAACAGGATGATCCACAAGTTTTCCGCAGGCAGGCAGGGGAGTTGTATTCGATTAAGTTCTTTGGTATCATTAGCTTGTTCTAGCGGTCCTGCAGTTATCCACGGCGGCACCCCCACTCTACGGTTGATGCGGCGGTCAGATTACCTTATCGTGAATATAAGAAGCCGGAATCGGCCCAGGCCGAAGCGCATCCCGGCATCAGGTTCACCCCGCCGCCTTGAAGGAAAATCACCAGGCCGACGAACCATTCCCGCGCCCTGCCCGAGCATTCCCAGGCCGTGAATCTGGGGTCTCGGTTTGCCTGGCGCAAGGTCGGGATCGGCGCAGGCGGAGAAGACGGAAGCCATCCAGCCCCAGGGCGGTCCATAGAGCACGGTAAAGCGCAATCAGCCCAGCCGCGAGCAGCCCGGCGGAGGGCAAGGGCTCAGGGGCTGGGGTGCCATTCAGAACACGAGCATGTCTCAAGGCGCAGGGCTTGGGAACTGGGTCGGTTCCCGCAGCCCTGAATGGTGTGCATGCACCATTGGGGCCATGGCCGTTGGATCAGGTCAGACCAGGCAGGATCAGCGTCGAGATCGAGAGATCCCGTCCATTCGAGGAAAGCGCATGAGGGCGTTTTGCAACCGTGATGGATTGCTCACCGCGTTCGCGATGGTCAGCGGTGTTGTTCCGGTACGGAGTCCCAAGCCGATCCTTCAGAACGTCAAGCTGATCGTCGATGAGGAGGAAGGCTCGGTGCTGATGGGCACCGACCTTGAGGTGGGGATCCGCCACCAGGTTCTGGGGGTTCGGGTCGAGCAGCCCGGTGCCGTGATCTTGCCGACGGTGCACATGGGATCGATCCTGCGGACCAGCGGCGACGCGGAGCTGGAGCTGGTGGCCGACGAGGATCGCCTGATCGTGCGAGGCCAGCACGCCGAGTTCATCCTGCCGATCGAGGATGCCTCCCTGTTTCCCGAGGTTCCCGATTTCGCCGCGACCAGTTATCATGTCATCCCGGCCGGCAATCTGAAGAAGCTGATCCGCAGGACGATCTTCGCCACCGACCTCGAGAGTGCCCGCTACGCGCTGGGGGGCGTGCTCGTGGAGCTGACCGGCGAGTCGATCGCCATGGTGGGAACCGATGGACGCCGGCTGGCCCGGATGGTGGCACCCGCCGAGGCGGAGAACAATCCTCCGGCTCCGACCGGCACGCCGGTCATCCCGGTCAAGGCCCTCAAGCTGATCGAACGCAATCTCGTCGATGACGATGTCCTGGTTCACCTGGCGATCCAGGCGGGAACCGCCGTTCTGGTCCGGACCGAAAGCGCTGTGATCTACAGCCGGCTGGTCGAGGGGCGTTTCCCTCGCTACCAGGACGTCTTTCCCGCCAACGTCGAGGTCAAGATTCCCCTGGAAGCCGGTCGGTTGCGGCTGGCCGTTGAACAGGCGTCGATCGTCACCAGCGACGAGAGCCGCGGCGTGGACTTCCAGTTCGGACCCGGGGTGCTCAAGCTGTCGAGCCAGGCGGCCGACGTGGGGAGCTCGCACGTCGACCTGCCGATCGCCTACGAGGGGAAGCCCGTCGAGATCACCTTCGATCCCCGCTACCTGATCGACGCACTCAAGACGCTGGACGATGCAACCCCGGTCACCGCCGAGCTGATCGATTCCAAGAACGCCGCCGTGTTCAAGACCGCCGATCACTACACCTACGTGGTCATGCCCTTGACCCGCGAGCGCTGAAACACGGAACGCCTCCCGACAGCAGCTGATCTGGAGAAGAAGAAAGGCACGCGGATTGCGTTTGCATAGGGACTCCAAAGGACCTGCCCCGGCGATGGCGTCTCGTCGTGAGCTGGGTTCCCCTCGGGATTGACAGCCCGGTCAACCGCGCGGTGCTGCCAGGCACGAGGGCTTCGAGCAGAAGGCGAAGTCAATCGCCGGTCGGATGAGCTCCCGACCCGTTCGGGGCCATTTGGGGCCCTTGCCCATGAGTTCGATTGGAAACGGATTGAACCAGCATGTCAAACCCAAACCGTCGTGGCCCGCGAGCACTGTCCGATATCCTGGGCGAGCTGTTCACAGTGCGCGGATACGGACGACTGCGAGCTTCGGGTGAGCTGGAGGAGGTTTGGAACACAGCGGTGGGGGAGCCATCGTGCCATCAAACGCGCGTGGGCGACGTGCGGCGCGGGGTCTTGAGCGTGACGGTGTCGCATCCCACCCTTCTGGAAGAGCTGGCCGCGTTTCGCAAGCCGGAGCTGCTCCGGGCGCTCCGCGCCGGCGCTCCGGGCACGACGATCCACGACATCCGGTTCCGGGTTGGCCCGGTGGATGTGCCGGAGGCCCCGTCGGCCAGCCCTTCTCCGCCACCAGCTGCCGAGAAGCCGCCGGCGGCACGTGCCAGGAAGTCGCCGGGACCCGCCGCTCGAGGGCGGAACCGGTCGCGGGCTCGTGGTCATGATGACGACCGGGCTGCCGGCAAGGGATGACGAGCGGCGCAGGCGAGCGAATAACGACACAACCCGACGGAACACCGTTCGAGACGAGATGACAAACGACGCTCCTGAAGTCCCTGGCCAGTGCGCCCGGGAACCGGACTGGCCTCCCGGGTGCGTGGTGTGGGACCACGCGGGCCGGATTTACCTCCCGGAGCCGATGGGAGCGGGCAAGGCACATCGAGCTGCCGGGCGAACACCCGCGAGCGATGGCCGGAGACAGCTGTGAGATGAGACGATCGACCAGGACCGAGGTGAACTCGCGATGGACTTGAGCAAGAGCGACGGCGGTGCCGCCGAGGCCCCCGAGACCCAGACCATGGAAACTCCCGCTTCCCCGCCTAACGGCCACGCCGACGGCGCGGACGGATCGCCGACTTACACCGGGGCGAACATCCGGGTTCTTGAAGGGATCGAGGCGGTCCGGAAACGCCCCGGCATGTACATTGGCGACACGACGACCGCGAGGCCTGCACCATCTGGTCTACGAGGTCGTCGACAACTCGATCGACGAGGCAATGGCCGGCTTCTGCCGGAACATCCACGTCACGCTCCACGCCGACGGCTCGGTCTCGGTCGTCGATGACGGCCGGGGCATTCCGGTCGACATCCACGCCGATTCCGGCAAGAGCGCGCTGGAGGTGGTGCTGACCAAGGTCCACGCCGGCGGCAAGTTCGATCACGACACCTACAAGGTCTCCGGCGGCCTGCACGGCGTGGGCGTCACGGTCGTCAACGCACTGTCGGAGTGGCTTGAGGCCGAGGTCCGCCGCGACGGCCAGGTCTGGCAGCAGGATTACGAGCAGGGCAAGCCCGAGGGGCCGGTCCGCGCCCTGGGGCCGGCCAAGACCACCGGCACGACCATCCGCTTCCTGCCCGACGCGACCATCTTCCCGCGGATCGACTTCGATTACGACACGCTGGAGAAGCGGCTTCGCGAGCTGGCCTTTCTCAACAAGGGCGTGCGGATCCGTCTGACCGATGAGCGGGGCGACGAGCCCAGGGACGCCGAGTTCTTCTCGTCCGAAGGACTGAGCGAGTTTGTGGCGTACCTCAATCGCGCCCAGACGCCGCTGCACCCGCCCGTCGTCTTTGCAGGCCGTGACGACGAACGTGCCGTTGAAGTCGAGCTCGCGATGCAGTACAACGATTCGATCAGCGAGATGGTGGTCTCCTACTGCAACAACATCAACACGGTCGAGGGAGGCACCCATCTGACGGGCTTCCGCGCGGCGCTGACGCGGACCCTGAACCAGTACGCGAAGTCGGCGGCGCCCGCCAAGAACAAGGATCTGACGATCACGGGCGAGGACTTCAAGGAAGGTTTGACGGCGATCATCAGCGTCCGCGTGCCGGACCCTCAGTTCGAGGGGCAGACCAAGACCAAGCTGGGCAACAGCGAGGTCGAGGGGATCGTCACCCGGATCGTCAACGAGAAGCTGAGCGAGTACCTGGAGACCACGCCGGCCGCGGCCAAGAAGATCATCGCCAAGGCCCAGCTGGCCGCCGAGGCCCGCGAGGCGGCCCGCAAGGCGCGCGAGCTGGTTCGCAATCGCAAGGGAGTCCTCTCCGGCGGGGGTCTGCCCGGCAAGCTGATGGACTGCACCACCCACGATCAGGACTCCAGCGAGCTCTTCCTGGTCGAGGGCGATTCGGCCGGCGGAACCGCCGAGGGGGGCCGCGACCGGCTCTACCAGGCCATCCTCCCCCTCCGCGGCAAGATCCTGAACGTCGAGCGGGCCCGGCTTGACCGCGTGCTCAGCAACGAGGAGGTTCGCAACATCATCACGGCGGTCGGCAACGGCATCGGCGAGGAGGAAGATCCGGCCAAACGGCGGTACGGCAAGGTCGTCCTGATGAGCGACGCCGACGTCGACGGGTCGCACATCCGAACCCTGCTGATGACCTTCTTCTACCGCCAGATGCCCCGCCTGGTGGCGGAAGGTCACCTCTACGTGGCCCAGCCGCCGCTCTACATGATCAGCAGCAAGAAAGACCGGCGGTACGTGCAGACCGAGGACCAGATGCAGAGCATCCTGATGGACACCGGCCTGGCCGGTGCCGAGCTTGCTCCCACCCCGGTGCCCGCCTCGGCCTCCTCGACGTCGGCTGCCGGTATCGGGGAGAACAGCGCGGCGGAAGCCGCCGCGATCAAGGGAGACCGGCTCAAGAGCTTGCTCGACCTCGTGTCGGCCATCGAGCTGGGCCTCCGCGCATTCGGCCGGCGGAATCGGTCGATCCGCGACTTCCTGGCCCTGGCACACCCGGCCACGGATCCCAAGCTCGATCCCCGCGCCGGCCTGCTTCCCCAGTTCTTGATCGAGGATAAGGGCAGGGAAGTTCACCGCTGGACCGAGCAGGAGTGTGACGACTATCGGCGAGACGAGGACGTGGAATTCGTGTCCGAGTCCGAATTCGAGGCGAAGGAACGTGACGCTGCGGATCCAGCCGCGGCAGCTTCGGGGTCTGACCGTGAGCCGGCTCCCCCCTCCGGGAAGCGGAAGGTTCGCCGCATCGAGCTCCACGAGGTCAAGACCCTCAACAAGCACCTCGCCCGGCTCCGCGACGAGTTCGGCCTGCGGGCCGACGTCTTGCTCGCCCACGAGGTGACCGGCGACGAGCCTCCCCCGCGGTTCGCCCTGCACCGGGACGGCGAGGCCCATCCCTTGCTCGACCTCCGTGCCCTGGTCTCGACGGTGCGCAAGATCGGCGAGAAGGGGATGAAGATCACCCGGTTCAAGGGGCTTGGCGAGATGGACGCCGAACAGCTCTGGGAAACCACGATGGATCCCACTCGCCGTACCCTCATGCAGGTACGCCTTGATGACGCCGCTGCCGCCAACGACCTGTTCGCCACCCTCATGGGCGACGACGTCGAGCCGCGCAGGGAGTTCATCGAAAAACATGCCCTCGAGGTCAAGAACCTCGACGTTTGAGCGAGGTGGGCAGTGGCAGTGGCAGCAGGTATCGGGCTGTATGGAGAATGTTGCTCTGTACGTGGGTGGATCTCAGGCTTGTTTGTTCGGATGGGGGCGAGGGAACCAGGCGTGACGCTTGCTTTCCGTGCCGCCCATCGCCCTACGGTCCACGACTTGACCGGCTCGTTCGGGAGCGAGAAGACGAGGAACTCGACTTAATAGGAGTGACCCTCCAAGGCCGGATTCAGACGTCCGTCCCAGGCGAGGGGGAAGTGATAATGGGGATAGCCCAGAAAGTCGCCCGGAATTTCAGCGAGGCGGTCCGCTCGCGGGGCCAGTCGTATTTCTCCAAGGGCCGCGTCACCATGATGTCGGCCAAGCCCAACGAGGTCGTCGCCAAGGTGCGCGGAACCACCAAGTACCGCGTCCGCGTCCGGCTCCGCGGCGCCAAGCTGCTGGCGTCGTGCACGTGCCCGTACTTCAGCCCACAAGGGGAGCCGTGCAAGCACCTCTGGGCGACGCTTCTCCTGGCGGACTCGCGCGGGATTCTTGCAGACGGCACCGAACTTCGCGGTTCGCCTGATCCCGGAGCCGCCACGCCGGACCTCCTCGACAGGCGTGCTGCCCGTTGGTGGTGCCGATGCGGGTGAAGTGCGCGAGTCGCTTATCGGCACGGAGGCCGAGCTCGACACGGACCTGGGTGGGGACCGCCTGCCCGGTCTTCCGCTGGGCCGTCCATCCCCGGCGCGAGGTCCCCGGGAGCGCCCGGGACCGCGCCATCGAGGCTCTTCCGCCGGAAGTCTGCCAGGCGGCGAGGGTAGCTGGGCTGCGCCCGCACCTCGAGATCGGCGTGCTGCCGGGCGGGGCAAGGCCCGACCCATTCCCGGCCAGGCGGCCGCGCGAGCCAAGCCGGTCAATCGCAATGCCAAGCGGCTGCTGGTCTACGTGCTGGACGTGGCGGCCACGCAGACGCACAACCAGGTGGTCATCGACCTGGCCCGGCGGCAGCGCAAGCCCACCGGCGAGTGGGGTCCGCTTCGCCCCTGGTGGTACGCTCCCCGCGCCGCCCACGTCAAGTACGATCCCGAGGATCGCCTGCTCCTGGCCCTGCTCGACGAGGCCCATCACGGGATCTCGTCGCATGCCGGCGGATCGGCCAACGGCACGGCCTCGACGAGCAGTTCCTCCTCCGGCCACAGCGCGGCCCGGGTTGCCAGCGACCTGCGGGGCATCCGCCGGTTTGTCCTCCGCAAGGATCAGGCGGGACTCGTCGAGCGGCTCGCCAAGACGGGACGGCTTCGCCTCCGCCGCACCGAGGGCGAGGACGATCCGCCAACGATGCGCTGGGACGACGGCCAGCCCTGGCGATTCAGCCTGGATATCCGGACCGAGATGGGAGGCAAGCGGTGGGCCTGGCGCGGCGGCCTGCGCCGGGGCGAGAGCCGGATGGACCTTGCCGAGCCGCTCGTGCTCCTGCCCGGTCTCCTGGTCCTGGGCGTCGGCCGCGCCGCGCGGTTTGACGACCTGGGCGTCATGCCCTGGATCCTCCGGCTCCGCTACGAGAAGGAGATCACCTTCGTCGAGCCCCAGCAGGACCTGATGCTGGGCCGGATCCTGGCCGAAACCCGGGTGCCGCCCACCGAGCTCGTCGAGTCGATGCGGCTCGAGGAGATCGTCGCCCGGCCGCGTCCCTGCCTGACGCTGCGCAGCCCGCGGCAGAACTGGGGCCTTGCCGCCGACAAGCTCCTCGGCGAGCTCGAGTTCGACTACGACGGTGCCATCATCCCGGCCGGCCGGACCACGCCGCTGGCGGTCTCCACCGAGCTGGGTCTGGTCATCCGCCGCGATCCGCGCACCGAATCCTCGGCGGACATCAAGCTGTTCGAGCTCGGCTTCCGCGAGGCCAAGGACCCGCGGCTTGACCCCGGCACGCTCGAGCTGCCCGCCAAGCGGATGGGGCAGGTCAGCAAGGACCTGGTCCAGGCAGGCTGGCGGGTCGAGGCCGAGGGGAAGCTGATCCGCCCGGCCGGCGAGTTCAAGCTCGCGCTCTCCACCGGCATCGACTGGTTCGACCTCGACGGCGGGATCGACTACGGCGGCCAGAGCGTGAGCCTGCCCGACCTTCTCTCGGCGGCCCGCCGGGGCGAGACCATGATCGAGCTGGGCGACGGCTCGATGGGCATGCTGCCGGAGGAGTGGCTCAAGAAGTACGGCATGCTCGCCGACCTGGGGACCGCCGAGAACGGCACCCTGCGGTTCAACGCCTCGCAGGCCGGCGTGCTCGACGCGCTGCTGGCCAACCAGCCCGAGATCCAGGTCGACGCGGCCTTCGAGAAGGTCCGCGAGAACCTCCGCCAGTTCGAGGGGGTCGTCGCGCTCGACTCGCCGCCGGGCTTTCACGGCGAGCTGCGCCCCTACCAGCGCGAGGGCCTGGGCTGGCTCGACTACCTCCAGCGGTTCGGCTTCGGCGGGATCCTGGCCGACGACATGGGCCTGGGCAAGACGATCCAGGTCCTGGCCCTGCTCCAGCGGCGGCGGTATCGCCGCCAGGCCAAGGGACCGACCCTGGCGGTCGTGCCCCGCTCCCTGGTCTTCAACTGGATCCAGGAAGCCAGCAAGTTCACACCCCGGCTCAAGGTGCTCGACTACACCGGCCCGGGCCGCCACTCGCTCCGCGAGACGTTTCCCGAGTACGACCTGATCATCACCACCTACGGCACGCTCCGCACCGACATCGCCGAGCTGACCAACTTCGAGTTCGACTACGTCATGCTCGACGAGGCCCAGGCGATCAAGAACGCCGAGAGCCAGTCGGCCAAGGCCGCCCGGCTGCTCCGCGCCCGGCACCGCCTGGCGATCAGCGGCACGCCGATCGAGAACCACCTGGGCGAGCTCTGGTCGATCTTCGAGTTCCTCAACCCCGGCATGCTCGGCAGCGACACCGTCTTCAAGCGCTACGCCAGCGCCGGCGGCAGCTCGAGCCTCGACGCCACCGACCGCATCCTCCTGGCCAAGGCCCTCCGGCCGTTCATCCTCCGCCGCACCAAGGCGCAGGTCGTCAAGGACCTGCCCGAGAAGACCGAGCAGACCCTCTACTGCGACATGGAGGCCGAGCAGCGCCGCTGCTACGACGAGCTGCGAGTCCACTACCGCGATGCCCTGCTGCGCAAGGACGCCGCCGAGCTCAACCGGTCCAAGATCGAGGTCCTCGAGGCCCTGCTGCGGCTCCGCCAGGCCGCCTGCCACCCCGGCCTGATCAACCCGAGCTGTGACCACCGAGCCCAGCGCCAAGCTCGAGATGCTCATCCCCTCGATCGCCGAGGTCGTCGAGGAAGGGCACAAGGTTCTGGTCTTCTCCCAGTTCACCAGCTTCCTGGCGATCGTCCGCGACCGGCTCGACCAGGAAAAGCTCGTCTACGAATACCTCGACGGCCGCACCCGCAACCGGGCCGCGAAGGTCGAGCGGTTCCAGACCGACCCGGACTGCCCGATCTTCCTTATCAGCCTCAAGGCCGGCGGCCTGGGCCTGAACCTGACCGCCGCCGAATACGTCTACCTGCTCGACCCCTGGTGGAACCCGGCGGTCGAGGCCCAGGCCATCGACCGCTCGCACCGCATCGGCCAGACCCAGCACGTCTTCGCCTACCGCCTGATCTGCCGCGGCACCGTCGAGGAGAAGATCCTCGAGCTCCAGCAGAAGAAGCGCGACCTGGCCGACGCCATCCTCAACGCCGACAACCGCATGATCTCCACCCTCACCCGCGACGACCTCGAGTTCCTGCTGTCGTGACGCTTCCCGTTGTTTCGGGCACCCATTTTGCTTGACAGGATCCCCTCGCGGTGCGCTCATTGAGCCACAGCCGCATTCAGGCTGCCATTTCACGGTGATTCTGGATTTGTTCTGAGAAGGAGCCTGTCCATGCGGGCCTTGACGCCCTCAAGGACATCAAGAGCCTCAAGTCCATCTACCTGATCGGCACCAAGGTTACCCCGCAAGGCATCGAGAAGCTGAAGCAGGCCATGCCGGGCGTGGCAGTGCACAAGTGATTAGTTACCAGTCATCAGTTGCCGGTGAATATTGATCCGGCAACTGCCCACTGGCAACTACCGTCTACCGCCTACCGGCTTTCCCATCTTCCCAAACAGTCCCCAGAGCAAAACGAGCACGCCAGCCAGGCCAATGGGGATGCCCAGAGGCAGACCGATCATCGGTATGCTCAGAAAGAGCCCGATGAGAACGAGGATCACACCCGCGATCACAGCAAGCATGTGGGCGGCGAGCTTTCCACCGGTTTCCGCCAGTTGATGGTTGGTCATGAGATCGCCCTCCTGGGAGTGACCTTGGGAATGCCAGGTCAGGTCAGATCGGCCGGGCCGATTGCGCGTTGCAGGGTACAGCGTGGGTACCAGAAGCGCATGAAGAAAACCCCGCCCATGCGCTCCACCCCTGGATCGGAGCCAGCTATGAGCTGGACGCCGGACCATGGCGAATCACACGAGGGGCCGCCCTAGCCGAAGCTGGTTCGCCCACCCTGAGCGGACCAACGTCTCTGAGCATGAAGATCGCCTCGGCGCAAGTCAAGTTCGAACTTCAGGATTTCTTGACGAGACGTCGATGGAGTGATCGTCAGATCAATCACGCCGTGGTGGCCGGTGTGGTTCTGGTGCGCACGGGGAGCTTCTTCAATCGCAGGGCCAGCATGATCCAGGTCCAGCCATTGAAGATCATGTCGATCCCCACGAACAGACCGATGACCCAGAAGCCAGAGAACGGCCACTGCAGCCAGATCATGACGCCCAGAACCAGGTTGAGGACGCCGCCGAAGAAGATCCAGCCCCAGTGTGGAAACCGGTGTATCAGCGAACCGGCGATCCGGAACACGCCGCTGACCATGAGGGAACAGGCCAAGAGCAGGGTCAGGGCCTCGGCAGCGCTGGACGGGTTGCCTGACGAACAAGAGTCCCACGCACGATGTAGAGCACGCCCATCAGAAGCATCAGGAAAAAGCCGCTCCAGTCGCGCGTCCAGAAAGCACCCACGAGCTGGGCAACCCCCCCCAATAGCAGTAAAACACCGATGGTGAGCGCCGTGGCCAGTGTGGTCAGAAGGGGCATTCCGATGGCGAGGGTTCCCACTACGACCAGGACGATTCCCAGGGCCAGGAGCCAGCCCCATTGACCGCGGATGACCTCCAGCTCGTGGCGAAGGACTCTTCGGGCATCGCGAAGATCGGAAGCCGTGCTCATCGTGATTCTCCCCCTGCTGTGGTTTCGAGGTGGCGCGTTGATTCAGACCTGTGCCTTCGGGATCCCCCATCTTATCAAGGATCTTGACCCACTGACACATCTTCGGTTTCCCTCTCCGAGCCAGGTGCGACGGTTTTCGGAGAAGGAAACGGCCCTCGGCGAAGAGGCTGGGTGCTTGCCGAGCCTGTCCTTGCCGGGATACAGTCCTGATAAGGTCCGCGCTTGTCGTGGACTGCCCCGAACGCAGAGTGATGGATTTGAGGCGGCGGGGCCCGCCTGGACCAGAGCAGGAAACAAGAGCCGTTGGACGCGGAAAAACCACGCGAGCCCACTGCCCGTACGGACCGACACGATGGAGCGGCAGTTGACACGCGAAGTGAGCCTCAGCCTGAAACAATCGTCGCCGAACTGAGCTCGACGGAAACCAAGAACCAGCCCGACTCTCCCCATATCCCCCCGCCGAAGCGCGGATTTCGCCTCCTTGTGATCGGCACGCTCCTGGCAGCCGGGCTAGCTGGAGCTGTTCTCTGGCTCTGGCCGCGAATCGTCCTGGCCTTCAACACGGTCAGCACCGATGACGCCTATGTGGCCGGCCATGTGACCTACGTTGCATCGCGGGTGCCTGGCACCATCCTGAAGGTTCACGTTGACGACAACGCATTCGTGAACAAGGGCCAGCTTCTGGTCGAGATCGATCCCGAGCCCTACCAGGTTGCCGCCGATCGAGCCAGTGCGGCAGTCGGTGTGGCGGAGGCACAGGTTCAGCAGGCCATGGCTCAGGGCCGGGCCATGGTGGCAGGCATTCGGGCAGCCTATAACAATCTGAAGCTGACCAAGGATCACGTCAATGAGGGAATGGCGAAGCTGAGAGCCAGCGTGGCGACACGCAACAAGGCGATCGCCCAGCGGTCGCTGGCCGACTCGGAGCTTCGTCGGGCCAGGAATCTGTTGCAGTCCAATAGCGGAACCCAGCAGGTTGTCGACCAGCGTGAGGCCGCATACCAGGTCGCCGTGGCCACCGAGATCGAGGCGCATGAGCAGGTGCATCTTGCCCGCGCAGCGCTCGGGCTGCCTTCCGTTCCACCCCCCGGCGAGCTTCTGGAAGACGTTCCCGACGACTGGGCCAAGAGAGCACCCGCCGTCCGTGCCGCGCTGGCCGAGTTGATTAACGTCGGCGTCAAGCTTGGGCTTGAGGTGCCGCCGATCGATGATGACCCGGACACGGTCTACGATAACTTCCGTGAAACGCGCACCCGGCGGCGATCTCGACAAGTACCTGAACCAGCTCATGAACCAATCGCCGCCAGTCCATCTGGCACGAGCCGGCCTGGAGCAGGCCCGCCACGCGCTCGAACAGGCCAGGCTCGACCTTCGCGACACCAAGATCCATGCCGAGATCTCCGGATTCATCAGCCGCCGGATCGCCAACCCCGGCAACCGCGTGCAGGCGGGGCAGGGGCTGATGGCCTTGCGGCCCCTGGAGAATGTCTGGATCGACGCCAACTTCAAGGAAACCCAGATCAACGCCCTGGAGATCGGCCAGGAGGTCGAGATCCGCGCCGATGCCTACCCGGGACGGATCTACCGCGGGCGTGTCTCCGGCTTCAGCGCCGGTACGGGAGCAGCCACGGCGCTCTTGCCTCCGGAGAATGCCACGGGCAACTTCGTCAAGGTCGTGCAGCGGCTGCCGGTTCGCATCGACCTGGTCGACGGCAATCCTCCCGACGCCCCGCTCTTCGTCGGCCTGTCGGTCGAGCCGATGGTCAAGATTCACCAGCCCCCAACGGGCCCCTTCGCCGGCCAGAAGCTCCAGCGTCCGCCAGCCTCGGCGAGCATCGAGCCAATGCCGTCGGCCACCGGCTCGTCGGCCGCTCCTGGTCGGCTTCACCACCGGCCGGTGTGCCGGGCGAGCCGTCCGGGACCGTCATCATGAGCTCGTCGGGGCGACCGCCCCGGCCTTGCCGGCCCGCCCACGCCGCGCGCCAACCCCTGGCTGATTGCGCTGACGGTCACGATCGCCACCTTCATGGAGGTGCTCGACACCAGCATCGCCAACGTGGCGCTTGCCGCACATCGCCGGAGACCTGGGGGCCAGCCTCGACGACGCCAACTGGGTGCTCACCAGCTACCTCGTGGCCAATGCGATGATCATCCCGCTGTCGAGCTGGCTCTCGACGGCCCTGGGGCGGAAGCGATACTACATGGGCTGCGTGGCCATCTTCACCCTGACCTCGGCCCTCTGCGGCCTGGCCGCAAGCCTGCCGATGCTGATCGCTCTGGCGGATCGTCCAGGGGATTGCCGGCGGCGGGCTCCAGCCCGTCTCGCAGGCGATCCTGCTGGATACCTTTCCCGCCGAGCGCCGGGCCGCCGGCATGGCCGTCTACGGCGTGGCCGCCCTGACCGCGCCGGTGCTCGGGCCCAACCCTGGGCGGCTGGATCACCGACAACTACTCCTGGCGGTGGATCTTTTATATCAACATCCCCGCAGGCTTGCTCTCGCTGTTCCTCAACCGCGCTCCTGGTCGAGGATCCCGAGTATCTCAAGACCGATCGGGCTGCCATTCTCCGCCGGGGCTTGCGAATCGATTACGTGGGCATCGGCCTGATCGCCCTGGGACTGGGATGTCTCGAGGTGGTCCTCGACAAGGGTCAGGAGTGGGACTGGTTCGGCTCGCACGCCATCATCGTGCTGGCGATCCTCACGGTCATCGGCCTGGCCGGCGGCCTGTTCTGGGAGCTGCGCCATCCCGAGCCGTTCATCAACCTGCGGCTCCTGCGCGACCGGAGCTTCCTGGTCGGCTGCATCATCATCTTCTCCACCTACGCGGTGCTCTACGGCAGCATCCTGCTCCTGCCCCAGATGATGCAGGGGCTGATGGGCTACGACGCGACCAACGCGGGTCTGGTCCTCTCGCCGGCCGGGCTCTTCTCGATGATCACCATGATCCTGAGCGCCGTGATCCTGCGGCTGCGAATCGACGCGCGCTGGCTGATTGCCCTGGGAGGTGCGGTCATGGCCCTGGGCTCGTACTGGCTGGTGACGCTCAACCTCCAGGCCGGTCCGCTCCAGATCGTCTGGCCGCGGGTCGTGCAGATGGCAGGCGCCGGGCTGATGTTCGCCCCCCTGGCGGCGGCGGCCGTCCTGTACCTGCCCAAGACCGAGATGAACAACGCCAGCGGCCTGTTCAACATGCTCCGCAACGAGGGATCGAGCGTGGGCATCGGCCTCTCGACGGCCGTGCTTCAGCGCCGGGTGCAGTTCCACTCGTTCCGGCTCACCGAGAGCCTTCAGCCCCTGGGCGGTGCAGCGGCGAATGCCCTGGAGACGACAGGCCGGTTCTTCACCCAGGTCACCGGCGACCCGGTACGCGGCTCGCTGATGGGCCTCCGCGCCATCCGGCTGGTCCGCGATCAGCAAGCCTATGCCCAGGCCTTCCTCGATTGCTTCTGGGTCTTCACCCTGATCGCCCTGGCGATCGTGCCGCTGACACTCTTGATGAAGCGGTCGGTGGCGGAAGGGGAAGTGCACATCGGCGAGTAAGCGGATCGATTCAGATTACCCAGAGGATAGGACAGCGGATAGGCTCGCAGCCGTTCAAAGTGACCCGACCGTGCGGCGGAGCCGGAACTGGTCCTGGAGGACGGCATAGAAGGCGTTGTAGTAATCGGTGTAAGTCTGGAGCCGGAGGGTCTCGGCGTCAAGGACCTCGGTGTTGGTAACGACCTGCTCGCGATAGCGCTCGCGGGTCTCGCGAAGGTTCTCGTCGGCCTGGGCGATCGCCTTCCGCGATACCTGGAGCGCTGCACGGCTGCTTTGCAGCGACAGCCAGGCCGCGCGGACGGTGAGGGCAATTTTCGAGGCCGCCTCATTTCGCTGCTTGAGCGTCTGGCCTTCCTTGAGGCGAAGCATCTCGGCCTTGTAACCAGCCCGACCGCCGTCGCAGAGCAGCCACGAGGCGCCGATCGTGCCTGACCAGAAATCCTGGTTGGTCAGGTGGGTATCCGCAATGTGCGTGAACCCGCCGATGATTCCGACCTGGGGTTTCTTGATCGACTCGGCGGCCCGCGCCTGGGCTGCATAGGCCTGAGCTTGGTGGCTCAGGCTTACCAGCTCGGAGCGGTTGCTGAGGGCTGCGGTGGTCAGCCCCTCGATCTCAGCCTCCTGGACGGGTCCCTGGGTGGGATCTCGATCGCTCGGGGACGCAGCATCCGGCAGCGCCTCGGGGAGTGAATCCGGGCTGGACCGCGCATCATGTCCACCGAGGTCGTCATCCGTCCTCAAGGCCATCTCCTCGAGCTGCGTCGGTGTAATCAGGGGCCGGCCAAGGAGTCGGTTATAGGCGGCTCGTGCCACCTGGCACTCATTGCTCGCCTGGATCACCCGCTGTCTGGCCCGCGCCAGGGAGACCTGCGAGGAGAGCAGGTCGGTTCGCTTGGCGACCCCTTCCCTGGACAGGTTGCTCACGTCGCGCTCGTGAGCCTGAAGGCTGGTGACGCTGGTGCGGGCCAGGAGCAGCAATTTCTCGGAGCGAAGCACGTTCAGATACGCCTGGGTCACGTCGAGCTTCAAGTCCAGCGCCGCTGTGAACTCCTCTGCGCGGGCCGCTCCGGCCTGGGCCGCTCCCGCGTCGATGCCCGCAACGATACGGCCGCCTGTGTAGAGGGGCACGTTCATCAGGGTCGACGAGAAGAAGAACTCACGGTTCAGAAATGGCAAGGAGACGTTTAGAGGAGCAGGAGAGCCGGGGATCGGAAGGCTGCTCTTGAAGGTCGGTGTGTTGTTCAGCCAGGTGTAGGCATTGAGCGTGGTCAGCGTGGGAACCCGCTCAGCCCTTGCCGCAGCCAGGCCGCGTTGAGCTGCGGCTGTCCCGGTCTGCGCCGCCTGTAGCCCCTGGTTGGCCGCCAGGGCCGCGTTCCATGCGTCCTGAAGCGATTCAGCCCGGCCTGCTTCTGCGGCCAGCGTTAGCACCACCACCAGCAGTACAGCGATCGCTCTCGCGGCTCGTGCCCTCGTTCGCACCACGATCACACCCCTCCTGAGCGATGATCGGCACTCCGGCCGATCCTGGCCCTTCGATCCCTCCGGGCCTGTCAAGATCGATCGGATCGCTGCGAGTCGTGGAATCAGTGCACATCATCCCTCGATTTTGATCCGGGTGACGGTTGCGCGGATAGCGACGGTTATCATGGGGTCATGCAACGGCCTCCCCGCGTGATCCTACGGGACATGCGTGTCACTACCCAGGGTTTGTTTCCTGGCGAGCATCTCGGGAGTCAGCACACACCGGAACCCCAGGTGCGACATGCCCGAATCCGTGGCCGTTCCACGGCGGGCGCTGGGACGGTAATTGGTGCAGAAATTGGCGCTGCACAGGAACGACCCGCCGCGCGTGACGCGCTTGGGCTGGAAGGGTTCCTCTGGGTCATAACTCTTCTCAGGACCGGTGGGATCGATCACCGGCGACCGGGCCGCATCCAGGCGATAGGTATCAGGCCGGTACCAGTCCGAGCACCACTCCCAGACATTGCCGATCATGTCGTGGAGGCCGTAGCCGTTGGGAGGGAACGACTTCACCGGCGACAGCCGGGGAAAGCCATCCTCATCGGTGTTGGTCTCGGGGAAGTGACCCTGCCAGGTGTTGGCCTGGTACTTGCCCCCAGGTTGAAACTCGTCGCCCCATGCGTATTTCTTGCCGTCCAGACCACCTCGGGATGCGAATTCCCACTCGGCCTCGGTCGGCAGGCGCTTGCCCGCCCACCTGGCATACGCGATGGCGTCATCCCACGAGACGTGGACCACAGGATAGTCATCCTTGCCGTCAATCGAGCTGCCTGCCCCGTCGGGATGGCGCCAGCTCGCGCCGGATACCCACTTCCACCAGTTGTTAATGTCATCCAGGGGAACCGGATGGTCGGGTGGAGAGAAGACCAGCGAGCCGGGTACAAGCTTCTCGTCAGGTGGCTTGGGCGTTCCCGGCGGCACGTGGGTCTTGAGCTGTTCCCAGTCTACCGGCCGCTCGGCGGTGGTCACGTACTGGGTTGCCTCGACGAACCGGCGGAACTGGGCGTTGGTCAGCTCGGTACGGTCGATCCAGAACCCGCCCACACGCACCCGGTGCGCCGGTCGCTCAACGGGATTGGCCTGGAGATCATCAGTCCCCATCAGGAAGTCCCCGCCGGGAATCCAGACCATCCCGGCAGGCGTTTCGCCAGGCTCCTTCTCCGGAGCCGCGCTCGGCAGGCTCGGGGACGAGGCTGGCGCAGGCGTCGAGGTCACAGGAACTGCGCCAGCGGCTCCGGATGAGGCTGCCTGGGGCTGGATGGCCCGGGTGACAAGATAGGTCAGGCCAAAGGCAGCCACCGCCAGCCCGACCAGGACCACAGGTTCTCGAACGCCGGTTTTCATTCTCGTATTCACCATGATGTCGAACAACGAATCCACTGCGATAGAGCCAGCTCGGGAGGTGCGTCATCGACGACTCGACGAGCCCAAGGTTCTATCCCCACGACTGCCTGCCTACTCCCACCCGACCTTTCGCCCCCTGGTTCTCGGTTTTCAGCCACTCGAGGAGAGGCTCGAAATAGGCGACCAGTGGCCGGGCGGTCAGGCCTTCACCGGTGGCCTCGCGAAGGACGGCGTTCCAGTTCGGGTCGCACCCCAGGCTGAGAATACCCCGGAGGAAATCACCAACCTTGGTGTTGCCATATAGTTGCACTCGCGCGGATCTTGCTTGAGGGCCCGGCAAGGCAAGCCTCGATCAGCCTCCCCATCCTAGCCGACGAACTCGACCGGGATGAATGGCTTTTCGTGAGTTCCTGGTTAGAATCGCTCGGATCCGGCTTGAGTTCTTGATTTCAGAGGAAAGGCTGCTCACGAGAAATCATGGCCAGGAAGAAATCCAAGCTCCCCAACAAGCTCCTTCCCTGGGTTGAGGCTGCGCAGAGGTATCATCTCTCCAACGTGCAAATCCAGATGGCCCGCGAGCTGGGGATGACGCCCAAGAGCCTGGCCAAGATCACACCGTCGAAGCACCAGCCCTGGAAGCTTCCGCGGGGGGCCTACATCGAGGAACTCTATCGCAAGAGATTCCACAAGGCGAGTCCGGAGAACGTGCCACAGTTTCGGGAGGAGACGCCGAAGGTAGAACCGCGGCCGAAGCCCTTTGCCGATGAACCAGGTCGGATCGAGCCCTAACCAGAGCCTGCCGAGGCGCCACCGATCGACGATGAGGACCTGTGGGAGATCTCCTTCTGATCACGCAGCGAGACGTTGCGAAGCGAAGCAAGGCGACTCATCCGCGCCATTGTGCATCGCACTTGTCCATTGCCCTGCCTGATCTTACGATGAGTGAGGGAAGATGCCCAGAAGGAAATTCAACGAGACCGAACGCACGCCTTGAGGGGATGGACACGATGCGGCACAGGCATGGCAGGTGGGCCTGGAAGGCACTCGCGGCGGTTGCAGTGAGCCTGGCGGTGGTCGGGATTGTGACGGCCCAGGCGCAGCCACGCCCTAATCGCGGACGGCTTCGCAACCAGGGAGGTGCGCCACTCAAGAAAGCCCGTCCCGAGGCTGCCGACCCACTGGCCAAGGCAGCCGGCGGTGGCGAGGCCAAGGGCAAGAACAAAGCTGCCGGGGGCAATCCCGCACCCGGCACGTTTCACTACACCTTCAAGCTGCACTCGTTTGATGGCACTCCGCTGGCCGCCTCGTTCTATCCCTCCAAGCTCGGCTCCAACGCGCCGGTCGTCATGCTCATCCACGAGGCCAACCGGTCGCGCAAGGATTTTGAGGATCGCGTCGAGGAGCTCAAGGGGCAAGGACTGGCCGAGCACCTTCAGCAGGAAGGTTATGCCATCCTGAGCATGGACCTTCGCGGCCAGGGCCAGAACCCACGCCGGGCACTGACGGCCAACGACCGCACGCTCCTGGCCGAGGACCTTCAAGCAGCCTATGTCTTTCTGCTCGACCGCCATAACCGGGGCGATTTCAACCTCGCCAAGCTCGGCGTGCTCGCCCTGGGTGAAGGGGCCAATCTCGCCGCGGCCTGGGCCTACCAGCCCGGGGCTGCTGTCTCGACCGAGGGCCGGGCCAGCGACCTGAACGCGCTGGTGCTCATCTCACCCTATCCCGAGGGCTCCGGCTACGTGCTGTCGCACATCATCCCCTCGCTCGCTCCCAGGATCCCCCTGGCGCTTCTGGCCGGCAGCAAGGACAACGCCTCCAAGGACACGGTCGAGTCGGTCCGCCGGGTGGTCGAGCGGGCGCGGCTCAACAAGATCGAGCTCTTCCCGTCGTCCCTTCACGGCTACAAGCTGATGCGGCTGGAACCCAAGGTCACCGCGGCCATCACACGGTTCCTCGAGTCCACCATCAAGCTGCGCCCCACCGAGTGGGAACCGCGCTACAATCTGACTCCCGTCACCGTTTCCGAGATCCTGACCGTGCGGCATACCAGCACCCCCGAGAAGCCCGCGACCAAGAAAGACCAGGCCAAGGATAAGGCGGAGGCCAAGGACAAGAACCAGGAGGCCGCGCCAAAGGCCCCGCAGCCGGAGGCAAAGAAGGAATAGTGGCGAGTGGCGAGCCACGACTCAATCGAGCCAGAGACCGAGCATTCGCGGAGGCCGTCGTCTCATGAACGATCGTCACCAGATCACCGGCCACTTGCCATTCTCCACTTTTCCCCCAGCTCCCCTTCCCATCGGCTCGAAACGGGCTAGAATCGAGAAGGTAGGACACATGTCGTAGACAATGGATCGAGGGGTGGATCTCGATGACCATTCTCGCGGAGGATCCGACCTATCTGGTGGGAGCCCTGGGATTGCTGGCCGGGGCGTTTCTGATGGCGCTCAAGGTCACGCAGCAGGCGAAGTACCTGTTCTGGGCGCTCGGGGTGCTGGGGCTTGTCCTGGCGGTCGTGGTGATCGAGCAGGTGTGGGTGACGGACAACGAGCGCATCGAACGCGTCGTCTACGACCTGCGCCGCGCCGTGCTCGCGTCTGATGCCGAGGGAGTCCTTGCGCACCTGACGCCGGATGTTGAGTATGTTCAGCGAGATACAATGCTCTCGGGCGAGGCGACCCGGGGCCTGATCCGGGCGAACCTGGCCAACGCGACCTTTGACTTCGTGCACATCAACGACCTGCAGACCAGTGCAGGGCGGCAAACGCGGCGAGGAACGGCCGAGTTTCGCGTCTACGCCAAGGGAACATTGCAGACATCGCTGGTAACGTACAACGTGGGGACAGCCAACTCGACATGGTCCCTGGGCTTCCAGGAGACCGCGCCCGGTGTCTGGAAGGTGAACCGGATCACGCCGGTCTCGGTGCCGGAGGGACGCGATCACCGTCCCTTCCTCGGCAACGTCAACCGCTTCGAGCCCCGACGTCCGCCGCGACAACGAGCTCAGAAGGCGGGTTCCCGGCCGTGGTCCCCTTGTTCCTGGCTCCCGGGGCAGTGTCAGCAGCCCCAGGTTCCGGGGCCGCGGGCTGCCTGCTTCACCAGGTTCCGAAAGCTCCAGCGAGCCGCCCACCCGCCCGGATCGTTGAGCGACTGAGTGAGGGGCAATCTCAGGGTAGCGCACCGTCGGATGCTTCACCGGCTGGGGGTTGGTTCTTGAGATCGGGGTATTCGAGGATCACCAGCTTGTGTTCCTTCTCGTCGTAGCCGTACTTCTGGTAGTACGGGAGCTGCGGCAGGGCGATGTTGTTCGCCTTGATGATCTCGGTCATGAACTCATCGTAATCCTTGGGATAACGATCGTTCGCGGCGTGGTAGAGGTCCACGGCGTGCTCGATGTTGAGGATCGATGTGCGGCCGATCATGGTGACGTAGGCATTCCCGGGGAGCGTGATCGGATCGCGTGGCGGTGATCTTGGTGGTTGCCACCGTGGCCCCTCCCTTCTGAACCTCGGGGGCTGCGTTCTTGATCTCCTGAGTCCGCTTGCCGACGATGAACTCATCCTTGGCGGGGGGTGCCGCCTGAGCCTTGGGCTTGGCAGCGACGTTCCGCTCTTCCTCGCAGCCGGCGATGAGAGTCAGGGCGGCAAGCCAGCACCAGGGTGGACACGCGGCGACAGCCGCAGCGTAAGCAAGCGAGTTGTGGTCGAGGATCCATGGGAGTCACTCCAGGCTCGAGAGAGTCGTGCACGTGGATCAAACGCCCGCCCGGCCCTGGGGGGCTCATTCACTCCACTTCCACCTGCTGACCTCTCCGATCAGGTCGTGGCGGGTGAGGTCGAAGTGCAGGGGCGTGACCGTGATATAGCCTTCGCTGAGGCTGGAGACATCGGTCTCCGGCCCATGGATGTTGTACGGGGGATTGTAGGTCATCCAGTAGTAGGTTCGGCCCCGGGGGTCCTGGCGGCGCTCGAAGCCCTCGCCGTACCGGCCCAGGCCCATGGGAACGACACGGATGCCCTTGGGCTCACCCCGCGAGTGCGCGGGCAGGTTCACGTTGAAGAGCGAGCCGTTGGCTGGCTTGTTGGCCAGGATCTTCTCGATGACCCGCACCGCGTGCCTGGCCGCGTAGGGATAATCGAAGTGCTCGGACAGCTCGAGAGAGACGGCGATGCTGGTGATCTTGAAGAAGGCTCCCTCGATGGCGGCGGCGACCGTGCCTGAGTAAAGCACGTTGATCCCCGCGTTCGACCCCGCGTTGATCCCCGAGATGATGAGGTCGGGAGGCCGGGCCATCAACTCGCAGATGGCGAGCTTGACACTGTCGGCCGGCGATCCCTCGATCATCCAGCCAAGGGTCGAGCCATCCTCGTCGTCCACCTGCTTGACAACCAGGGGCGTGAGGAGCGTGATCGCGTGCGCCACGCCGCTTTGCTCCAGGGCGGGAGCCACCACCGTGACGTCCCCCAGGCGCAGAAGCTCCTTGCGGAGAGCTCGCAGGCCGGGGGCAAACACGCCGTCATCATTGGTCAGGAGAATATGCATCGTTGCCGTTCGTGCCGGGGGTGAGGCCCACGTGTTCGACTCGGGCCAACCGATGGGCTCGATCGGCCTCAAGGGTTTTTCTCCAGGTCCGGTCCAATGGCATCGAAGCTCGATGCCCTCCCGGCCTGGTCCTCCTCATGGCCATGGGCCGTAACAAGGCGATCGTAACGGTCCCGGCCGACCAGCGTCAACCGTAACGGCCCGTGCCCGTGCTCCAGACCCCCGGCCCGGAGACCAGCCGCATCGCGGTACCATAGCCAGGCGAACAGGGGAAGCAGCACCAGCGCGGCAAACTGGTAGACGGTCAGTCCCAGGGCCAGTATCGGCTCAGGGCGGAGAAATTCCGTGCAGAAGCGGTAGACGAGGTAGGCGATCAGGTAGAGCTTGATTCGCTGGTTGCGGAACAGGCCGCGCCGTTCAGTCCAGGCCAGAAAGACTGCGGGCAGGGCATGAAAGGCTGACTCGTAAAGCTGTGTCGGGTGCCGCGCCACGCCGTCATGGAACACCACGCCCCATGGCAGGCTCGTCGGCTTGCCGTAGCAGCACCCTCCCACGAAACAGGCTAGCCAGCCAACGGCCACCGTGGCCGCCACCGGCACGGCGAAGCTGTCTCCCGTCTTAATCGTCACGCCAAGCAGCTCCTTGGCCAGCTCGACGCCCAGGTAGCCGCCAACGAGCCCGGCAAGGATGGTCTTCCCATTGTCAAACCAGGCTGCCCCACTCCTCATCGCCTCCAAGTCGGTTAGCACGAACAGGAGCTTGGCGCCGATCATCGCCCCGCAGAAAGCGCCCAGCCCGATCCCCCACCGCTGCGCCTATGTCAGCGGCAGGCGCCGCTCCGGCTTGCGTCGAAGCAGAATGGCCGTGGCGATGGCGGCGATCATGATGACCGAGTAAGCAAGACCAGGCCGAGAGGCAGAGGGCGTGATCATCATTCATCCTTGATCAGAGAACGCTTGTGGGATCGTCTCATCGGAAGAGGCTACCCACCCCGCAGAGCACCAGGACGGTGATGAACAGAGCCACGGCCAAGACAATCGGCAGGAAGACAATCCAGAAGATGAACCATCCCGCGCGCTCGAACCCGGACATGGGCCGACCACGCCTCCAGCGTCGCCTGGCGTGGAATTCGGTGACCAGAAGCGCCGGCGCGGCGGTGACTATGAGCAGGATGCCGAGGCCTGGTACCACGGCGAGCAGGACAACGGCCAGAGCGGTCACACTCGCCGCCACGAGACATCCGGCTGGCGGCGGCTCGGGGATGGAGTCAGTCCATCGGCTCGGTTCCGGCGTCATGCGGGGCCAGATCGGCCGCTCACAGAGCCAGCACTCGCGCACATCGGCATCATTGGCCGCGCCGCAATGGCCGCAGGCTTTCTGATCCTGCAATCGCCTTGGCTCAGAACGACTCATGCATCAAGAAACGCCAGAAGGTTGACAACCACCGTTGCCAGGATGCCGCTCTCAAGCTGATGAAACGACGGGCCACCGTTCAACGCGCAAATCACAAAAGCCGCGATGAACACGGCCATGACCAGCACGATCGGCAGCAGGATCGTGAGCAGCAAGAACAGCCCAACATGCTGGGCCATGGCCATGGGCTCCCAGGCGTCTCGTCGTAGTGCGGCCCAGAACCCGACAATCAATACCGGCGGCAGCACCCATTCCCACGCACTGGCTGGGTTGGCCGTGCCGCACGCGCGACAGATCAAGGCATTCTTTGCGTTCAACACAGGCTGGCTCATGAATACTCTCTGCCGGAAGCGGTCAGGCGCCGGGCATACTCAATCGCCAGCAACCGTACCCGGAGGATCACCTGGCCTTGGATGATCCCGCAGAGCGCCAGCGCCGTCAGGACAATGAGCTGGTGACAACCGGGCATGTCAGGTTGCAGTAGTCAGTGATCTCGACCAAGGCCAGGCAACTGTATTGGTCAGCTCGAAGAAGAGATAAGGGCGGTCGGCCATCGTTCTCAGCCCCGCGGCCAGCGGATGAACAGAAACGGGACAAATGAGATCCGGGAACCCCTCATGCATCACTGCCGCGAGCCCTGATCCTACGTGCCGGACCGTTTCCGGTCAACCGGAAATGTATGGCACTCAGAAGTACCTCGGCGGCCTCGTTCAGGGACCAGCCTGCCAGGTCTTCGTCAACCGGGGCGTTGGCACAGTCAGCCCCCCTGTCCGGTGTTTCTGCCGGCCGGAGATTGTCCTGATCATACTGATCTAACCACGCCGGCTTGCACGGTCAGAGGAAGGACCTTCCGAGCGCAGCGTGCAGAGAGGCACGGGCGCGGAGCAGAGGCGGAGAATCGCCCGTGCCGACATTCAGCCGGCGGAGGGCAAGGGGCTCGAATCCTGGCCGGCCGGGCTGGTTCACCCCTTCGAGTGATGAGAGTGCCAGCCGGTAGCCCACCTCGGCGGTAAGCGCAACCGTGCGCGGGGTGAATGTGCCTGCCCAGCCGAAAGGATATGCAATGGCCGTGATGTCACGGCCCAGTCGGCTTTCCAGGATCCGCTTCGATTCCGCCAGCTCGTGGCGCTGTGCGTCATCCTCAAGCTCACTCAGCGCATGATGACTGTGACCGTGGGAACCAATGGTCATTCCAGCGTCGGCAAGCTGCTTCACCTGGTCCCAGTCCATGAACAGTTCACGTCCCAGGGCCGCGCTGTCGATCGTAACCTTTGCCTGCTGGTCGAGCTGGGCGAGGAACCACGCCTCATCAGGGATCGCTCGGTCAAGGAACTGGCCGATGATCCGCATGATCGCCGAGGATCGCTGCACGGCGTCGGGGTTTATTCCCAAGTCGATGACGATCGTCCGGGGATCGCCCGGATAGCGATGCAGCTCGAGCCGTGGCACGCGCGTCTGCTTGACTGCGCAGGCAACGTGATCCCACCACGTCAACCGCGGCGCATTAAACACGCCGGTCGGGATGAAAAACGCGGCCGGCACACCAAGCTCGTGGAGGATCGGTAGGGCCGTCTCGAAGGTGTCGCGATAGCCGTCATCGAAGGTGATCAGCACGGCCGGCTCTCGAGCAGCCCCTGAACCTCCAGGCTCGATCTCTCGCGCCTGGTCGAGCCCGATGATGCGATACCGGCCGGTCAGGAACCGCATCTGAGCCCTGAACGACTCGGGAGTTGCCGAGATCACCGGGTCATAGAATAGGCCGGCCTGGGGTCCGGGCGTGGCAATCCGGTGATAGGTCAGCACCACAAGTGTCGACCGCTGGCGAAGCACCGCTCGCTCCAGGAGCGGCAGAAGTCCCAGCCACTCGAACGATCGGGCCAGAAACGCGCGCTTGTTGGGAATCCGGTCAAGCAGGTGGTGGGACAAGGACGGCAGGCTCCGCTGGTGAGAGTCCTGGAATTGTTCCTATTGTGCCACAAAGTCGGCGCGAGAATCTGCTTGAATCAGGAACCCGGACGGAGATATCGTGAGGAAGACTCCACAGGGAAGATCCTTTCGTAAGATTCCTGTCCGCGAAGTCCGGGGCACCCGCTCCTCAAACTGGTCTGGTCTGAGTCCAGGTTGGGGATACTTGCAGGGATGACCCCGGGAAGGAGACGGCATGGCCAGGGGAGCCGGACTGAGGCCCACTTTGAGATGAGTGGAATTGCCACCGCACCCTACCGTGCGTGTGCGCCAGTGCCCCACCCGACAGCCGGACGGAGTTTTACACCGACGAGTACGGGGAGCAAGACTTCAAGAATCCCGAAGAGATCCACAAGGCGAACCTGCGCGGCGCTGACCTTCGTGGCGCCAGGATTGACGGCGTGGACCTCTAACTCGTCGATCTTCGCGATGGCCGATACGATGCTGGCCAGGTCGATCACTTCCGCCCGTGTGGGGCCATCCTGTGATCATTGACGCAGGCTGGGATCGAGCCCCAGGGTGCCGTTGAGCGTGTTGATATAGGCTGGATCGCTCGCGGCCTTGAGCTCAGCTCGTGCAAGGTCGCGCCGGCACTCCAGCTCCGCGGGATTTTCGGCCCAGAGATGAGCGTGGCTGGCCAGGCAGTCGTCGAGATAGCGCACGTGGCGTTGCCAGAGCGAGACGTCGCTCTTCTGCTTGGCGACAAGCCGCTTCTGGTACCAGTCGCTGGCCAGCAGCGACTCGCGGGAGAACAGCCCGCGAACGTCGGGATGATGAGCTTCCTTCCCTTCGATACTCCCTTCTGCCATGATTGAGAGCAGGCTTCGCAACGGCGGGCAGGCGTCCTCGATGGACCCGTCCTCGAAATACTGTCGGGCCACGCGCTGCTGTGCCTCGGTGATGTTGTGAATTCCATCCACGAAGGCGTCCAGGTCCTGCATTTCAGGGCGGAGAAATTCGTCGGGGAACACGCGGGCAGGATGGTCGAAGACACGGCCCAGAAAGGTGCGCGCGAACTTGGCCGTGATGCGGTATCCCAGGCGGCTGGCCAGCACCTTGCGGCCGGCATGCTCGAAGTCGTGGAGCGGCTCCAGATGTCCCTCGGCGATCAGGAACTTCGGATCGCGTTCCTGAGGCGAAAGCCGGCACCAGATCTCCGGGATCAGCAGGCTGATGTCGTGATCCACGCGCATCCTGGGGCCGACATAACCGGCGGCCGTCGAGAAGCCCGCCAGGCCGGTCAGGATGTAAGAGACGAGCGCGGCGTTGAGATCAACAATCGGCCGCACCGCGTTGAACGGGCTCTTGGTCAGTGCTCCCTCGGAGCCGGCCCCGGTGGTTGACGGGCTCTTGCCGGTCAGCGAGCAGATGAAGTCCATGAAGAGCTCGGGTAGCTCCTGGTAGTGGATCGGGCCATAGACGGCCAGCGGACGAATTCCCGCCGCAGGGTCGGGGGGATTGTTCCGCCGTCCCAGGAGCACGGCCCCCACGGGAATCGCCAGCGGCCGGTCCGCCGGTATGGACCGGGCCAGATGCATTCCCCGTTCGGCCACATAGCGGGGGAACGGGTCCAGCAGGTCGGGCCGGGTCTGGAGATAGCGGGGGTTCTTGCTCACCTGGCCGTCCACCAGCCGGGGATTGGCCGAGCAGACGACGTACCCGCTTCCCACCCCGGCCGCGTCCTGAAGGATCTGCCGCATCGGCGGTGTAAACTCGTCGAACTCGGTCACCCGCTCCACCATGGCGCGAGCCTGCTGGGCCGTGAGCGGCTCGAAGTTGGAGACAAAGTTGTCCAGTCGCGCCAGGTCAGCTTCCGTCTGCCGGTCCAGACCACGGTGGATCGCGTCATCGGGCCGCTGGAAGAGGCGCGACTCGCAGTTGACCGCGAACTTGTAGCTGAACGCCGGCGGGCCGGGCGGTAGGGACCCAAGCCTCGCGGCCGGGACGACCACGGATGCCGTGATATCGTCTCCGGTCTGCACCTTGGCTGCGGCGATGAAATCCTGGCGCAGCTTGAAGGTCCGCCAGCCCTGCGAGGAAAGCAGGCCGACCCGAAGATACGTGCCGACGAGCTGACGGCCGAACGCCTTCAGCTCGTGGCCGGGGAAGCCATTGATGCTGTCCACCCCGAACATGTCCCGCCAGTGTCCCAGCGTCTCCTGCGGAGCAAATCGCTTGATGATGAAGACAATCGGGTAGATGTAGTTGGGAAACGATGCCAGCCAGGCGTTGTACTCGTCGGTGTAGTCTTCCGAAGGGGTGAGCAGCTTGACCACGCTGCCCAGGGAGCGGAGCGGACTGAGCACGGGCCGGCTCAGCCTCCGCGAGTAGTCGGGCGCAAGCCCGGGCTTCCAGCGGTTACTGTAGTCGCGGTCGAAGATCTGCTGGACAAGCTCAAAGTCCCTGTCCAAGTCGGCCACGAAGATTGGGCCGTAGATCATGTAGTCCCGCAGGCTCTTGGAGATCTCGCTCTTTCCCCCGCCGCTGACCGTGCACGGCTTGTGGCAGAAGAGTCCCTCGGCCACGGTGCCGATAAGTCTCCAGCTTGCCGCCTCGGGGTGCTTCTCGAGGCGCAGCTTGTACCCCGAGGGGGTCATGTAGGTCCGCTCTGGTGACAGGGAAATGGCGAACTCGCGTCCGTCGTGCATCCACCAGACCTGGAGCCGGGTAATGCTCGCCCGGGCATCTCCGGGAATGTAAACGAGGTTCGGGTACTGCCGGTCAAATGCATGGCCCTCCGGCTGCAGCTCGACGACCTCGGGATCATCCCTGGCCACGTCGCTGATCGTCCGTCCGTTACCCCGGAACTTGGTCGCGTCGAACTCGTAGCCGAGCGAATAGCTGGCAAAGGCCAGAGCACCGCCGGAATGTTCCTCCTCGACATTTCCCAGGAGGTTGGCGGCGAACGAGATCTGGGTCTTCACTTCCTTCTTGCAATAACCGTAGTAGTTGTCGGCAATCAAGGTAATGATCACGCCGGCGGCGGAGCGGCAGGTTAACTTAAATGCGCCGCCGTTGTTGTATTTCTCTCCGGGATCACGCCAGCACATCCCATCCCGCCGCTGCCGGTCGGTTGCCTCGTCCCAGCCGGGAAGGCCAAGCTCTTGCTTGGTGAGCTCGATCAAGTGCGGGGCGACGATCACGCACCCGGTGTGTCCTGTCCAGTGCTCCACGTCGAGGCCGGCATCGTTTTCGGGCAGGTAAGGATCGCCGGCATTGCCGAAGATCGATTCGACGAAATCAAGGTTGCTGATCAACCCCCCTGGCGCGAAGAAGTGGATCTCCATGGTTTTCTGGAGACAAACCCCAGGGACCTCGGGGCAGACAATGGGCCGGAGCAAGAGTGAGACGAAGGTCCGTAGCGGCCGGGGCCGGTGGGCGGTGAAGGGGACGATCATCAAGGCTGGCGGGGGGGCGACGGCATGGCGGAAGAGAGCCGCAAAGACCGGGCGCGGCACGGCCTTCTTGTCTCCGGGGATCGGCAAGCCCCCCTCGGCGATGTGAAATGTCCCCTGGGTTGTCCGGCGATCACTGCGCGGGTTGTGCAGAACCCCGTTGCGAATGCGGTAGGAGGTGAGGTAGGGGTTAGTGTAACTGTCAGCCCCCTCCGGGATGGACAGCTCGCGTGCGATCCCATACCGAGGCAGAACGAGCGACTCGCTGGGGAGCCGGAGCGAAGAGGCCAGGCGCAGATCCGCGAAGTGATCATCGAGAAAGCCCTCGATTCTCCGATCAGCTGGACACCGGTCCCCTGTGCGATGAAGGAAAGGGCTCCCTCCGGTCGGCCAGGTCACCGCCCGGATCTGGCTTCCCCGTTCGTGCAGAGGCCTTCCATCGTCGGCAATTCCCAGAGCGGTCTCAAGACTCATGTGTGCAGACATCCTTCACGTGTTGGAGCTTCCGGAGGCTGGCACCATCGGCGGTACCCGCCAGGCGGGGTGACATGGCCACTCGTTCCTGACTGTGGTCCCGTTCTTATCCCGGCATTCCCCTCGAGGCGGGAGAGTTGGTGATCCGTCCGGGATCATTGCCTCGTGGGAATGCGAGGTTGGAATTGAAAGACCTAACATAAAACGCGAGGGAAATCCATCCTCGGGTCCGACCTTCAACCTCCCGGAAAGGAGCCGGGTGTGCGAGACTGTAGACGCGCAGCCTGCCGGCGGTCGGCAGGACTTGCCGTCATCACCCGAGAAACATGGTGATGAAACGACTCATTCTGGGCAGCCTTGTGCCTTCCATCGTGCTGGCGGGAGCACTGGGAACACGGGCACAAAACGCCCCAGGCAAGACCAAGGAGCCGCCCGGGGAGGCGTCCAAATCCAAGGCAGAACCCTCCGCGTGCGGACGCACCGCAGCGTTACGATCGCGACCGTCTTCAGTCCCTTCCACAGCGTGAACCCGGGCAGGCTCTTGGGGGCTGGAAGCTGGAGATACGTCCGCGTCTCCTCCCGCCCGTGGCCCTTTTCCACAGTCACATGTTCGCAAGCCTGCTTCCGGTCGCCGTCGAGTTGCTTGTCGATGTAATCGATGACCGCCTGGTGCAGGGTCTCCTGGTTCCCCTTCAGCGCCAGTACGTAGTCGCCCTTGCCGTCGATGATCTCCGCGGCAATCGCCTTCTGAGTCCCCATGGCGTCGATGGTGATGATCGCTCCCTTGATGTCCACCAGCCTCAGAAGCTCGGGAATCGCCGTGATTTCGTTCGATTTCTCGGCGCACGCCACCTGCCCCAGCGAGAGCCCGAACTCGCTGGCCCAGATGCTGACCGAATGCAACGCGCCTAGGCCGTTCTTGCGATCGTGGCTCCGCCGCAGCGTTTTGCCATCCACCGCCAGGATGGGTTGACAACCCCCGCCGAACACTATCGTGACGTGCTGAAGGAGTGTCAGAAGGCCGAATGGGCGTTCATGACGGCCTATCGCCGACCACGTTCAGCATCCCAAGATCAGCTCGCTGTGCTCGCGGATGGACTATAACAATTCGCCGCAAAGCGAGAGTTTCCTTCGCGATGTCCTGGCCAGGAACCCGGGACATGAGGCCAAGGGACAGGCCTGCCTGGCCGTGGGTCAGAGGCTCAAGCATCAGGCCCAGGAAACCAGTACCAAGGAAAAGAGTGAGGCGTTGAGCAAGGAGGCGGAGACCCTCCTGGAACGCGTGACCAAGGAGTTTGCTGACATCAAGCAGCCCCGTGGGACCACAGGCGACGTCGCCAGGAACGTGCTCAACGAGTTCCGCAACCTGGGCATCGGCAAGACCGCGCCCCGAGGTCAGCGGCGAGGACATCCACGGCAAGGCGATGAAGCTGACCGACTTTCGGGGCAAGGTGGTGGTTCTCGACTTCTGGGGAGACTGGTGAGGGCCGTGCCGGGCCATGTACCCACACGAGCGGTCGCTCGTGGAGAAGCTTGAAGGCAAGCCTTTCGCTCTCATCGGCATCAACAGCGACCTTGATCGCGACAAGATCAAGGAAGATCACGTTCTGCATTATTTCCGCTATAATCGCCTATTTCTACTGTATCCAGATGCAGTAACTCTTATGAGTGCTACTCCTTGAGGTGATTCGACTTGCGTCGATTTCGACCCCTTTTGGACAATGACAGTGAACGGGTGGATGTCGTAGATGTTGCAAGTCTATGTAATCCAGCAAGTTGAACCCATAAGCGATCGCCTAAGCGATACAGTAGAACTATCCACCGTAGTTTTTGGGGTTTCTCGATATACCATGTTCCACGCTCTTAGAGGCTATCCGGAAAGCTAGCCTGGATTCCCATGCAGAAAAAAGGGACTAACAAATCGCCTATACGCTTAGCGATGTCTGATTCTGGCTGATGTTAGTTTTCGACTTTACACCACGCTTCCACGAGCAACGGTATGAGTCTACCCGAAGACGAGCCGCAGGCGCTTGCCTCCCAGCCACGGGATGACCGTCTCGGTTCGGTCGAAGCCCGCCGCGACGAGCAGCGGGTTGTGAGCACGCTTCTGGTAGCGGATGACAACCTCCGACTCGCCGATCGTCACCACGGCGGTCGCATCCACAAAGTCGCGGAAGAGATGGCGCGACTTGGCTTGCTCATAGCCACGGCCGATCCTCCCGGCCAGCAGGCGGTACAGGCTGCTGGCCATCAGGGTCAGCTGGAGGTCGCAATCGACCTTCATGGCCACCGCCGAGGAGAGCGCGTCCATGTGGAAGAAGTCGATGCCGTCCTCGATGTTGTTCTCGATGATCATCCGCCGGGCGTACCGCTCGATCAGCCTGGCCGCCGTCGCCGTCAGTTGGTTGGTCAGGAGGATCGTCGGCTCCTCGTGGCCCAGATCGGCGATCGTCACCTGGCGGAGTGGGCCCTCGTAATCGGCCAGGGTGATCCGCCCATCGATGATCCGCGGGTGTGTATACTGCCGCGAGACCCCCTTCAGCTCGATCCGGCGCCACGCCGATGCCGGTGTCTGGTCAATCTGCCGCATCAAACCCTTGGAGCGGCGGCGGAGGGTGATGAAGTGGATGCCCAGGCGATTAAGCTCGCCGAGCTTGGCGTAGGTCGTCAGCTTGGAATCGAAAATCAGCTCCTGAGGATATCGCCCCGTTCGGTCTTTCCAGAACCGAGCGAAGCGAAGGATCTCGTCATTCTGGTCGCCTTTGCGGAGTTCCCCGTTGGCATAGCAGAAGACACGGGTCGCGGCATCCTGCACCAGGAAGGCCAGGATGCCCTTCTGCCGTCGGCTCCGCTTGGAGATGTAATGCTTCTCGATCAGGGCATCGTCGCCGTGGAACGGGATGGTGTGGAAATCCAGGTCGAAGGATCGCCCGCGGGGCAGGCCGAGCCGGCCGATGGCGTCGAACCAGCGGTGCATCAGCTCGGGATAGCAGGCCGGGGCGATCCGGCAACTGTACTCGGTGAGGAACGAGGCTTGGGGATGACATTCAACCCGGCGAAGAGGGCCAACCCCTGGTCCAGCACCGAGCTCATGACATGGCCGTGACGCGCTGTGCCCGAGAGCTTCAGGGCCAACAGCGACCGCATCGCACAGCCGGCAGGGATCATCTGCGAGCCGGGGAAACCCGCGTCCTGGAGGATCTGGTCCAAGGGGATGACAGCCAGCATCGGCAAGAAGAGGAACAGGCCGCCGAACTTGGTGCGGAACGACGCGGGGCTGAGGTCAAGTTGCCGGACATCAGCGACATCGGCAATGGTGGGCCGGGAACCGACGGGACGTTCGTCATCGGCCCGGCGTGGCAAGCGAGCGAAGCCTTCCTCCTTGAGGACATGCGCGACGGCGACCGGGCTGAGCGAGTTGCCTTGATGGGCCAAGTTGCGGCTGATGTCGTAGATCGAGAGGTTCTGTTTGCGAAGGTCGATGATCCGATCGCGGAGGGGATCGGCTTTGGGCGCGGCCCGTGGCCCTTTGGCCGGGGTGAGGAAGAAGTTGCGTCGGGGATTCTGGCGGAACTGATGGACGAGGACGCGGAAGCTCCCCGGCGTATAGCCGAAGTGGCGAGCGGCCTGGTCACTGGACAGTCCGTCGACGAAGTAGGCTCGGAGGGCCTCGTACTGGCGATGGGTGGCGTTGGCGGGTTCGAGGAAGACCCGGGCGAGGTCGGTTAGTTTTTTGGGTTCACTGGTAAACATAATCCCCAAATGTCATTTTGGGGCGATCCTGTAAAGGTCGAAATCACGAATTCCGAAAACCCCTGTGAAATTGGGGGAATCCGGCAATTCAGTCGAGATTGATGGGTCCAGCATGAGCGTGGAAATAGGTGCATGGATAAACCCAAAAAGCTATGGCAAAGCCTCGTGGATCCCGGAAAAATCGCGAAGAACCGGGCAAATTGTTAGGTCGATTTTACTGCATGGGAATCCAGGCTAGGCAGCGGCTCTTCGCTTGTACATGAAAGGGGTTGTCTTCCGTTTTGCGTCCGGGGCTAGCCTCCGCAGCGTCTGGCTGATCGCACTGATCCGCACCCAGGACTCGCTCGACTCCGGATACCACTCGTAGTCCTTGCTGTGCCGCCGGTCACGGCCCAGCCACGCGAAGCTCCGCTCCGCCACCCACCGCTTCGGCAGCTTCACAAACCCCTCCTCTCCGTCGCGACGCTTCACCACCTCGACGCGAAACGGGGCCTTCCGCTGCACCAGCCAGTCATCGAGCTCCCGGTTGTTGTACTTCCCGTCCCCGTACACCACTTCCAGCCGTGGGTAGCGTGGCCGCCCGAGTTGCCCCAACACCTGCGGTGCCGTCGCCCCGTCATCGGCCGAGGCCGCCGTGACCACCACCGCCAGCAGCAAGCCCAGCGACTCGAAGGCGATGTGTCGCTTCCGCCCGGTGATCTTCTTGGCCCCGTCGTAGCCGCGCTCACCGCCCAGTTCGGTTGTCTTGACCGTCTGGCTGTCAATGTAGGCGACACGGGGTGTGGGCTCCCGTCTGGCGGCCGTCCGGACTTTCGGGCGCAGGGCATCGACCATCCGCTGCCAGGTGCCGTCGTCGCGCCACTGGGCGAAGTAGTCATAGACACTGCTCTTGGGCAACAGGTCATTGCGGGAGCATGTCCCACTGGCAGCCGGTGCGGGCCTGGTACCGCAAGGTGTTGAGGACCTCCCGCATGTCGATCTCACGCGGCCGCCCGCCGGGCTTGGCGGGCGGGATCAGAGGCTTGATGAGCTTCCATTGGGCGTCGGTCAGATCGGTCCGATACGGCTTACGCATTGAGGGATAGGCACAGATGCAACGGGGTAGATTCCGGTTCCTACGGGAATTCTAGGCGCGAATCAGCTTTCCGGATAGTCTCTTAGATGTCCTATCCAGCTGCACTGATCCTTTCGTTTGTCCCCACGCCTGTTCGGCACGACGTTTGCGTCGCCCTGGCGACTTTTCCCGGCGGGGCCTCACGCGAGGCTTCCGGCTCAATCTCCGGACCTGCACCGGCCGACCCTCGCTCGCGAGACCCCGCTGCGCAGCATCGAACGGCACGATGGGGCGAGATGCCCCACGTGCGGTCTTCCTCATCAACGATCCGCGAGAGGGCTAGAAGATACGGGTTTCGCGGTGTAAAGTCTTGCCTTGTTGGCGTCAACGATGGCGTTCACCCGTGGCACGGAGGTCGGCAGGATGTCCTACGCTTGGCCCAAGGATACGGATTTTGCTCTGTGGGAACTCGATGTCCTCGACCGCCATTGTCCGGTCTGTGGACGGCTGATGTATATCTGCGACCACCGGTACCGTCGGGTTCACACCCTCGAGGGTCCGGTGCAGCTCGTCTGCAAACTCAACCACTGCCCCGATCCCGCCTGCCCCGGCCACGCCAAGACCAAGAGCCCCGAACTCGAGATCACGATCGCGCCGCCCAAGTGGGCGGTCGGGTGGGATGTCCTCTGTTGGATCGGTCATCGTCGATGCTCACGTCATTGGTCGATTTCCCAGATCCAATCCGATCTCTGGGATGATTACGGCATCAAGCTCTCGGCCGACTCGATCGCCCGGTACATCGGATCCTACCAGGTCATGCTCGCCGCGCACCAGCAGGACCCCGAGTCGTTGCGGCGGCACTATGAAGCCGTCGATGAGATCATCCTCTCGATCGACGGCCTACAGCCCGAGAAGGGGCACGAGACGCTGTACGTGGTGCGCGAACTGACCGGCAAGCGGGTCTGGTTCGCTGAGCCTTTGATCTCCGCCACGGCGGACGAGGTGCGCCGCCTGATCGCGCAGGCCAGGGCGTGGGCCAAGTCCCTGGGTAAGCCGGTGGCGCTGTGGTTGTCGGACCGGCAGGACGCCTTCGTGACGGGCATCGCGGCGGAATTCCCCGACGTGCCGCACCGCTACTGCGACAATCACTTCCTCCGCGACGTGGCCAAGCCTGTTCTGGAGGCTGACAGCCACGCCAAGGTTCAGATGCGGAAGAAGGTGCGTGGCCTTCGGAAGATCGAACAGGCGGTACTCAAACAGCAGGGCGTCCAGGCGTCGGAACGCATCGTGGAGGATGATCCTGCTGCGACCGCGCCGCCGCTGAACCCGCCCGGGCCCCGAGTCGATGCCGCCAGCGCCGTGGTGCTCGAATACTGCACGGCGGTGCGTGGCATTCTCAACGACGATCAGGGAGGACCGCTCCACCCTCCCGGCTTGCGGATGGCCGATGCGCTGGATGAGGTTCGCGTGTCGCTCCAGCGAAACCTGGACGCGAAAAAAGGGGATTCGCCGAGCGGCAACTGGGCCGACTCGCCGACTGCATCGACCGCGGCCGAAACGAAGTGCGCAACGAACAGGAGTCGATCCGTGAATTCATCGCGGAAGTCACGGAAGTTGCCGAAACGCTCGATCCCGGCAAGGGAACATGTGCGGACCGGCAGGCGAAGTTCGAGGAACTGATCGATCGATTCCAGCAAACCGGGGGCCCGATTCATAAGCAAATGGCCCAGGTGATGATCAGTTTTCTCGCCGGCCTGTTCGTGGGCGAAGGACTGTTTGAAGAGATCAAGGACAACCTGGATTTGGAACGATGGTTTCGCTTGCCCAAGAGTCATGAGCGGCGGATTCACGGCCACCGCCACGCGGGGACCCGTATTGTTCTGGAGGGGCCAACTTTAGTGCACGCACTGGATGCACACGCCTTCCATCCGGAGCCGTTCACGGTGGACGACTTGCTGCCCTATCGCACAGCGCACGAACCACAGTGCCAGAGGCAGGCACTGGATCGTCGCAAGATCATGAGGAAGGCACGCTCGAAGAAGAACCGCCCGATACTCCTGGCCGACCTCGAGCGGCGCTATCAGGAAACGTCGGGGTTCTAGCCCTCTCGCGGATCGTTGTTTTTTTTTCTGTATGGGAATCCAGACAAGGGCGTCATCCGTCACAAGTTCCTCGGGTTCCCTGGCGAGGAGAAGTTTGATGGCGCCGTCGAGGCGCTGCTCAAGGATTCGGAGAAGGAGCAGAAGCATTGAGCCAGTAGAACCAGCACGGACTTGAAGTTGTCCTGCCCTCAAGCTCGGTCGGGGCTCCATGCCTTGGGCCCCGACGAGTCACTCACTCCAAGGTTGCAGCCTGGGCCGCCCGCTCTGCAACGACAGAAGCCGATCAGAACAAGACCCAGCGTCTCACCGTTTCTTGAGTGTGACGCCAACCCCGGCGCCGTCCATCAGCAGGAAGGACGTGTCAAGGTCGGGGTTGGTGGTGATAGCCTCGATATAGCCCGGGTCGGGAGGCGGCATGTGCATGTTGTGGGCGATAACAAGTCCGCCGGGCCGGACCAGGGGAAGCAGCTCCTTCAGATAGCTCGCATAACCTTCCTTCTCGGCATCGATGAACAGGACGTCGATCGGTTCGGTATTCTTCCGGGCCGTCTGGTGAGCATCACCCTCGGTGATGATCACGATGTCGTCGACACCGGCTTTCTTGAAGTTCTCGCGGGCAACGGCGATGCGGCCGGGGTCGATGTCGTGGGTATAAAGCTTTCCCCCGTCTTGCGGAGGGCCATCGAGAACCAGAGGCCCGACTCACCCGTGGAGGTTCCCAGCTCGACAACACGCTTGGCCCCAACGGCCTCGGTGAGTTGCCGGAGCAGCCGGCCATCGGCCGTGGAGACATTGGCGAAGCGCTCGCCGCTCCGAGCCGACTCAAGCGCAGCCAGGATCCGCTTCTCTCCCTCGTCCTTCCCCAGGGGTGGCTTCTGGAGGCTGCTGCCGCTCTCGCCGAGTCCAGACCCGCCGGCTTCGAATCCACCTCGTCCTTGCCATCGTCCACGGCCTGCGCCGCGACCGGCGGGCCGGATTTCCTCCGCGGTAAGCTTCCCATTCTTGTTGCCATCGCGTTCCCGCAGCCTGGCGGCCGCAGCATTGATCTCGGCCGCGGACAGGGTTCCATCGTGGTCCATGTCAAACGCCTGAAGTAGCGGGTTGCCCGGACCTTCAGGCGGCGGCCCAGCCCGCGGTCCTGGCGGCTGTGCCCATCCCAGGCCGGCCTGGATCAGGAACGCCAGCCCGACCATCCCAGCGGCTGTCATGGCTCGTCGATTCATCGTGACTTCTCCTCGCGTCGAGTTGATTCAGGATCCAAGATCGGTGAGGGTCCTCAAGATACGCTCCGTCACGCTGTTCATTGTTTGCGATTCCACCCCGGCACATGACGGCCATTTCCCTAACGCGGCAAAGCCGCAACCAAAAAGGACTTCAGCGCACACCACGAACCCTCCGAGATTCGCAGTTACTGATGTAATTCTGTCTGCTGTTCACCCGGCGTTACGGGCTCGATTGAGCAGGCCGCTCGTTTACGTCAGCGGTTGTTACGGGTGCAGGACTTCGGCCTGACCAGAGCAGAAAACCATTCGGAAATCAGGACTTATCTCGGCGTTTGTCCCGTGATAATCGTCCACTCGCAGCTCACAGGTGCGATCTGAAACAGGGCTCTGGCAATATCCATAAGTCTACCCAAGTGTCGAAGCGAATTCCACGAGATGCGGCACGGCGCAGAGAACCTACGGAGGTAGAATCTAACGCGCTGCATTTGCGGGGTCCCGTGGATCGATGGCGGAGAGTACCGGTGGCACCTGGGACGATAAGCCGGATCCTGATCGTCGAGGACGATGCAAGTCTCGCTGATTCCATCGTTGTCGGCTTGCAGGACGAGGGGTTCACGGTCGATCACGCCCCCGACGGCAACACCGCCTGGCAGGCGATCCAGACAACTCCCTGGGACCTGGTGGTCCTCGCGAGGCCTTCCTCTTCTTCGCGCGTGCCGATGCGGCTGCCAGAATGCCCGATCTCCAGGAGCTTAACCTCGCTGCCTCGCTCCCGGCCGTCATGTATAGGCATAGTCAGCCTCGACCGGCATGAGGTGAAAGGGAATTCCCCGGGGGAGCAACCTCTGGCGGTCGCGCAGGCTGAACTCGAGTGTAAACCGCGAGACGAAGCCAGCCTGCCGCATCGATTCGGCCACCCAGGGAGGGCCGGCGAAGGCCTGCACCACATCGGCCCCCTGCCGCTCCAGCTCATGGGTTAGGCCTTGGATGGCGGCGCTCCAGTGCGCGACGTCGGTCCCCCTGAGCAGGCAGTCCACGATCTTGCCCAGCCGCACTCGCCCACCGTGCCGGGGAACGAGGTTCAAGAGAGCGAAGCCGCAAAGCCGATCGGGAGGGGCGATGAGCTGCCAGCCCGACATCGCCTGGCGCGGGAAGCGAAGGAAATGGTTGAGCCGCGCTGGAGTGCGGCTGGTCAGGATCGCGTGCCTCTTCGCGTCCTCGATGATGGGCTCAATGGCCTGATCGAACGAGGCAACCCGGTGAAGCTCGATCCGGCCGCTTGATAATCGGGGCCGCCTCAGTACACCCTGCACAGGTCCCGGGCCAGGCGAGATCCTCGCTCGGCGAGGCCCAGTTCGGAGATCCGCAGCCAGTGCAATGGCCTGATGACCCGCTGGTATACCGGGATCGGATCACCAGGCTCGTAGCCTCCGCGCCGGGCCACGGCTCGCCCGGCTTCGCTTCCGCCCACGCCGAACTGGGTTGGAGCCTGTGCATGCGCCTGGCGCATGAGGCTGGCGCCCACCGCACGCTGCTCGGCCGAGCCCAGCCAGTCGACCATGTGGAGCGTTGCGATACGTCCTGCCGGGATCCGATCACTCTCAAAACAGGTGCGGCAAATCCCCACATGGCCAACGACCCGGCTCCTCTCATCACGTGCCAGGTAGCTGCGGGGAACGCGGTCATCCTCGCTGCGGGGCTCCAGGTACTTCCACCTGAGCACCTCGGGTGCGGCAAATTCGGCATCCGGTGGTGTATGAAAGCCGGTAATCAAGAACCGGCTCAGATCATCAAGGTCTCCGGGTTGCAGGGCACAGATGTCTGGAGGCATGCTGCTTACCCCGGTACAGGGATCAGCGCGGCCGCCATCCCAGCGGTGAGCAATCTCGTGATCAGTCGTCTCATGGAAAGTCGATCGCCTCAAGAGGGAGGGAAAGGGCGGCACGTTCGGGCAGGTCGCAGTTTATGTGGGTGGAGCGGCAGGAATCAACAGGCTCCCCAGCAGTGGGGCTCCCAGACTGTCTCATCCGGCACGATCGACTTCCATGACAGGATGCGCCGGGAAAGCCACACGCCGCACATCGGCTCGACTTACCTTCCTCCGCTCTGATGTCATAATTCTACCAGTCTACACCCGCGACGGCAGGGAATGCCGAGGGTCGTCAACGTCCAATTCGGATTGCAGGGAAGCGTCTCTGGCATGGATCAAGCCATCTCTCGACCACCACGTCGTACCTGCTAACCGCGGACGACCGGCGATGTATGCTCAGTCTCCATGGATGCACCTTTCAGACTATGGTGTTCTGGTGGAAGACCGCCACGCCCCTTAGCTTATTCCAATTCCTTATTGATCAACGCAAGGTCTTTGCCTACTGCGGCTTGTCGCCGATCTTGCCCAAGCAATGACCCAGCTTAACAGCGATCGAAGTCTATCGATTGTAAGCAGTTACGACACCTCCGACAATTGTCGTGAATAATCCGGCTTAGAGGCCCTAACTTTATTGGCTCGAATGGCTCGATTTCCGGGGCTCGAGCCAATTTTGTCCGATGCCTCTTATACCTGCACTTTCCCAGAAAACCAGGCTATCCGCGTAACGGCAGCTCGGTATATGTAGCCTTCCCAATGAGACGGCTCTCCCCGCATGCTGTGGGTACGACCACGCGTACGCGAAGGAGAGCCGTGTATGGAGACCCGATGGCTGCCGGCCTCGATCCTCGGCTGGACCACCGCACTGGCCAGGGCGCTCGACGCCCGCCAGCAAGTGCGGTTCGTCACGCTCTGCGGCGGCTTGCTCTTCGCACGCGGCCGCCGCACCGTCACCAGCTGGCTGCGGGCCTGCGCCGCCGGACGCGACTACTAGAGCGCTACTACTATCTCCTGGGCAGCGTGGGACGCAAGGCCACGGCAATCGCCGGCGCTTTGCTCCGCATCCTCCAGAGCCGGCTCCCCGCCCCGCGCTACGGCGCACCCCTGGTCTTCGCACTGGACGACTCCCCCACCAAGCGGTATGGGCCGCATGTCGAAGGCGCGTGGCAAGCACCACAACCCCACCCCTGAGCCGGCCGGTTCCAAGTTCCTCTACGGCCACGTCTGGGTCTGTCGCGCTCGGCTGGTCCGGCACCCGAAGTGGGCGCCATCACCCTGCCGATCCTCTCCCATCTGTACATCCGGGCCAAGGACATCAGCTGGATGGCGGCGTACTATGGCTGGGAGTTTCACACCAAGCTGGAGTTGGCCGCTGCCATGGTCCGGTGGCTGGTCGAACAGCTGGGTAAAGATGGTCCGCCGGTGTGGGTCGTGACCGACGAGGCCTACGCCAAGCGGCCGTTCCTCAAGGAGGTGCTCAAGCTGGGGGTGACGGTGATCAGCCGGTTGCGGTGCGACGCTGCGCTGTAGTCGCTGCCAGTCGTCGTCCCCGCGGGCCAGCGCGGCCGCGGTCGGCCGCGGTCTACGGCACCGAGCGGATTGACCTGGCGAAGCGAGCCGGGCAGAAGCGCGGCTGGCAGACCGGGCTGTTCACGCTCTACGGCCGGCCCGTGCTCAAGACGTACAAGACGTTCCTGGCGACCTACAAGCCGGTGGGCGGCGTGCTCCGGGTGGTGCTGGTGCGCGAGCCGTCGCTGGGTGGCGTACTTCGCCACGTACCCGAGCCTGAGCGTGGCGACGATCCTCGAGGCGGTGGCCGACCGCGTGGCGCTGTAGCAGGTGTTCCACGACGTGAAGGAGGTTCATCGTGCCGGTCAGCAGCAGTTGCGTCATGTGTGGGCGAACGTGAGGGCGTGGAACTTGATCCGGTGGTGGCATACACTGGTGGAGTTATGGGCCTGGCACCGTCCGCACGTCGCGGCTATGCGACCGGAGTGAGTCGCCGTGGGACAAGAAGGAGTGCCGCCCCTCGCACGCCGACCGCTGCCGGCAGCTCCGCCGCCAGGGCTGGAGGAGGAATATTCCCATCTTCCCGCGGCCACGGCCTGCGCCCGAAAATCCGCCGGTTCATCCGGCGCCTCTGCTAGCCGCCGCGTGAGGCTGGGACATCTGGGAAAGTGCAGTCTTATACCTTAAGCGGCCATAAGTGAAACATCTTCGAATAGCTGGAAGTTGAGCGTCATCAGCGTTTTCAGTTGTTCAGCGTATGTGGTTGGAAGAGCGTCGAGGGTTTCTTGGATGGCGGCTTGAAAGTCGGCGAACGTTGGATGGTATCGACCATAGAGGGATCGTCGTTTGATGAACTTCCACAAGCGTTCGATCAGGTTCAGGTTTGGCGAGTACGAGGGGAGGAACAACAGCGTGATCCCCAACTGCGTTGCCAACGCCTTGACCGCGGCGTTGTGTTGATAGCGGGCGTTGTCCAGCACCAGCGTGATCGGCCCCGTCAGACCCAATGCGGCGATCTTCCGCAGCAGTTCGCACATCGTCTCTGTGTTGACGACCGTGGTGTTGGTCACGCGATCAGTTCGCGCGTCACCGCGTTCCACGCTCCCAAGACGTTGAACCGTTGACGACCCGAGGCCGCGCGGATGAAGATCCGCGTGAACGACCACAGGCAACACAAGAATGTCCCGAACACGAAATGGGCCGCGTCCACAAAGAACACCTGACCTTGTCCCGCTTGGGCGGCGTCCAGGTACGGCTTCAGCTTGGTCTCGAGAAAAGCGGCTTGGGCCTCAACGTGCTCGGCCAAGTTTTTTTGGGCGGCACGGGGATCGCACGGACTGCGCTGGAATTTCAGGCCCACGTCCTTGACGAACTCGCACTTGGCTGGGACTGCGTCGCAACCCGGTCAGTTGAAAGATGCGTTCACCCGCCTCGGCCACGGTGCGGGCGGGTTGCTTCTGGAAGGACGCGCGGATCAAGTCGCGATAGTCCGCCATTTCGCTCACCGGGCGATTGGGGTTCCACTGCCGTAGGCCGTCCAAGCCCCCCTCTCGAAACGCGTCCACATACCGCTGGACGGTGTCCCGACTTACACCCACGATCTTGGCCGCGTCCTGCGCTTGACCCCGTTGTGCAACAACCAGAGAACTAGCATCTTTTCCCGGATGCGTGGTTGGGATGAGAGACCGTTCCTCGTTGACTACGTGCTGCTGCTCCGGTCAACCGCACGCGAAGCCAAGCCATGGTGAGCCTCCTTGCATTCCAACACGATCTCGATGAACATCCTTGCTGGTGGAGTCATTAGGAATATCAAAATCCTCGGCGGGCGTAACACGTCCAGGTACGGTACACCCGCACGTCAATGTCTCAGTCAACCCCGTGCGTTAAGTTCATCATCCGCGCCCTGCCATGGGATCGGCGCGATGCTCGGCCACCTTTTTCAGTGAGACACTCCCACGGGGTGGGCGAGGTACCCAGGAAGCAAATGCGCCGCGCCCACCCTTTTTTCGCATTTGTTTCGCATCAATCCGATTTGAGTCGGTTGTTGGGCGACTCCCGAATAACCATGCTTGAATCAATGGGTTCACGAAATCTTGGCGTGGCGGGAGCAGGTGTCACACCCGGGAAGCTCGGTCCTAGCTCATTGGGGTGGTTATGCACCAAGGTGGCTTGGCGTTCAGCCGATGATCGCGACCGTGGCTGAGCCGACGGGGCAGCGCGGGGTCCAGGAGTGTCGATCGTGCTGACAAGCCTGTTGCGGAAACTCGACACGCGAGCCTCTTGGATCACGGCTTTGCTGGGGAGCTGGCTGGACCTGGAGATCCCGGCCTACATGGTCAGTCTCACGGTTCACGCCCTCTTCCTGGTTGTTCTAGCCCTGGCCGGCCACCACGTTCACCAGGTGGTTCAGCGCGAGTTTCGGAGCGAGGTGCTGGATAGTGCCCTGACCTCCTCGGAGTCCACCTTCCAGGACCTGGATCACAGTGCTGAGCCCCCCTTGATGATTCCCGCGGCGGGGTCCCTCGCGCCCAACCTAGCGACGACCATCACCTCGGCCCCGAGCACCGCTGGGGCCGTTCCGGTCTCGTCGGCCGATCCGACCCAGGCAGGCGCGATGGTCCCGGATCTAGCCCGGCTTGACGTCCGCCGGGCCACGGAGATCGTGGTTCCCACGGCAACCATGCTGGGCCAGACCGTCTCGATCAAGGGGAACGGTGCGGAGCATGTCGGCGGCGTCGAGGGCGCGGTGGACCGGATCGCCGTGGAGATCCTCCGCCGGCTCGAGCAAGGACGAACCCTGGTCATCTGGGCTTTTGACGCCTCGGGCAGCTTACAGGCCGAACGGCAGCGGCTCAGCAAGCATATCGAGACCATCTATACCCACATCGGTCAGCTGGATGAGAACCACCTCGCGGCCGACAAGGGTCTGCTCACCCTGGTTGTGGCCTTCGGTCAGGACCGCAAGGCGATGACGCCCAAGCCCACCGCCGAGCTCTCGGAAATCCTCGAGGCCATCGGGGAAGTGCCCACCGACGAGACGGGGATCGAGTCTACGTTCACCACCGTGTCGGAAATCATCAACCGGTGGGGCCACCACAAGGACCAGGCCGGTCAGGCCTACCACCCGATGATCATCGTGGTCACCGACGAGGTCGGCGACGATGAGAACCGGCTGGAGGAGTCGATCGAGCGGGCTGTGTGGGCCAAGGTTCCGGTCTACGTCCTTGGCTCGCAGGCCATATTCGGTCGGGTCGAGGGCTACATGGATTATGTCGATCCCAAGACCAAGCACGTGTTTCACGGCAGACCCGTCCACCAGGGGCCGGAAAGCGCCATGCTCGAGCAGATTCGTATGCCTTTCTGGTACAAGGGCCCCCAGTACGACATCCTCGAGGCCGGGTTCGGCCCCTATGCCCTGAGCCGCCTGGCCAGCGCCACCGGCGGCATTTACTTCGTGACCCGCTTCACCGGGCGGCGGATGGGCTTCGATCCGATGCGGATGAAGGAATACAAGCCCGACTGGGTCCGGCGCGATCAGTACGAGGCAGCCATTGCCAGGTCGCCGCTCCGTCAGGCCGTTCTCAACGCGGGGCAGATCACCCAGCAGCGGCTGCCGGGGATGCCCAGCCTGGTCTTCCCCCCGGTGGAGAGCCCCGAATTCAAGGAGGTCATGGCCGCCAACCAGGCCCTCGCCGAACGGACCGCATACACGGTCGACGAGGCACTCGGTCCGATCAGCTCGGTGGCGAAGTTGCGGGACCGCGAGACTTCCCGGCGATGGCAGGCTCACTACGACCTCATCCGAGGTCGCCTGCTGGCCATGAAAGTCCGCTGCTACGAGTACAACTGGGCCTGTGCCCGGCTCAAGAAGGATCCCCCGAAGTTCAAGAACCCCAAGGCCAATGCCTGGAGGCTCGTTCCGGATTCATCCGTTCAGTATAGCGAGAAGGCGGCCGCCGCGGCCCGCGATGCCGACAGGCTGCTGCATCGTGTGATCGAGGAACATCCCGAGACTCCCTGGGCCCTTCTTGCCCAGCGAGAGCTCAAGGATCCCTTCGGCTTCAAGTGGGTCGAGACCTACGTGCCCCTCGTCCACGCAACGACAACAACGCCGAGGCTCCGCAAACCAAGAACCGTAACAAGCCTGCGGCCAAGCCTCCGGAACCGCCCAAGCTGTGAGTTCCGGGCCGCAACCCAGGGTCTACCGTCGCCAAACCTGGGAGCGACAATGAGGATCCCTGAAAACGCATAGGTGCACCTGACCCTATCACCGGCATCTCTTCACCCGGCGGGCGTGTTCGCAATTCTGGAGAGGCAGGCTTTCGCAAGCACGTGAGCCTTGATATCTTGGCTGCATCGACGACTCCCATCGGCAAGATTCACAGATCGGTTTCCCCGTTCAGATTTCAGTCATCGGCGCAGGGCGATGATTGTTAGAATAAGTGAGAAGAGGTCAAAGCCGACGATTCGCTGAACGCGAAGGGGATCACGCGACATGGACCTGCGCTTTCCTGCTCCTTCGTCGGATGACGCAATTCCGGCCCTGGGTCTGGCAACCGGCACCGTGGTGCCTTCTTCGAAGGCAGCGGGTATGGCAGCTGGCTCCCAGGCCGATGCTCTCTCGGCTCCGGTCTCCCGCGCTGGTGAAGGTCCGACGATGACGTCCGTGGCCCCGGTCTACCAGCCGCTAACAGTAACGGTCAAGGGTGAGCCGAATTCAACGACTCCAGGTGGTGCCAGGCAGAATGACACCGGTCCGGAAGCGAAGGGCGCCTCTCCAGCAGCAGCCAGCGGTGGATCAGCCGTCGCGGCCGGCCCGCTCGTTGAACCGGGCGCCGAAGCCGCAGTGCCTCCTGGTGCCGGTCCGACTTCAAGGGTCCTGAAGTTAAGGCCCCGGAGGCGGCAGCGCGTCCGGCTCCGTCATCTGCTGCCAGCCTGGAGCGTGTCGCTCCTGGTTCATGTCGTGATTCTCTCGGCCCTTGCCGCTGGCGACGTTCTCCGCGCAGGACAGCGCCAAGAAACCCATCAACTTCGACTCCGCGCTGGCCGGCTACCGCCAGGGTGAGCGCGAGGAACTGCCCATCCTGGCCGACCCCGCAAACATCCCCCGTGATCAGGCGGTGGGAAACGAGCACGGTGGGGCCAGCGGAGGCCCCGCTGTGGAAATGGCTCGGGACGGAGGTGGCGAGGGAGACGATAGTGACGGCGGCGGCGTGGTCGCCTCGGCATTCGGGAGCGGAGCACCCTCGGCCACGCCCCGGTTCCGGGGAACCGGCAAGCGGGGAATCAACGAGGGTAACAGCCTTCCCAATTTCAAGATCGAGGGCATGGGACGGTCGCCGCTGAGCATGCTTCCGGGGGCCCCTGCGGCTGACCTCTACGGCGGTGGCATGATTGCCGGCGATCCCGTCTTCGATGTCAAGGAGATCGGCGTGGCGCTTGACCAGCTCGCCCGCGAAATCCTCCGCCACCTCAAGGACCACAAGCTCACGGTCGTCTGGCTATTCGACGAGTCCATCAGCATGCAGGACGACCAGCGGACCATCCTCGAGAAGTTCGACCGGGTCTCCTCCGAGCTGAAGAAGAACATCGACCCCGGCAAGAAATCCTCCGGCGCGCTGAATCACGCGATCGTGGGTTTTGGCCAGAGCATCGACTTCGTGCTCAAGAAGCCGACGCTCGACATCGATGAGATCGGCCGGGCCATCAAGAAGCTAAGAACCGACATGTCGGGCATCGAGAACACCATGGCGGCCATCCGCGAGACCGTCGAATCCTATGCCGGGCTGATCGGCAAAGACCGCAAGATGCTCCTCGTCCTGGTGACCGACGAATCAAGCGATGACGGGGCCGACGTCGAGGAGGCCCGGCAAGCCCTGAAGAAGTACAAGGTGCCGCTCTACGTCATCGGCCGCCAGTCGCTCTTCGGCTACCAGTATGCCCATCACCGTTACGTCGATCCGGTGACCAAGGACGTTTATCACCCGGTCATCCGCCGGGGACCAGAGACCGCCGACGTCGAGATCTTCCAGTGGGACGGTCTCTATGACCGCTGGGACGAGCAGCCCTCGGGCTTCGCTCCCTGGGAGCTCGCCCGTCTGACCAAGGACTCCGGCGGAATCTACTTCCTGCTTCCCAGCGAAGAATTCATGCGGATTCGCCAGCGCGAGCAGGCCTATTCGATTGTCCAGCTCAAGGAGTACCTGCCGGAGTACGACAATCGCATGGTCTACGTGCAGAACCGCACGGCCTCGGATCTACGGCGCAGCCTCTACCAGATCATCGCGAATCCCAAGGACCTTCATCTATCGCCGCGATTTCCCCATCGACCCCGGAGAGCTCACGCAGGCCGCCGCCCAGGAAGGTGAGAAGGCGACCCTCAAGCTCAACACCCTGCTCGAGGTCCAGAAGCGGCTGGAGACCCTCGCCAAGGTTCGTGACCGCGACCCCGAGAGACGCTGGCAAGCCCACTATGACCTGATCCTGGCCCAGACGGTCGCCTTCCAGGTCAAGGCCTACGAGTACCGGGCCCTCATGGCCCAGATCATCAAGAAGCCCCCCACGCCAAGCAAGCTGCCAACCCCCGATCTGGCCATCACCTTCGTGGTGGACCACGCCAAGGAGCCCCTGGCTCCCAAGAGCGAGACCGCCAAGAAGTATGCCGAGGCCAAGAAGCTGCTCGAGGATGTCATCGCCAAGCACCCCAAGACGCCCTGGGCCGACCTCGCCCAGGACACCCTGGATCGCGGGTTCAGCGTCAAGCTCAACGAGTGGCACCACAATCCCAAGTACGCCGACCGCTGGCAGTTCGTGCCGAAGTATTGAGTGGACGGTGGACAATGGGCAGGGGAGAGAGTTGCATTGGGTGGTTGCCGACCACCATCCGATGACGGTGCACCTTCGTGATGCGTTCGACGGGCTTACACCAGGAATGGCTCGAGCATCCTGCGGGGCAGACCGATGTCGATGACGGCGACTTCTCCCGTGTAGTCAGCGGCTCCGGGCACGGCGAAACCGAGCTTGGGGGCAACAAACGTGGCCGTCGCCCGAGCCTGGATGGCCACGCCCAGAGGAACGCCCTTGTCGGCGTCCAGACCCGAGGGAAGATCGAGTGCCAGGATGGGTTTCCCCGAGCCGTTCATCACCTCGACAACAGTTCTCAGCGCTCCTTCAACGGGGCGCGTCAGCCCGGTGCCCAGCAGCCCATCCACCAGCCAGTCGGCATCAGCCATCAGCGCATCGAGTTCCTTGGGTTGAGGATCGTCAGGATGCGCGTCGTACCAGGTCAACACGTTCACCCGGGACCTGTCGAGGATTTTCCACTGGGTTTCGGCATCGCCCCGCAGCAGCTCTCGCTTCGTGAACCAGACGGTCCGAGTCGAGAACCCCCAGGCATCCAGATGCCGCGCTACGACGCCCCCGTCACCTCCGTTGTTACCCGGCCCGCACAGGATTAAGAACCTCGGTGAGCGGGGCTGCTGCTCCGGGTCGACCCCTGGCAGCTGCGAGGAGAATGGCCTGGCTGCCGCCTGGGGAAGCATCCCAGCCGCCAGCTCGGCAAGCCAGGCGGCGGCTCCGCGCCCGGCGTTCTCCATCAGGATCAAGGTCGGCAGCGCGAGCTCACGCGCGGCTTCCACATCAAGCTCTCGAACTTCCTGACGCGACAGCGGACGAATCCGGTAGCTCATCCACGTGGCCTCCCAATCGCACGGAGAGAACGTCTCGACCGGTTCGAGTTAACCCGATCAACCCAGCATTGACAACCCTTCGTGGCCCTTCCAGAATGCGTGTAAACCAAACGGGGAACCTCTGGAGCTTCTCTCCCCCATGCCGATCTACGAATACCACTGCGAGCCCTGCGATCATACCTTCGAGACCCTGATCCGCGGCTCGAGCGATGTCGCTTACTGCCCGAAGTGCGGCAATATCGATGTCGCCAAGCAGTTCAGCGTTCCGGCTGCCGCCCACTCCGGCCGATCCAGTTCTCTACCTATCTGTGGTGAGTCCGGCGGCCCCAGCCTGGGCTGCGGCCGCTCAGAGTGCGGGTCGGGACGCTGCGCGTTCGAGTAAGAAACGGCCAGCGATGATTCGTCAAGCCACCGGGCTCACCAGCAGTACATGCATCGAGGCGTTTATCGTCTGTCCATGGATATCTTGCGCCTACGATCCCCTACATCTGTTCTATCCCCAAAGTTCGCATCCCAATTGCCCAGCCTACGTCTTTGACAACATCACTTATGGAGCACATTAGTTCACGACTGGTTGTCGTCGTGCTGCGATTGCATGCTGGCGCGCGGCACGGAAATGGGCTCGGGGCACCTCCTGGTCCCCCCGTGCACAAGTTCTCTACCCAGCCCGCAAGAACTCGGACCGAGCAACCACACAAGGGAATGCCTGCAGGGATGAGGGCTCGAGGGACAGGACCATGGTGGTAAATTCTGGCCAGGTGCACGATCAAGATCCCAAATCGAACGCGATTCCCGACCGTCAGACTCTCAACTCGGCCTTGAAAGCGGTAGTTTCCGAGCAACTCGGGGAGCCAAAGTTTGCTCTCTGGTTTGGCGATGGGGTGCATCGTAGGCTCAGTGGCGAGGGCGACGCCCTGGAAGTCCTGGTGCCCAACGCCTTCTTTCGCGAGTGGATCAAGGGGCATTTCGCGGGAAACCTGGTGGAAGCGGCCCAGGCCGTTACAGGACGGCGCGTATGGCTCAGCTTCGCGATCCGGGATGAGGTGGATCCTCCCCTGACCGATGTGGTCGAGCCTGAGGACGAGCGTTCTCGGCAGCGGTCCTCAACGACGGCCAGCGTCTGCTGGCGGTCAACAACCTGTTCGTGGGAGCACGGACCCACGACTCGGCCCGCTATCGCCTCCGTTACAAGGGTCGAGAGGAGGAGCAGTCGTCGAGCGGCCTGATCATCTCCACGGGCGCTGGCTCGACCGGCTGGTATCGGTCCATCCTTGCGGGTGCCGCAGGCATCATCGAGGCCTACGTCCCGTCACCAAAGGTCCGCGCCGTCAAGGATCGCTTCGCGATTCCCTGGGAACACCACAGCCTGGTCTTCAGCGTCCGCGAGCCGTTCGTGAGCAAGACCTCGGGCGCGGAGATCGTCCACGGCACCATTACCGTGGATCAGCCGCTGGAGGTCATCTCGCAAATGCCGCAGAACGGCGTGATCTTCAGCGAAGGTGGAGGACGACCGGCTCAACTTCAACAGCGGGGCCATTGTTCGGATCAGCCTGGCCGAGCGAACCCTGAGCCTGGTCGTACCCGAGCACCAGGATCGCGATCGGTGATGTCCGCACTCTCCGCTCCGATTGATCACGGAGTTCGCGTCGAGCTGGCCTGGCGAGGTTCTGGAGGAGGTACGGATTGCCGCTCGAGTTTCTCGAGCCGGTGTTCGAGCTGCTCCAGGCGATCAGCAACGGCGCGGGGGACAGTCAGCTTGAGCTCCTCGGGCTGAAGAGGTGGGACAGGCGCCTGAAGAGGACTGCGGGCGGGCGCCGGGATCGCCATCACGGCCGGTCCCCGCACCTCCGCGCGTGGTCGAGCCGTGATCTGGCCAGCCGCGGTCTCCGCGCTGGGCGGGTCCGGAGCCGCCGGTGGGATCGGGGCGCCCGTTGCGGCGTTGATGGCAGCGGCAGATGTAGCTATGGCTGGGGCTGGGGCCGCCGTGGGAACCACGGCCACAGGAGCCGGTAAGGGCAAGGCCGACGGCACGGCAGCAACCGATGCTGGGCTTGGGCCAGTCTGTGCCGGCCTTGGCAACTCGGGCTGACCTGCTGCTGATGGGGCGAGAGAACGCGCCGCTTGCTCGCCGGTGTCTGGCCTGCTGGTGGTCCGCAATTCTATGTTGAGCCGCTGACGCTGAGATCCACGGCCACGAACCACATCCAGGTGGATCGCCGTCTGGGAAGGCAGTCGATCCAGCCGGTCGGTTAGGTCATGGGACGAGTGGATGGGCTGGCCGTCGACGGCGACGATCGTATCACCCGCCTTGAGACCGGCCAGGGCGGCCGGCGTTCCGGCCAGCACTTCCTGAAGGATCGCTCCTTCGAGAAGGGGCGTCTCTTCGGGAGTCTCCCGCGATCTCGCGTCGGATGGGTTGTAGGGTGTTGCCGTGCCGGCGGCCGGCTCCAAGCGAACCCCGAGATAGGCTCGATCCACACGGCCTCGGGCGCGAAGCTGATCGACAACCCAGAGAACATCGCGAGCCGCAAGCGCGAACCCGAAGTCGTTATCCCGCTCAGTGTGATTGTTTGGGGTGGTCGGGATCGCCAGCCCGCTCCGGATCAAACCGAGCAACTGGCCGCGGACGTTGGTCACCACCGCGCCGCTGTCTCCCGGATAGAGAGGGGCCTGAACCTGGATCAATCCTCCGAGCTGGCGAGATCCCAGCTTGAGTGCGCGATCAAGTCCGGCAATATGTCCCCGGCTGACGGAATGTCCTAGCCCGAACGGGTTGCCGACCACGAACACCTGGCTTCCCAGCGTCGGTTCCTCAGCCGCGATCTGGATCGGCCGCACCACCCGCGGGGCAATCCGCAGCAAGGTGAGCCCGCTCTCGGGATCGCCGGCAACCCAGCTTGCCCGGTGGCGCCGCCCTGAGGCTTCCTGCGCCACGATCGACATCGGGCCCCCACTCCCCGCGCCCGCACCAGGAGCCAACGTAGGAGCTGGAGGGTCAATCCGCACGGAGAGCACATCGCCCCCCGAGTTAATCACCACGCCCGTGGCAACCCTGCGCGAGCCGGGAGGACCGTCCGCGGCTGTATATTCGAGCGCAACGACGGAATCACGGGCGCGAATCATGCCCGCGGCCATTCGCCGTTCGAGATGATCCAGCACCGCGAACAGGGCCAAATCATCCTCGGTGTTCGTCCCGTCATGAGCGCGGACCGTGGCGGCTGTCGAGTTTGCTGGCGGGGCGCCGAGGCGGCCTGACCGACCAGACGCGTCGGGCCCGGAAGCCGGCGCCGTGGCGGTCCCGACAGTGCCCGATTGATCGCTCAGGTTGCCGCTCGGGTCAGCCTCAGGGGATGACGCACCTTCCCACCCCGAAGACCCATTTGCCTTCGGGATCGGATGTGGCAACCTGGCTGTCAAGCCAGCCCAGTAGCCCACCCCTACCATCCCAGCGAAGACCATGCCACTGGCCAGGCCAGCGGCAAGTCGCTTCAGGAGACGGGATGAATGGAGAGACATCAGCGATCCTCGGGCTGCCAGACTGTGTCTGGGATGATTCGATCGGGAGCAGAGGATTCACGAGCAACGTCCTCGGAATGACCGAGACGATCCTCTTCCCCCCAGCTAAGATCAAGACCAGTGTTCCGAGACCTCGCCACGGCGGTCCGATTGTAAGGCCTGGGACTAATAGGTTGGCTTGCCTCCGCGGGTCTCAGGCGGCATGGGCGTGCCGTGCTCGAGGTCAAAATAGCGAGGCGACGAGGTTGGTGCCACAGTCGCCGCCGCTGTCGCCGTGCCGACGGCTTTCGCCGGAGGGCTCTGTCCCGGCGCGGGGGCTTCGGTGGCCGGTATCGAGTCTGCCTGGGCCAGTGAGTTCGAAACGCGGGTGTCTGTGGATGGCACGGTCGCCGTCACCAGGTGCCCCGCCTCTTCCCGCGACTTACCCCGGTGAGTCTCGAGCCTCGGGATCGGGGCGGTGTTGGCCGTGATCTGAACCTCGGCCTGGAATCGCTGACGGTCCGTCATGGCAACGACAAGGAGCACCACCGCCACAGCCATCGCAACGCCAAGCCCGAGGCCCAGGCGCGGTGTTGCGGTTCGCAACGAGATGCCGAGATCGAGAGCCTCGCCCGATCTGGCAAGTGGCGAGCATCCGCTCATCCAGTCGTAGAAAGAGTCTCGCGCCCAAGCGAGCCGGAGGGGGAGTTCGCCAGGCAGGTGCCCCCAGGACCGGTCAAGCCGATCCACCGCGTTTCGAATCACGTGAGGACAGATCGCCCGCACGATTCGGCGCCAGCGGGAGCGGGACTGCTCCGCGTGGTGCTGCCGGATCCGCTGCTCGAGCATGGGCCAGACGGAAAGGGTGTCAGGTTCGGGGGCCGGTTGCTCGGCGGCAAGTCCCAGGATCGCGATCGTTTGCTCGAGTTCGGCCCGACGCTCGCGGCAGGGTGCACAGTCCACGAGGTGCCGCTCGATCCGATCCTGGTCCGCTGCATCAAGGTCGCTTCCCTCGCCGGTGAGACCGTCACCGTCTCCCACCAGGAGCGGAAGCCGCTGATGCACCCATTCGCAGGACGGACGACTCATGATCGTACCTTTGCCAGTGTCAGCCATCCTTGGCCTCCCATTGCGCCTCGTCATGCCGGCGCTGCCAGATTTCGCGGAACTTCTCGCGAGCCTTGGAGAGGCGCCAGCGAACGGTCGCCTCCTGCCTGCCGATGATTGCCGCGATCTCCGACGATGAGAACCCTTCCAGATCGCGAAGTACCAGGATCGTGCGGTATGAGATCGGAATCTGGGCCAGAACGTGCTGAACCTCTTGGGCAAGCTCGGTCTGGATCCTGGGGTCTGGGTCAGGAAGCTCGAACGGTAAGTGCCCCTCGCCGTGGGGACGGTCAATTGATGCTGGCGGCGCAGGCTCGGTCCGACTGCGGCGAAGCCAGTCCAGGCCCAGGTTTATACCCACGCGGAACAGCCAGGGACCAAAACGCCTTGCAGTGTCGAACCGCTCCAGCCGGTTGTAAACGCGGAAGAAGGTTTCCTGGGCCAGGTCACGAGCCAGCTCGGAGTCGCGCACCAGCCGCGCCAGCACGCGGATCAGTTTTCGCTCGTAGCGCCGTACCAGAACGGCGAAGGCAGTGTGGTCTCCATGACGAGCCCGCTCCACCAGCCAGGCGTCGTTCAGGGTGGCTTCATCGTCAGGGCCATGAGCTCGAGGCCGCGGGCCCTGCCGACGACTTCACGGCCGCGACAGCACCGGGCTCACTCTCCGCACGACCGCGGCGGCCTAGTCCGGTGCGTCTCTCGACGTCCGCTGGTCCATCGCCCCGAGCTTGGCCGTCGGTCTCGGGCAAAGGCCCGTTCGGAACCGACTTCCGCATTCGCGTGACCTCCCCACGTGAATTATGATACGAAGGGGCTCCGGCCGGCGTTGGCTTTTTTTCCAGCCCCGATGCCGATCCGTTCCCGCGAGCCTGCGATTGACAAGAACTGAGCACGGATTCGCTTCGTTGGCCGAACCTTACTTGCGAGATGGGCTTAGGGCATCCTTCGATCCGACCACCGCGACATGCGGTCTCCCCTGCTGAGGTTCGTTGATCATTGGTAAAACATTGCCTGTTTGTCAACCGGCTTTACGCGGGGTGCCAGGGCTGCTCGTCTCTCCCCCCCTTGAAGATCCTCACCGGCGCTACAGGCTTGCCAGCTCGAGAAGGGAATCGGATCCGCAAGCCGTTATCGCCATCGAGTGAGACTTCTGGGAGAACCGATCGCCTCGGAGAAGCGACCGCTCGGCACCGGAATCCATCCCCGCGTGGATGCACGAAAACTAGGTAAGGCAAGAACAGGCCATGACCGGTTGGATCGCTCAGGTCGAGCTCTGTCCACCCGAAGCGCGGGAAGCTGCACTCCAGGTGCTGTACCAGTGGATTCCCGATTCGCTGCGCTCACGCCTGGTTGCCGAGGTTCTGCACGAGGCCTCGACCGGCCAGGTCGATCTCTCGGGTCTCTGGGTGGCCTGGGATCGCTCCTGGAGGGTCGTGCCCGAGCGGTCCCCTGACCGGCGCCGCGCACGCGGCCGGATCATCGGCGCCTTCTTGACCCAGGCGCTGGCCGGGCGAGCGGCCGCGGTCTGGGCTCCCGAGGTGGTGCCCTCATTGCGGCGAGCTGCCACCGCGGCCGGGCTGGTGCGTTCAGCCCTGGCCGATCTGCGAGCTCGAGGGTTCCGCATCGTCCAGGCGGTGCTCGATGAATCCGCCAGTCGCCGGGGTGCCCTCGATCTGACCCGCGGCGGGATGCCACGGATCACCGAACTGCTCTACCTCGAGCGCGAGACCAGGGTTCCCCTGCCTCCGCGCACCGGCGAGGCTCTGCCCCGGCTCGACTGGTGCTCCTTCGATCCGGCCCACGAGATCGAGTTTCGCGCGCTCCTGCAGGCCACCTACGCCTCGAGCCTGGACATGCCCGAGCTCGAGGGGGTCAGGTCACTCGACGATATCATCGCGGGACATCGCGCCACCGGCCGGTTCGTCCCTCACCGCTGGCGGCTCGGCCAGGTGCCGGGCGAGCCCGATGCGGCCGTGGTGCTCCTCCTTTCCGACATCCCCGATCGAGACGTCTGGGAAGTGGTCTACCTTGGTCTGACCCCGTCGGCCCGCGGCCGTGGCCTCGGTCGCGCTGCCATCGCCCATGCGCTAGACCTCGCCCGTCCCCATGCTTCCCGCCTCGAACTCGCCGTCGACATCCGCAACCACCCTGCCACCCGCCTCTACGAATCCGCAGGCTTCATCCCCTTCGATCGCCGCTCCGTGCACCTGGTGGTCTTTCCGGAGAATGCGGGGTGAACGGAAAACACTTGAGGTAGGAGAAATGCGGGATTAGAAACGTCAAAATGTAGAGATTAGGTAAAGCTGGAGGATTGGAGCAGTGTAGAATTGGAAAGGGTTGCGCTCGCGCCCTGGCGCTCCTTGACGATTCGGAAGCATTGGTTAAGAGGGCCAGCAGCGAGACGGCGGCAGAGCATGGAGGCTTCCCCGTACTCCGGGGGCGTCTTCTGGCTGCTGGCGGTGGGGCATGAGGCGAGAGGATCTTCAGGTTTCGACCATCGAAAGCCAATTTTCTCGAATCGCAAGTTATTATTCTCATTAAACTTAAATTTTCATTTGGCTTTGCCTGCAGCCAGCGAACGAACCCAGCCACCTTTGGGGGCGGACCGATGCCAAAGAAAGCTAGGGAGGGGAGGGTTCTGGAGGGTGAGTTAGCCCGCTCTAGTCACTGTGGCAGTTTGGGCCGGGAGCGGGCTTGCTCGGTGGTCAGGTCGGCGGCCGGTCGGTGGCGGAGGATCTCGCCTTCCTTCAAGTAGACAACGGCCTCGGCGATCTTAGAGGCGTGGTCGGCGATCCGCTCGATGTTCCGCGCGGTGTTGACGAGGCGGAGCCACGTGTTGATGCGGTGGGGCTGCAGAACGATTTCCTGCTTCAGGAGCTTGAGGACAGAGCGGTAGTGCCGATCCATCCGCTTCTCGGCGGCCATCACCGACTGGGCCCGGGAGACATTGGCCTGGGTTAGGGCGTCCAGACTGTCATGAACCTGGCTCAGAGCTTCCAGACCGAGGTTCTCCAGCGGCTGGGGGATGGGAAAGGCCTGGGGATCCAGCGCCAGCTTCTTCACCCGCTTGGCGATGTGGCGAGCCAGGTCGGCCATCCGCTCCAGGTCGCCGTTGATCTTGAGGACGACGGCCACGCGGCGGAGGTCGGACGCCACGGGCTGATGGAGGGCCAGCACCCGCACGCATTCGCGCTCGATCTGGACCTCCCAGCGGTCCACGGTTGGCTTCTGGTGCTTGATCTGATCGGCCAGCTCTACCCGGCCGTCGCAGAGTGCGCGGATGCTCTGGTTTAAGGACTCTTCAACAACCGCAGCCAGCTTGAGGACCTCGGACCAGAGCCCCTCCATGTCGCGGATGAAATGGCGCCCGACCGTGACCCGCTGCTCGCCCCAGTCCCATGCGGAACGCCTATCCGTGTTGTTTTCTGGCATCAGCCGCATCCTCGGTTGCAACGCGAAAGTGATCAACGGCTCTACGGTGATTTATGGCCCAAGCCACTTGCAGGCAAGTGGCGTACCCACTGGCCTCGGCCTACTGCTCGTGAGTGGACCGTGCCAGCGAAGGGACCCATCCCGGGATTTCCAACGTCTTCCCGACCCCCTGGAATTTCGCTTGAAATTCCAGCGCAGTCTCATCTTAAGAGAGAACAACACCGGGTCACAACATCAAACTGACCAAATACTCAGGAAATTCACAACTGTCTTGAGCAACAAATGTCCCTGACTTCGTGGGTGGGCCGGGGCCGGCACGCGGCTTTCTCTGCGGTGAAGTGGAACGCTGAGGGCTCCCTGGCGGGGAGCCCTCAGCGGCTTGGCAAGCGAGTCCGGTGATCGCGAGTCGCACCGGCCGGATTGATCGATCAATACTGCCGGCCACGCAGGGGAGGACCGGTGCCGTGGAGCGGCTGGTAGTAGAGGTCGGTGGGGATCCGATCGCCAGGCCGCCAGTAGCCCAGGTCATACTGTGCTTCCCAGGGGGGATCGACGACCAGGGCGTAAGGCCAGGTGATGATGTGCCAGGCGAAGAGCCCCGCCGAGAAGAAGGGCTGGGCAATCTGGTTCCGCTGAGTGGACTCGGTGGGCTTGTCGACGGGATAGGTCAGGCATCGTCCGGCCGGTCCGAAGTAGGTTTCCACGCTGTGGCCGTAGCGCTCCAGCATGGTATCCTGGAAATATAGCGGTAGATGGCAGGTCGCGGCGGCCGCCCAGTACTTGCGCTGAGGGCTCCACTCGCGGCGAGGCAGGGGAACCCAGTCGTCAGGGACCGGTATGGCCCGGATCGGCCGGGCCTCAGCGGGACTGGGAGCCCGGCTGATGTCCACCTGCGTCTGGGTCTGAGTTGGGGTAGACATGCCCGTATCCCCGGCGCCTGGAGGCTGCGTGGGTGCCGGACGCTCTTGGCTGCGTCTCAGATCCTCTTCCTGCTTGCGAGCAATCTCCTCAACCTCGCGCTGAAGCTCGGGGTGAAGCGTGGTCGGGGGATTCTCACGCAGGGGAATAAACGATTCGGTGTCGGCTGAGACCGCGGGAGTCATCCGAGCGGCTGCTGGTACTACGGCAGAAGAGCGAGGCTCGGCAAGCCGGGGATCCACCTGGATAGGCCTGGTGCCGCCCGCTGGGGGCACCGGAGCTAGGTCAGAGTCGCCGGAGACGGGAAGCAGAGCAGCGGCTTCCGCGGGAGCACTACCTGGTGCCGGGGCGGAGTCAGTGCCGGATGGTGTGGCTTCCGGTGCTCCGACCTGCTGCAGGGTCTCTGCGGGAGTCGGACTTGAGGCGGCTGCCGGAGCGGTTGGCCTGGGGTCCGCCGGTAGAGTTGGGACCGGTTCGGCCGCGGGGACGGGTTCAGCCGTCGGGGCCTCTGCCGGGGCTGGACCTGGAGATGGTACCGAGGCAGGTGCTGGCGCGGCGACCTCGGAAGCTGGCTTCGTGCCGGTTTGTTCAGGAGCCGCGGGGGCGGGACTTGCATCTGGCTGCGGCAGTGGAGGCAGGTCCTCGGCGGCTGGCGGCAGGGCGTCTGCCATGATCTTGGAATCAGTCTGGCGAGCCGCCGTTCCCTGGGGGGGTAACGGGGGCAGGTCATCAGGCACCACGGCGACGGCCGGGGCTGCTGATTCGGTGCTTACCGAAGCGTTCGCCCCATCCCGGTTCTGGCCTGTCTCCTGGGCGGTGTGCGGGGGTGAGGAGGAAGGCTCGTCATGCCCCGTCGCGAGGGGCTGAACGGCCGCAGGCGGTTCCGCGGCAGCGGGTGTCTGCACGGGCGCGGTGTCTCGCGGTGTCGGCGCAGAGGGTCTGGGCGCCTCGGCTTCGGTTCCCAGTGGCGGCAGAGGGACCGATTCCGGCTCCCTCGCCGATGGCGGCGGGGTCGCCGTTACTGGCTTGGCGGCGGGGTCCGAAGGCGGCTCAAGGTTGATCGGCGCCGGGCTCGCCCCGGGCGGGCCGCCAGCCGGCTCAGAAGCCGGGGAGGCCGGAGTAGACGATGCCGGAACAGCCTTGGCGTCGATGGTGGCCGGAGTGTTCTCTGCCGTCTTGGCTAGCTCCGGGCCGGCTCCGGGTGCCGCAATCGGTGCGGGTGCAGATCGAGCGGCCGGGTCGCTGGCGGGGACTGGCTGGGCTTCGAGCTTGAGGTCCGCCGTGTCGGCCAGTGCTGGCTTCGAGTCCTTGGCCTGGACTTCCTCCGCGGGTGTCAGGGGTGGCAGCGGAGAGAGAAGGTCGTGCTGGGCAGCCGCAGCCGCGGCCGCCGCATCGAGCTTGGGCTCACTGGTCATGGGTGCCGCCGCCTGCGTCGGAGCGCCCGGTGTGGGCTGCGGCCCCGGCTCCGGTGACTTCGCCGGTTCCTTGGCGGGCAAACTCTCAGCAGCACGTGCCGGTGTCCGGAGATCGGTAGAGGCGGGCCCGGGCTGAGCCTCGGGCGTGACGAGTGCTGGGTTGGCTTCGGCGCCCGCACCAGCGAGATCAGGTTTTTCGGTTATCTGTGGCAGCTTCGAGAGCTCGGGCAACTGGGCAGGCTGATCCGACGCGACGCTCAGCGGCTTAGGCAGCTCGGCCGGAGCTGGACGAGAGTCGGGATTCGCAGCAGCAGCGGTCGCGACGGCTGCCCCGCTCTGAGCGAGAACCTCCACACCGGCAAGGCGGATGGGTTGACCCTGGTCGTCGCCTTCACGGCTGGGAGTGCGGGCTGGGGCGGGAGTGGGCCGGGACCTGGCGGCTGCCGGGCTGTCGGCGGCAATGGCAGTTTCCGGTCTGGCAGGTGCGAACCCTCCAGTCCGGTGCGATCGCCGGCTCAGGGCATAGGGAGCCTCGCTGCCGACCGCCTCGCGAAGTCCGCGCTGAGCACGCTCGATCGCCTGCTTCAGTGCCAGCTTCTCGGAATCGTTGAGCTCTTTCTGGCGGACCTCCGCCTCGCGGAGGTATCGAAGCGCTCGCTCATATTCTTGATAATTGATATAGTCCAGGCCGTTGCGCAGCAGGTAGCGAGCCCCGCGCGTGGCTGCCATGCCAACGAGGGGATCGGTGCCGGGAGTGGTAGCGGTGGACGCGGTGCCTGGGGTAGGCGCAGGCAAAGACTCGGACGTAGGCGTCGCCGTCGCCGCCGCCGAGCGATCTCGTCCGGCGCTGGCCGAGGGCGAGTACTGCTGAGCCGAGACCGTTGAGGCCGTGAGAGCGACCCCAAGGATCGTCGTGGTCAATGCCGAGGTTAAGCGACGCAAGCCACGCCTCCTTGCTTTCCTGGGACTTGCCTGAGCAGATGGGTCGAGTCCATGCGGGCTCGAATTGATCGTGGGCAAGTCAGCGCCACGAACCTGGCGCAAGACCACCCGGACTGGTTTGATCACCCGACGGCTCGGATGGTGAAGGGTACTCCCGCGATTCCTTTCGCGTGGATCAGCCGGCCGGCGCGTGGCGATCCGCGGCGTACCCGGCCACTCAACATGACAGCCCGATCTCCATTATTCCCGGTCAGTCGAACCGGAATTTGCCTTCAGCTCATGCGCTGCATTCGTTCTGAACCTTTGGTCTGGAGTCCTTTCGACCGCACGGGGGGATCGGATTGATCTACACGTTTGCTCAGACCGACCCTCGCCCTGTTTCGTTTTCACTCGTGAAGCTCGAGTAGTTGGGAGCTTCCTGGGTGATGACGATATCGTGAGGGTGGCTTTCCTGGACGGAGGCGGCGGTCACCTGGATAAACCGTGCCTTGGTCCGGAGTTCATCGATGGTTCGGGTACCACAATAGCCCATGCCGGCCCGCAGGCCGCCGATGAGCTGGAAGACGAATTCCCCCAGCGGTCCCTTGTAGGGAACGCGCCCCTCCACGCCCTCGGGCACGAGCTTCTGGTTGGAGGTTCCCTTTCCGTCGAGGCTCTTGGTTCCGGGATCCTGGCGGTAGCGGTCCTGTGATCCCTTGGCCATGGCCCCGATGGAGCCCATGCCGCGATAGGTCTTGAAGCTGCGGCCACGATAGATGATCGTGTCTCCGGGGCTCTCCGCCAGCCCGGCGAAAAGCCCGCCAATCATCACGCAATGAGCCCCGGCCGCGATCGCCTTGGTGATATCGCCCGAGTAGCGGATTCCGCCGTCGGCGATGATCGGAACCCGTCCCCCCGCAGCCTTGGCCGACTGGTAGATCGCGGTGATCTGCGGCACGCCGACTCCGGAGACGACCCGCGTGGTGCAGATCGACCCCGGCCCGATGCCCACCTTGACCGCATCGGCCCCGGCCTCGATCAGGGCTCGGGTCCCATCACCGGTGGCCACATTGCCGGCAACCACCTGGATGTCAAAGTCTCGCTTGATCCGCCGCACGGTCTCGATCACGTTCTTACTGTGACCATGCGCTGAATCCACGATCAGGACATCGACATCGGCTTCCAGGAGCGAGGCGATGCGCTCGAAGTCAAGAACACCAACCGCGGCTCCGACCCGCAATCGCCCCCGCGCGTCCTTGCACGCGTTGGGATAGCGGTGCAGCTTGTCGATGTCCTTGATGGTGATCAATCCTTTCAGTCGGTATTCATCGTCCACCAGCAAAAGTTTCTCGACCTTATTTTTCGTCAAAATCCGATCAGCTTCTTCCAGGCTGGTCGCTGCCGAGGCTGTGACCAGGTTTTCCTTGGTCATCACCTCCTCGATCCGGATCTCGTTGGATTCGAGGAACCGGAGATCCCGGCGCGTGAGGATGCCGCGAAGGTAGCCATTGACGGTGATTGGCACACCCGAGATGTTGTGCCCGTTCATGATGTTCCGCGCCTGGCCCACGGTCGCGTCCGGGGGAAGCGTGATCGGGTCGACAATGATGCCGTTCTCTGATCGCTTGACCTTGTCGACCTCCCGGGTTTGCTCCTCGATCGACATGTTCTTGTGGATAACCCCGAGCCCTCCCTCCTGAGCCAGTGCAATGGCCAGCTCGGCCTCGGTGACGGTATCCATGGGAGACGAGATGATCGGCAGGTTCAGTGCGATCCTGGCCGTCAGGTGGGTGCGCGTGTCAACTTCTCGGGGCACGAACTCGGAGTAGCCGGGTTCGAGCAGAACGTCATCGAAGGTGATGCCTTGATAGGCGATGCGGTCGAGCATCGGGAAAAGCTCCATTCCGGGTCCCGACCGGGAGACCGAGACGACACCAGACGACGTGACGCGTGATCTGATGACTGGCAAACCGTCAGACACGACAGGAAGAGTTCGGGTCAGGCCTGCAGTGCCGGTCAAGGTCGGGAAAGTTTAGGGGCCTTTCCTTCGACATTAAACCTGGGATGGGCCGAGATGGCAAGGGCAAGTGGACCGGGCTCCGTTGACACATGAGCAGGCGGCGGGGCGACTGAGCAGGTCGTCCACGCCCAAAAAACACAGCGCCGGCCTCTCAGGAGCCGGCTCTGTGACGGGTTCCCGACTCCAGTAGATGAGGTCGGTAGTGACTGGCTGGCCGCCGGCGGGCTTCACCAGGGACGCGATCTGGCCTCGGTGATGCCAGGAGTGCCCGAAGAGCTGGGCAAGGATGTCCTCGATCGAGCTGCGGAACCGCCCCGCATCAAGGCTCTGGTACTCGAGAGCCTGACCTATTAGATCGTCGGTCGTCCGCTAGAGATAATCGTCCTAGTCGCGTTCCGTGATCTCAAGCTGATCCGCCAGCCCACCGAGCTTGACACCAGTCGGCGCAAAGTTCGTGGGACGATCGGTTGTTGCGCCCAGACGAAAAAGCCACATCTGGTGCGCCACGATCAGGTACACCATGATATCGAGCGCTTTCTGAAAAGATGGCGAATCGCGCTGATTTGGCGGTACGGTCTCGAACGCGGCCATGACCTTGCGATGGCTGGCCCTCTCATACTCGAACCATCGGCGGTATTGCTCGATGCGGCTGCCCGGCATGGTCACTACTTCGAAGGAAAAGATAACCTGTCTGGGTCGCTGTTGCCAGGTTCGTCGTGGCGAAGTTTAACAGGTTGGCATGGGGATTGCGACGGTTACTTGATTGAACTTTTGGTGTTAAACCGGCGCGCGATAAAAGCGTGGTTCAGCCTGCCGTGAGCATGTCCGGCTCCTGGTTTCCGGCCAGGTGAATTTGCGTGGTTTCTGATTCCCGAGGGGCGATTCATGAAGCCCATGCGCTCGATTGACCAGCTGACTCGGCGGAACGTGGCGATCATTGCTGAGATGGAAAAGGCCGAGGCGACCGTTCGGACACAGGGCGAGTGTGTGGCGGATCGAATCGCGACATGGGTCGGGAGCTGGACGTTCATTATCACCCAAACAGCCCTCCTTGTGCTCTGGATTATGCTGAATCTGGCAGCCTGGATGAACCACTGGGATCCCTACCCTTTCGTCCTTCTTAATCTCGCCCTGTCGTTTCAGTCGGCCTATGCGGCCCCCATCCTCATGATCAGCCAGAACCGGCAGGCCAAGCTCAGTGAACGGCGCAACCATCTCGATCTTCAGATCAACATGCTGGCCGAGCAGGAGACGACCGAGATCCTTCGTCTTCTCCGGTTGCTGTGTGAGCACTCGGGGCTCAGCTTGGTGGAGGCTAACGATCGGCGGGCTCTCGAGGAGGAGACCAAGCATGCCGAGATCGTCAAGCAAATCCAGGGTGAGATCGAAGACCGAACCACCAACGCCACGGAGGCGCCGGAGGAGCCTTCTGAAGACGGCGCCAAGCCGCTGGCCTCCGTCGTCTGAACGCTCGCTGCTGAACGCCCGCCAGGCGTCGTTGAGATCAGTGCATGGTTGTGTCAGGCGCCTGGTCATCCGGCTCTTTTGGCCTTTCGATAGGGATCGCCTGCCGCTAAGATGATGCCTCCACAGTTGCGGAGCGAAAAGGGAGTGTCCACGCCGTCGCAGGAAGGATTCCGTGAGTACGGCCACCACCGCTGTGTCCAGCACCCGGGTATTACCACCGGTTCTCGGTCGTTTGCTGAGCGGCACATTCTGGCTGGCGCTGCGAGTTCCCCTTCAGGTTGTTTTCTCCCTGTGGACGACTCGGCTGATCCTCGGGGCGATCGGTCCCGGCCTGAGCGGCGCCTACAAGTTTGCGTGGGGCTTCGGCTTCTTTCAGATGCTCTTCGAATTTGGGATCAGCTCGGCGCTGCAGCGCCAGATCTCCGATTCCTGGACTCGTGGCGACCGCGAGGGGGTTGATCGTGCCGTTGCCTGTGGCATGAACTTCTACTCGGCGATGGCATTGGTGCAGGTGATCGCACTTCTGGGAGTGGCCTACTGGGCCATGCCGCACTCGCAGTTCGCGCTCAATTCCCAAGCTGTGGTCGCGAACATCGTGAGCCAGCAGATGGTGGCCGATCCCGGGCGTGGGATCTCAGCGGCCGTCTCGAGCCTGATGCAGTACGATTTCATCGTCAGGCTGTTGTGGCTGCAGATTCTCACAGCACCCTGCTACGGGATCTCGGTAGTTGTCTCGAGTGTGCTTCAAGCGGCGCGGCGGTATGACTTCATCCCCCGGTTTGAAGTGGCCATCACGATCCTCCGGTTTGTTGTGCTGGTGGTTGGGGTGTCGACCGGGGTGAATTTCTACTGGATCGTCGTGACCCAGATTGCAGTCCAAGTCATGCTGTCGCTGGGGCCGGGTCTCTGGGTGATGGTTCACGACCTGGGGCACATGCCGCGTTTTCGAGGCGCACGGCTAGCGGATTACCGGGCCCTGGGGCACATCAGCTTCTTCATGGCCTTGATCCAGATCAGCGTGGTTCTGGGCGACAAGGTGGACACGACGATTCTGGGCTTCATGCATCCCAGGCCAGGCGAGGCCAACGCCGTCTACGATGTGGTGAGCAAACCATTCCTGCAGCTCCGGCAAACAGGCTGGATGCTGGCCTACATGGTGATGCCGGCGGTGGCCAGCCTGGCAGCCGCCCGTGACCTTCGCGGCCTTGAGCGGGTGAAGTATGACGGCACTCGCCTGCACATCGGCGCGCTCTTGCCGGTTGGCCTCCTGGGGTGGATCTACGCCGGACCGTTCCTCTCCCTTTGGGTCGGCAACCGCCTGGGCTACGACGCGGCGAGGGAGGGCTATCTAATGCAGCTCTTCCTCACCGCGGCGGTACCCCTAATCCTTTCGGTACCCGTTCAGATGGCCATCGGGATCAACAAGATCGAGGTCATCGCACTGGCCGCCTTGGGCGGCTCGCTGATCAACCTGCCCATCAGCTGCTATCTGACTTCCCGGATCGGCGTGGCTGGCGTGATCTGGGGCACCGTGCTCACGACCTTCTTCTCAAACCTGCTTGTGCCAGGACTCTATGTGTTTCGCGTGCTTAAGATCGACCTGCGCACGTACCTAAGGCGGACGCTGAGCCCGCCCTTGACAGGTGCCGCGGCGCTCATACTGGCAACCTGGCTGATGCGGCAGTTCGTGCCGGTGACCTGGCCGGGCACCACTGTCTGGATCCGCGCGTTTCCTCTCCTGATCCACCTGACGATTGGTACGATCGCCTATGCCTCTGGCTACCTGCTAATCCCCTCCGGACAGAACGATCTCACCGAACTGTGGAGCAAGCTGCGGCGGAGATGAGCCGGCCTGGTGCGAACCGATCAAGACTTCTGAGCGCCGATGGCCTCGTCTCTAAGTGACTGTCCCATAAGTCAGTTCAGGCCGCCTCGCGGTAGTGGAACTCGGCGTCCGTGCCCGTGGGCTCGATCCGGTTGAGCATCAGGTGGATCATGGCCAGCTTGATGAAGGCCTCCGACGACTGGACGCTCTTCTCCCGGTCCTTGGTCAGCCGCCGGCATTGGCCCAGCCACGCGAACGTCCGCTCCACCGTCCACCGGACCGGCAGCCTCACCCAGCCCTCAGACCCCTCGGGACGCCGCACGATGGACAGCTCCCACCGCGCGTTCGCCTCGACCCACTCGTACAGCTTGAAGTTGTGGTACTTGCTGTCGGCGTACATCCGCACGACCTTGCCCATCGGCTGGCCGTCCAGCCGGGTGAACAGTTCGGTCGCCGCCCGGGCGTCGTCCACGTCCGCGGCCGTGACCAGGACGGCCAGGAGCAGGCCCAGGCTGTCGACCACGATATGGCGCTTCCGCCCGTCGACGTTCTTGAAGTTGTCGCGGCCCCGCTGCTCGCCGCCGGAGGTGGTGTCGACCGACTGGCTGTCGACGCTCGCGGAGGTGCGGGGGTGGTAAGGCTTCTCCATCGTGCGGACCTTGCGGCGGAGCCGGTCGTGGATCAGGTCCAGGGTGCCATCGTGCCGCCACCGGTCGAAGTACCGCCAGACGGTGCTCTTGGGCGGGAAGTCGATAGGGAGGTAGCGCCACTGGCAGCCGGTGCGGAGGATGTACAGGATGGCGTCGTCGACGTCCCGCATGTCGGTTTTGCGGGGTCGTCCGCCGGTGGAGGCGGGGATGTGGGGCTCGATCAGGGCCCACTGCGCGTCGGTGACGTCGCTGGGGTATTGGTGCGTTCTCATACACCATTCTAGGCGCCTCGACTACCTTATGGGACAGTCTCTAATACTATTCCGTTAAAAAACGCGTTCGCCAATCAACAACTTGAATACGTGGGTTGCAATAGGTACAGTCGGGCTTGGCCATCGGCCTTAGCAACTTTTGCAACGCACGGCGGATCGCCGGCAGGGTGATCCTCGGCTCGTGTTCGCTTTTCTTCCCCGGCGATGCCGGGGCCTCCTTCGCTCGCAGTTGTTCCAAGGCCAAGAATCCATAGGCCAGCATCACCAGGCAGGCGTGGTGATGAAACCCACGCCACGACCGCCCCTCGAAATGATTCCGGCCCAGTTCTTCCTTCATCGCCTGGTCGCCTTGCTCCACCGGCCAGCGGCTCTTCCAGAGCCGAACCGCCTGGAGCCGACGGGTGCCCACCGGCAAATTCGAGAAGGCGTACTGGATCTTGCTGTCGGCCCGCTCCTCGATCAACAGCCCAATCGGCTCGGCCCCCGCGCAGGCGCCTTGGGCCCAATCCTGGCCCGGCCAGACGCGGACCCAGGCGAACTTCGCCGACAACCTCCCCGTGGTCCCCTCGCGCCAGGTTACCTTGGGGCGCGGCAGGCATTCGGCCAGCGCTTTCAGGCTCACGGGTCGCGGATTGTCGTCGGCCAGATGGGGCCGGCGCTGGGGACGGCCTCCAGTCGGTTGCCCCTCGGGCCAGTCCCAGCGCGGCTCCTCGGTGAAGACCGCCATCGCCGCAGTCACCCCCGCAATGTAGAACAACTGATCGTTCAAGTCGTCCTTGACCGCTGGGGCATCGAGCAGAACTTGCACGACTTGAAGGAAGTCGAAGGGATCGAGCAGGTGCAGGTGCGTCGAGTCTGGTCGAATGTGGGGGCGTTGAACCTTTCCCTGGGGGTGCACACACTGATCGAGGTCTGGGCCTGGAACCGTCGAGCGGTGTCGCTGAGCGACCGAAGTGATCGGCCCTGGGATGATGCTGACCGGCGACCTTCGCACGCAGATCGACACAGAGCCGTGCCGCGAGCCATGCTGGGGGAAGAATATCAGCAACTCCATGTCCCGGCGCCATGGTCAGAGAAAATCCAGCTCCTGCTGGAGAACGTGTTCAGACTGGTGGCTTGATCGAGGTCAGTCCTTGGAAAGTGCAGTTCTTCCTCAACCACCGCCGATACCTGCGCAGTGAAGACCCCAGTCGAGTCGGCAAGAGTCCCGCGGAGTTGCTGACGAGTGAGCCGCATGCTCACTGGCTGGAACTCCTGGGGTGCACGCGGTTCTCGCGGACCTAAGTAACTATCCGAAAACCCTTGTAGTGCTCATGTGACAACTACATTTACCTCGCATCGACCCATGCGGTGGAGCCTGCGATACCAGTACAGGCCGCAAGCCATCTGATTAGCGCGAGGTAGTTGATGTCCTTCTTCTCGTACCGCACCAGGATCCCCCGGCACTTCGACAGCCACGCGAACGTCCGCTCGACCACCCAGCGCCGCGGCTTGTGGCCCTTCGAGCGGTCGCCGCCCTTCCTCTCCTCGCCGATCCGGCGGATGTGCGGGGTGTATCCGGCTGCGGTCGCCGCCCCTTCGCCGGTCGGGTTGTCGTACCCCTTATCCAGGGACAGGTGCTGCGGCTCATCCTCCGTCGGTTCGGGCCGCTCGACCACGATACTCTCGATCGTCGCTTCGAGAAGCCTCCGTTCCAGGACGTTCGCCCCGGTGATCACCACCCCCAGCGGTCCACCGTCGCCGTCGGTCACCATGCTCTTTTGGGTGCCCTTTTTTCCGCGGTCGGTGGGATTCTTGCCCGTCTTTTTCCCCCCCGAACCGAGCCTTGCCCAGCATCGCGTCGGCCGACTGCCATTGCCACTGCACCCCGCCGAGTTCGTCACACTCGGCGACGAGCACGGCCCAGATCCGGTCGAAGATCCCGGCCGCGGCCCAGCGCTGGAACCAGTCGTGGACGGTGCTCTTGGGTCCGTACCGCTCGGGCAATGGGCTCCACTGGCAGCCGCTGCGCATCCGGAAGATGATCGCGTTGAGCATCTTCCGCCAATTGGCGACCCTCCGCCCGGTTGGCTTCTTGGGCCAGAATTCCACGAGGATCGGCTCGATCCTCCGCCACAACTCATCGGAGATTTCCCAGATCGTACCCAGCGGTTTGCGTCGCGGCTTCCGGCGGACCATGGCTCAGTCTCCAGTCGTTGTGCCCGCAAGTAGTCACTTCTCGTACAACTTTGTCCAAACCGTTGTCAGCGCGCACAGGGGCTTGCGCTGTGCTACCTTGCGCTGGGCGATGAGAAGATGGGGGTGGCGCGGATCAAACCGAGTGGTTCAACTGCTGTCCAGCTCTTGAGGGGGAGCAGCCCTCTTCGGTTCCGGGCACTTTGCCTCGGAGCGGTTCCAGGGCAAGAACGGATTGAGATCGGCGGGGGCTTGGCCACCAGCCGTGGCGCAGGCTTGAAGGTATTCGGTCAGCCACAACCGGGGATTGATCCCCCACAAGTCCAGTGTGGCCAGCAGTGAGAACAGCATTGCGGCCAGCCGGCCACTCCACTCCGCTCCCGAACCGTAGTAGTTCTTCCGGCCCAAGGCGGGCTTGCGCAGGCGGCGTTCCATGGCGTTGTTGTCCATGGGAATCCGCCGATCATCCACGAACCGCGTCAGACCGTCCCAGTGGTCTTGTAGACTGGTCAACGCTTTGCGGCATGGCGTCTGGAGCGCGGGGTCGGCCAGTTCCTCGAGGAACTGCTGGCGCATCGTGTCCACGATGCGCCGGACCTCTTGGTCCGCGGTGACATCCTCGGGTGCATTGAGCCGCCGTCGGTTGGCCGCATAAAGGTCGCGGATCCGTCGCAGCCAGGCCAGGGCCCAAGGCTTCAACTCAGGCCAACCCTTGCCCACCCCCACGAAGTCGCGACGCACATGAGCCCAGCAAAAGGCCAACACCAGCCCGCCGTTCTTCACCTGAGCCATTGCTTTGTAGGCGGAGTAGCGGTCGACCAGAAGAACGCCGCGGGCGTTCTCGGGGAAGTGGGTCTCGGGGACCTCATGGCTTCGCGATGGGTCGAGAATGTACACGACCACCTCGGCGCTGCCGACGACCCAGAGCCACCAGCCGTGGCCGACCTTACCTTCCTTGGCGACGAAGACCAGCCAGCGGGTTTCATCGGCTTGATGAAAAGCCGACACTCGGCTCCGTGCGATCAAGGCCTCGTAGAGTCCGCGGAACAGTGGTTCCAACCGATGCAGGCCGTCGGCCACCGTGCCCGCCGCCAGATCCAACCCCAGCAATCGCCAGGACTGGAGCAATCGGTCGGTCGGCCGCTGGGAGGCGTACTTGTCGAGCAGGATCTCAACCCACATCGACACGCCCAATCGCCCCTTGGGGATCAGTTTGGGCACGGCCGACGCGGTGACCGTCCGGGGTCCTGGACAGGAACAGGTCCGTTGATATCGCCGCCGCCGAATGATTCGCCGATAGATTACGGTTTCGATCTCCACCTGTTCCGACTCTTCGGCACCGCACGTGGTCAAAGGCAGACCGCACGTCGGGCAGACACGCTCCAATTCGGGTAGTTCCCGTAGATCTTCGCGGACCGGCAAATGGCGATAATCGCGCCGTTTCGGCCCCGGCCGACCACGCCGCTGACCGCGGGGTTGCGGCTCTGACGGGTTGTCGGGGTCGTCCAGTTGATTGGAGCGATCGGTCGTCGCCGCCGATTCCGACTTGCGGCCGAAGAGTTGATCCTGGAGCTTACGATTCTCGCCGCGAAGCTGGGCGACTTCCTGTTCCAACTCGGCGATCCGCTGCTTGGCCGCGGCGTGCTGACTGCGCCAATAGCCGGCTTGGTGCCGCAGTTCGAGGTTCTCGCGGCGCAGTTGCGCCACTTCGGTACGCAACTCAGCGACTTCCTGACGCAGTTGGGCCAGCCAAGATGGCTCGGAGGCCGCCCAATCGACTTCCCAGTTTGGGTGCAGCCCAAGGTCTTCCATGACCCCGGCGATTTACGCAGAATCGACGTAAGAAGAAAAGAGCAGTTGGGCCCAGCGGAGAAGGAGAAACGGCTTGGGCAAAGTGTTACCACTTCTCGCTACAAACTCCTTTCTGCAAAAGGTATTCCGCCGGTTCTCGGATAGTTTCTAAAGCCTCAGAACGGCAACCAGGGGCTCGCATAAACCCGCTCCCACGCGGGACCGATCAGGGTCCGCGCTGAGATCCCAAGTGTTACCCGATACCCGAAAAGGGGCGTTTTTGAACCATGCCAATTGCTGGTAGGGATCGAGGCCGAAACTCTGGGCGATGTCGAAGACTCGGTGGAATGGCAGGTTGCGAGGCAGCCCTTCCTCGTGCCAGCGGGCGATGGTCCGATCCCACCACATGGCCCATTCCCAGCGAGGGAGTCGATCCACATTCTGGAAGCTCATGACCGCACGGAACCGCTCGGGGTGGTTCATGGCGGAGCTCACTGCGCAGGTTGCGGTTATGCGCGATCCGACCACTCCGCACCGCGCTGCCGCTGTCCTCGGCACATCATCGGGCCGACCTGTACGTCGATTCTATGCGCGAGTTCTCTGCAGAATCTTGTATCCGCAAGGCCGTCGTCGAGCGCGGCCTCACCCCGGGCCTCGTCGGCCTTGCGGATGCAAAGGCGGAGGACGAAGCCGCTTCGCGGTGGGCCGACTGCCGGTTCGCCTATGGGGATTGAATCGCCTGACCCCATGCCTCGGGAACCGCCGGGAGGGGTCTTTGGCGTGACGGAGCGCTCTGCGCGGGGATGTGGCGACAGGGCGATGCTGTCGACCAGAGTCGCGATCCAGGGAGTCCCCACCCCGCCTGTCCAGGGCGGTCGCTCACGGACCAGGGTGTGACATCATGGGAACACAGACCGTGGCGTTACGTCCTCCTCCGTGATCATGAGCTGTCAAGAATCAGGCACGGTTCGAGCCCCGCCGTGATCCACTCGGCCAGGGACATCGGCGGGAATTCCGCGACCACGACCATCCGGCCCGCGCCACACTGGGGACAGACCCGGGTCGGCGTCACCTCGACTTCGTGGCCCGGCGGCGTGATCGGATCGGGATCGGTCGGGGCCGTGTCGGCCTGCGGCGTCACAGCCATGCTGAGCAATTCCCGGCACCGCGCCAGCTTCTCCTGGCGGTGGCGGTTAGCCAGCAGTCCGTAGTGCCGCACCCGCACGAAGCCCGAGGGCAACACGTGCGTCAAAAACCGGCGGACAAACTCGACCGCCTCGAGCGTCATGGTCCCCTGCCGACTTCCGTGCGCAGTAGTCCTTCCAGCGGAAAGTGACCTGGCCGTCCCTGAAGCTGACCAGGCGGCGGTTGCTGATGGCTGCCCTGTGCGTGTACCGCGCCAGATACTTCAACACCGTCGCGGGGCCTTTTGTCGGTCGCTTGGCATACACGAACCAGTCGGTCCGCACCGTCTCGGAGAGGAGACGGTTGAATTGTTCTGAGTCACCCAGGACGGCGAGTTTTCCGGGAAGCGGAGCCGTCCTCGCTCGAAGGTGGCGCGGAGCCCGCCGAGGAACTTGCCCCGGAACACACGTCTGAGGATGCGGACCGGCAGGAAGAAGTCATCACGGCCGGCGACCCAACGGCTCTCGTCGGGCGCCAGCCCGCCGCCGGTGACGACGCAATGGACGTGGGGGTGCAGCGCGAGGTTCTGGCCCCAGGTGTGCAGCACCGCCAGCACGCCGACTTCGGCCCCGAGGTGTTTCGGGTTCGCGGCCACCTCGAGGAGGGTTTTCGCGGCAGCCCGCATGAGCAGGCCGTACACCGCGCGGGGGTTGTGCTGCGCAACCGGGCCGAGGGCGCTGGGGAGCGTGAACACGACGTGGAAGTACGGCGTCTCGAGCAGGTCGGCGGCCTGGGCTTCCAGCCATCGCGCCGCGGCCGTGGCCTGGCACTTGGGGCAATGGCGGTTGCCGCACGAGTTATACGAGACTTCCTGGTGGCCGCACTCCAGGCACTCCAGGATGTGCCCGCCCAGAGCCGCCGTGCGGCACGAGATCAGGTCGTCGAGGGCGCGGCGTTGCTCGGTCGTCAGGTTCGCACCGTACTGTTGCAGGAACGCGTCGCGACAGCTCCGGATCACCTCGGCCACTTCGAGCCGAGGTCGGGTCATGGCTGGGTCTCGCCTCCGGGAGGGACTTCGAGCCCGTCGAACGGGCTGCGGGTCGATCTCAGCGCGGCCGTGGTGATATGGAGGTAGCGGGCGGTGGTGCTGAAGCTGTGGTGCCCGAGCAGGACCTGGATGGTGCGGAGGTCGGTGCCGGACTCCAACAAGTGAGTGGCGAAGCTGTGCCGCAAGGTGTGCATATGCACATGCTTGCTCAGGCCCGAGGCCGCCAGCGCACGCTCACAGACCATCTGGACGGTGCGCAGGCTGATCGGCCGATCGGGCTGGCGTCCGGGGAAGAGGTAAGGCTTGGGCCGGTACGTCGCCCAGTACTCGCGGAGGACGGCCAGGAGCCGCGGCGAGAGCATCACGTCGCGGTCCTTGTGCCCCTTACCCTGGCGAACGTGGATGACCATGCAGGCGCTGTCGATGTCCTCGACGCGGAGCCGGGCGACCTCGGAGAGCCGTAGCCCGCCGGCGTAGGCGGTCATGAGCAGTGCGCGGTGCTTGGGGTTGTCGAGCGCGTCGAGGAAGCGTGCCATCTCGTCCTGGCTGAGGACGACCGGAAGTGTCTTGGCTGCCTTGGGACAGGCAACCTTGGCGACGACCCAGTCCCTGCCCAGGGTGACGCGGTAGAAGAACTGGAGAGCGAGGCGGGCTTGCTTGTGGACGTTGCAGGAGACCTGCCGCTCCTGGACGAGGTGGAGCAGGTAGGAGCGGACGTGCTCGGGCCCGAGTTGGTCGGGCGAGGTGTGAAAGTGCCGGGCGAAATCGGCGACCCAGTTGACGTAGAGGCGGATCGTCTTGGGGGACCGGTTGTGGAGGATCAGGTCCTCGGTCATGCGACGGCGCAGCGGTGTCATGGTCAGCTCCCTTCTCGGTGGAAGGCGGGGACACGGAGTAACGTCAGTCCGCCGCCTTCATGATCAGGGAGCGCAGAGGGGCATGGAGCGGGGTTGTGAGAACGAGGTTGCCGGCGGAGGGAGGCAGGGCGCGTAGAGGAGAGGGCTCAGGCCGCGAAGTGGAGGCACGGAACGACCACGGGCGTAGCCTTTGGCTCACCGCGAAGCGGTTTTGTTCTCTGGAGCGGAACGGAAGGAAAATCGGGAGCTGCCGATCTGAGACCGAAACGACAGCGCCCGCCCATTCTCAATGCTGAAACGCGCCCTCACTGGCCCAGCGGGTCCGGGTCCGTTCCTCGGGCCACCCGGGAGAGGCGCATGTCCAAGGCCTGGAACAGCTCGCGGTTCCGCTCCATGGCCTCGTGATGCTCCATCGCGAACTTGCAGCCGACGATCGCGAACGTCGCTCCGATGCAAGCTCCCAGGGTCCCGACTTCCTCCGTGGACATCTGGATGCGGAGCGGACCAGCCAGGCTTCCAACCAGGGCGCCGGAGATGGTCCCACCGAAGACAATCGACACGTACGTCACGAGCTTGTAGATCATTTGCACCACGGTTCCTCGATGAGGGCCAGGCATTGTTGAATCGCCTTGACTCCGATCGGAACCAGCGAGCTGGGTCAGGATCGGAGGTGTCACATAGTCGGCCACGGCAGAGCGCCGGATGACCGCTGCTCGCGCGGCGAGAGCTTCTCTAAGGCTATCTAGGCCACCGATTTGAGGGTGTCAACCACGGGCCGCCAGCTCGGAAGGAGGGGAGTGACCAGATTCTTAATAAAGTCGATCGACCAAATTTTCGGTGTACTGGCCTGATCAGGGATTTAATATAGGGTGGTAATCATCGTCGATCGAACCTGAGCCGATCATCCGGCACGAATTCTCCTGAGTCACCTGCCATGAAATACGAGCCGTCTTTGAAGTCTCAGTTCCTGGACGCTCTGAGGGGGGCATTCCCGAACCGGGGCGAAGTGGACTTGGTTGCGGGACGAGCTGGTTTGAAGCCACAGTGGGTAAACATCTTCGCAACGGCACCGAGCCTCGCGAATGCGCTTCAAGACTTCATCGATTGGGCGGAAGCGAACAAGCGGCTGATCTCCTTCCTGGAGGCGGCAGTTGACCAGAACAAGGAGAACGATCAACTGAACCGGGTTGCTTCGCAATTACAGCGGCTGAAGGAGCCGCTGAACGAGGTTGATGCCGATCTGGGCACGTTGGAACGGGTCTGTTTCAAGGGCGTGAACTTCGAGGACGTTCCCCGGTGGATTGACAAGCTGGGTCGGATCAGGCGGGCAATCTGTCGAGTGGAGCCCCAGCCCCAGTCCGTCGCGGGATACGGGACTGGGTTCCTGATTGCGCCCGATATTGTGATCACGGCCTGGCACGTTGCGAAGGACTTCTGGAATCAAGATGAACTGGCGAGATTGGTCGTCCTTCGATTCGGGTATGAGAACGACGCTCGGGGGCAGCCAGCCAGGGGTGACGAGTACAAGCTTACACGAGACTGGTCCCTGCCTCACAGTGAAGTCGATGACTGTGATTTCGCGCTTCTGCGTCTTGAGCGGCCAGCAGCTCAGGAAAATGTTGGCGACCAACAACGGGGCTTCCTCGAGTTCCAGAGCATGACCAACCAGCAGATCGAGGAGCTCAGTGAAAGCCCTCCCTTGCTGATCTTGCAGCATCCCAGGGCGGATCCACTAAAACTTGCCTTTGGCTCGGTCGAACGATTCGAGTCGCCCCGTCATATCTGGTACAAAGTCAACACGGATGGAGGTTCCTCCGGGGCTCCTTGCTTGAATCAGGACCTGGAGATCATTGGCCTGCACCACTACGGGACCGATGTCCGGAACCGGGGAATCGTCGCGAGCGCGATTCTGCCGAAGATCAAGAGCTTCCTCGGTAAGACCGGAGGCCAGGGGGCGGGATCCACTGGGCAGGTTGAATCCGTGGCCGCTCCGGCACGCAACCGTGATCAGAAGAGTGAAGCTGTTAGGGAAGCCATAGCTTTATACTCTACGCGGCCAATAGTGGCACATCTCCAAACGTCTGGAACTTGGGAGTCATTAGAGTTGCCATCTCGCCCTTGTGGACTGTGGGCAGATCGCCCAGGCACTGATCGATCGCAGCCGTGAATCGCGCGAAATCTTCGTAGTAGATGGAGTCCAGCGACTGCTTGCGCACGAACCGCCACAGTCTCTCGATCAGATTCAGGTTGGGCGAGTAACCGGGCAGGTACAACAGTTCGATCCCCAACGACGCCGCCAGCGCCTGCACCAGGGCGCATTTCTGGTACCGCGCGTTGTCCAGCACCAGCGTGATCGGCACCCCCACACTGGCCGCCGCCACCGCGCGCAACAGCGCACACACCGACTCGGCGTTGATGTAGTCGTGATTGGTCACCCTGACCAGCCGGTGTGTCACCGCGTCGATCACCCCCAGGACGTTGTACCGCTTGCGACCCGAGGCCGCCCGCACGAACAGCCGCGCCGCGCACCACAGGCAACCCAGGAACGGCGCGAAGACGAAGTGGGCCGCGTCCACGAAGTAGACCTGCCTCCGGCCTCGGCGGGCCTGCTCCAGGCGCGGCCCTAACTTCTCTTGCACGAAGGTGGCCTGTTCCCGGGCGTGCTCCTCGACCGTCTGCTGGGGCGGCACGGGGATGGCCCCGGTCTTGCGCCAGCGCAGCCCCAGTCGGCCCTTGAGGAAGTGGCGGACCTGGCTGAGGCCCCTGCGGACGCCGGTCTGCTGCTCAATGATGGCCCGCGCCTGCTTGGCCGAGCGGACCGGGTGCTTCAGAAAGTACTCCTCCAGCGAGTCCTGGTGCTTGGCCAGGGCGCTGTGGGGGTGATGCCTACCGGCAGCGGCGCAGGTGCGGCAGGCCGCCCTCATAATACTGGTCGAGGTAGCGCTGGACGGTGCGCCGGGAGACGTCGGCGTAGGCGGCGATCTGGTCGTGAGTCAGGCCGTGGCTCTTGAGCCAGAGGACCTCCATCTTGCGCTGGACGCGGGGGTCGGGGTGGTGGTAACGGTCGTGGGCCAGGGCGTTCCGGTCGTCCGCCGTGAAGGTGATGATCCGCAGGACGGGTCCACACTGATGTTGTCCCCAGGTTGCTCCCCGTCAGCAGTTTACACCCACACACTGCCGCCTACAATTCGTGCCAGACCCGGCCGCGCCGAGCTATAACCCCGAGGCAACCCTCGAAGAGAGCCTTCATCGTTCAATCGGTGGGAGAAGAAGGGAGCGAGACACGCCAGCGGGCCGACCGGGTCTGGACTTCCCTCATCCGGCCGGCTTGTCTGGAGACCGGCTACGATCCGGTTCGTGCCCACGAGCTTCCTGCGGAGACGATCACCGAGCCGATCATCTCCGCCCTCTCTACCGACCCGCTCGTGATCGCCGACCTCGGATCGTCCCCCTGGAATGCCAATGTCATGATCGAGGTCGGTTTTCGCCTCGCCAGCGGCAGGTCCATCGTGTTTCTGGCCGATGCTCGGAGCTCCGGCGGCAAGCTTCCCCTTCAGTTGCTAGACCGGCGCATCGTCTGGATTGATCCTGCAACGCCGCAAACCGCCGGACCCCAGCTCAAGGAATACATCAACGAGTGTAGCGACGAGTTCACACAAAGCTGGTCAAGCCAGTACGCCTACGTGGACTTCCAGGTGCCTATCAAGCGACCCGAGCGAGCGACCTACACCTATGCGAACAGTGCGGCGGCGAGGATGTATGGTTTCACCAATCCCGATGATATGGTCGGTAAGCCTGTGGAAGAGATTGACGGACGGCTCTACAGGTTCATGGCGGAAAAGCAACGTAAAGCGTTTGAAGAAGAGCAGGGCCGGCTCTTCGGGGATATCCTCAATCCCAGGACTCCCGTCAAGGCATCGGTGAAGATCCCACTCTGGTTCGCGAACCATGACATGGATGAACAGAAAGGCAAAGTTTACCTGCCATTGCTCGTGCAGCACAGGTTTGACAAAGAAGAGGGAATGGTTCTGATGCGAACCGTATATGTGGACATCACTTCATGGTCCGCCAAAGACTCTAGGAGCCAGGTCGAGACCGACCTGCTGATCATCCCCAGGATGTTCCGCAGGTCGCGGCAGTACGACTACGACGTTTTCTTGCCCTTCGACTCTCGCAATGTCTCGGACCTGCACCCGATTCGCGAAATGCTCGAGCGTTTTGACTGCACTGTCTGGTTCAGGCCGAACGGTGCCGAGCAAGTGCGGCCCAGCGCTTTGATTCAAGACATGCTGAACTCGCGCATCGTGGCACTTCCAGTCGGAAAGCGTGGTCTGGGCCGATGGGAAGAGCGGCCGGAAGTGAGGGCAGCTTTAGTCGAGTACTGCGCGGAAGGAGCCACATATCCTGCTGCTCCTGCCCGAGATCGATTCGACGGATACCGACCCCTGGAGAGCCTATGTCCCAGAGCCGTACAAGAATTTCTTCACAGATAGTCTCTATCTGCCTCTCCCCTCGTCCGAGGAGCTGAACCAGCCTCGACCCCCGGGGGGACGCACCAGCTTCCTCGAGCGAATCATCCGTGAGCTGCTCAAAGTCCTGAAGCAATGCGACGTTGACATGGCTGATTAATAAGCACATATCAGCAGTCTGTCGATATCGAAACGAACCAGCCTGGATCTCCATCCAGCCGAGAGGATCTCACGCCGATGTCTTTGTCGAACCTCCCCGTCCCGATCCTCGCTCACAAGCAGACTGCCCTCATCGATTCGGGAACTCTCCAGGCACCCGGAGGCTGGTCGAGCCGCGCCCTGTACCCGGGGGAGTCAGGCGCACGCAACTGGATCGCCGTTGTCCGGGAGCCCAGCTACCCGCTCCGCGATCCAGACAAGCTAGATCTGAGGAAGAACCGGCTTGCCGCAATCGACGGTCTCGCGGTTGCTACCTTCGTGTCACTTGGCCCCGGGGACGGCACTCCCGATGTCCCACTGGTCACTTCGCTCCAGAGGTGGATCACGTCCGGAAGCTTGGGACAGAGAACCGGGAGGTTGAAGTATATACCAGTCGAGATCTCGCGCAATCTCTTGAATACCGCTCTGGACACGATCCAGCCGCTCGCGGATGTTCCGGTGGGGATCCTCTGCGACTTCGAAGAGCATCAGGATTTCCTCAGAGCGGCCCTCAACCGCCACGCCACTCCCCCCATCCTGTTCAGTTTTCTGGGCGGAACTCTGGGGAATCTTGACAAGGGAGAAGAGCTCTTCTTCCAGGGCCTCAGGCAACTGATGCGAAAGAGTGGCGCGCTCTTGGTCGACGTTCCGCTTGCAGGGCCCGGATGGTGCGCGGCGGACGAGCCTCGACTCAGGGCCGAAGCGTATACCCCCGCGTTCCAACGCTTCTTGATCGAAGGGATATATCGGCGCAATGTCCATCGAAGTGACAATTTACGCGAGGAAGGAGAACCGATTTCGTTTGGGGACCGGATCGGCTTGTCACACCACCACGACAGCGGAACGGGGGCCGAGGTAATCACCCTGGCCGATCGACTTAGTGGGCAGGCTGTGCTGACATTCCGGCGGTACCGCTGGAAGCCGATCCTGTGTTGGTTCGAAGATCAAGGATTCGTGATCAGGAGCGCCGGCTCATCCATAACCTCGGACCGAGACCTCTTCGGCATGGGCGTCGTTCTGCTTGTCCTCTCGTGATTCTCGGCCGGTTCGAGCGGGTCGATTTCGTGAAAAGACAAAAAGGCCGAGCCCTTCGCGATCGCGGAGGGTTGGGGCCATGGTCCATCACGGGGATTTGATATCCGTGGACAGCACTCCAGGCCTTGAGGCAAAGGCGTTCTTCTGCTCGCGTACGCCGATGCTGGTACTCGACTCGAACGGGATGCTGCTCGATGTCAATGCTGCTTGCAGGGAATTGTTCGGGCTCGATGTGGCTGGCACCAAGGGGCAGCACTTCACTTACCTGGAAGAGCGGCTCCACCCCAGGTTAGAGGGTTCCGTCATTCCTGAGAACGGTGTTGCCAGCACCCGTCTTCGTTCCGTACCAGCCCATGACCGGGGGTCGCAGGATCTCGTCCTGAGCACGGACGACCTCCGCTCGGTGAGCGCCAGGTGCCAGTACCATTCCGACCGGTTTGGGCCGGTGCTGCTACGCGCGTCCGAGTTGCCAATGGTCGACACGACCTTGGGAACCTGTGCCGGCTCGGTCGTCAATCTCGAAGTTCTGGACATGAGAGACTTCAGGGCCTTTCAGCAGGGCGTCGACAGTCGCTTGGGACATGAGGTCATGTGGGACGTTTACGCGGCGGCTTACGACCAGATCCTTCCCGAATTACCGTTCTACCGCGAGGTCGTGGAACGTCACTGCCTGGCGCTGAGGCCCGCCCAAATCCGGAAGATCCTTGATGTCGGAGCAGGGACGGGGAGCGTGGCCGTTCCCCTCTTGCTTCTTGGAAAGCAGGTCACCGTGGTCGAGGTCGGGAGGGCCATGCTCGAGAAGCTCCGCAGCAAGGTGGGCCAAGTGACCAACGATCTCCTGACGGTCATCGAGGATACAGCCGAGAGCATGCCACGGCTCTGCGACCAAGAATTTGATGCAGTCAACATTCTGCTGGCGCTCTTTGACATGGAGCAACCGGCCGCGGCCTTGACGGAAGTCGAGCGAGTTCTCAAACCCGGAGGCACGCTGATTGTCACCGAGCCACGCGCTTGCTTCGATGTGGCCAAGCTCATGGCCGCCGCCGAGGAGAGCCTGCGCCTCCAAGGACCTCCTCGAGCGGCTGGAACCGGAGTGGAAGCGAATTCAGACCGTTGCGCCACTCGTTCGCGATACAGTCTTGCATTCTCAACCGCGGAGCCACCTCAATGCTTCGACAGAACGACTGTACGCCGAGACGATCTTCGATCACCTGGAACGAAGAGGCTTCTCTGATCTGACGTTCCGCGAGTCCCATCTTGGCAACTGTGCAACGATTACCGGCAATAAACCCTTTCAATAACCTGCCGAGTGTTGCAGGGACCGGGGGTCTTAGATCCGGCCTTTCGCTGTCTCAATACCTTCCCAGTTCTTCTTGATCCGCGCCAGGGGAGGTGCCTTGCGGGCGCTGCCTATCCCCATCACGAGCTTCGGGCATTCTTACCGCATCAAGAGGGCCAAGAAAATCTGGCTGCCGGAAAGGATCCCCAGCTCGACCGGGCTATCGAGATCGTCCTCGAGGCTCTGGCCAAGAGCCCACCCTCCAAGAGCTCCCAACGCCCTCCGTTCCCGTTCCGGGTACTGCCCGGTTCTGACGTGCCGCGAAATGATGGAACCGCCTGGCTCCTGCGAGCAAATCGGACCGTCGAGCGATCCCGATGGGGAAATCCACCGGGGTTGAGCCTGCACGAGCGCATCGTGGGCCGGGCGATTCTTCCCTTGCCAATCAGGGATCAAATCGCTTCGCGTCGGAACCCTCCGGGCTGCTCGAATCCCGTCCCCTCTTCCGGACCCGTCGGTACGAGGATCCGGAAGAGGGTGCTGCCTGAAGTGAAGGGCGGTCCGATATTGGCGTGAGTCCCAAGGTCATTTCCGGAGCGTTACCTTGACCGAAATCGGGTGGGTCGATGCCGTGTTTGTAACCACCGTTGGTGATGTCGTCTTCTGGACATGAGCAACCTTGACCGTGGCCGATCGCCCGAGAGCCGATGAGACCAGGGACTTTGACTTCACCCCATGCACCGGGAAGATCTTGATGGGCTTGGTCCCCAGCTTGGGTACCCAGTGAGAGGCCACCGGGGCGATTGGGAATGGTCATTTCCCCCAGGGTACCTTCCCCGCGGAAATGCTGGGCGCCAGGTTCGGATAAGCCTTAGTGAACCCGACCGGGTCTCTCTGGTAGGTTTGCTGGAAATGATAGAAGAGATTGCCGACGTAGATCGCAAGATCCCTGAGCCGGCAATTGGGTTTTTGGAGCTCGCCAAACAGGTAGTTCACACCCACTGCGCAACCCGGGACCTGACAGCTGGTGAACGAGTTCGTGTTCACCGTTCCTCCCAGGCTTCCGACAGTGTTCTTGTAACTGCGGAAGGCCGGGGGCTGGGTTCGGACGAGGTCATAAGTACCCGGCCTCAGTCCGCCGAAGGAGTACACCCCGTCGTCGTTGGTGGTTGTTGTCATGTGGACCGATTGCCCGAGATCGTTCGTGCCATTCAGAGAGACAGTCACGTGGGCGATTCCAAAGTCGGGGCTATCCATCACACCATTGCGATTCAGATCGTAGTAGACCACTCCGGACATCGAGCTCGGCGTGATCTCGGCGAAGTTGTAGTTAATGCCTTGGTTGCCAGAGGCAAGCACGACATTACTGATGACATCGACGCCGGGCCCGAGTTGTCCGACAGGTACGCCGTTGACGGTGCCAACGGCGTTGGTGCCCTGGAGGTAAGTCGCGGGCTGGGTCTCGGTAAGGCTGTAAGTGCCCGGACTGGAAACAGTGAAGTTGTAAGCTCCCTGGCTGTCGGTCGTCGTGACGGCCGTCACGTTATTATGGCCAAGGTTATCAACTCCTTTCAGAGTGATCGTCACACCGGGGATCCCCGTCTCACCGGCCTGCTGAATCCCGTCGTTACTGCAATCGTCGAACACGACTCCGCCGATGGATATGGGTAATGGACCTGGGGAGGCGGATGGGAGATTCGTGAAATTGAGGCTTTCAGGAGCGATCACCCCCTGAGCGTTATTGGGCTGCGAGCCATTGAGGTAGACGGCCAGCTCATTGTGGCCTTGCGCCTGGGTGAGGAAATTTTGCGCGTCGATAACCTCGGGTGAGTTGGAATTGAGGCCATTCACAAAGAAGGAGCCATTCAGCAAGACAGGGGCGGGCTCGCCGCTCAAGGCCTCGTACTCGAGCTCCCAGATGGCGAGCTGCAGGCCCGCGGCTTCCGCGGTGGAGCTGGAGGGGTGAGTCCTCCAGTAATTGTACAGATAAGCGATCTCGCCAGCGTTCCCAGGGTTCTTGACTTGGGTGTCGTTCTTCAAGCCCGTGTCCAGAGGCTCCATGGAGTAAGGCAAGCCTGATTGGCCTGTAGAGATGTCGCGATAGAAATCAACGCAGAAGGAGGGAAACAAGGGGGTGGTGTAAGAGATATCACGCTCAGTCACCGTGATATTCAACTGGCCGACGAGCCCTTGCCTTGTCAGGCCATTGTTCGTGAGCGTGAGGGTCTCTTTGTTGTTCGTCGGATACGACAGTTGCAATTGTGAAGGATCGCTGAGCTGCACGTCGATCGTGCTGTTTGATACAGGCGTGAGCGGCGTGAGCGGAGACATGTCCTGGGTGGGGGCGCTGTCGTTAACGAATCCGGAGCGAGGAGTCTCCGTGATCCGATACTTGCCGCTGGGGAGATTCTGGAACAGATAAGCTCCCTGGGCGTCAGTCGTTGTGCTCTGGTCGGGAATCGACGGCGGGGAGTCCAGGCTCATGGAGCAGGATCGAGGCTCCGGCCAATGGCAAGGACGATCCGCTGACGGTGACGATTCCCTGGAGGAAGGCGCTAGATGCGAGGAGCAGACGCGGTTCAAACGCCTCGACTCTCGGCGTCTGGGCCGTCGGCCTCAGCCGCGGTGCGGGTCGCTTGGGCCTGGCGATTCGGATCTGACTGACCATGGCAGGATCCTCTGGTGGCATGCTGATAGTATCGGGGAGAAAAAAATTCACGATGATCGAGTCAAAACTTGCGCATACTTTAATCAACAAAGTGATTGAGACTTATACAGAGACTTGCTTGAGGCCGTCTCGCAATCTTCGCTCTGGGTGACAAACCCTTCTACGGTCACGCCCATAGTGACCAGGTTCCGGAGATCAGGACACGAGCTGCGATCAGTGCGTTGGTTGTTGCATGGCAGAGCACGGCGTGGCTGAGCTGGCCACGGTGCCGGAAGACCAATGCGTAGAACATCCCGGCGATCGTGCCGGCGAGCCATCGCTGGTGAATCGCCCCGAAAAGGACCGAAGACACGAGCAAAGCGGGCCAGGTGAGGCTGGCGCCGGGAACGCTCTCGAAGTCCGCCGCGATCAGTCGTCGAACCAGGTAGCCTCGAAACGCGAGTTCCTCGGCGAGAGGAACGGTCACCACCGATCCAATGGTCCGGGCAACCAGCCAGAAGGCTGCCGCCCAAGGGGGCATGGCGGCAAGGTTCTGGGCGAGGATGATGCCTGAGGCTTTCTCATCGGTCCCCGAACCTGGCTCGAGGGCGATCCAGATGAAGAAGACGACGACTCCGATGGCGAAGGCCAGCCACGACCACGACCAGTGCCACCCGGCGTAAGCCTGGCGGAAAATGAACAGCGCGGCCAGGGCCGCGACGACCCGAGCAGGGTAATGCCGGTCGAACTGGCCATCGGACATGGCCCCGGTGACCATCGCGGTCGCGACGATCGCCAGGAGTGGTCCGAGATAAGCCGCCGTAGGGTTGCGCGTAGCCATCGGCGGGATCTCGGTAGGATCATCAACCTTCGAGAACCACTTCGCCCGGCGCGAGAAGGCAACTAGACCCAGGCCCACGATGTTGAACGCCAGCCACCCCGCCTGGGAGTGGAATCCGCCCAGGGCCACTTCGGGTCTACCCCAGGCCCCCACCAGCACCAGTACGACAATCCGCAGCACGTTGAACAGCCAGATGATCACGGTACCGATCGGAATCAGCAGCAGGGCCTGTGGAAACCGCAGATCCCGGCGAAAAAGCGCCAGGTACCCGCCCAGGAAGGCCCAGATCAGTCCGATCCCCTCGAATCCCGAACAGACCGGGGCAATCGAGACCGAGAAGTCATTGATCCCCAGCTCGAAATTCTCTGGGCGGCAGATCACATCGGCATCGAGCCAGCTCAGAACGGTCCTGGCGGCGTCGAAGGTCCAGCGGTGAAATGCCCCCCAAAGCCACCCCGTTGTGCCCCCGATCTCCACGGCGACAATCCCGATCACCGCCCCGGCGACCAGGACCTTCCAGGCTCGCCGCAGCGCTCCCAGCCAGAACGCAGGCGGCTTCGCAGCCAGTCCCCACGACACCAGGGTTCCCACGCCGCAGGCCATCCAGAGGACGGCAGAAAAAACGGGATGCGTCGACTGGCCCAGGTCTTCGATGAGCCGCTTCGTGAGCCAGAAGAATGTCCCATAGGTCGCCAGATGAACCGCAATCCAGTACGGGGCACGATGCCGGTCGTGATCCAGCAGAGAGACGAGATCTCGACGCAGTCCGGCGGAGCCAAGCAGAACCATCGTCGCTACGGTCGCCAGAGAAATGGCGACTCGGAGCAGAACCGAGGAGCGGGCCATGAGCCGAACCATCACGCTCGGATGGTCAGCGAAGACCGGGATGTTCGTGTCAAAGGACAGGGAGAGAGCAAGCGTCTCCCCGATCAACAAACCCAACCATGCCGCTGATAAGGCGATGTGCCACCAGCGAACCCCACGAAGCGACGAACAAACGACTGGGCCTGACTGAACAGCCGGCACGGCAAGAAAGTCCGGGTTGAGGGTTCAAACGAGAGGATTTCTGTTTCGACACCACGATCCTTGGCCTCAACGTCCGCAACCGATCGCACCCCTGGACCGGATTGGCTCGAGAAGGCAAGGTGATCCCGCCAGGCTTTAGACTTGATTCAAGACGACTTCCGACCCCGGCACCCGATCAAAATGAGAAGGCCCCCGGTCAAAAGCGTTAACCCGCTGACGATCGAACCGGCGTCCATCTCCGGTACCGGCTCGAAAGCTCGCGCCTGACCGCTCAGGCCGGCCAGCAAGAAAGCTAATCCCAACCCGATGCCAAGCATCCGCAGAACCGAGACCTCCCGTCCCTTGCTCTCCATCTTCATCTCAGAAGTCCTCCGCAACGAGAATTGGGGATCTACCGACTTCTCGACCATCGATTGCTGGCGGAAAAGCACCCGAAGCTTTTCCAATTCAATTGATTCCAGCGACTCCGCCCGGACTGATCAAAGCGTGGGTGATACGAACTGCTCGCTCCTCCAATCATACATCGAGAAAGCCCGCTTATCTAGAAACCTTGGCCTATACTGGAAAGTTTCTCCACCTATGACGGAATTGATGCGGAAAGCGAACACTGCAAACATCGTTGGGGCTTTTCCGCTTCGAATGCCTCCGGCCTGTGTTTTTCAGGACCAGGGATTCGGTTTCCGACCAGAAACGTCAGCCCGCATGATCGCTCGAGTCCACCACCCCCCCGGTGAAAAAAAGCAACGATCATCTCGGAAGCACGTGGACGCTGTGGTCCAACAGGAGGCCGAAGGTCCTTGCTTGCCTCAACGCAACGGAGGGTAGTAGTACCTCGCCAGGTACCGGCTGTTCCCACCGCCCATGTTATACCACGACCACCGATCGCTTGGGCTCCCGTAGGGCCGGCCGTGGAAGGGGAACTGATCAACTGATCCATACTCGACGTAAATTCGCGATGGATTTGGAGCGGAAACCCAGTAGCTGTACGGCAACACATCACCCTGGGCCGAGAAGGTTATGACCACCGGCGTGGGAGAGGCTGCCGGAGCACTGATCAATACGTCTCGGCTCAACAGCGACTCGCCGACAGGCACCCCCGCCACGATTGGCTGGCCGACAATTCCCCCGGCGATGACCGGCTCGCCAACGATCTCGCCGATCACCAAGGGTTGAGCTGGAACCCCAGAAGAATAAACAGGTTGGCTCACAAGCCCAGGCACCGCCGCAGAGGCAGCACAGCTCTGCTGGGCTTCGGCATTCCCGACCACGATCAAGCACGCACCAGCAGCGAGAATTCCAGCGAGTATCGCTCTCATCGGTCGACCCTTTTTCTTGGTGCAAGTCATGGTGCTCATGTGAACGAACGCGTACACCCGGAACCCTCAGCATTGCCGGACTATCCATGAGACCAGCCCCTGAAGATCCCTGGCCATTTATTCTAACAATCTTATCCTGATTGTCCATTTTCTCTATCCTGCTATGCATAAAATTTTTCTTTGGTGGGATACTCCGAGTGGTCGGGGTGACTTGGCTTGCCCTACCAGGGAGCAGAGGCTCCGGGGTCACTTATCTCGGGGGCACCGGCTTGAGGGGACGGGCCAAGAACCGTCAATTCCTGTAGATTTCGCCGGCGATCGGCTTCTAAGATGAGATCGGCGAAGCGGAACGCCATCCCGGCTAGGGCTATGTCTGCTTGATCGCGAGGGTGGGGTGGTGCGACTCGATCCGTGAGGCAGCCTTGTCACTGGACTGGTCATGATGACATGCACGCCGAAGCTTGCGGAATCGGCAGAGCCGATTCGATATACCTTACGGTTTCCGGCACCCCACACCCATTACGTCGAGGTCGAAGCGCGGGTGCGGGTGCGCGGATCCTCGGACGTCGAGATGATGATGGCGGTCTGGACGCCTGGATCGTACCTCGTGCGCGAATATGCGCGGCATCTCGAGGAGGTCTCGGCGACTGGTCCCGACGGGAAGGCTCTCGAGCTGTCCAAGGTGCGGAAGAACCGCTGGAGGATCAAGGCGGGGGGAGCCAGCGAGATCACGGTCGCCTACCGGGTCTACGCGCGGTCGATGTCGGTACAGGGGAACTGGGTGGACCGCTCGTTTGCGCTGCTCAATGGCGCAGCGACCTTCTTGACGCTTGCCGGCCCGGAGTCTCGGCCTCACGACGTTTCCCTCGTCCTGCCTCCCGGATGGCGCACCAGTGTGACGGGGCTTTCCGAGGCGCCCGACCGACGGCCGCACCACTACCTGGCGCCCGAGTTCGACACGTTGGTGGATTCGCCCATCTACGCAGGCAGTCCGTCGATCTACGAATTCCGGGTCGATGGGGTGCCTCATTACCTGGTCAACGAGGGGGAAGGATCGCTCTGGGACGGCCCGCGATCGGCCCGCGATGTTGAAGCCATCGTCCAGGTCCAGAAGGAGTTCTGGGGCGCGCTGCCCTATGAGAAGTATGTCTTCTTCAACGTACTGGCCGAGACTGGCGGGGGCCTGGAGCACAAGAACTCCACGGTCTTGATGGCCAGCCGGTGGGCCACACGGACTCGGTCTAGCTATCTGTCCTGGCTCAACCTCGTCAGCCACGAGTACTTCCACACATGGAACGTCAAGCGGTTGCGTCCGGTTGAGCTGGGGCCGTTCGACTATGAGAACGAGGTATACACGCCTAGCCTCTGGGTCGCGGAGGGAATCACCAGTTACTATGATCGCCTCCTGGTTCGCCGCGCAGGGCTCTGTACGGTCGAGGAGTACCTGGCTGGCGACCCACCGTTGCCTGGCTCGGATTCCGACAAGACGACGAACGATATCGAGCGTCTCCAGACAACGCCCGGCCGGCTGGTCCAACCTTTGGAGGCGTCATCGGTCGATGCCTGGATCAAGCTCTACCGTCGGGATGAGAATACTCCCAACACCGGCATCAGCTATTATGTCAAAGGCGCCGTGGTCGCGTTCCTGCTGGATGCCAGGATTCGCCGGGCGACTGATGGTAAGAAGAGCCTCGATGATGCGATGAGGCTGGCCTACAGCCACTATTCCGGACCGCAGGGCTTCACTGGCGAGCAGTTCCGGGCCATTGCGCAGGAGGTTGCCGGCATCGATCTCTCGACCTGGTTCCGCAAGGTTCTCGAGACCATCGAGGAGCTCGATTATACCGAAGCACTCGACTGGCTCGGCCTCCGCTTCACCAAGGAGGAGAAGAAGAATCATGCCGCCAGCAAGCCTCCCAGGGCCTGGCTCGGGCTCGTCACCAAGAACGAGGACGGCCGCCTGATGGTGAACCAGGTGAAGCGAGGCACGCCGGGTTACGGCGCCGGCTTCAACGTCGGCGACGAGATCCTGGCCATCGGTGACGATCGGGTCCATGCCGACCAGTGGTCCAGGAAGATGGAGTGCTTCTCTCCCGGCGAGAAGATCTCGATCCTGATCTCCCGCCGCGACCGCCTACAGCGGCTCGACGCCGCCTTCGGCCAGGAGCCTCCTCGCCAGTGGGGGCTCGAGGTCAACCCCGAGGCCACGGAAGCCCAGAAGGCCCACCGCAGAGACTGGATCGGCGAGTGAGCAGGATCTGCGCGGCTCGAGCACGCCCCGAAGCAGGCCAGACCGAGGTCAACACAGGTCAAACCAAGACATCCCGATGACTTGACATGTTCTGGCCGCCGAATTAAAATGAAACTAGGCTCCGAGTACTTCCGGCTCCATTCCGGGGCCGAGGACGAGCCGGCTACATGCGTTGCTGGCCGAGTAATGTGCGGTACGCGCATCGGGAATCGAAAGGGGCACAGGAGTCGGAGGAAGCGACAGCGGAACGAAAGGAGAGAGCCATGGCCGAGCTCAAAGAAGCGACCAAGGCGACCGAGGTCAGGAAGAGCCCGGGGAAAGAGGTAGAGCAGCGGCCAGTGTCGCTGCTGGAGCCATGGGATGGCTGGGGCGGGTTCCCTTACATGCAGCGATTCACCGAAGAGATGGACCACCTGTTCGAGGAGTTCTTCCACGACTTCGGCATGCTCTGGCCGCGAAGACGACAGCCGAGCTTCATCCGCCGTATGTTGGGACACCAGCCAGAAGTCAAAGAAGAGGCGCTATGGACGCCCCGCGTCGAGATGACGGAGCGTGAGGGGCAACTGGTCATCCACGCCGACCTGCCAGGCCTCACCAAGGCGGAGGTCAAGGTCGAGGTCGCGGACGACGCGGTGACCATCCAAGGCGAGCGGAAGGAAGAGAAGAAGGAGGAGGAGAAGAAGGGGTACTATTACAATGAGTGCCGGTACGGCGGCTTCTACCGGAGCATCCCTCTGCCCGAGGGGGTCGACGCCTCCAAGGCCACGGCCGAATTCCGTAACGGAGTGCTCGAGGTCGTGATGCCCGGTCCGAAGCACCTCGAAAAGAAGCACCGCCGGCCAAAAACCTCCAGGCATCGGAGATGAGGCGCTACCGGCGCTCAGCGATCCGTTCGGCTTCCACTGTCGCTGCATACGTATCGCACCTGCTTACAGGCTGTTTCGCCCAGGCTTTCCAGGCACGAACGCAGGCTCGCCTCCGTCCGCTCCTCGCCCACGGCCAGCAGCCGACGCGTTGGTCCGCCGATGTCATAGACCAGGGTCAGGTAGCTGTGTCCACGACTCCAGGCGATCTCATCCACGCCCAAGTCGCTCAGCTTGCTTAAATCCCGATGCGCCAAACCCCATTCGACCGCGTGCTCTACCGCCCGACAGACACTGTCCCAGGATCTGCGAAAGATTGTGGCGACCTCGCTCCAACTCAGCCTATTGGCCCAATCGGCCGTTCTCTCGAGATCAAGGGCTGACGAGTGAGTCGTGGCCTGACGACCTTCCCATGCCGAAGCGCTCGGGAACGGTGCTCGCGGAGCAGCCTGCGACGCTGGCGGGCCGTTGGTCCCGTCGGGACCGATGAACCCACGTGCGTGGTCACGGTGACCGCTGCGGGAGATTTCGGAGAATGGGCTGAAATGGGGGATGTGACCACCAGCTCACGCCGGGTGGTCACGTCTCCCATCGCGTGTGTTGTCGATGCTCGTTGCCGCGGCTCCAGGTCAGGTCACACGCAGGACCTTAGCCCCACGGACCCTCCTGGCTTTTAGCTCGAGCAGGGCTCGGTTGGCATCGCCCAGCGCATATTCCTCGATCTCGGGCTTCAATTGGATCTCGGCCGCCAGGCGAAGGAACTCTCGGACGTCAAGGCGTGTGACGTTGGCTACGCTCTTGATTTCCTTCTCGAGCCATAGGTGGGCGGAATAGTCGAGCCCAAGCAGCACCTCCTTGTCGAGATCCTCCTTGCGGATCGCGTTGATGACCAGACGCCCGCCCCGCTCCAGGTTCCTGAGCGCCTCGAGGATCGGTGTCCAGGCCGGGGTTGTATCGATGATGGCGTTCAGCTTTTCGGTGCCGGCTCGGCGGTGTCACCGGCCCAACTCGCACCAAGCTCCATCGCGAAGGCACGCTCTGCCTCGGAGCGAGCGAACACGAAGACCCGCGTGTTCGGGAACATGTGCCGGACCAGTTTCAAGACCAGGTGCGCCGAGGCTCCGAAGCCGGTCAGGCCGAGGCTCCGTCCGTCCTTTGGGCCGGTCAGGTGGAGCGACCGATAGCCGATGGCCCCAGCGCAGAGTAAGGGAGCGGCCTCCGCATCGGAGAAGGCGTCCGGAATGGCGTGGGCGAATGCCTCGGGAACGGTGATCAGCTCGGCATAACCGCCGTGGGCATCGCGCCCGGTCGCCTGGAATTGGTCGCAGAGGTTTTCTTCACCCCGCTGGCAGAAATCGCAGTGCCCGCACGCGGAACGGATCCAGGCGACGCCGACCCGGTCGCCGACCCGGAAGACGTCAGCTCCGTCGCCCAGAGCCTCGACCCGCCCCACCACTTGGTGGCCAGGGATAACCGGCAGCCTTGGCGGAGGCGTCCGCCCCTCGATCTCGTCCAGCTCGGTGTGGCAGACGCCGCAAGTGCTGACGCGTACCAGGACCTCACCGGCGCGAGGCGCCGGGTCAGGCCAATCGGCCGGCACGAGCGGCGTTCCGTCCTCCCGTACCGGGCCGAGGACCTTGAGTAACATGGCACGCATCGTCGTCACTCTCCGATACTAGACCGGCCCGCATGATTGTCCTCGAGGCCTCGAGTCTTATGCGAGATCTTCCAGACCCTTGGAACGCGGATCAGGGTCAGAACAAGATAACGATTCGTTCTGACACTTCGACCCCATTTGACCCCTCGATCTAGGTTATCATACTCTCGCCGTTCTTCGGCCGTGACCCACTTGTCCTTGGGGAGGTCCAGTGGCAGTTGGAGATGTAAGTCTTGGTCCCTCACCCATCCTTGCGAAGCAGCGGCAGGGGGACATAGAAGGTAAGGTAGCGGCGGCCGTCGGAGAAGGGTTCACCGCGAGGACTCTCAACGAGGACAGTGGCCCGGCGGGTAATCCGGTTGACGCGGCCCTGATAAGTTCTACCCTCGAGCTCGAAGTTGACCTGATCGCCAACCCGGACATCGAAGGCCACCTCAGCCTGCTCGCGGGGGGTGACCAGGTCGTGGGAAACGCCCTCGTGAGCGAAGATCCGTCGCGAGAGCATGTGGAAGTTCTCGGCCGAGCAGCTCGATCGGCCCCACCCCAGAAACTCGGCCAGGTGAAGAAGCTCGTGCTCGAAGATCCGCTGCAAGGCTTCAAGCCGGTCGTGGCAGATCAGGCCACCCACGACGACCTCGCGCTCGACGTTCTGGAACGTGCTGAACAGAAGCGTTGTTGACACGGAGATCTCGTAGTCGGCCCGCTTAGCCATCCGTCCAGCGACTGGCACGCGCCGAACCTGGCGCATGGTCTGCCCGGCCGCGCGGGTGAGCCGCCGTGACAGGCGGAAGGCCATCGGATGCGCCGAGTCCTCCATCAGCATCTCGCCGAGCAGCCCGCGGAAGAACTCGCGGTCATACAGGTCGAACATCCGCCCCAAGTCATCGGTGCCGATCACCGTGAAGTTCGGAGTGCGGATCTGCGCCGAGTGCTCGATCATCGCTTCGTAGACCCGCCTGGCGCGGCTCGAGACCTCCGCCGCCGAGAAGAGCAGCGCCGCGAACTTGGCTTGACGCTCCCGCCCCGGACCCGGAGCATCCATCGAGATCAGATGGTTCATCAAACGCAAAGAAACCAGGTTGTGGGTTATTCGAGAAACACGAATCCGCTTTCAAGCAACTCGTGAGCTTGCCATGAGCCATCCAACGTTGATCCAACGCTTGAGAAGGTGCATCATTTGATAGACTCGACTGACGGGGGCGGTTCCGCACCCGATCCCTGGCGCTGATGGTGACGACGAGCACAACTGCAAGGCGGCCGACCACGAGTATCCTCACGATCTGAGCCTCTTCCGAAGCACACTCGATCAGGTGCCGAATCTAGCACGACGGCGGGAGGGATTTCCAGAACGCAGTACCGCCGGGAAGGGATCGGTGCGAGGCGAGGGAAGGGATCCGCGGTCACGAATGAATGACGCGTTTCCCCAGGACGTCCAACGGATGACAAAATCTCAACACTGCATCAGGTCACTTACGCCGGGCCGCTTGGTGCCGCTGGGGCGCCGGAATCACCCGAGCGTTCAAGAACAAGCGGATTTGTTATTTTCATTCCGCCGAACTCCGGATTTTTCTGTTGAATTTCTTGGATTTATTCAGCAAGGTATTCCCTCGGACCGGTCGAGTTCGGTATGTGTAGAGCCGGTTTGATGCGAATCAGGAAAAACTAGTCGAGTAGGGAAGGAGCGTCCGGCGGGCTCGATCAGAGCTTCGGGTTTCCCCTCCCCCCTCTAAAATTCAACGATCCGCGAGAGGGCTAGAACCCCGACGTTTCCTGATAGCGCCGCTCGAGGTCGGCCAGGAGTATCGGGCGGTTCTTCTTCGAGCGTGCCTTCCTCATGATCTTGCGACGATCCAGTGCCTGCCTCTGGCACTGTGGTTCGTGGCCGTGCGATAGGGCAGCAAGTCGTCCACCGTGAACGGCTCCGGATGGAAGGCGTGTGCATCCAGTGCGTGCACTAAAGTTGGCCCCTCCAGAACAATACGGGTCCCCGCGTGGCGGTGGCCGTGAATCCGCCGCTCATGACTCTTGGGCAAGCGAAACCATCGTTCCAAATCCAGGTTGTCCTTGATCTCTTCAAACAGTCCTTCGCCCACGAACAGGCCGGCGAGAAAACTGATCATCACCTGGGCCATTTGCTTATGAATCGGGCCCCCGGTTTGCTGGAATCGATCGATCAGTTCCTCGAACTTCGCCTGCCGGTCCGCACATGTTCCCTTGCCGGGATCGAGCGTTTCGGCAACTTCCGTGACTTCCGCGATGAATTCACGGATCGACTCCTGTTCGTCGCGCACTTCGTTTCGGCCGCGGTCGATGCAGTCGGCGAGTCGGCCCAGTTGCCGCTCGGCGAATCCCCTTTTTTCGCGTCCAGGTTTCGCTGGAGCGACGCGCGAACCTCATCCAGCGCATCGGCCATCCGCAAGCCGGGAGGGTGGAGCGGTCCTCCCTGATCGTCGTTGAGAATGCCACGCACCGCCGTGCAGTATTCGAGCACCACGGCGCTGGCGGCATCGACTCGGGGCCCGGGCGGGTTCAGCGGCGGCGCGGTCGCAGCAGGATCATCCTCCACGATGCGTTCCGACGCCTGGACGCCCTGCTGTTTGAGTACCGCCTGTTCGATCTTCCGAAGGCCACGCACCTTCTTCCGCATCTGAACCTTGGCGTGGCTGTCAGCCTCCAGAACAGGCTTGGCCACGTCGCGGAGGAAGTGATTGTCGCAGTAGCGGTGCGGCACGTCGGGGAATTCCGCCGCGATGCCCGTCACGAAGGCGTCCTGCCGGTCCGACAACCACAGCGCCACCGGCTTACCCAGGGACTTGGCCCACGCCCTGGCCTGCGCGATCAGGCGGCGCACCTCGTCCGCCGTGGCGGAGATCAAAGGCTCAGCGAACCAGACCCGCTTGCCGGTCAGTTCGCGCACCACGTACAGCGTCTCGTGCCCCTTCTCGGGCTGTAGGCCGTCGATCGAGAGGATGATCTCATCGACGGCTTCATAGTGCCGCCGCAACGACTCGGGGTCCTGCTGGTGCGCGGCGAGCATGACCTGGTAGGATCCGATGTACCGGGCGATCGAGTCGGCCGAGAGCTTGATGCCGTAATCATCCCAGAGATCGGATTGGATCTGGGAAATCGACCAATGACGTGAGCATCGACGATGACCGATCCAACAGAGGACATCCCACCCGACCGCCCACTTGGGCGGCGCGATCGTGATCTCGAGTTCGGGGCTCTTGGTCTTGGCGTGGCCGGGGCAGGCGGGATCGGGGCAGTGGTTGAGTTTGCAGACGAGCTGCACCGGACCCTCGAGGGTGTGAACCCGACGGTACCGGTGGTCGCAGATATACATCAGCCGTCCACAGACCGGACAATGGCGGTCGAGGACATCGAGTTCCCACAGAGCAAAATCCGTATCCTTGGGCCAAGCGTAGGACATCCTGCCGACCTCCGTGCCACGGGTGAACGCCATCGTTGACGCCAACAAGGCAAGACTTTACACCGCGAAACCCGTATCTTCTAGCCCTCTCGCGGATCGTTGTTTTTTGTGAGTATTCCCCTAGGTAGCCGATCTGCACGAACCGGTCGGGTCGTCGATTGCGCGCCCGCAGATGGCGGCTGATCCGCCTTCGAGTCGTCCACTCATCAGGGTCGTCGCTGTTGTCCAGGAGGTTCTGCTGGATGTCGCTGAAGATCGTCTCACACGGATTATCGTCGGGGCTCCGCTTGGGCAGGCTGGTCCAGTTCAGCCGCAGCCGCCGCATCAGCGACTGCGTGACCTGCGCCTTGATCGGGTGCGCCGGGTCGCGGTCCAAGGCGATCCGTACCGACTGCCCGGGATACCACCGGCGTACTCGCCGCAGGAACCGGCAGACGTACACGGCCCCCTTGCCAGGGAAGAAGGTCCCGTGGACCAAGCCCCGGTTCACCTCGTAGAGCAGGAACAGATAGAACCGGCCGCGGGTCTTCTGATTCCGCGCCAGGACCAACCGCTGAGCCCTCGTGGAGCGACGGCCGCCGTACGCCTTGACCGTAATCGGCTGGACGTCGAAGAAGGCCAGGAGGGCGCGGCGGGGCCGGTGACGCCACCACGCCCGCAACCGGTGGAGGATCACCGGCCGGTTGGGATCGGTGCAGATGAGTTTGCGCCGAACGTGGCGGAGACGGTATCCCTCTTTTTCAGCACCCGGCGGAGGTGCTCGCGGCTGATCGCTTTGACGACCCGTTGTCGGACGAGGTACGCCTGCAACTTGGCCAGGCTCCAGCGGCCGTACGGCAAGCCCAAGGCGGTGGGCGGTTGCCCCGCCAGCCGCCAGATGGTCTCGATCTGCTCGCGGGATAGGCGTGAGGGAGCCCCGACGGCACGCGGGCCGTCCAGGCAGGACAGGCGGCGCCGCGGAAGTCATGTAGGTCCGCGTACACGGTGTTGGGATGCACCTGAAGCAGTTGGGCGATCCTGGTGGCGGACAGGTCTGCAGCGTGGAGCAGGAGCACCTCGGCGCGACGACGTTGCCAGGGCAGCAACGGTTTCTCGAGCCAGCGATGGACCCGGCGGAGTTCCGTCGCGGTCGGCTTCCGCACGGTCGAGGGACGTGACATGGCTGAACCTCCGCAGGAGTGAGGCTCAACCTATTTTAACAGAGTCGGTGACAATAATTCCGACAAAAGTTATGTGACGTTGCGCTTAACCTCGATGTTTAGAACTCCCTCGAGATTCCTTGACCGACTCCATCTCGCAGCTCACTTCGCTTTCTCGAGTGCGAACATCGGGAAGTTCGGCACGTCGTAATACTGGTCGTCACCAGGCAGTCTGACCGTGGGGCGCTTGAATCCGCCAACGATTCGGATTTCTATAATCTGCCCAATGATCCCGGCATATCTTCCTTCGATGATTTTAACGATGTCCCCGGGAATGAGCTGAGCCGTGACCCCCACCGCGGCTGGCGCGGCTGAGGGGGCCGCCTCAATTCCCCGGCTGGCTGCCTTCGGGATGGGGGCAGCCGCGCTTGGGCCGAGGAGCTGGTGCCCGATCCACGGGCCGCTTCCCCGCCACCGCCACATATTCCGCATCCGTTCGACGAGGTTCGGGCCATGATGTTTCCCAGGTATCTCTCTGGTCGAAGAAAAAGGTCCACAGAACCTGCTCGAACAGGGATCGCCGCTCCGCCTCGGAAGAAGAGAACTCGAGCCAGCGGCTTTTGTGGGACCATCCAGAAGGGATTCCTTCGATCAGGCTCGAGGATCGATGCGATGTTGCCTCGGGATGAGTTTCCACCGCATCGGATATGGCCTTGTAGATTGCCTTGATCAGGTCGGGAGTCTTCGCGTCGGCCAATCGATAAAGCTCGAAAGTCCTGGTGCGTGGCACCCTTGTCCGCATGACCCTGCAGACACCTTTCTTCGTCTTAACCGGTACTCTGATCATCGTATCCCCCGCCGAAACCCAATTCCTTTGTCGAAGTCGGCCGTGCAGCCCATACTACTCCACGGCGGCGGGGCACACCACGAGAAGGCTCCTCATAGACCGGTGGTAACTGTTAAGCGCAACGTCACATAACTTTTGTCGGAATTATTGTCACCGACTCTGTTAAAATAGGTTGAGCCTCACTCCTGCGGAGGTTCAGCCATGTCACGTCCCTCGACCGTGCGGAAGCCGACCGCGACGGAACTCCGCCGGGTCCATCGCTGGCTCGAGAAACCGTTGCTGCCCTGGCAACGTCGTCGCGCCGAGGTGCTCCTGCTCCACGCTGCAGACCTGTCCGCCACCAGGATCGCCCAACTGCTTCAGGTGCATCCCAACACCGTGTACGCGGACCTACATGACTTCGCGGCGCCGCCTGTCCTGCCTGGACGGCCCGCGTGCCGTCGGGGCTCCCTCACGCCTATCCCGCGAGCAGATCGAGACCATCTGGCGGCTGGCGGGGCAACCGCCCACCGCCTTGGGCTTGCCGTACGGCCGCTGGAGCCTGGCCAAGTTGCAGGCGTACCTCGTCCGACAACGGGTCGTCAAAGCGATCAGCCGCGAGCACCTCCGCCGGGTGCTGAAAAAGAGGGATACCGTCTCCGCCACGTTCGGCGCAAACTCATCTGCACCGATCCCAACCGGCCGGTGATCCTCCACCGGTTGCGGGCGTGGTGGCGTCACCGGCCCCGCCGCGCCCTCCTGGCCTTCTTCGACGTCCAGCCGATTACGGTCAAGGCGTACGGCGGCCGTCGCTCCACGAGGGCTCAGCGGTTGGTCCTGGCGCGGAATCAGAAGACCCGCGGCCGGTTCTATCTGTTCCTGCTCTACGAGGTGAACCGGGGCTTGGTCCACGGGACCTTCTTCCCTGGCAAGGGGGCCGTGTACGTCTGCCGGTTCCTGCGGCGAGTACGCCGGTGGTATCCCGGGCAGTCGGTACGGATCGCCTTGGACCGCGACCTGGCGCACCCGATCAAGGCGCAGGTCACGCAGTCGCTGATGCGGCGGCTGCGGCTGAACTGGACCAGCCTGCCCAAGCGGAGCCCCGACGATAATCCGTGTGAGACGATCTTCAGCGACATCCAGCAGAACCTCCTGGACAACAGCGACGACCCTGATGAGTGGACGACTCGAAGGCGGATCAGCCGCCATCTGCGGGCGCGCAATCGACGACCCGACCGGTTCGTGCAGATCGGCTACCTAGGGGAATACTCACAAAAAATAGGTGGCGCATTTTGACAAAAATTCTGTGACGCTACGCTTAACAGTTACGAAAATGGAGAGATCCATTGGGGAGACGAGACGGGAGTCCGATCGACCTGCCAAGTTGACCGCGGGTATGCCCCACGTGGTGAGACACCGGAACTGAAGGTTGCGGGGAGTCGCTTCAGCGTCCACATGATGTCGACGATCACGAATCAAGGGAAATTTCGTTGGATGATCTCCACGGGCCGCATGACGGCGGCTGTGTTCATTGTGTTCCTCTCCCGCTTGCTGCGTCGGGCGGAGCGGAAGATCTTTCTGATTGTCGATAACCTGAGCGTTCATGAAGCGGCTGCGGTGGAAGCCTGGTTGCAGGATAAGAAGGACCGGCTCGAAATCTTCTACGTGGTCTTTTGCAAAGCGGGCGCAACTTGCGTACAATCTGGGGTGCGGTGGAGCATCGGAAGGGGACCACCCCGGTCAATGCCGGGCAAGGACTCGGATAACCAATCGACATAGGACGACCATCCGAAACGTTGAGATTAGGCCGAACCCTTTGTTTGGCGGCATTTCCCGAGGGACCGGCACTCAGTCGTAGTTACCACTACATCATGCCATGATCCACTAGCCCTGGATGCCCACAGGTTGCGCCGGGCATTTGGGTCGCCAAGATGAGCGATCTGGGGCTTTGTTTGCAGTGCTTTCATCATATTTGCAAAACTTCAGTTCTACCTACCGCGGTACTCTCCGGAGTTGAATCTGGACGAATACCTGAACTGTGACGTCAAGAACGGCGTGAACAGACAAGGGCTGCCGAAGGATCGCGCAGAACTGAAAGACCATCTGAAAACCTTCATGCACAGACTGGCGAACGTGCCGGCTCGGGTCGCTTCTTACTTTCAACACAAGTACATTCAATACGCAACTTCCCCAATTATATGATATATAAGGTGTGCATTACAGTACATGATTGTCTTTATTGCCGGGTTAATACTCCTCACAACAACCTGGGAATGCGATGAGATCGGCTCGAGCGGCTGGCACGGAGATCGTCAATCATCGGGGAGCATCGGAAGATCGGGAAGCGCATGATCAGGCAGGTACTTGCGGATCGGCGCGGCGAGTTGATTCCAGCTGACGGGCTTATGGAGGCAATCGTTGCAACCCATTTTCAGGCTATCCTGGCGGTAATCATCGGTCGAATGGGCACTGAGGGCCAGGATTGGACCGGGAAATCCGCCGTCTCGAATCCGGCGGATTGCTTCATAACCATCAATGATTGGCATCTCCAGATCCATCAAGACCAGGGCGAAGGGATGCCCTCCGCGGTGAGCGGCCAGGGCCAGATCGATAGCATCACGACCGTTGGTGACCCCGACGACCTCTAGTCCCAGGAGGGTGAGCTGACGCGCGAACACTTGCTGCAGGTCGCGATGATCCTCGGCCAGCAGCACCCGAGGCGGCGGCTCAGCGGGTGTCTCTCCTCCCAAGATCAGGGGCGATGGACTGGCCGCCGCCGATGCACTCCCGAGGCCAGGTTGACATACTGGCTCGGGAGCATCGTCGGACGTTCTTCCAGCCTGGCGGCCAGTGCCCAATCCCGCTGGATCGGGAGTACCATCGCGTGCAGGGATGGAATGACTTGCAGATCCTGAAATCCGAGGATCGAGGACCACGCGAGTTGATCCCTCACCGCTCCGGAACTTCATCGCACCATCGACGAACGAAACAGGTCGAGTGTGCCGGACACGGCACACTCGGAAGAAGCGGACCAAGCAAGCGAGATCAAGACAATCAAGGCGACGGTATGTCGCCCGGAAGGGTGCCGTCAGACCAAGCCGTTCTCGCAGGGCATCAACGACCGCTCATCGCCAGCGCGGCGATGGCCTGGCCAACTGAGTGAACACGCTCATTCAAGCACGTCAGGAGACTGAAGAGCGACGGCAGACGTGCCCCCTCCCCAGCCGCCTCAATCGACCAGCCGAGGGCCCCAGTCAACTCGCTCGCCGGGGCAATTCCCTCGCGGCACTGCCATGCAGCCATAAAGCGCAACTCGTTTCAATACTGACTCGAATTCAAACCCCTAGAGCGGTTTACTCTCGGATTGGCGCACACGCCGTACAGGTGAAGCCAGGCTCTTCAGGCTGAAATCCGAGTTCCGTTTGCAACCCGAGAGTAAACCGCTCTAGACTTGCAAGGGCTTCGAACGAGACGCCGATGGTTTTCGCGCGAGGACTATGCTCTACGCGACTGCACATCGCGAGCATATTCACGCAATGTGGCGACCGTGCAATCTAGTGCCGGCGGCACCTCCCTAGTCCTGAACCACGCGTGATCTATAGGCCCTGAAGACCAAATGCCCAAGAGGAAGCCAAAAACCAAGAATCAGTCAGGCAGACAAGTCCCGCGGCCTGGATAGCCTTGTTACTTCGCCGTCCGCCTACACCACCTAGATTGTCTAAGAGTCTGTCCCATAAGGGGAACAGAAGGGGTTCGAGCGACGTAGAAATGGGATGAGAACGCACCATTATCCCAGCGACATCACCGACGCACAGTGGGCCCTGATCGAGCCGCACATCCCGCCGGTCCACCCCGGCGGACGGCCCCGCAAGACCGACGTACGGGACGTCCTCGATGCCATCCTCTACATCCTCCGCACCGGCTGCCAGTGGCGCTATCTGCCCGTGGACTTCCCACCCAAGAGCACCGTCTGGCGTTACTTCGACCAGTGGCGACGAGACGGGACCTTGGACCGGCTCCACGACCTCCTTCGCCGCAAGGTCCGCACGATGGAGAAGCCCTACCACCCCCGAACGTCGGCGAGCGTCGACAGTCAGTCGATCGACACGACCTCCGGGGGCGAGCAGCGGGGCCGCGACAATGCCAAGAACATCGACGGCCGGAAACGTCATATCGTGGTCGACAGCCTGGGCTTGCTGCTGGCCGTGCTGGTGACGGCCGCCTCCGTCGACGACGCGGCGGCGGCCCCCGCGTTGTTCGCCCGGCTCGACGGCCAGCCGATGGGCAAGGTCGTGCGGATGTACGCCGACTCGAAGTATCACAACTTCAAACTCTACGAGTGGGTCGAGGCGAACGCGGCCTGGGATCTGTCGATCGTACGCCGCCCCGAGGGCTCCGAGGGATGGGTCAAGCTGCCGATCCGGTGGACGGTCGAGCGGACCTTCGCCTGGCTGGGCAAGTGCCGCCGCCTGAGCAAGGACCGAGAGAAGAGCGTCCTGTCGTCGGAATCGTTCATCAAGCTGGCCATGATCCAGTTGATGTTTCACCGGCTTCGCCCTTGCGATGCGGACGCCGAATTCCACTATCGCGATGCAGCTTGAACCGACCTTATGGGACAGTCACTAACTGATTTTCGACAGTATACAGCCGCAACCTGTTAGCGTAGCAATTTGCAGATTTACATGCGCGGCGTGGCACCAGGATCTGGCTCCGGGGCGGCGGGATCTGGAAGGGACTGCTGCACGGTGGGCGGCACGGCGACGCCGGCCGCTCGGAAGACTGTGCCACAGGTGCCCTGGACCTCGCTGCGCAGCAGGAACCGCTTGCCGTCCTGCTCGACTTCCACCATCTGCAGGCGGTCCAGATCTTGGAGCACGTCGGCCCACTCGAAGTCGTGACCGTCGTTGGCCAGCCGGACCTCCAGCTCCTGGCGCAGCACCAACGCCAGGAACGAGCAGAACGCGTGGCCCCGGATCGTCTCGTCGCACTTGTGGTAGATCGGCCGGGTCTGCAACAGCGACTTGCTCGATCGGAACCAGGCCTCCACCATCCACAACCGCTTGAACTGCAGCGCCACCTCAGCCGTATCCAGATCCGTGTTGGTCCGGAGCACCCACTTACCATCGTAACGAGCCTCCTCCTCGATCTTCGCCTCGTCGATCTGGAAGTGAGCCGGGCCCGTAGAGCTGAGGTAGCGGCGGTAACCCTTGTTGCCGACCAGCGACTTCTCCCCGGTGCGGAGCTTCTCCTGCAACGATCCCACGATCGCTTGCCGATCGGCGGCATCCTTGCGGGCCTCGTCGTCGTTGAGGCAGACGATGTAGCGACGACCCTCGACCCGCACCTCCTTGACCTTCAACGGCGCCGGGTCCTCGCTTGTCATGCGCTGGGGATGCACGACCCGATAGCGACCGGCCCGGGCCAGGACCTCGTCCTTGACCTCGTTCTGCGACCGCATGCGGGCGCCCAGAATGTACTGCCAGCCTCGCTCTTCCTTCTCCAGTTCCTCGATCGTCTCCTTGCTGATCATGCCCCGATCGGCCACGATGCAGACTTTGGTGACTCCGAACCGGCTGCGGAGCCGGTCGACGACCGGGATGAGCGTTGTGACATCGGCCGTGTTGCCGGGCCACAGCTCACAGCAGATCGGTCGCCCCTGTCCGTCGAGCACGGCCCCGACGATCATCGGCTTGAGATCCGGCCGGTGGTCCTTGCTGTGGCCACGCTGACCGATCGTCTCTCCCCCTTGTCCCTCGAAGTAGATCGAGGTCGTGTCGAAGAAGACCAACTGGAGCTGAGTGAACAGGTCACGCCGTCGGGCGAATAGCCCTTCCTCGACGAGGTCCTTGTTGCAGCGTGGAGCAAACGGCGTCTTGTGGGTCTGCTCCTTGCGTGGCAACTCGTCGCCGAGCCAGCCCATCGCCCGATAGAGGTGATGGAGTTGAAGCTCTTCACATCCGTCGATCTGGTAGCTCCCCTTCCACTTGTCGGCGGCGCGATCGCTGCCGGGGTCGAAGAGCCGGTGCAGGACGGTGAGGACGATGGCCCGCTCGATGGGGAACTCGAAGCGGCGTCCCTTCAGCAGTTGCTGGATCACATGCTGGCAGCCGGTCAGCTCCCAGAGCCGCTGGAAGACCAAGGCCGGGCCGATGTGCCGGATCGAGATGGTCGGGAGCCTCCCTTGGGCATGCTCGGAGAGCACGAGGACCGAGCGAGCCAGGCGGGCTCCCGAGATGAGCAGGGCGTCGAGCTGGCCGCTCTGCTGGAGCTGATCGAGTCGTCCCAGGGTGGCGACAACGCGTTGCCGGGAACGTCCGCCCTCCCAGCGGTTCTCGACGACCTGGAGGTAGGTACGGGGTCCAGAGGTCTTGGTGCGGAAGAACATGGTGCCCTCTAGCGCGGGACACCGTGAGAATAGCAGATAATTTCAGTGAATCAATAAGACAATTGGCTATGACGTGGCACCAGGATTCCAGCTCGGCGACGAAACCCGGCCCATCGCGAAAGGACTCACGTCGAAAACGGGCGAGATACTGTCGAAAACCTGTCTGACCCAGGTGCGGACTGCAGCCCTGCAAAGCGGGCACTCTTGTAAAGGTCACGCTGGGCGTGACGGGGTTGTGCCCCGCACGAGTAGGGTGACCCTGGACAAGGTCCTGCCGAGACTGCTCCAGTCCGCAAAGCCGAGGCGCTCGTTCCCGGTCGATGGACCAGTGGCTCAGACCGCGAGAACTCCGGTCCGGATCAGGTACGCGAGGCGCGCTCGCTGGTCCGGGCTCAAGAGCCCGTGGATTTGCTCAAGGGCACGGATCAGCGTGTCGCGAACTCTCACAGTGCTCTGGATTCGTCGTTCACCTGCGCTGCTGGCCTTGCCGGCATCGAACGTCTCACCGGCCACGGCGTCAGCGAATTCCGCCAGGGCTCGGCGATCGTCGACCTCGGCCTGGGCCCGCTCGATCTTGAGCTCGTCAAGGATCCTGGCCAGTTCGCTGATTTGCTTCTCGTTCAGGTCGAGCTTGTGGGCGAGGAACCGCAACGGCCGTCGCACGCCGAACCCCGATCGCGCCTCGAACCGATCTCCCTCGTCATGATGGTGGCCGTGGCGAGTCATGAAACATCCTCCTCGCTCACCACGATCGTGATGAGCGTGGTGCTCATGATGCTCTCCTCGATCGGGTTCGTGATGGGAATGGAGGAGCTTGTGGTGGCGCTGCTCGCGCCATGAGGCATGACACATGATCTTTCTCCTTCTCGTCGAGGCGTTTCGCTCCCGACGGGGACACACGGCGTGGGCAACCTGCCACACGCTCGGGGAATATTACGCCCGACGATGGTGCTGGTCAAGCTCGCGGGTGTGGGCACATCAAGGAAAGCCGGCTGGCCCGATCATGCCTCTTTGAACAAGGATTTCATTGGGAGCTCGGGGGAGACACCTGCCCGCTGGCCGCCAGATAGACGAACAGGTCGCGGATCTCCTGGGGGCTCAAGCGCTCGAGCTGACCCTCGGGCATCATTGAGACGGCTGTGGGTTTGACCTCTTCGACATCCTCGCGGGGGGAACGATTCGCTCGTTGGCGGTCTGGACGGTCAAGGACCTATCGTTCTGTTCGCGGATGATTCCGGAGACCAGTCGTCCGTCCGTGGTGGCGATGTTGGTGAGGGTGTATTCTCGGGCGACCGTAGCGCTCGGGTCGAAAACATTCTCGAGGATGTAGTGGGGATTGGCCCGGTCGGAGCCGGTGAGATCAGGGCCGACGTCGCCGCCGCTGTCGAAGAGCCGGTGGCATTGATGACAGGTGCGGTTGAACACAATCCGGCCCCGGCCCGGATCAGCGGCCGGGAGCTGGCTCGAAGCCAGCTGTTCCTTGTACCTTGCGATCAGCGGCGCTATCTCATTGGAGGTCGCGCAGACCGATCCCCAGACGGCCTCGAGGCGGGTGCGGACCTTCTCATCGCCCATGGCCAGCAACTGGCGTGCAACGGTAGCGTTCAGGTCGCGGCGTGGCACGACCCTTTCCCGACCGCGTCGAGCACGCCAGAGCCCACGCCGGCCGTGCCGACAGCGTGGCGATCACATCATCGCGCTCGGACTCCGTGAGCGCTGGATAGCGTTTCAGGATTTCCTGCGGCGTGGCCGTGTCGTTGTAGGCCGCCAGTGCTCGGATGGCAGGGCCGCGAAGTGATCGATCGTCGAGCTGGCCATGCAGCTCGCTCGCAAGGCCCGGGACGTGCCGCTCGACCAGGGCGGTCAGGGCGCGGGTTCGCATTTCGAGCGGGCTCCCACGATCGGCCATGACCAGCCGCAGGGGCTCGATCGCCTTGGTCTCCTCAAGGTCGAGCGCCAGCAGCAAGGTCTGCTCGAGGACGTCGGGGTCGCGCGTCGTCAGGAGTTTTGCAAAGGCGGCGGGCCATCCCTCGGGCCGGGGTACTTGCTTCCGGCCTCGAAGAGCATCGAGGATGCCGGCCAGGAGATCGTGTCGGATGTCGTCCGTGGACCGCTCGATCACTGGCAAGAGAGCTGACATCCCCTGGGACGCGTCGGCGGTCACAACGCGCCTGGCGATGTAGTTTCGGAGCAGAGCGAGCCCGCAACGGGCGGCAAGCTGCGCGACACGAACAGGATCCTCTGCCGCCAGTGGCTCGATCCCGCACCAGCTCATGAGCGGGAGCATCGGGTCCTTTGCGTCGATCTTCGCCTCCGCCATCGCCTCGGCCAGAGGCTAGCGATCCTTGAGGGGAACCCGTTGCAGAAGGGAGGCGAGACTCAGTGACTGTCCCATAAGTCAGTTCAGGCCGCCTCGCGGTAGTGGAACTCGGCGTCCGTGCCCGTGGGCTCGATCCGGTTGAGCATCAGGTGGATCATGGCCAGCTTGATGAAGGCCTCCGACGACTGGACGCTCTTCTCCCGGTCCTTGGTCAGCCGCCGGCATTGGCCCAGCCACGCGAACGTCCGCTCCACCGTCCACCGGATCGGCAGCCTCACCCAGCCCTCAGACCCCTCGGGACGCCGCACGATGGACAGCTCCCACCGCGCGTTCGCCTCGACCCACTCGTACAGCTTGAAGTTGTGGTACTTGCTGTCGGCGTACATCCGCACGACCTTGCCCATCGGCTGGCCGTCCAGCCGGGTGAACAGTTCGGTCGCCGCCCGGGCGTCGTCCACGTCCGCGGCCGTGACCAGGACGGCCAGCAGCAGGCCCAGGCTGTCGACCACGATATGGCGCTTCCGCCCGTCGACGTTCTTGAAGTTGTCGCGGCCCCGCTGCTCGCCGCCGGAGGTGGTGTCGACCGACTGGCTGTCGACGCTCGCGGAGGTGCGGGGGTGGTAAGGCTTCTCCATCGTGCGGACCTTGCGGCGGAGCCGGTCGTGGATCAGGTCCAGGGTGCCATCGTGCCGCCACCGGTCGAAGTACCGCCAGACGGTGCTCTTGGGCGGGAAGTCGATAGGGAGGTAGCGCCACTGGCAGCCGGTGCGGAGGATGTACAGGATGGCGTCGACGACGTCCCGCATGTCGGTTTTGCGGGGTCGTCCGCCGGTGGAGGCGGGGATGTGGGGCTCGATCAGGGCCCACTGCGCGTCGGTGACGTCGCTGGGGTAATGGTGCGTTCTCATACACCATTCTAGGCGCCTCGACTACCTTATGGGACAGTCTCTAGAGCGGTTTACCCATGTGTTGCGCACAGCTGCGCGAGCTGGAACCAGCCGATGATGTCCTGGGTGGTCACCTTTTCGAGCGCCTCTCCCAGGGCCTCGTAGACGGCATCCTTGTTCCGCGCCGCGACCCGGCGGAGGTACGCCTTGACCTTCGACCAGAGTCTCTCGATCGGCGTGTAGTCCGGGCTGTAGGGCGGCAGGGGCAGGAGCCTGGCACCCGCCCGCCTGACGGCCGCCGCCGCGGCATAGGCCTGATGGGGGGATAGGTTGTCCCATACGACCACGTCGCCGGCGTGCAGCTCCGGCACCAGCACCTGCTCGACATACGACTCGAACGCCGCGGTGTCGGTCGACCCCGGGAACACCAGGGGGGCACGTACCCCGTCCAGACCCAACGCGGCGATCACGGTCAGCGATTCCCACGAGCCGGGGGCCGAGCCGACGGCCCGCTCGCCGCGCGGGGCCCAGCCGTAGGCCTGGGTCATCGCCGTGGTCACCCCCGACTCGTCCACGAAAACCAGCCGTTTCGGCTCGACCCGCTTCACCTTCCTCCGGAACGACCGCCGCTTCTCCTGGACGTCGGGCCGGTCGCGCTCGTCGGCGTGCTGGGTCTTCTTCTTGCAGGTCAATCTCTGTCGCCGCAGGGCGCGCCAGATCGTCGTCAGGCTGCAGTTGAAGCCGCCCCGCTGCTTCAGTTGGTCCAGGGTGTCGTCGTTGTGCTCCCGGACCAGATCTTCCAGGCGCCGCAGGTCGTCCGGGCTCAGCACGGGGGTCGGGCCGCCCCCGTGCGGCTCAGGGGCCAACCTATCCTTCTGACGCCGCCGCTGCAGCAGCCGGGAGACGAACGAGACGCTGACGCGGAAGAGGCGGGCGATCTCGCGCTGCGGGCCCTCGTCCTCATCCACGGCCGCCGCGACCCGCTCCCGCAGGTCTATCGAAGAGGGACGCATGGCAGGTATCTCCTGATCCGTTGCCGTCTCCTTCCTCGATCGTGTCCTTCTATGTGAATTGTTTCTGTCCGCAACCCGAATGCAAACCGCTCTAGGCCGGAAACCCGGCTTCTCACACACCCATTCTAAGAAGAAACTCAAGGACAACAGCTTCGTGGCCAAGGTCGATCGCGGGGAAGTTCACGCGGGTGCCGAGCGGCTGGGTGTCCGCCTGGAAGAGCACATCCAGCTCGTGATTGAAGCCCTGGCACCCCATCCTGGGGCGCTGGGGATCTCGGGCACGAACCAGACGTCGGCAGAATCGCCATTAGCGAGTCGGTTTATGAAAGGCTGGGAATCCGGCCGGTGATCAACGGTATGGGGGCATACACGGTCCTGGGAGGGTCGATCATGCCCAAGGCGGTGGTTCGGGCGATGGCCGAGGCTTCTCGTTCTTTTGTGTCCATCCCCAAGCTCCAGGCGAAAGTGGGAGCGAGAATCGCAGCCCTGCTGGGCGTCCCCGCCGCCATGGTCACGGCAGGCGCCGCATCGGCGATCACAGTCGGCGTCGCGGCCTGCATGACCCGAGGTGAGGGGGCGGCGCTTACTCGTCTGCCTGAGACCTCTGGCGTGAAACATGAGATCATTCTTCAGAAGAGCCATGAAAGCGAGTACGAGGCGCAGATTCGCCTGACGGGGGCAAGGCTCGTCTGGGTGGAAACCCGTGCCGAGCTGGAGAGAGCCATCAACGCGAATACCGCCATGCTCTTCTATCTGAACCGTCACGAGCCATTGGGACAGATCAAGCGTGGCGAGTGGATCCAAATTGGAAAAGACCGCGGCGTTCCGACCTTTAATGATGCTGCGGCCGATGTGCCCCCCGTCGAGAACCTGGCTCGATATCTCCGCGAGGGCTTCGACCTGGTGGCGTTTTCCGGCGGCAAGGCGCTGCGGGGGCCCCAGTCGACGGGACTGCTCCTTGGTCAGGCCGACCTGATCGCGGCGGCCCAGCAAGCGCTCAGTCCCCACGAGGGCATCGGCCGGGGCATGAAGGTCGGGAAGGAGGAGATGATCGGCCTGCTGGCCGTCATCGAACACTACCTTCGGCTTGACCATGAGGCTGAACACCAGTTGTGGCAGGAACGTGCCGAGGAGTTGATCGTCGGCCTTGAGAGGGTCCCCGGCATGAGTGTCCGTCTGGACGTGCCGGAGATCGCTAATCACGCACCCCACGTGGTTCTGGAATAGAGCGACTGTCACTCGGAGCTGACCGCCGATCAAGTCATGCGTCGCCTCCGGGAGGGCGATCCCCCGATTGCGGTCTTGGCCGAGGGGGATCGGACTCTCCGGATCGCCGTCTGGACGCTTCAGGGCGATGAGCACCGCCTGGTCATCGAATGGTTAGTTGCCCAATTCCGTTAGAGAGACCCTGCGGTCGTCTCCCTTCAGGCTTCAAAGCCTCGATCCGTTTTCGCAACTCCCTGGCCCGGTTCTCAAGGTCTTCGGCTTGTTTCTCCAGATCAGTGAGCCTGAGCGGCTCGACGGTCGGCGCTGGAGCTGGAGTCGGGCCCGGCGTCTGAGCTGGCGCTGGCGCCCGCGACCAGGAATAAGCCGTGGTGGCTTTACTCGGCGTTTTCTTCAGCGTGTTCACTGCGTCTTCCAGGATCTGGCGTCCGGGAGCACCTCCAAAGAAAACGAAGCCCGTGGGACCGCCGCCCTCTTTCTTCGAGCGGGCTTCCAGGGCAGGCAGGGCTTTCTGGATCTTGAGCGAACTGGCGAGGCTCCACGCTCGAAATCCCACGCTTCGATCAGGATCGTCAACCAGCGGGATGACCATGTCCTGAAGTAACGGGTCATCCTTGACCAGCCGGTCGAAGGCGCTGATCGCTGCCGTGCATAGTTCCCGGGGCTGACAGTATTTGGAGTAGAGGGCGGCGAGTTCCCGGGCCCGGGGGCCGGGTTCTTCCAGCAGGATCTCAAGGGCCGAGGCCGCTAGACGATGCTTGCCGACAGATGATTTCAGGGGTGAGGAGAGTAGTTCGTCGGCATCCATGACCTTCCATCCAGCCCAGGGCCAGCGCACACCAAAGCGAACATGGACCGGATGAAATGCCTCGACTTATGGAAAAAGCGAAGATTTTGGACTGTGCACTCGCAATGTTTCGATTGTTTTATGATCAATACAAGTTAATTAATTTACTCTATGTCACATGACCATATACTGTATAGTGAAGAAAACCCCAAAAAAACCAGGGAAAACGTAGTGCGCTAGCCCTGCCATCCGGCCAGGGCACGGATCGCGGCCGTGCGCCCCGTAGGCTTCTTTGGGGTTGGACCAGGCGGCGCGGAGGATCGATTCGGACTGTGCGTCGCACTTGAGCCGGGCTAGGCCGCGGATGGCCGCGACGGGCACACGCGCCTCGGGGTCCTTGGCCGCCTCGGCCAGGGTGGAACGGAACGTGTCGTCGGGCTCCTCGCCGACGGGCCGTGCCTGGCCCGCCCCGGGCCTTCGTCTCCGGCGTGAGCTCTCGACGCCGGCGATCAGCTCGACCATGCTGGTTCGCGCGGAGACGGACTTCTCGTGCTTCCAGGCGGTCTCCAGCGCCTTCTGGACCAGAGGCTCGTCTTTACCTTGTCTGACGAGCGAACGGGCGGCGTTGAGGCGGCAAACGACGCACGAGGCATGCTCGAGCTCGAATCGCCGCTCCTCGACGGACTTCTCGAAATCAAGCTCCTTGACCAGCCAGCAGTCCGGGTCGATACGAACCATCACGGGTTTGACCGCGGCGAGGATCACGAACTCCTGGCTGGCACCGTCGATCACGATCGGGATCACGCGGCTCTTACCCGCGGCCTCGGTGAGATCAAGGGTCGTGGGAAGCCGGAAGAGCGGGGTCTGTTCGTCCACCTTCTGGGTCTGCTCGACCTTCACCCGAACCGTCTTGTCGGCATCCTCGTAGTGCCAGCGAACTTTCAGCTCAGGGTGTCCCGCCTTGTAGAGCCACTGGTCGAAAAACCATTTCAAGTCCTTGCCCGAGGCCTCCTCCATGGCCTGGCGGAAATCGTCGGTCTCGACGACCTGGAACTTGTGCTTGGCGGCGTAGGTGCGGATGCCCTTCCACCAGGACTCCTCGCCCAGCAGTCCGCGAAGCATGTGGAGGACGCCCCCCCCTTTGCGTAGGTCATGCCGTCGAACATCTGCATGGGCGAGCGATAGCGGTTCTCCACGATGGGCCGGCGGTACATCCTGTCGTTGCCGAGGTAGCTTCTGAGTTCACCTTCCATCCGGAGCCGGAACTCGTTCTCGCCCCGGTCATGCTGAGCGAAGAGAGGATCGAAGTAGGAGGCGAATCCCTCGTTGAGCCAGATGTGAGACCAGTCCTTGCAGGTCACCATGTCACCGAACCACTGGTGCGCCAGCTCGTGTGCGACCAGCCCATCCTCGTCCTGAACCAGCACCTCGATCTCATCGAGGAGGGCTGAGTCCGTCATCGAGGTGGCCGAGCTGTTCTCCATGCCTCCGTTGAACTCGGGGAGGCAAACCTGTGCATACTTGGGATACGGATAGGTCTGACCGGTTTTCTCGTTGAAGAAGCGAATCATCTGTGGTGTCTTACCCATGAACCGGCGAGCCGTTGCCTCGTCAACGTTCCTGGTCACGTAGTAGTCGACCGGCAGGTTCCCCACCTTGTCGTGGAACGAGATAAAGTCCGCGGCGGCGACCGTGATGAGATACGTCGAATGAGGCTGGTCCATCTTCCAGTGGTAGGTCCGAGTGCCGTCGGAGTTTTCCTTGGTCTCCACCAGAGTGCCATTGGAGACCACGTTGAGCGGCCGGGCGACAGTGATGATCATCTCGGTCGTAACGCGGTCATTGGGATAATCGTAACAGGGGAAGCCAGTGGTGGTTGTCCTCGGCCTCCCCCTGTGTCCAGATTGCTTGTGGCTTCTCGGGATATGCCGGATCGGGCGGTACGACGCGGAGCCCGGCCTCGGGATTGCCACTGTAGCTGACCGCCAGATCAAGGGTGTCCTCCGGCCCGTAGGGCTTGTCGAGGGTGATCGAGAGCGTCTCGCCCTTGGTCGCGAATTTGCAGGGGGTCGCCTGCTTGCCGGCGGTGACCCGAGAGACCTTCAGTTTTGGACCGCAGTCGAGGCCGATTGTGGTCAGGTACGGATGAAGCGGGGTCAAGCGATTCGTCACCGTCCCATGGACCTCCTGCTTCTTGGCGCCGAGGGCCAACTCGGCCTTGATGTGCTTGATGTCTACCTCACGGATGCGTCCTGTCTGATGGGGCGTGTCCGGCGTGGCAAACGGTCGTCGTGAGGGCCCTGCTGAGAGCCTGGCAGGTGGTGATTGCGCCCTGGCGTCCAGAACCGATGTTGCCAGAAGCAGGCCGGTGGCGAGATGCTGAATGTACCTTGACATGAGATTCCCTGGGGCGGTGATCAAGAAACAGGTGTCCACTCGTGAGCTTGTTGGGATCGCTTCATCGGGGACAAGATGCTGGGCGGCTCGGCTCGCGTCTTTGACTCAAGAACCATTGAAGCTCGGTGCCTCCTGTTCTAATCTCCAGAGAAAGAGCCGGTCCATCGGGGGGACTCGGGGTTTCTTGTCGATCATTCCGATTGTAGGGCTCAGGAGGTTTGCACCCCGGGGTCGCCACGGGCAGCTCAGCCGTCAGGTTGGTTTTATGAACCGATTCGGTTTCGTTCGCGTGACCAGTGTCTCGATCCGGACCGCAGTCGCCAATCCCCAGGCCAATGCGTCGGAGATCATCCGGGTTCTGGACCAGGTCGGGGACAGCGACGTGATCCTCTTCCCGGAACTTTGCCTCACGGGTTACACCTGCGCCGATCTGTTCGGCCAGGCGTCCCTCCTCGAGGCAAATCTCCGGGAGATCCGCCGTATTGCCGGGACGACGGAACGGCGGAAGCAGCTCGTCGTCCTCGGGCTGCCGGTGCCGGTTGAGAACTGCCTATTCAATTCCGCGGCGGTCCTGTCGGACGGAAAGGTTCTGGGGGTCGTTCCCAAGCAGAGTCTTCCAAACTACAAGGAGTTTTACGAGAGTCGTTGGTTCCGTTCGGCCGATGGTTCCGAGCCGGCGATGATTGAGTTTTCGGGCGGACGCGTTCCTTTTGGAATTGACCTGCTCTTCGTGTGTGATGGATGCGAGGGCGCTTCTGTGGTCGTGGGTGTCGAGATCTGCGAGGATCTCTGGGTGCCAATACCTCCCAGCTCGATCCAGGCGGAGGCCGGAGCCACGGTACTGCTCAATCTTTCGGCCAGCAACGAGACCATCGGCAAGAGCCAGTACCGCACCGACCTGGTGGTAGGACAATCGGGCCGATGCATCGCGGCCTATGCATACTCCAGCGCGGGGCCTTCGGAATCGACGACCGATCTAGTTTTCGGCGGCCACTGCCTGATCGCCGAGAACGGCCGGCTCTTCGCAGAATCGCCGCGAGTGGGCGACGGCCAGACGATTCGCCGCGATTCCTACTGGATCACGCAGGATGTGGATGTCGCCAAGCTTCTCGCTGACCGCCGGATCTCGACCAGCTTCGACCAGCGGCCCAGGTTCTCCCGCCCGTTCCGCCGGATCGCCTTTGAGCTGTCCCGCGGGCTCACCGGCCTGAACCGCCGGGTGCCGGGTACGCCCTTTGTCCCCCTGGAAGGGCCCGAGCTGCACCGACGCTGCACGGAGATTTTCGAGATCCAGTGTGCGGGGCTGGCCAAGCGAATCGAGCAGCTTCCGGCTGGCACACCGCTGAATCTCGGGATCTCCGGCGGACTGGACTCGACGCTTTCTCTGCTCGTTTCGGTGAAAACGTGCGAGCTGCTGGGCATTGACCGGCGGCTGATTCACGGGCTGACGATGCCCGGTTTTGGTACCACCGCACGCACCAGGAACAACGCCCTTGATCTCATGCGCCACCTTGGGGTTTCGACGGAGACCATCGACATCGCGCCTCTGGCCCTCCAGGCTTTCCGGGAGATCGGCCACGCGCCCTTCGGCATCGACTGCCGGGAGATGGATGTTGAGTCTTTCCGCGCTGCGCTCGCTCGGGTTCCGTCCGAAGTGCGGAGCGATCTGACGTTCGAGAACGTCCAGGCGCGATTGCGGACCTTTCTGCTCATGTCCAAGGGGTTCGTCGTCGGCACCGGCGACCTCTCCGAAATGGCGCTGGGCTGGTCGACTTACAATGCCGACCACATGAGCATGTACAACCCCAATTGCTCGATCCCCAAGACGCTGGTGAAGTTCCTGGTACGCTACGCGGCCTTGAACGAGTTTCCCGAGGGGCCAGCGAGGGAAACCTTGCTCTCGATCGTGGCGACGACCATCTCGCCTGAACTGCTGCCGGCCTCGGCAGCGGGCGAGATCGAGCAATCCACCGAGGCGATGCTCGGCCCTTACGAGCTGCACGACTTCATCCTCTTCCACGCCGTACGATGCGGTTATTCTCCCGAGAAGATCCTCTTCCTGAGCCAGTATGCCTCGTTCACCCAGCCCTACTCGCGGGAGCTGATCGAGCGCACCATGCGAACCTTCTTCACGCGGTTCTTTCGCCAGCAGTACAAGCGGTCCTGTATGCCCGATGGGCCCAAGGTCGGTACGGTTAGCCTCTCGCCCCGCGGCGACTGGAGAATGCCCAGCGACGCCGACCCGGAGGAGTGGCTCCGATGGGCGTCGGCAGCGAATAACCCTGGCGACTGACTCGTCTAGAGCGGTTTACCCATGTGTTGCGCACAGCTGCGCGAGCTGGAACCAGCCGATGATGTCCTGGGTGGTCACCTTTTCGAGCGCCTCTCCCAGGGCCTCGTAGACGGCATCCTTGTTCCGCGCCGCGACCCGGCGGAGGTACGCCTTGACCTTCGACCAGAGTCTCTCGATCGGCGTGTAGTCCGGGCTGTAGGGCGGCAGGGGCAGGAGCCTGGCACCCGCCCGCCTGACGGCCGCCGCCGCGGCAGAGGCCTGATGGGGGGACAGGTTGTCCCATACGACCACGTCGCCGGCGTGCAGCTCCGGCACCAGCACCTGCTCGACATACGACTCGAACGCCGCGGTGTCGGTCGACCCCGGGAACACCAGGGGGGCACGTACCCCGTCCAGACCCAACGCGGCGATCACGGTCAGCGATTCCCACGAGCCGGGGGCCGAGCCGACGGCCCGCTCGCCGCGCGGGGCCCAGCCGTAGGCCTGGGTCATCGCCGTGGTCACCCCCGACTCGTCCACGAAAACCAGCCGTTTCGGCTCGACCCGCTTCACCTTCCTCCGGAACGACCGCCGCTTCTCCTGGACGTCGGGCCGGTCGCGCTCGTCGGCGTGCTGGGTCTTCTTCTTGCAGGTCAATCTCTGTCGCCGCAGGGCGCGCCAGATCGTCGTCAGGCTGCAGTTGAAGCCGCCCCGCTGCTTCAGTTGGTCCAGGGTGTCGTCGTTGTGCTCCCGGACCAGATCTTCCAGGCGCCGCAGCGTCGTCCGGGCTCAGCACGGGGGTCGGGCCGCCCCCGTGCGGCTCAGGGGCCAACCTATCCTTCTGACGCCGCCGCTGCAGCAGCCGGGAGACGAACGAGACGCTGACGCGGAAGAGGCGGGCGATCTCACGCTGCGGGCCCTCGTCCTCATCCACGGCCGCCGCGACCCGCTCCCGCAGGTCTATCGAAGAGGGACGCATGGCAGGTATCTCCTGATCCGTTGCCGTCTCCTTCCTCGATCGTGTCCTTCTATGTGAATTGTTTCTGTCCGCAACCCGAATGCAAACCGCTCTAGACCACAGGGACCTTCGAACAACACCGCCCCGCGGGCACCGACGAATTCTGGCCAACTTTCCGGTGAGGACGAAGCATGAACACCTCCTCCTGGCTGGTGGCAGGCCTGGCCTGCGCAGCTCGGTCCGTCCGCCAGCCAGCCTCCCACGGACACCGCGCCGACGCCCGTATCGAAGTCGAGAAACCGCGTTTAGCCCTTAAACAAGCGAGGTTTGAGCCCCGCGCCGCGTAAGTCTCGTTCGTCGGAATGGGACGGACCATCACCGGGGAGGCATCGCGCCTCCACGCTACGTACCGCTCTGTCGTCTCATCGTTCACCCCCGGTTTCTGCCGCTCAGCTCAAAATGCCGCGGTGGACCGGGACATCCAGATCCCGGCTCCAATCCTTCGTCGCGTCAGCATCGCAACGCAGAGACCACCCGCAGGAACACCCCTTGCCATTCGTTCCACGACAGCAACCGATACACCAGGCGTCGCCCCCCGTGGACGATTTGGCAGGGCATCTGGATGATCGTGTTCACGAACCGTTTGAACTCCATCCCCAACAGCCGACGCTTCTGCTCACGGTGCGCCTCCTTGTGTCGGGGATGCTCAGGAATCGACAGCGCGAACCACGCCTTCAGGTTCCACGCCAAGGCCGTCATCACCATGTACGCCCAGTTGCTCACCAGGTTGTCCACCGCCGCCCGGAGCGAGTGCACCCCGCTCTTGAGCTGAGCGATCAGGTTCTCCTGGTGGCAGCGGCCGTTCGCCTTCAGCGCCAGCGCGCGGGGAGAACCGTCCCGGTCATTGGTCAGGTAGTATCGGTAGCGGATCTCGTCGAACAACCGTGTCTGCCCCTTCTCCACCGCGATCGTCTGGCGGACGATGATCAGTCGATACGTGCGCTGACACGCCGTCGGGCGGTAAGCGACCTCGGCGACATCCTCGGCGATCCGGGTCAGGGTCTCGAATTCGCGCTGGCGGACGATCTGGTCCTTGACCCGCTCGGGACGTTTCCGAGGTGGTCCTTGGGCCGTGTACTGCGGCGGTCGTTGCAGCGGGCTCCAGGCCGAGGCGGGCCGATCCTCGGCCAAGGCCTTGAGGTTGGGCATGGCGTCGATGCCGAACAGGAACTTTACCTGTTCCGCGTCCCAGGCGTCGAGGCGATGGGTCTGGGTGAAATCCGTGTCGCCGCGGAGCAGGATGCGGCGGAACCCGGCCTGCCGGCAGAGCAGGATGGCCAAGTCGAGCTGCTCGGCGGCGCCTTCGTGCGACGGGCGGTTGCCGGAGCGGTTGACGATGCTGAGTACCTCGCCGGTGTTGGCCAGCGAGACGATCAGCGGGTGATAGCCCCAGGTACCGTCATAGGCGATGTCGATGCCTTGTTTACAACAGGCGCCGGTGGCGACCAGCGTGCCGTCGGCATCGAGGACGGCCTCGTTGAAGAAGTCGGACGGTTGTTGGCGCCAGAGTTTGAGCCGAGTTTGATCGAAGACGTCCTGGAGGGTTTCGACGTCGTCGGGGGAGAAGCGGCGGCAGAAGTCGCCCGCGGTGGTGGGGTCGGGGATGCGGTCGGCGCCCAGGGCGTCGAGGAAGACGAGGTCGTTGCGTCGCTGTTCGATGTCGTCGAGGCAGGTGCCGTCGCACAGGGCATTGTAGGCGAAGTTGAGGACGTGGTCGGACTCGTGGTAGGGGAAGTGGAACTTGAGCAGGTGGAGCCGCTCGTCAATGGCTTCCGCGAGGCCGAGGTCGCGGACCAGCAGTTGAATCCCGCCGATGCCGCCGCACGGAATCGCGCGAGTCTTGGTGGCGACCTCGTACTGGATGTTGTTCGCGGTGATGACCGGATCAGGCGAGGGCGCGGTGATCGGGCGGCCGAGCCGGCGGCGGATTTTGCGCTTGCCGGCGGCGTGGTGGTGGTGTGGAATCGGTTTCACTCGAAATCTCCTCGTGGGTTCGGTCGTGGGATCGGTGTAGGTCGATCCAATGTGCCGGAAACGCCGGGAGATTTCGAGTTTCAACCGACCGATCACGAGATTCGGACCTCGCACCACACTTGGTTAAGGTTTAGCTCAGCCCGCGGCAAGCCGAATCGTCGCAGTGACCGTGTACCAGGGCCAGGCCCTGGTGACGCGCGAGGTGAGCGTCCCCGAGGGGAAAGGGACCGTCAAGCTGGTGGTCCCTCCGCTGCCGCCGCAGACCGTCGATAATTCCCTTTATACCGAGGTTGCCGACGGCCTCCGCGTGGTCAGCACACGATTCCGCACTCGCGCGGTCAAGGACGACACGCGCCAGGAAGTGCGGGCCAAGGAAGAGCTGCTCAAGAAGTTCTCGACCGATGCCCAGAAGCTTCAGAAGGAGGTCGCCGTCCATGAGCAGGATCTCCAGTACCTCCAGAAACTGGAGGGGTTCACCGGGGCGTCGCTCATGGGACTGACGAAGGAGGGCCGGCTCGACAGCGAGGCAATTCTCTCTCTGAGAGACTGTCCCATAAGGTAGTCGAGGCGCCTAGAATGGTGTATGAGAACGCACCATTACCCCAGCGACGTCACCGACGCGCAGTGGGCCCTGATCGAGCCCCACATCCCCGCCTCCACCGGCGGACGACCCCGCAAAACCGACATGCGGGACGTCGTCGACGCCATCCTGTACATCCTCCGCACCGGCTGCCAGTGGCGCTACCTCCCTATCGACTTCCCGCCCAAGAGCACCGTCTGGCGGTACTTCGACCGGTGGCGGCACGATGGCACCCTGGACCTGATCCACGACCGGCTCCGCCGCAAGGTCCGCACGATGGAGAAGCCTTACCACCCCCGCACCTCCGCGAGCGTCGACAGCCAGTCGGTCGACACCACCTCCGGCGGCGAGCAGCGGGGCCGCGACAACTTCAAGAACGTCGACGGGCGGAAGCGCCATATCGTGGTCGACAGCCTGGGCCTGCTCCTGGCCGTCCTGGTCACGGCCGCGGACGTGGACGACGCCCGGGCGGCGACCGAACTGTTCACCCGGCTGGACGGCCAGCCGATGGGCAAGGTCGTGCGGATGTACGCCGACAGCAAGTACCACAACTTCAAGCTGTACGAGTGGGTCGAGGCGAACGCGCGGTGGGAGCTGTCCATCGTGCGGCGTCCCGAGGGGTCTGAGGGCTGGGTGAGGCTGCCGATCCGGTGGACGGTGGAGCGGACGTTCGCGTGGCTGGGCCAATGCCGGCGGCTGACCAAGGACCGGGAGAAGAGCGTCCAGTCGTCGGAGGCCTTCATCAAGCTGGCCATGATCCACCTGATGCTCAACCGGATCGAGCCCACGGGCACGGACGCCGAGTTCCACTACCGCGAGGCGGCCTGAACTGACTTATGGGACAGTCACTGAGCAGATTCATCATGGAGAGCCGTGATGCCAAGTCGAAGGCCGAGACCGACCTCCGCCAGCGGCTCCAGGCCAACACCGAGGCGGCCGAGTTCGCCAGACGGCAGCTTGCCGAGCTCTCGGCCGGACCGGGCCGGCTCGAACGAGACGCGGTGATCGTCGTGCACAAGTCCCGTCCGGCGGCGGGCACCGTCCGCCTCGGCTACCTGGTTGGCGCCGCCACCTGGTCGCCGCAGTACCGGCTCCGCGGCGGGGCCGACAACGCCCCCGTCCGGCTCGAGTATCTTGCCGCGGTCGTCCAGCAGACCGGCGAGGACTGGCCGGACGTGCGCGCCACGCTCTCCACCACCCGGCCCTCGCTCGACGCGGCACCCCCCGAGCTACTTCCCCTGACGATGGCTATCGACGACAGCAGAGACTCCGGCCCACTCGAGCCGAAGGATGACCGATCGCAGAAGATTGTAGCCGAGCTGGGCAAGCTGATCGATCTCTCGCTCCCTTGTGAACCCCCTCTCGAAGCTGTGAACAAGATCGTCCGCACCGCCACCAAGAGCGCTACGTTTCCCGAGGGCATCCCGATGTATGTCGATCCCCTCGGCCTCCAGGAAGCGGAGAAGACGATGACCTCGCCTGTGGTCTTCGATGTGAAGGACGTCCCGTTCAGAACATCGTTGGCACTGATCCTGAAACAGCTCGGCCTGGCCTACACGGTGAAGGACGGCTTGCTCTCGATCACCTCGCAGGAATCGCTCGATGAGGCTGCCGGCGACGCTGGATCGGTGGAGCGTTCGGCCATGGGCGGCATGGCTGGCATGGGCGGCATGGGAGGCGGAATGGGACTGTCCCTGGAGCAAGCGCAGGCGGCCGGTGGCGCCATGCTCAAGTCGGCGGCCGCGACCGATCAGGTCGAGGAACTGCGGATTGCGGATAAACAGCCCACGAGATCGACGACGACGGACAGGGAGGGGCCCAGTGCGGCCTTCCCGATTTCGGGCCCGCTCACCATTCCGTCCCGGCGCAACCCGCAGTTGCTCGATGTCGCCCGTGTGGAGTTGGCTGCTGACTACTTCGCCAAGGCCACGCCGGTTCTGACTCCGCGCGTCTATCGCCTGGCAAAGCTGACCAACCAGAGCGATCTGGTGCTGCTGCCCGGCGAGGCGACGGTATACGTTGGAAGCGACTTCGTCGGCCGGATGAACCTGCCCCTGGTGGCCGCAGGCGAGCCGTTCATCGCCGGGTTCGGCGTCGATCCCCACCTCCAGGTCAGCAGGCATCTGGTCCATAAGGGTCGCTCGGTGCAGGGGGGCAACCAGGTCTTCGACTATGAGTTCCGGCTTGGTCTGCGGAACTACCGGACCGGTCAAGGTTCAGCTCTGGGACCGCCTGCCCAGGCCGCAGGGGGAGGCGGTGGCTATGAATCTCGTCAAGACGTCGGCCTATCTAAGCACAGATGGCCTTTACCTGCGCACGGCCCGGATGGCCAACCTGCTGCGGTGGGACTTGACCGTGCCGCAAGGCACGGTCGGCGACAAGACGATCTACGTCAACTACAAGTTTCGCCCGGAATACGCTCGCAATCTTCCGCAATTCCGGTTCGTCTCCGGCGGCCTCTGCGAAGGCCCCGTCGGGGGCGGCGCCATGAGCATGGGCGGCATGGGTGGCATGCGATCGGTCAGACCGACGGTACATTGAAAGAACTCAGATCATCACGCCAGCAATTCCTTGCGTACCCGGCCGTCCCCCTCGACGCCGATGAGCCGTCGCTGCAGGCCCTGGTAAGGGAAGCGGAACTTAACAGCATCAAGGCCCAGGAGGTGGAGGATGGTGGCCTGGAGATCGTGGACGGTGACCGGGTTCTCGGTGATCTGGTAATCCAGGTCGTCAGTAGCGCCAGGGAGATGCCGGGCTTGAACCCGCCGCCGGCGACCCAGAGGGTGAAGCAGTGGGGGTGGTGGTCACGGCCGAGAAACGTCGAACCGCCGCGAGCCTCGTTCATCGAGGTACGGCCGAACTCGCCGCCCCAAATCACGAGCGTGTCGTCGAGCAGCCCGCGCTGTTTCAGGTCGGTAACTGAAGTTTTGCAAACATGATGAAATCACTGCGAACAAAGCCTCAGATCGCTCATCTTGGCGACCAAAATGCCCGGCGGAACCTGTGGGCATCCAGGGCTAGTGGATCATGGCATGATGTAGTGGTAACTACGACTGAGTGCCGGTCCCTCGGAAAATGCCGCCAAACAAAGGGTTCGGCCTAATATCAACGTTTCGGATGGTCGTCCTATGTCGATTGGTTGTCCGAGTCCTTGCCCGGCATTGACCGGGGTGGTCCCCTTCCGATGCTCCACCTCACCCCAGATTTTACGCAAGTTGCGGCCGCCTTGCAAAAGACCACTCGGTAAGGGTGCTGGCAAGAATAACCCATCTATTTCCGGCCCTGGGCCGTATGGTGTAGTTCCAGTCCCCATGGAAGCTCTCCCGCTCGATTGAGAGACTCTCCATCTGCTGCTTCGTGACCTCTTGGCCGATCGGATAGGCACTCCGGTCTAATTCCGCCCGGATCTCCAGGCCCGTCTCGGTCGTCGTACTTCCGATCAAGTTCACTACCACCTCATGATCGACCAGCGGGCGGCCCCGCCAGTTCTGCGTGATGTGGCAGAACATCCGGTGTTCGATCTGATTCCACTTGCTCGTCCCCGGCGGGAAGTGGCACACCGTGATCCGCAGGCCGGTCTCATCGGCCAACTCCTGCAACTGCACCTTCCAGAGACGGCAACGGCTCCCGTTCGAGCCGCCGCCATCGGCAGTGATCAGCAGTTGGGTCGCACCCGGATACATCGGGCTTCCCATGTGTCGCCACCACCGCCTCAGCGTCTCGACGGCGAACTCGGCCGTGTCATGATCGACGCCCACGCTCACCCAGCCGGCGTCGGCCGCCAAGTCGTACACCCCGTAGGGGATCGCCTTGCCCAGCTTCGGGTCCAGGAAATCATGGATGCGGACCTGTTCGGGGCGACCCTGGGGCTGCCACTCCCGTCCGCCGTTCTTGAAGTCGCCGACCAGTTCCTTCTTCTTGGTGTCCACCGAGACGACCGGCTGGCCCCGCCGCTGATACGACTTGACCCGTCGGTTGATGTGCTCGAACTGGGCGTTGCGGTCGGGATGGCCGCTGCCTTCCCGGGTCTTGCGGTTGGATTGGAGGCTGTAACCGAGCTGGCCCAGCAGAGTGCTGACCGACCTGGGACTGACTGTGTGACCCTGGCGGCGAACTCAACGGCCAACTTGGCGGCACTCTTGCAGGTCCAGCGCAACGGCGACTTGGGGGTCGCCACGGGCCGACGGCTCGACCAACGCCTCCAGGGCGCCCATCAGGCCAGGATCGTGATGCGTCAGCGGCTTCCGTCCCCCGCCGGGGCGGCGGACACGTCGGGCCATGCCGGGTGGATCGGGCGTGCCGCCGGGTTGACGCAACTGCCGCAATCCGGCCCGGATGGTCACGTGAGTCATGCCGGTGGCCTCGGCGACCCGGGTGATCCCTCCACGACCGATGGCCGCCGCCTCGGTCGCCGCCCAGAGGCGACAGGCGCGCTCATCGAGGACGGGCTTGAGGGCCTCGTACTTGACCTTGAGGCTCTCGACGGTGGAGGCGTCCATGAGAGCGAACGTACCACAGCGGCTCAGCGACTCGATAGATTATTCTTGCGAGCTGCCTTAATCAAGGCATAGGTCGCCTGGTCAACCTGCTTGCACTGAAGCGGGAGGTCGCCAGCCATATTTCCGTGCTGGTCCCAGCCGCGGTGGAAGATCTGGACGAACCGGACATCGCGCTCGGCCAGCCTCCGCGAGCAGGGCGCAGCGAGCGAACGTCCCGGGCGTGTGGACGTCGGGCCCGTACATGTCGAGAATTTGCTTGGGCTCGTTCGAGTTGTCGTTCAGCTCGGGAACCGAGGTCTGCATCCGGAAGGCTATCTCGTACTGGGCGATCCGCGCCTGCGTCTCCGGGTCGGCGATTGACTCGAACTCTTTGTGATTGAGCCGGTTGATGGCATCGAGCGAGCGCTGTTGGGTCGCGGGGTCGACGCCCGGGGGATTCGAGAGGAGGAGGACCGGGTCGCCCTTGGAACGGAGGGCCACTCCCTGGTACTTGCTGGGCAGGAATCCCGCGGACCAGAGCCGGTTGTACAGAACCTGGGCAGCCGCCTTGCTCGACCAGGTTGCGGTCATCACCACGAAGGCCGGCAGGTTCTGGTTCATCGTGCCCAGGCTGTAGCTGAGCCACGAGCTAAGGCTCGCCCGCCCGGGAAGCTGATGCCCGGCGCAAATGTAGGTCACCGCCGGGTCATGACTGATCGCCTCGGTCCAGACCGTCTTAATCAGGGAGATCTCGTCGACGATCTTGGCCGTCCAGAGCAAGAGCTCGCTGACCCACATGCCCGACTTGCCATGGCGGGCGAACTTGTACTTTGACGGCGCGATCGGGAAGCGGGCCTGGCCGCTGGTCATGGTGGTCAGCCGCTGACCCTGGCGGACCGAGTCGGGAAGGTCCTTGTCGAACCACCGGTCCATCTTGGGCTTGTAGTCGAGGAGGTCCATCCGGGATGGGCCTCCGTTCATGTGCAGGTAAATCGCTCGCCTGGCCTTGGGCAGCAAATGAGGCAAGCCCGGTAGACCACCGGTTGTGACCTCGGTCGCGGGCTTGACCTGGTCGGCGATTCCCCCCGCGCGGCCGGCTTCCGCCAGCAGGCTGGCCAGGGCGACGGATCCCAGGCCAATTCCGGTGGTGCGACCGAAGAAGTGCTGGCGCGTCATCAGCTCGATCTGTTCGCGAATCGGATCCATCGCTTGGCACTCCGCGAGTTAGCCCTTGGTCATCACCTAGTCGAGGTTCAGGATCATGTTGCCGATTATCGTCTGGGCGACCAGTTCACTCGGGTTGAACTTCGGCTCGGGCTTGGACTCGGCGATGGTGATCAGCTCCCTGGCACCGCCGGCCTCCTTGGTGTAGTGTGCCAGGAAGTCCTGGAAGGCGCCGGTCAGCTCGGCCAGGTCCTTGGAGTCGGGCTTGCGTACGGTCGCCAGGCGGAACATGTAAACCAGCCGCTCGTCGGTCGTGGGGCCGGCCTCGCGCAGGGTCCGCTCGGCGAGGGCCCGCGACACCTCCACGAACTGGGACTCGTCCATCGAGAGCAGGGCCTGCAGGGGCGTGTTGGTCCGTTCCCGTCGCACCAGGCAAGCCTCGCGGGAAGGGGCGACGAAGATGGTCATCTGGGGCGGCGGCGAGGTCCGCTTCGAGAGGGTATAAATTCTGCGGCGATGGACCTTGTCTGCCCAGGTGTCGGCGAAGAACCGCGCGGTGTTGCTGTCGGCATACCCCACCGCCTCCCACAGCCCGGACGGCTGGGGCGGCTTGACGCTCGGCCCGCCGATCCGCTCGACCAGCAGGCCGGCGAGGAAGAAAGCCTGGTCACGTCGCGTCTCGGTTTCAAGGCGGAACCGCGGGCCACGCGACAGGAGTCATTTGGCCGGCTCTTTGGCCAAGCTTTCCGGGGTTACGCGGGAGCTCTGCCGGTAGGCCGCCGACATCACCAAGCGCTTCACGTCCCAGCCGTCCTCGCGGAACTGCACAGCCAGCCAATCCAGCAGCTCAGGGTGGCTGGGCGGCTCACCCTGCGTGCCGAAGTCCTCGGCCGTCTTGATGATGCCGGTGCCGAAGACCTGGAGCCAGAACCGGTTGACCGCCACGCGGGCCGTCAGCGGGTGGTTCGGGGCCGTCAGCCACCCGGCCAGTCCCAGTCGGTCCAGCGGCGCCCCGGGCGGCAGCGGCGGCAGGAAAGCCAGCGTTGCCCGGCCGACCTTGTCGCGCCGCTGATCGTACTCGCCCCGGTTGAGGACGAAGGCCGGCTTGAGCTCGCCACTCCGCTCCCGAAAAACCAGGGTGGTCGAGATCCGACCGTCGATCTCGTTGCGCTCCTGCTCCGCCTTGGCGAGCTGGGCATGAAGAGGGTCGAACACCGAGCGTGTTCGGGCATAGCCCTGCTCCACAAAGTGAGCGAGCAGCTCCTTCCTCTGGGCCTCGGTTCGCTTCGACCGCTCGACTGCGAGGATCGCCTTGAGGTTGTCCGGTAGCCCTGCCCCTGCGTCAACCCGGCGAGCCCGGATCCAGGCGGACAGAGAATCGTAAAGCTGGCCATCCTGGGGCGTCCATGTCTCGCTCCCGGCGCGGTCCCAGTAGACCGTCCTGTCCTGCTGGGTGAAGGCCCAGCCATCGATCACGGTGCCCGGCGCAAGACCCAGCTTCTTCGCTTCGACCTCGAGCCGGACCCACTTGCCGGTCGGGGGCAGGTCGCCGATCCTCAACCGCTCGAGTGTGCCGTCCTTGCCCCAGGCGATCACATTCTGGCCCCAGTAGGCCCGGTGGCTCCAGGCGCCGATGTGCCACGGAAGCATGATCTCCTTGGGTGGATTGAGCGGATCGAGATAGACCTGGGTGAAGAGCGAGTCTCCTTCACCGACCCTGAGCTTCCGTCCGGCGTTCTCGAAAAACCGTTGCTTGAGCCCCTGGGCAGTGATTCGCAAGGAGGCCTGGCCGCTGAAAACCGGGTGGTCCGGGCGCGTGACGAAACCCCACGGAGCGTCTCCCTGAAGCGAGGCACCTCGTTCTTCGACACAAGTCATATCTCATTTGTCCATAGGCACTTGCAACGAATAACACGGTCACTGAAAAAGGGTTTACACTACATGTACAGTGCCCGCACTTACAAAACATTGTCTTATCAGCATGACTCCAATGTCCGAATTCCCAGGAAAAACTGATAAATGCGGTCTTGGAGATAAGAACGCATGATCACTAGATGATCAATGCTTCCTCCTGCTTCGTGTCGGAAGCACTTGAGTGTTATCAAGTTGCGACTTGGGTAGAAGAACGAGGGCGAGGCACCCTGGGGCACAGCATCATCGACCCAGACGAAATCAGCCCGCTGAAGAACCTTGCCCCGCTCGGCATCCGCCTTGCCGTCGTAGGCCGCAACTGCCTTGCCGGCCTCGGCGGTAATGGCCTGGCGAAGCGCGGCGAGCTTTCTGTCGGCCGCTTCCAGCGCCGACTTCAGCTCGGCCGTCGGCACCTTGACGATTGGCGCCCACTGTGCCGCGTTCCCGTCGAACGCCGGACCGTCGATGTTGTTGAAGAAGCCAACGAGCTGGTAGCAGTCCTTCATCCGCAACGGGTCGTACTTGTGGTCGTGGCAGCGAGCGCAGCCGAGGGTCATTCCCAGGAAAACGGGCTCTTACGGGTTTCGTGTGGGTGATGACACAACTATGACACGGTGTTGGTGTTGAAAAACAACAACGATCCGCGAGAGGGCTAGAAGATACGGGTTTCGCGGTGTAAAGTCTTGCCTTGTTGGCGTCAACGATGGCGTTCACCCGTGGCACGGAGGTCGGCAGGATGTCCTACGCTTGGCCCAAGGATACGGATTTTGCTCTGTGGGAACTCGATGTCCTCGACCGCCATTGTCCGGTCTGTGGACGGCTGATGTATATCTGCGACCACCGGTACCGTCGGGTTCACACCCTCGAGGGTCCGGTGCAGCTCGTCTGCAAACTCAACCACTGCCCCGATCCCGCCTGCCCCGGCCACGCCAAGACCAAGAGCCCCGAACTCGAGATCACGATCGCGCCGCCCAAGTGGGCGGTCGGGTGGGATGTCCTCTGTTGGATCGGTCATCGTCGATGCTCACGTCATTGGTCGATTTCCCAGATCCAATCCGATCTCTGGGATGATTACGGCATCAAGCTCTCGGCCGACTCGATCGCCCGGTACATCGGATCCTACCAGGTCATGCTCGCCGCGCGCGAGCAGGACCCCGAGTCGTTGCGGCGGCACTATGAAGCCGTCGATGAGATCATCCTCTCGATCGACGGCCTACAGCCCGAGAAGGGGCACGAGACGCTGTACGTGGTGCGCGAACTGACCGGCAAGCGGGTCTGGTTCGCTGAGCCTTTGATCTCCGCCACGGCGGACGAGGTGCGCCGCCTGATCGCGCAGGCCAGGGCGTGGGCCAAGTCCCTGGGTAAGCCGGTGGCGCTGTGGTTGTCGGACCGGCAGGACGCCTTCGTGACGGGCATCGCGGCGGAATTCCCCGACGTGCCGCACCGCTACTGCGACAATCACTTCCTCCGCGACGTGGCCAAGCCTGTTCTGGAGGCTGACAGCCACGCCAAGGTTCAGATGCGGAAGAAGGTGCGTGGCCTTCGGAAGATCGAACAGGCGGTACTCAAACAGCAGGGCGTCCAGGCGTCGGAACGCATCGTGGAGGATGATCCTGCTGCGACCGCGCCGCCGCTGAACCCGCCCGGGCCCCGAGTCGATGCCGCCAGCGCCGTGGTGCTCGAATACTGCACGGCGGTGCGTGGCATTCTCAACGACGATCAGGGAGGACCGCTCCACCCTCCCGGCTTGCGGATGGCCGATGCGCTGGATGAGGTTCGCGCGTCGCTCCAGCGAAACCTGGACGCGAAAAAAGGGGATTCGCCGAGCGGCAACTGGGCCGACTCGCCGACTGCATCGACCGCGGCCGAAACGAAGTGCGCGACGAACAGGAGTCGATCCGTGAATTCATCGCGGAAGTCACGGAAGTTGCCGAAACGCTCGATCCCGGCAAGGGAACATGTGCGGACCGGCAGGCGAAGTTCGAGGAACTGATCGATCGATTCCAGCAAACCGGGGGCCCGATTCATAAGCAAATGGCCCAGGTGATGATCAGTTTTCTCGCCGGCCTGTTCGTGGGCGAAGGACTGTTTGAAGAGATCAAGGACAACCTGGATTTGGAACGATGGTTTCGCTTGCCCAAGAGTCATGAGCGGCGGATTCACGGCCACCGCCACGCGGGGACCCGTATTGTTCTGGAGGGGCCAACTTTAGTGCACGCACTGGATGCACACGCCTTCCATCCGGAGCCGTTCACGGTGGACGACTTGCTGCCCTATCGCACGGCGCGCGAACCACAGTGCCAGAGGCAGGCACTGGATCGTCGCAAGATCATGAGGAAGGCACGCTCGAAGAAGAACCGCCCGATACTCCTGGCCGACCTCGAGCGGCGCTATCAGGAACCGTCGGGGTTCTAGCCCTCTCGCGGATCGTTGAAAAAAAAACTTCCCGACCTCGTGGACGCGTTGGATCAGTTGCTCCAAGATGCGACCGCAGGCGACCCGATGACGGCCCTGAAGTGGACGCATAAATCGACCCGGAAGCTGTGTGCCGCTCTACGGCGTCGGGGGATCACCGTCAGTCGAAAGACTGTCGCCCGGTTGCTCCACCAGCACGACTATTCGCTGCGGACCAACCGGAAACGTCTGGCCGGGACGCACCGCCCCGACCGGGACCGGCAGTTCCGCTACCTGACCCGCATCCGCCGGTGGTATCTCACGCACGGCCTGCCGGTCATCAGCGTGGATACCAAGAAGAAGGAACTGGTGGGCAACTTCAAGAACCCGGGCCGTTGCTGGCGGAAGACCGACCGAGACGTGCTCGATCACGACTTCGCCAAGGACGCCTCGGGGCGGGGCATCCCCTACGGGATCTACGACGTCGGTCACAACGCCGGGTATGTGGTGATCGGCACGTCGCATGAGACCGCCGCCTTCGCCGTCGCCGCCATCCGCCGCTGGTGGCTCGCCGTGGGGCGAGCGGCCTACCTCGACGTCCGACGGTTGCTCATCGAGGCGGATTGTGGCGGGGCCAACGGGAATCGGAGGCTCGCCTGGAAGGCGGGCTTGCAAGGCTTCGCCGATGAGTTCAGGTTGATCATCACCGTGACCCACTACCCGCCGGGGGCCTCGAAGTGGAACCCGATCGAGCACCGGATGTTCAGCCTGATCAGCGAGAATTGGGCCGGGGAGCCGCTGGTCAACTACGAGACGATGCTGAAGTACATCCGCCGGACTCGGTCGGCCACAGGATTCCACTGTCGAGCCCGACTGGATCGAACGGAGTACAAGAAGGGGGCGAAAGTGACCCGTGAAGAAAGGGCAGCGATCCGGTTGAGACCTCGCTCTGTGCTACCGCAATGGAACTACACAATCTGGCCTCACCGGGTCGGCTGCAAATGAACAACTTATTTGGTGCCAGTGACTTAGCGAGTGTCGACTACAGGAAGGAATCCCAGTCGGGACAGTTGTGGGATTCGCCCTTCTTCATCTTGATGCCGGCGGTCTCGACGGGTGTGGACAGTGAGCAACGGACAGTCTGCGAGCTGAGGTGCGCGGACGCCGCGGTGGCCAGCATCCGATTCCGGATCGCGATGAAACGCTGGCCCGGGTCTGTCGATCAGCTTGTTCCCAATTACCTGAAGGTCGTGCCCGTCGATCCATTCACCGGGGAGTCGATCCGCTTCAAGCCTGAGAACGGCGGAATTCTGGTCTACGGCGCAGGGAAGGACAGGAAGGATGACGGTGGTCGTCTGAACCCGGCTGCTTCCTGGCTACGACGTCGGCTTCCGCGTTCGCTCCCGGTGAAGCGGTAGCGATCGGATGAAATCGTTCAGCCTTTCCTGCAGCCCTAAGTACTGCCCACAGCAAATAAGGACCGGAAATCCTACGCGGCTTCTGCCAAGGGCCTTGCGTCCTCGATCTGGCACTTCGCCATGACCTTCGCCACCGACTTCGAGGTCCAGTTGAATGGATGAGCGATCTCATTCCACTCGCTGATGAAGGCCTGTACTTTCCGCGATTGACTTCGCTCTCATGCCGCCAGGGCAAGCAACCGCTCGGCGACGGCCCGAATTTCCTCCTCGGTGACCCCGGGGCGTAGAACCGCGCGAATCTCCTCGGCCAACAATTCACGGCGCCAAGCCCGACGCTTGTCTGCGTGGCTTGGGCGACGGTTCGGATCGTCCCATGGCGATGCTCGGCGGTCCACCAAGTCGTCCTCCTCCCGACCCCATGCCCAAGCTTCGGTCATCGTGAACGTCCAGAGGCAGATGTGGAATGCACCGATGTTTGCCCACACGAACCGCACCTGCTGCTGGCCGGCTCCGACGATCTCCTTGCAGTCGCGGAACGCGATCTCTAATGAGAACCGGTCGGCGACCGTCGAGAGAATCTCTGCTACGGTCGCTGACACGTCGGTGCAGAAGAAGGCCACCCATCCACTCGGCTCCTCCACCAACACCACCCGGATTGCCCCGCCGACGGGCCGCCACATCGCCACGAACGTCTTATACCGCTTCTTCGCCCGCTTGCCATACAAGTCGAAGATGCTAGTCGTCCAACCGCGACGCTGCCCGGCCCGTTTGGCCAAGTCGATGCGCGTCTCTCCGTAGACCCGCGGCCTACCGCGCCGACCTGGTACCCGGGGCCCTGGGATCGTCCATCGCGCCGCGTCCTTGCGCAGCCGGCTGACGACCGTCATTCCCAGCAACATCGCCGGTTTGAGGAACGGGGCCTTGGCGTAGGCCCCGTCGACCACCACCCACAGCGGCTTGCCCAGGAACCGGAGCCAGAACCAAGCCCACCGCAGGAGCTCGACTCCCATCTCCAGCTTGGTCCGGAACTCCGGCCGATGCTTTGGGTCGATGCACGGCAGATCCTTGGCCCGCACGTACAGACGGGCCAACAGCGGCAGAGCGATGACTCCCCATGCAGGATGGACCGCCAGGAGCCCGAGCACCACCCAGACGTGGCCGTAGACATGCGGCGAGCCAGCCGGGCCGGGGGTCGGGTTGTGATGGATGCCAGCCCCCTGCACGTAGGGCCCATACCGCTGTGTCGGCGTGTCGTCTAGCGCCACGGTGAGCCGCGTCTGACCATCCACCAAAGGCTTGACCACCTCGTGGATCAACCGGCCGGCGATGTTGTCCGCCCGCTTGCCGGCTGCTGCGACGGTCGTGTAGCAAGGCTGATACTGTCGACTCAAGCCGGCAGCGCGGATCCAGCTGGTGACGGTCCTTCGGCCGCGGGCGAGGATCGCGCCGATAAAGAGCCACACCAGCCTGACGGCAGATCTGCGATCCAGGGGTGAAGCAAGGCAAGAGAACCACTGGCACGATGTCGCGTCCTGGTGCGATGATGTCACGGCCGACTCCGTCCGGGGTTGATTGGCAGGCTTGGTCACCGCCATCGTCCCGGCCGGACCGGCATTCGTCTACCCGAGTCACGTCAACGACCAAGGGAACCAAATCGCGGAAAGTACAGGAAGGCTATCAGTCGCTCTGCCAGATGCTCCTTGCTGGGGAAGTCGGCGATGCGCAGTCGCTTCCGCTTGAGAATGCCGAACCACTGCTCCACCTGGTTCATCCACGAGCAATGGACGGGCGGGTGATGGAACACAAACCGCGGGTGCTTCTTCAGCCACGCCAGCACCTGCTTGCCCTTGTGGACCCGAAGGTTGTCCAGCACGACGTGGACCATCTTGACCGACGCAGGGATCTCCCGATCCAGTTGTTCCAGGAACGCGATGAACTCCGATTGCCGCTTCCGAGAGGCCGTCATGCCGTAGACCTTCCCGGTCCGGGTATCGAACGCCGCGAACAGGTTCAACGCCCCGCAGCGACTGTACTCGTGCTCGACCCGGGTCGGTCGGTCCTGCTGCGTCGCCAACGTCTCCGACTTGCGCGGCCGCGGTTGCAGGCTGGTCATCTCGTCGGTGCACAGGACCACCTCGTCGGGCCGTAAGGGCCGTGTGTAGAGGTCGCAGATTTCCTGGACCTGAGCGGCAAACACCGCGTCGCGCGGTACCTTGGGCGACAGCCACATCTTCTGCCGCCACGGCTTGAGACGATGGTGGAGCAGAATCTGACGGACCGTCTCCGGCGAGATCGCCGTCACCACGCCGTCGCGCACCAACTGACGTGCAATCTCGACGCAATCCCACTGCGACAACGAGCGACCGACGTCCTCTGGCCGTTCGCAGGCGATCTTCACCACGTGCATCGCCACCTCGGGGGGAAAAGACCGGCTTGCGGCCGCGCCCGGACGATCGCGCAACCCTTACAGACGCTCTTTCAGAAACCGCTGGACCCACTTTCGCACGTGCTTCTCCGTCAAGTCGACCAATCGGGCGACCTCGACCAGGGGGAGTCCGTCGGCCACCCCGAGGATCGCGCGACATCGCCGGGCCAGACCCAGCGAGACCGTCCTGGACCGAAGGCACTGTTCCAGGTGACTCCGTTCCTCCGAGGTCAAGTCCACGTGCAACGACGTCTTGCGGCCTCTCATCGGGTGCCTCCTTGCCCTGAAACTCCTGGGTGTGAGGCCGCCATCATGACTGAAAGTCGGGATTCAGGGAATTCCAGTCCTTATTTGCTGTGAGCGGTACTAAGTCACTGGCACCAAATAAGTTGTTCATTTGCAGCCGACCCGGTGAGGCCAGATTGTGTAGTTCCATTGCGGTAGCACAGAGCGAGGTCTCAACCGGATCGCTGCCCTTTCTTCACGGGTCACTTTCGCCCCCTTCTTGTACTCCGTTCGATCCAGTCGGGCTCGACAGTGGAATCCTGTGGCCGACCGAGTCCGGCGGATGTACTTCAGCATCGTCTCGTAGTTGACCAGCGGCTCCCCGGCCCAATTCTCGCTGATCAGGCTGAACATCCGGTGCTCGATCGGGTTCCACTTCGAGGCCCCCGGCGGGTAGTGGGTCACGGTGATGATCAACCTGAACTCATCGGCGAAGCCTTGCAAGCCCGCCTTCCAGGCGAGCCTCCGATTCCCGTTGGCCCCGCCACAATCCGCCTCGATGAGCAACCGTCGGACGTCGAGGTAGGCCGCTCGCCCCACGGCGAGCCACCAGCGGCGGATGGCGGCGACGGCGAAGGCGGCGGTCTCATGCGACGTGCCGATCACCACATACCCGGCGTTGTGACCGACGTCGTAGATCCCGTAGGGGATGCCCCGCCCCGAGGCGTCCTTGGCGAAGTCGTGATCGAGCACGTCTCGGTCGGTCTTCCGCCAGCAACGGCCCGGGTTCTTGAAGTTGCCCACCAGTTCCTTCTTCTTGGTATCCACGCTGATGACCGGCAGGCCGTGCGTGAGATACCACCGGCGGATGCGGGTCAGGTAGCGGAACTGCCGGTCCCGGTCGGGGCGGTGCGTCCCGGCCAGACGTTTCCGGTTGGTCCGCAGCGAATAGTCGTGCTGGTGGAGCAACCGGGCGACAGTCTTTCGACTGACGGTGATCCCCCGACGCCGTAGAGCGGCACACAGCTTCCGGGTCGATTTATGCGTCCACTTCAGGGCCGTCATCGGGTCGCCTGCGGTCGCATCTTGGAGCAACTGATCCAACGCGTCCACGAAGTCGGGAAGTTTTTTTTTCGACCCGCTTGCGGCCCCCGCCCGGCTTCCGAGTGCGGGAGGTGTCGATACCCTCCGGTTGCAGGAATTCCCTCTGCCCCCGGTGGACCGTCGTGCGACTCAACCCGGTGATGACCGCCAACCGTGCGATCCCTCCCCGACCGTAAACCGACGCCCAGAATCCGGCGAACAGCCGCCGCCACTTCTCATCCAGAATGGCGATCAGTTGATTGATGGCCCGATGCTCCTCGATGATGTCGCTTGGCCGACCTCGTTGGCAATCGGGGCAACGGCAGACATAGACGGCTCGGTGATGGGGCTTGGACTCCATGGCTCACCCCCGTCGTTTGAGCGAAAGGAGGCAAGCCGATTGTAACACCAAACGACCAACTTATTTGGTGCCAGTCCCTAAGGATCGCTGACTCAATAACTTCCCGAAGTCATGATCTGCTCGGGACCGCCCTGTAGTTCCACTTCGGCAGGATCTCGTCGAACACGATCTCCATGTTCTCCTTGAATCCTTCCGCATACTTCCGCCCCGTCTGGTATACCTTGTCCAGGATGTCCACCGTTACCCGCAACCCCGTGCTCGTTCTGGCCTTCTCCATCAATCCCTTCACCAACTCCACGCTCTCGAAGATCACCCCCTGGCACGCACGGGTCAGATGCGGGAACAGTCGATGCTCGATCGGGTTGGACTTCGACGTGTATGGCGGATAGTGCGCCACACGGATCTCGATGCCGAGCCGATCGACCAGCCGTTGCAGATCCTCCTTGAACAGGTACTGGCTGGAACTATTGCTGCCGCCGCCGTCGCACAGCAGCAGGATCGAGGTCGCCCGAGGATAGAGCGACCGGCCTTGGCCCTCCCACCACTGCTCGATGCTGTCGCAGGCGAACTCGCCGGTGTCGTGACTCGTTCCCAGGTTCACATGACCATTGTTCCGCTTCACGTCGTACGCCCGTGGGGGATGATCACGCCCGAGGCGGAGCTGGGGAAGTCGTGGTCGAATGTCTCGATGATCCCCTGGGTCAGGAGGTGCCCCGCCCGGTAGAAGTTGCCCAGCAACTCCTTCTTCTTCGTGTCCATGCTCACGATCGGGTTGTCGGACCCCAGGTACTCTTGCTTGAGCCGGGCGATGTTCTCGAACTGCTGATTGCGGTGGGGGTGCCCGCCCATCGCCTTGGACTTCTGCGCCTTGCGGGTGACGTAGCCGTGCTTGCGGAGCAACTGCTTGACCACGGGTACGCTGACCGGTGTGCCCGCCTCGGCCAGGTGATCGGCGATCTGCTCGAGGGTCAAGTCGGTCCAACGCACCTCCTGCCGCATCGGGTCGCCCGCCGTGCGATCCTGAAGCACTCGCAGCAAGTTCTCCTCCAACTGCGGGAGGGTATCTATGCATCGCTTGCGTCCGCCCCTTTTTTACGGACCCGCTTGCCAAGCTCGTCCGGGAGTTGATCCAGGTCATGTTGACCTTGGAGGATGGTCTTGGGATCGCAGTCCAGGAGGGTGGCGACATACTCGATACCCCCATGGCCGAGCTTGGCGGCCTCGATGGCCGCATACCGCCTGCGGTCTTTCTCCGAGAGCGAGTCGTGAAACATCCGCATCGAGTGCTCAATCTCGGGGCTGTACGTCATGGGTGCGCGTCCGTGGCGAGGTCTTGATTGTCCTTGCTACGGTTATACAACCCGTAGGGCGGATCGGGAAGTTATTGAGTCGGCGATCCTAAGTACCGCTCACAGGAAATAGGGATTGGAATTCCCTGAATCCCGACGTCGGGCCATGATGTCGGCGTCATTGAACACCTGGATCTACGAGCATGGAGGCTCCAATGCGAGGCCGAAAGACTTCGTTGCGTGTGATTCTGACCTCGGAGGAACGGCGTGAACTGGAACGTTGGCTTCGCTGTACGATGACCCGCGCTGGCTTGGCTCGGCGATGCCGTGTGATTCTGGGGGTGGCCGATGGTCTCCCCTTGGTGGAAGTCGCCCGCCTGGTTGGCATGACAGAGAAGCACGTACGTAAGTGGACCACGAGGTTTCTCAAGGGTCGCCTGGAAGGGCTTCAGGATCGTCCCGGACGCGGCCGCAAGCCGGTCTTTTCCCCCCGAGGTGGCGATGCACGTGGTGAAGATCGCCTGCGAACGGCCGGATGATCTTGGGCGGTCGTTGTCCCAATGGGATTGCACTGAGATTGCTCGCCAGTTGGTGCGCGACGGCGTGGTGACCAAGATCTCGGCGGAAACCGTGCGTCAGATCCTGCTGAACCACCGTCTGAAGCCGTGGCGGCAGAAGATGTGGCTGTCGGCCAAGGTGCCGCGTGACGCCGTCTTCGCAGCCCAAGTTCAGGATATCTGCGACCTGTACACCAGACCGTTGCCCCCTGACGAGATGGTCCTCTGTGTCGATGAGATGACCAGCCTGCAACCCCGGCCTCGAAAGTCGCCGACTTTGGCGGCCAAGAAGGGTCAACCCACGCGAGTTGAACACGAATACGGTCGTTGTGGGGCGTTGAACCTGTTCGCGGCTTTCGACACACGCACGGGTAAGGTCTACGGGCAAACATTCGGCCGGAAGCGGCAAGCGGAGTTCATCGCGTTTCTGGAGTACATCGACAGGGAATTCCCCGCTTCGGTCAGGACGATCCGAATCGTTCTGGACAACCTGAGGATGCACAAGGGCAAGCAGGTGCAAACGTGGCTGGCAAAGCATCCGCGATTCGTCTTCCATCACCCGCCGGTCCATTGTTCGTGGATGAACCAGGTCGAGCAGTGGTTCGGCATCGCCAGGCGGAAGCGACTGAGGATCGTTGATTTCCCCAGCAAGGAAAAACTGGCTGAACGGCTGATGGCCTTCATTGACGAGTGGAATGAAACCGCGCATCCGTTCAACTGGACCACGAAGTCGGTAGCGAAGGTTATGGCGAAGTGCCAAGCCGAAGCCCCCAAGCCTTTGACCGCAGCCGCGTAGGATTTCCGATCCCTAATTGCTGTGAGCGGTACTAAGGATTGACCTCAGGGTCAGCGCACACTAAACTGTAGCTCTAGCAACGACTTGCAGCAGGTAGTTGTCATCCCAGCCGCAACTGCGACGTTTCATGGCCAAGCTCGTGCGGTCGGAATGCTGTTTCAAGAGTGACAAGGTGAAGCGATTCAGCCAAGCGAAGTTCTCCCGCAATGCCTCTTGTCGGATCCGCGACTCGTCCTCGCGGTACGTCACGTCGAGCACCCAATGGCAGCCGTTCTCGATCCCCCAGTGGCTTCGGACTGCTCGGGCGAGTCGTCTCACGTTCATGGGCAGGCTGCTGATGTAGTAACGGACCTCGATGGTCTCCTTGCCGTCGCGGACGCACCGCAGCGTTACGATCGCGACCGTCTTCAGTCCCTTCCACAGCGTGAACCCGGGCAGGCTCTTGGGGGCTGGAAGCTGGAGATACGTCCGCGTCTCCTCCCGCCCGTGGCCCTTTTCCACAGTCACATGTTCGCAAGCCTGCTTCAGATCGCCGTCGAGTTGCTTGTCGATGTAATCGATGACCGCCTGGTGCAACGTCTCCTGGTTCCCCTTCAGCGCCAGTACGTAGTCGCCCTTGCCGTCGATGATCTCCGCGGCAATCGCCTTCTGAGTCCCCATGGCGTCGATGGTGATGATCGCTCCCTTGATGTCCACCAGCCTCAGAAGCTCGGGAATCGCCGTGATTTCGTTCGATTTCTCGGCGCATGCCACCTGCCCCAGCGAGAGCCCGAACTCGCTGGCCCAGATGCTGACCGAATGCAACGCGCCCAAGCCGTTCTTGCGATCGTGGCTCCGCCGCAGCGTTTTGCCATCCACCGCCAGGATGGGTTGCTCCACGCCAGTCGTTGCGGCCGCGGCCGCACGCAACGACGTCAGCCAGGTCGCGAAGCACGCCTGGAAGGCACCCGGGCGCAGGGCCATCAAGACACGCCGGAAGACGTCTTTACGGGGGATGCCGTTGGGCAGGTCCAGCGCGTCGAGGAGGAACTGCTCCTTCAAGGCCGCCCACCGAGCGATCGCCGTGGGCCCGCCAGCGCCTGCCAACACCGCCAACATGGCAATGACGACCACGCTGACCAACGGGTGCTGCAGATTGACGGTGGAGCGAGGGTCCTCCAGTTCCGCGAAATGCGGGACGACCTCATCCAGAGTGATCCGCTTGGTATCCGCCATGGTTGGTTCTCTGTGTGGTCATCGCGAGGTCAGTTGAGACACAGAGACTTGTATACACAAAATCACACCAGGGCGCAAGCGTCATAAATCACCAGGAATACCCAGAGTGTCGCACTAGCCCTGGGATTGACCTCGATCCGCGAGAGGGCTAGAAGATACGGGTTTCGCGGTGTAAAGTCTTACCTTGTTGGCGTCAACGATGGCGTTCACCCGTGGCACGGAGGTCGGCAGGATGTCCTACGCTTGGCCCAAGGATACGGATTTTGCTCTGTGGGAACTCGATGTCCTCGACCGCCATTGTCCGGTCTGTGGACGGCTGATGTATATCTGCGACCACCGGTACCGTCGGGTTCACACCCTCGAGGGTCCGGTGCAGCTCGTCTGCAAACTCAACCACTGCCCCGATCCCGCCTGCCCCGGCCACGCCAAGACCAAGAGCCCCGAACTCGAGATCACGATCGCGCCGCCCAAGTGGGCGGTCGGGTGGGATGTCCTCTGTTGGATCGGTCATCGTCGATGCTCACGTCATTGGTCGATTTCCCAGATCCAATCCGATCTCTGGGATGATTACGGCATCAAGCTCTCGGCCGACTCGATCGCCCGGTACATCGGATCCTACCAAGTCATGCTCGCCGCGCGCAGCAGGACCCCGAGTCGTTGCGGCGGCACTATGAAGCCGTCGATGAGATCATCCTCTCGATCGACGGCCTACAGCCCGAGAAGGGGCACGAGACGCTGTACGTGGTGCGCGAACTGACCGGCAAGCGGGTCTGGTTCGCTGAGCCCTTGATCTCCGCCACGGCCGACGAGGTGCGCCGCCTGATCGCGCAGGCCAGGGCGTGGGCCAAGTCCCTGGGTAAGCCGGTGGTGCTGTGGTTGTCGGACCGGCAGGACGCCTTCGTGACGGGCATCGCGGCGGAATTCCCCGACGTGCCGCACCGCTACTGCGACAACCACTTCCTCCGCGACGTGGCCAAGCCTGTTCTGGAGGCTGACAGCCACGCCAAGGTTCAGATGCGGAAGAAGGTGCGTGGCCTTCGGAAGATCGAACAGGCGGTACTCAAACAGCAGGGCGTCCAGGCGTCGGAACGCATCGTGGAGGATGATCCTGCTGCGACCGCGCCGCCGCTGAACCCGCCCGGGCCCCGAGTCGATGCCGCCAGCGCCGTGGTGCTCGAATACTGCACGGCGGTGCGTGGCATTCTCAACGACGATCAGGGAGGACCGCTCCACCCTCCCGGCTTGCGGATGGCCGATGCGCTGGATGAGGTTCGCGCGTCGCTCCAGCGAAACCTGGACGCGAAAAAAGGGGATTCGCCGAGCGGCAACTGGGCCGACTCGCCGACTGCATCGACCGCGGCCGAAACGAAGTGCGCGACGAACAGGAGTCGATCCGTGAATTCATCGCGGAAGTCACGGAAGTTGCCGAAACGCTCGATCCCGGCAAGGGAACATGTGCGGACCGGCAGGCGAAGTTCGAGGAACTGATCGATCGATTCCAGCAAACCGGGGACCCGATTCATAAGCAAATGGCCCAGGTGATGATCAGTTTTCTCGCCGGCCTGTTCGTGGGCGAAGGACTGTTTGAAGAGATCAAGGACAACCTGGATTTGGAACGATGGTTTCGCTTGCCCAAGAGTCATGAGCGGCGGATTCACGGCCACCGCCACGCGGGGACCCGTATTGTTCTGGAGGGGCCAACTTTAGTGCACGCACTGGATGCACACGCCTTCCATCCGGAGCCGTTCACGGTGGACGACTTGCTGCCCTATCGCACGGCGCGCGAACCACAGTGCCAGAGGCAGGCACTGGATCGTCGCAAGATCATGAGGAAGGCACGCTCGAAGAAGAACCGCCCGATACTCCTGGCCGACCTCGAGCGGCGCTATCAGGAAACGTCGGGGTTCTAGCCCTCTCGCGGATCGTTGAAAA
>CAWFJM010000064.1:0-135741 GCA_963816015.1 uncultured Planctomycetaceae bacterium | reverse complement strand
ACGCACGCCGTCTGGGGTCTTGTGCTGGGTCAAGTCCCGGTGAAGCTGGCTGCAGCCCGGCGCCTGCGGGGCGATCCCGCAAGACCCAGTACACCTACTCATTCTGGTGGATTGTCGCGGATGGATGGGATGTGGCCTGTCTACGGGTTTTCCGATTGCCATCCTCTTTGCTGTTCACCGTTGGGCCTCTTCACCCGCGTGTACCTCGGTCCCTGTCTCTGCTGGTCGTGATCTCGTTCGCCCACCGTGTGCCGCAAGCCACATTCGGCCTCGACCAATATCTTAAGGCCCTGATGCTGACGCTGTATCTTGCTATCGGTCCGAGCGGGCAGGCCCCCTCCCGCTCCGACCGCGTCATTGCCACAGGCGACGAGGGGCTCGGCCGCGTCGCGGCCGTGGCCAAGTGCCCAGGTGAATCTGGCATTGCGCTGCTGATCAACGTCCACATGTGCGTCATCTACTTCTTCGCCGGCATCTCGAAGTTGCAGGGTGAGTCATGGTGGACGGGCGATTTTGTGGCGGGCGTTGTCGAATCGGACAACCAGTCGATCGACATGACCTGGCTGGCCTGGCATCCCTGGCTGCTGAACCTCGTGACCCGACCCTGTCTGTTCTCTGGGAAATCTTCTTCTGTGTCCTCATCTGGCGACCCCGCCTTGCCCGCTGATGCTGGCGGGGGCCGTTGTGTTGCACATTGGAATCGGCGGCGCGCCTCGGGATGTGGACGTTTGGCTTGATCATGCTTGTCGGTTCTGCCCTCGTTCCTGCCCAATCGGGCCGTCGCGACCTTGTGGGGCAAGGTCCCCGCTCCAGCGCCCTGCGCGGTTCATCCTCGTCCTTCGTTCGATCCGTGGCTCATACCCCTACGAGAAACATCGTCGATCGAAGCCTAATGCTCGAGATCATAAGTCCTTTTAAGTCAACCTGTTAAACCATGTCTGCGGTCGTCTTGGAAGGGACAATCGGGGCAGCTACAAGGGGACATAGGCGGCTACAAGGGAACAGCGGCTACAAGGGATATAGCGCTTTTCGATGGGCAAAAGATGTATGTCCCGAATGCCATTAAGCTAAGCATAGCCCACAACTTCTTTGTACTTGCGATCAATTCCGTTGGGGCCTATCGTGTTTAGTATAGATATTTTCACGAGATTGCAATAGCGAAAATTCCCCAAATTCTAGCCACATGGAGCAAACTACATATCACTACGATGTCCGCATTGTCGGGCGACGAATAAACGCAAACCATTTACTGGAAACGACTTACCCTTCGCTTAATGCCATTCATGTATGCCCCCTTATGGCCTTCGATGTGAGACCTCGCCTTCTTTCAGCTCACAAACTGGCCGCCTCGATGCCAATCGTCAACCCCGACGCCGCAGCCATCGATGTCCACTCCGACAACCACGTCGTCGGCGTGCCCACCGACCGCGATACAACGAATGTCCGCACCTTCGGCGCCAATTCCTGTGATCGGCTCCAGATCGCCGCCTGGCTCAAATCCTGCGGCATCACCACCGTCGCCATCGAGTCCACCGGGATCTCCTGGTTTCCACTGTTCGAGTTGCTGGAAGCTCAAGGCTTCGAGGTCTGCCTCATCGAGCCCGGGCAAGCCTCCCGCTGCGGGGCGCGGCCCAAGACCGATGTGCTCGACGCCCCGTGGCTGCAGCGCCTGCACTCCCACGGCCTGCTGCAGAGATCGTTCCGGCCCCCTGATGTGGTGATCGCCCTGCGGGCCTACCTCCGTCACCGGCAGATGCTCATCAGCTCCGCCAGCACGCACATCCAGCACATGCAGAAGGTCTTGGAGCAGATGAACATGAAGTTGACCGAGGTGGTCAGCGACATCACCGGGCTGACTGGCATGCGGATCATCACGGCCATCCTCGAGGGACAACGTGATCCGGCTGTGCTGGCGGCTTTGCGCGATCAAAGATGCAAGAATGATGAGGCGACTATCGCACGGGCGCTGGAGGGGACGTGGCGGGACGAGTACCTCTTCGAGCTGAGTCAGGCCTACGAGCTGTACCGCACCTACCAGATGAAGGTGACCGAGTGCGACCGGCGGATCGAGCAAGCGGTGCTTGGACTGCCGGACCGGTCAGCCGGTGCCACGCCGGAACGCAAGGTGCGGACGCGCGGTCGCAAGCCCAACGACCTGCGGTTCGATGGGACCAATCCGGTGTTCCGAGCGCTGGGCGTGGATCTGACGGCCATCGAGGGGATCGAGGTTCCGACGGCGCTGGTGATCTTGGGTGAGATCGGCGTGGATGTCAGCAAATTCCCCACCGAGAAGCATTTTGCGAGCTGGCTGGGTTTGTGCCCCAACCATCAGAAGTTTACGTCAGCCAGAGTCTGGAACAGTACGAGGCGGCGATGCAGGAGCGGATCGAACGTGCGCTACGAAAGAAAGCCCGTGCTCTGGGCTACGATCTGGTTCCCAAGTAGCCATTCACGCCAGCCGTGCCGTAGAATCAGGATGAGGGGCCCGGCGGTCAGGTGCCGTGATGGGCTACCCACCGTAGATAACGCGGCGGCAGCGCGTTCCGGACCACGGCCCGGGGCGGGGGGAATTCTCCCATCGACGTCCGCTCCAGTGCCACACCAGCGGTCCTCGGCCGTCGGCGGGAGCGGGGGAGTTCATGGGGAATTCGGACGGAGATCGAGAGACGGGCTGGGCTGGGGCAGTGCCACGACGAGGCGATCGGTTTCCTTCGAACCTTTCTGGGCGGGCGTCGTCTTCGAGAGTAGGGGATTCCGGCGGGAGACAAGGTCGCTTGTTGACTGGCGGGGTGCCCCGTATGATGGGGCGAGAGTTCGTGGCGGGCGCGATGATCGCCGTGGCGCCCGGGTTGTGTCGATGTGATCGGACGAGTGATCGACCGAGGATATCGGCCGGCCGGGGGCATGCCGCGGAGGAAAGTCCGGACTCCACAGGGTGCGGTGGTGGGTAACGCCCACCGTCGGAGCCACCTCATGTGGCTTCGATAGGGACAGTGCCACAGAGAACAGACCGCCTCGGATCCGGCGCGGCTCGCGTCGGGCCGGCTTCGAGGTAAGGGTGAAACGGTGAGGTAAGAGCTCACCAGCAGGCCGGGTGACCGGCCTGGCTCGGCAAACCCCACCGGGAGCAAGACCAAATAGGGGAGCAACGCGGGAGGACAAGGCGGGATCGGGAGCAAGGCGGGAAACCGCTCTTCGTTCTCGGGCCCCGCTACCCCGACGCCGCGTGCGGGTCGGCCCGATCCGTTATCGACTCCCGGGTAGGTCGCTCGAGGTACCGGGAAACCGGTGCCCCAGAGAAATGATCATCCAAGGCTGGGCCGCGCGGTTCCGCCGCACGGCACCACCTCGACAGAATCCGGCTTAGGCTGCCCGCCACGAACCTTGCCTCATACCTGCCCTGGCCTGCCCAGCCCTGGCTCGGGTTGCGGGCTTGCGGACTCATCGCTCAGAAGGCGCTGCCCGCCACGATCCGGACGTTCGCATAGGGGCTGAACTCGGCGGTGCGGATGATCCCCTTGACATCAAGGGACTGTTCCTTGAACTCGTGGAACGGCACCTCGTCGACATCGATGTCGCCCAAGATCTTGACCAGCTCCTGGAAGAGGCGGGGGCTGTAGTCCTTGATCTCGGCCGGCACGGCGATCGACTCGATCACGAGCTCTTCGGCCACGGCGCGAATGACGTCGAGCAGTCGGGGGATGCCCTGGGTCAAGGTCAGGTCGATGACGTGCCCGTCCGTCGGCAAGGGATAGGCGGCATCGACGACGAGCAACTCGTCGGTGTGTCCCAGTTCGGCCAGAAGTGAGCAGATTGCCGGGTTGAGGATGCCGCCTTTTTTCATCGCACCCAGTCCTTCCGAAGCGAGTTCACAAGTCCGCCAGCCTCTGGCGGAGACGACCTTGGGTTTCGTTCACGCGCGGGTCCGTCAGCCGGATCGGGTCATGCTGGGTCCTCGGAGTCAGCGTGTCACAAGGTGGGGTTTCGATCTCCTCACCCTATCAAGTATAACGGTTGGGCAGGATTCGCTCCACCCTGCATGCGCCCCGGGGAGCCCGGGGGAACGACGCTTTGGGCCCGGACCGGGCGGACAGCCCGTGATCCCGGAGAATGCCGATAGTGAGCAAGGTCGGCGCGCTCGACGGACCGGAGGTAACTCCCCATGACCGGTGGTCGCCTGAGCAAAAGCGGCCTGCGAACGGCATCCCTGCGGCTCCTGAGCGTTTCGCTCTTGGCTGTGTGCTCGTTCTCATGTCAGCACGCCGACCAGCCGAAACTGCCGGTGGGTGCCGGGCCGGGCGGGCCGTCTCAAGCCGGCGGGCCGCTGGAAGGGCCGCTGCGCGAGGCCGGATCGAGGCGATCCGAGTACCCGCTGGTGATGTCGATCCTGGATCCCCGGATGGAGCCTCTGGTCCACGCTTCCGACCACTGGAGGAAGACAGCGGGTCCGGAGCGGGTGGTCATCGATCAGGTTTACCTGGTCCCCGACCTGCCCTCGTTCTTCGAGGTGATCGCCGCCTGGGACGAGCGGAGTTTCTTTCCAGTATTGATCGATGATCCCGCCTGGTCGCTGCCGTTTCTGCGGGCGTTCCGTCCAGCGCGGGTGGTCAGGATTCAGGGAAGGGTCGGGCCGGGCCACGGACCTGGGCCTGGACGGAGCGCGGGGCTGTCCGGAGAGGGAGGCCTGTCCGAGGATTCCCAGGCGCTCTGGGGGGCCGCAGAGCGGGCCGTGGCCCGGGCCTGGACCTCGGCCACGGTCCCCGATGCGGAGCTGCCTCCCGCGGGAAGTGTTCCCCGACGGCTTGGTCCAACGCCGCCAGGGTTGGTGCTCAGCAACCCCGAGAGTCCGATGCTGGCCGGAGCCGTCGCCCTGGCCGCCGGGCGGTTTCAGCCCCTGGTTCGGCTGGACCCTGTGCCCGCGAGCCCAGGCACAGGCGAGGTGGCGACGAGAAGGCCGTTCAGGCGGTTTCACGACGTCCTGTCGCTGACCGAGGCCAGAGGCCTGGCAAGGCTGATCGAGGCCCGGGCCGCAGGCGTCGCCAGCCCCCACGACCGTCTGGGCGACGCCTGCGACTTCCTCACCGTGGCAGCCGACTGGCCGTATCGCTATCGCGACGACGCCGAGGTCGGCGGTGCCCGGGGAGAGCACGCGATGGACGATTTGATCGGGCGCGTGCTGGAGACCGACGAGGGAGGGCTGGCGTCGTCGCGAACCCGATGGGCCTTCACGGGCCGGCTCCTGGGCAGCCCCGCGGCCAGCGTCCATCGCGCCATGTGTGCCCTATTCCTGCAACCGGAGGAAACGCTTCTCTGGAATACCTTCACGGGCGGTGCCGTCTGGTCGGAGTACCGGATGACGGAAGCCGCCGCCACGCTCGGACGCATCTGGCCCGGGATGGCCGCGCCCATCCACCGCTCCGGGGCCCACGCGGACCTGTCGGCCTGGCATCAGGTCGTCGATCCGGTCAGTCGGTTTGGCTGGATCATGGTCAATTCGTCGGGTGGCCCGCGTCAGTTCTCCATCTCCGGGGGGAGCGGGTGCCCGGCCGACCTACCCCGGGGTCGCCCCGCGGCCGTCTCGATCATCCACAGCTTCTCGGCCGCCGACCCGCTCGACCCTTCGACCTTGGCCGGCCGCTGGCTGGAGAACGGCGCCTTCGTGTACTACGGAGCGATGAACGAGCCCTTCCTGCTCGCCTTCCGACCGCCGAGGCTCGTGGCCGAGCTGGCCGCCGCCGGGATCCCCTTGAGCGCGGTATTGAGACAAGGACCGAACGAGCCGTTTGGCCGCCCCTGGTGTCTGGTCTATCTTGGCGACCCGCTTTACCGCTTTCACACGTTGATGACACACGCTCGCCGGAACCGCATTCCGCCCCGCGCATGGGGAAGGGCGGCCCCCGAGGACGGCCGCTGGGCGGCCGAGGAGATCACGGCCGTGGCCCGGCTGGCGCCGCTCGATTCGCCCGTCGATGAGCCCACTCGGCTGCAATGGTGCCTGACTGCGGCCATCAGTACACTGTGTCATGCCCAGGGCGAGGAAAACTCTCACGCTCCGCCTGACCGGACCCGCCGTGACCCGATGCGGCTGGCAGCAGACTCTAACCTCGATGGATCGCAAGATGCTCGACCCACGGCTCCGACTGGTTCTCGACGAGCTGGTGACGGACGCCCTGCTGAACGCGGGGGAGACCGAGCGACTCCTCGATGCGCTGCAGCGAATTCCGCCGGCCGAATGTGGTCCTCATCTCGGGCAAGTGATCGAGACCCTGGCGATGAACCGGCTCGCCGAGCTGGCCGGCAGCCGATCGCTTCCCCAGGCGCTTGATCTCTGGGACGCCCTGATCCGCCGCCCCTGGCCGTCCGGTTCGGAGTTCCCGGCGCAGTTCACCCACCGGCTGGCCGCGCTCGTCGATCGCGACCCGAGCCGTTACCGGGAACCCTACCGGCAACGGTTGATTCGGGTTGCAGCCTCACTCACCGCGAACTCGGCGCCATCCCCTCTCGCCAGCCTGATCAAGGGCGAGTTACGGTGGCTCGAGACCCCCTCGCAGGCATCCAGCGTCAAACAACCCTGATCGACTCCCCGTGGCTAAACAGCGGCTCCGAGCCCCGCGGGAGCCTTGAACACCCCGCCAAGACTCCTTGCCCTTCCCCCTGCGGGAGGTTAGGATGATTCTCTTCTGGTCCCGCGGCATGGAGAAGGCGAGGTGATCGCGTCTCTTACCGTGGCGCCGTAGCCAAGTGGTAAGGCAGAGGTCTGCAAAACCTCCATCCCGAGTTCGAATCTCGGCGGCGCCTCTCACCGTCTCAGCCCGCCCCACCCCGCACAGGCCCGACAAAATCCAGGGTCAAACCCACATCAACGCCAGATCGCTCGATCCCATCATCACGAATGCAACCGGACGAATCCGGCTCAAACCGTCTCCCGACTGCTACCAGAATTGCTACCGGTTTGCGTCAAGCTTATGTCACTGACGATCCCGACTTGGCCGCCGTAGTGGATGCATGGCCCGACCTGCCCGAGGCGATCAAGGCTGGCATACTGGCCATGGTCCGCGCAGCCCGGCCTTGACATACCCCGCGTTGGAGTTGGGTCGGGCAGCGCCCCGGTGACGGCCTCCCGCTCGGAAATCCGACCCGGAACCCTGTTTAATGTGATGGTTGGATGCTGTAGACTGATGATTGAAGCCGGGAGTCATGACTCGGCGAATGGCTGCTCCGGTGGGCGCGGCGAGCCTCCACCCGCCCCGTCCCACCTGACGGCGCCCTCGGTGGAGGGCGAGATTGATGACAAGCGCTCGATCGGCTGACTCGCCGGAGATCGATGACCGACTCCGCAAAAGCCCCGGCCCGACCCGAGGCCGCTGGGCTACGTGGTTGACGTCTGGCCCGAGCTGCCCGACGTGATCCGCGCCGGCATCTTGGCGATGGTCAAGGCCGCGTCCAATTAAGCTATGATTGGTGAGTCATCCGACCGGTTTGGCATCCCGCATCAAACGCGAATCTGGCAAGTCCGGGAGCTGGGGTCTTTCCCCTGGAGGGTTCCATGAGCACTTTCGATCTCGTGTGTGCCGAATGCGGATTCCGGATCAGAGTAGCGGAGAAGGGCACCGCCGGAGCCAAAGTCCGATGCCCCGGCTGTGGCGAGATTCTCGAAGTACCCGGGAGCAAGCACGCTGAAGTTCCACCGGGAGGCAAGTACACCGTGAGAGAGCTGCCTCCCTACGTCCCGAAACACCCCGAACGGGCAACTCCGAAGTCGAACAGGGAATACGTCAACCTCGAGGTCGGCGGCCACGTCTACTCCGGCCTGACGCGAGAGCAGGCAGAGAGTATCAAGCGCGGCATCGCCAATGGGACGTTCAGCGGGTTTCGAAGCAGAGCCCAGCTCGAGGAGGAGAGGAAGAGGCTCGGGGTCTCGCGGAATCCGGACGGCAGCTACAACTTCGGTAGCGAGCCCCCCACCCCCAAGCGGAAGGGAAGTGAGTGAGGACGGCATGCGACCTAGCACCGGGCAACCCGTGAAGCGGCGCAGCGAGTTGCTTGATCACAATGTAGTAACTCCCGGCGTTTTGGGTTTATGCAATGGGGCTCGTGATCCGCAACGGACGAGCATACTTCCTGGAATCCTACCGCCTCGGTGGACGCGTTACTTCCCGCTGCGCCGGTACCGGGGAGTTCGCCTGGCTCTTGGCGGAATTCCATGAGCTGATGCTGCGCGATAGGGAAACCATCCGCCGCGGAATCGAGGAGATGCGTCGGGAGCGGATCGAGACGCGCCGCCAGGAACAGGGTGAGACCCGACGGCTTCGGAAGCGAATCACACTGGCGGACCGAATTGTGGGAGCGTACTCCCGGCGGGTGACCGAGTCGGTGGACCGGACCTTAACTGCGATCGGATACCATCGGCACGCCCGGGGAACATGGCGACGAAAGCGAGGCTTTTCAGTGGCAAGCGAACTGGCGAGACTCGACATCCGGGAACTGGCCAGATTGGCCCGAGAGGGGGAAAGGATTGCCCTCGCAGAGTTGGCCAACCGGCTTCCGGCCTGGCTCCACGAGGCCGCGGTGAATGGCGATGGCTATCTTGATGCTGTTGTCGAGACCGGCCTGATTGAGCAGCTTGGCCCCGGTCATGGCGCGTTGCACAAGGAGGCGGTTGCCGCCCGAATGGCGATCATGCGCGACGAGTTGGCCCCGGCTGGATCGTCGCCCCTCGAAGTCCTGCTGGCCGAACGCGCGGCGCTCTGTTGGCTCCACGTTCAACTCATGGGGTAAGAGGCGACAGCCTACGCGGGAGACTTGGCCAAAATCCGCGATCCGATCCGCTCGCGGGAGATGGACCGCCGAACGGAGGTAGTGTACCGCCGTTTGGCGCGTGCTCAGACTCGATACGTTCAGGCCCTGACCGCCTTGGCCAAGCTCCGCAAGCTGGCGGTGCCGTTTATCATCAACCAACTGAATTTGAGTGGGTGCAACCGGTTTGGCTACAACTTGGACCTGATCGATCTGACCTTGTTTTTCCCGAAAAACCACTGTTTTTCGTGAGCCGCATGGCTTGAGTGCGTACATAAGCCCGGATTAATCGCTAGAAACGGCACGAACTTGATTCTCTGCCTCCTCGCACAGACGATGTTAACGCGATTGAGGTCGTGACAGGTTAAGGTCGCACGTGCCTTGCATTAATAAAGTTCCGTCATGAAGAACCATGTGTCATCACGTCACTCGGATCGGCATGGTTAGCTTGTAGGCAAACCGATTGCACCCAATTCAAATTCATTCGGGCCCCGGCGAGCCCCTACCACACCTCCTTCTCCCCTACCGAAGGTGATGGATCATGTGGTGACTGTCAAAATGGACGAACCAGGATGAGTCGTATTCTAGCGACCGGGAATTGCCGTAGGGTAGACAAGGCCCACCATCCTTAACATCCTTGCCACAAAGGCGATCGGATCGGAAGGCGGTGCCCGCTCTGTATAGGAATAAATATATTTATCTTTAATACATAAACAATCACAATGATGACCTCAACGGGTTGGGCGAATCGTTACACGCCGCCAGTGTTACCCTTCCATGAACCAGGCCCATTTTCTCGCTGCTGGGTGCGGTCATCGGCTCGAGGCAGGGTGACCGGGTCGCGACACTCCTGCTCCGGCGGGTGGTCACGCTATGTCTGCTCGTCGTCGGTTTGTGGATGATCTTCGACGCCCTGACCCGTGCCGAGCACATGCTGGCCGATCCCCACGGTTCGCTGAGGTGGATTCTTGCCGCCGCCGTCGGGTTTGCCATCGCCGCCGTGAGCGGATCGCTCGGTGCGGCGCAAGGCGAGATGAGGATTCCCGCCCTGATGTACCTGTTTGCACTCCCCGTCAAGGATGCCGGGACGGTCAGCCTGCTGGTGTCGGTGCCGACCGTTGCCGCCGGCGCTGCGAACTACCGCCGGCTGGGGCACGTCCCGAACTCCGTGTTCATCCTGGTTGTCTCGATGGGTGCCGGCTCTCTGTTGGGAGCGCTGATCGGAGCAGCACTGCTCCCGATCGTGGACAGGCATGCGATCAAGGCCATTCTGGGGGGAATCTTGCTCCTGGCCACGGTGAGCTTGGTCTGGCCGACCGTCGAGGACGACGATTCTCCCGGAAGCGTCGCCGGGGCACAGGCCGGGGCCGACAGGCTCCAGGAAACGCCAACCGAGTGACAGTGTGGGAAGGCCGAGACTCTCGACAGGCCCTGCGGGTTCGAGGCGGAACGCGAGCCACTCAGTGCTGCGGCCGATCCGTCGCAGGTTCAGGGAAGAAGAGGTCGTCGTCGGCGATGTCGGGAATTCCGACAACCAAGACGCACATCCGTCCCTTCGCTCCGTGGACGATGCCGGGCGGGATCTGAACAAGCGAGCCCTTGCGAACGGGGTGCTCGACGCCGTCGAGCACGACGTTCCCCTCGCCATCAAGGACGTAGTAGAGCTCGGTCGACCGCTTGTGGTAATGCTCGCGGGCGCCGTCGATGTCCACCGCGTGCGCCCAGGCCGCGACCCCCGTGTCTTCCCGGCTGATCAGCCGGTCCCGCCAGCCGCAGGTGCTCCGCTCACGCAGCGATTCACCCTCATGCCGCACCAGGGTTTTCATCGATTCTGGGATCATCGGAATCTCCCCCAGTCGGTCAGGCATTTGCGGGAGCTGATTGGCCATGAGCTCGTACCCGTCGTTCACGGCCAGCATAACCCGAGCCGGGATTTCGAGGGCAGCGACGAGGAGGCAGGTCTCGCTCTCACATCGCCCGGGGAAATGACGGGCATGGTCATTGTGCGGGTTGCAGCTTGCCAACGAGAAGGTCTCGAATGGTCTCCGGGTTGACCGGCTTGACGAGGTGGAGGTCGAAGCCTGCCGCGCGCGACTTTTCCCGGTCCTTGTCCTGTCCCCAACCGGTGACGGCGACGATCAGGCATGTCTCGCACCAGGGTCGCCTGCGCATGGTGCAGGCCACCTCGTGGCCGCTCATACCCGGCAGTCCGATATCCAGGAGGACGATCTCGGGGCGGAAGGTCTCGGCCACCTCGATGGCGGCGGGGCCGTCATGAGCCACCTGCACCTCCTGCCCGTAAAGCAGCGTCAGGACCTTCGCCACGCTGCGGGCGGCATCGATATTGTCATCGACGACCAGGACGCGGCGCGAGGGGGGCTTCTCCGGCTCGAGCTTCCGCGCAGGCCGGGTGGTCGTCGAGGTTCGAGGGGGGTCCAGGGCCGGCAGGCGGACGACGAACTCGCTTCCCCGGCCCGGGCCGTCACTCCGGGCCGAGATCGAGCCGCCGTGGAGCTCGACCAGGCTCCGCACCAGGCTCAAACCGATGCCAAGGCCGCCCTGGGCGCGGTTGTGGCGGTCCTCGATCTGCGTGAACAGATCGAAGATCTTCGGGAGCATTTCCGGCTCGATCCCAACACCGGAATCGCGGACCCGGATGGTGACCTCGCCATGGGTTCGCTCGGCCACCAGGGAGATCCGCCCGCCGGGGTCGGTGTACTTGGCGGCGTTGTTGAGAAGGTTGCAGAGGATCTGCTCGAGTCTCGTCGGGTCGGCCCGCAAGGTCAGCAAATCCGGCGGGAGCTGTACGGTCAGTGCGTGGCCGCGATCCTCGATCAGGGGCCGGGCGGATCCGACCGCCCGATCGACGACCCGGCTCAGCTCCACGTCCTCCTTGCGAAGCTCGATCTTTCCCCGGCTGATCCGGGTGACGTCCATCAGGTCCTCGACCAGGCGGCTCATGGTCCCGACCTGGCGCTCCAGCATGTCGAGAAGCCCTCGAGGGTCCAGGCCGTTTTCCTTCGCGGGATGACTCAGCAGGTAAACGGCGTTCCTGATCGGGACCATCGGGTTGCGGAGCTCGTGGGCGAGCATCGCCAGGAACTCGGTCTTGCGGCGGTCGGCGTCCTTGAGCTCTTGATAAAGGCGCGAATTCTCCACAGCGATGGCAGTCCGGCGGGCGAGATCCTCGGCCAGGGCGAGGTCGGCAGGCCCATAGGAGCGACAGGACTCCGAGAGGATGAACGTCATCGCCCCGAACGTCCGGTTGCGAACGGCCAGCGGGACGCAGATGAGCGAGCGGGGCGCAGCTCCCGGATGAGCTGCTCGTGCTCGGGGTCGCGGGCGAGCTCCGGTGTCAGATTCTCGGAGAACTCGGGCAAGATCTCGGCCCTGCCGCTCTGGAGAACGCGATCGATCAGCAACCGAGGATCCCTGGCCAGCGGGGACCCGATCGCCAGCCGGGCGGCCAGACCCTCCAGGCCGGAGCTCGCATGACACGCGGCGACCCGGTGGATCTTCTGATCGTCCTCCAGCAGATCGACGAAGCAGAAATCGGCGAAGAAGGGCAGAGCCAGGCGGGCCACTCCCTTGAGAGTGCTCCCTGGATCGTTGAGTGCGGCGAGGTTCGCGCTGGCCTCGGCCAGGAACCGGCTCACTTGCTCGTTGCGGCGGCGTTCGGTGATATCGATGAGCACGCCGACACATCCTTTGAGCTCGTCCGCGTCGTCGCGGAGCGGGTTGGCCGAGATCAGCAAGTGGACCAGCCGACCATCGTTGAAGACCACGTCGCACTCCTCGTCGCGGATCGCGACACCCTGTGCCGCGCACCTCTGGAGGGGAAGCTCGTCGGCGCCCAGCTCGCGTCCGTCGCGGCAGATTCGCCAGCCGGGCCGCTCCCCGGGATCAGCAGTCACCGAAACGTTCGTGCCCGGCCGGGCGCCGAGCATCTCCAGGAGGCTGCGGTTGGCTCGCATTGAACGGCAGAGCGGATCTTCCGCGATGGCCACCCCGACGGGTAGCAGATCCTGGAGCGTCTCCAGCTCGCGGATCCTGCTCTCGAGGTCGCTCTGAAGGGCCGCGACCCTCTCCTCCGATTGCTTCCGCTCCGTGATGTCCATGCCGACACCGATGACGCGCTTGGGGCGTCCGGCCTCGTCGCAGAACACCCTGCCACGCGCCGACATCCAGTGGACCTGGGCGGTGGGCCGGAGGTACCGGAACTCGATCTCGAACTCGGAGCGGTGCTCGAAGGACCGGCGGATGATCGACTCGACTGCCTCCCGGTCGTCCGGGTGAATCAGGTCTCGGAAGGCCTGGATCGTGCCGTTGAGGCTGCCGCGGGGCAAGCCGTGGATCTGCTCGAAAGTATCCGACCAGACGAGCTGGCCGGTTGCCGCTTCCCAGTCACATGTCCCCATCCGGCCGGCCTCGAAGGCCAGCTTCAGCCGCTCCTTCTCCGTTCGAAGCAAGTCTCTCGCCCGCTTCTGCTCATCGATGTCCGTGCAGGTCCCGTACCACTTGACGATCCGATGGGTCTCATCGCGGAGCGGGATCGCGCGCGTGAGGAACCAGCGGTAGTTGCCGGCGGCGTCTCGTACGCGATGCTCGATCTGATGGGGGCTTCCCGCTTCCACGGCTCGCTTCCATGCCTGCAACGTGGACTCGAAGTCATCAGGGTGCAGGCAGGCGGACCAGCCGTCGCCCTGGGCCTGATCGTCGGTGAAGCCGGTATAGTCCAGCCATCGGGGACTGGCGTAGTCGATTTGGCCATCCGGGAGGCTCGTCCAGACGAGCTGCGGAATCAGCTCGGTGAGAGCCTTGTACCGTTCCTCGCTGAACTTCAGGGCTTCCTTCGCCTTCCTTTTCTCGGTGATGTCATTGTTGACCTCGAGAACCGTCTCGAGCTGGTCGGTCTCGTCCAGTTGGGCGACCCAGTGACTGGCAACAACGACCGGTGTGCCGTCGCGACGCGTGTGAACGAGCTCTCCTTGCCAGCGTCCTGTTCGCAGGAGCTCGCCCTCGATCTCGCTCAAGGGGCGGGGGAATCGCGTCTTGAGCAGCTCGTGGCTGGGTTTCCCGAGGGCTTCTTCCCGGGTCCAACCAAAGAGCTGCTCGTCCCCGGTGTTCCACATCATGATCCGGCCGTCACGGTCTCGCACCAGGACATGAGCCAGGTCGAGCAGGTGCTCCTGTTCACGGAGGGTCCGCTGGGCCATGCACTTCTCCGTCACGTCTCGAAACACAAGCACCGCTCCAAGGACCTGACCGGACTGATCCCGGATCGGCGCGGCCGTGTTGTCGGTGATGCGTTCAGTACCATCCCTGGAAACCAGGATCGTATGACTGGCCTGTCTGAAGACGCGTCCCTCGCGGAGTGCCCTGGCGACGGGACTCTCGATCTCGAGGCGGCTGTGCTCATCGAGCATCTGGATCGTATCGCCCAGCGCGCGTCCAACGGCCTCACCCGAACTCCATCCGGTGAACCTCTCGGCCAGGGGGTTGAGGAATTCGACCCTTCCCTGGGTGTCGGTGGTGATCACCGAGTCCCCTACGCTGGCCAGCGTGACGCGGTGCCATTCCTCCGACTCGCGGAGCTCTCGCTCGACTTTCTTACGCTCGCGGATTTCCTCCTCCAACCGTCTCTGCACACGGCGATGGACCTCGCTGATGGCGATCGCCACCAGACTGACCAGGTAGTAAGAGCCGAGTCGAATGGGCGTGACCGCTGATTGCTCCTCCTGGCCGACGCCAGCTGGAAAAAAGAGGAAGACAGCCGGGAACGACGCGAGAACCAGACAGAGCACGGCCGGGCCCCAACCCCAGAAACAGGCCGTGATCAGAACAGCCACGAAGTAGGTCGCGAACGGGGTTTGAGAACCCAGAATCGGGCTGAGCAAGAGCCGGACGAGCGTGGCGATGAGCACGGCACCTGCGGCGATTGCGACCTGCCAGAGGAGAGGTACGGGCTGTCTCGACATGGCTCATTTCCTCGTCAACCGAGCGAGCGACAGGGCGCCGCGGCGCCTCCCAAGACTCGCTCACTACCCATCGGGCTTCCCGGCCGCTTCGTACCAACCCGGCTCACATCAATCCCCTTGGCGCATGCACTCTTCCAGGGATGGTTGTGTCAATGGAATCGCGACCCTGTCACGTATCAATGATATCAGATGGGGACGGTCAGATTGGTGCTTTTTTTCCAGGTTCGGACGTTATGCAGCTCGTTTCCGGGCTGGCCGGTGCACGGCGAACTCTCCAGCCGCTCACCGCGAAGTAGTCCGTTTCACAATGAATTTTGGCGACACCTGCAAATTGATTTTGCGGGCATGAACCGTCCAGGACGGGAACGTCACGGAAGTGCGGCCGGCACGTGGCCGGAGCGGGAGGCGTTGATTATGATCGAACGCAACAACCAGGCGGCGAAATCATTCCTGGTGTGCGACCGGAAGGTTCCCGGCCGTTCCCTCCGTTCCGGGGCCCCGCCGTGGCGTAGTGCCCGGTTCCATCCTCGAGAGGCAAGCATGACCCGAGCGCTTCTGAACGTCACGGCCTTGGTGACCATGGTCGCGTGCGGCCGGGCTGTCGCTCAATGGCAGGCTCGCTCCTCGGCGGATTCTAAAGAAGCCCCGTCGAGGCCGGTGAAGTTCACGCGTGACATCCGGCCGATCCTGGCCCGTCATTGCTTTGCCTGTCACGGTCCCGACGAGAACCAGCGCAAGGCCAAGCTGAGGCTCGATCTCAAGGAGGGTGCCTTCGCGGAGCAGGACGGCAGCCGGCCGTTCGTTCCGGGATCGGCCGACGAGAGCGAGGCCTTGCGGCGGATCAGTCGGATGACGCGACGGAGCAGATGCCCCCGGGCGGCGAAGGAGAAACGGCTGGCGCCCGAGCAGGTCGAGCTCTTGAAGCATGGGTGGGACAAGGGGCGAAATGGGAATCTCACTGGGCGTTCGAGAAGCCGGCCAGGGCTCCCCTTCCCGTCGTCAAGAATGCAGACGTGGCCGCGCAACCCGATCGACCACTTCGTGCTGGCCCGGCTCGAGCGGGAGGGGCTCTCGCCCTCGCCCGAGGCCGACCGGCGCCACCTTGATCCGTCGCGTCTGCCTTGACCTGACCGGGCTTCCCCCCACGCCCGAGATGGTCGAGCAGTTCCTCCACGACGCCCGTCCCGGCGCCTATGAGCGGCTGGTGGACCGGCTTCTGGGATCGCCGGCCTACGGCGAGCGGTGGGCCAGGATGTGGCTCGACCTGGCCCGGTATGCGGATACCAAGGGCTACGAGAAAGACCTGACGCGGACGATCTGGCGGTATCGCGACTGGGTGATCGACGCGTTCAACGCCGACATGCCCTATGACCGTTTCACGACCGAGCAACTGGCCGGCGACCTGCTGCCCGGCGCACGACCAAGGACCAGCTTCTGGCGACGGCGTTCCATCGCAACACCCTCACCAACGACGAAGGGGGCACCGATGACGAGGAGTTCCGCATCGCCGCCGTCAAGGACCGGGTCGACACGACCGTCCAGGTGTGGATGGGTTTGACGATGGGCTGCGCCAAGTGCCACAGCCACAAGTACGACCCGATCACCCAGAAGGAGTATTACCAGTTCTTCGCCTTCTTCGACCAGACCGCCGACCACGACCGGTTTGACGACAGCCCCGCCGAGCCGTTTCCCACGCCCGCGACCAGGCAGGCGCGGATCGAACGCGCATCGCGGCTGAGCCCAGGTCCAGCGGCTCCGAGACCGACTGTCGAGTCCGACTCCAGATCGAATGGAATCTCTCCGTCGCTGGGAAGAGACCGCTCGAGGACGCACCGCGTGGTCCAGGCTCAAGCCCACTCGAGCCAGCGCCAGCAGCGACGGCCCCTGGAACGAGGGCCACTCGCAACGAGATCGCCCGGCTCAAGAAGGAGATCGACGCGATCCTGGGCTCGGTGCGGACGCCCATCACGCGCGAGCTGCCCGAGACGGGCCGGCGAATCACCAGGATCCATCGCCGCGGCAATTTCCTGGACCAGGGTGATCCGGTCCAGCCGTCAACGCCGGGTTTCTTTTCTCCCTTGCCCAGGGATGCCCCTCGAAACCGACTGGGAGTCGCGCTCTGGCTCCTTGTTCCCGAGAATTCCCTGACGGCGCGGGTCGCGGTCAACCGGCACTGGGCTCAGCTCTTCGGCCGGGGCCTGGTCGAGACGCAGGAAGATTTCGGCGCCCAGGGGTAGCCACACAGCCATCCCGAGCTACTCGACTGGCTGGCCTGCGAGCTCCGCGACGCCGGCTGGTCGCTGAAAGCCTCCTGGCGCTCGCCAGTTGGTGCGCCGGTTCCGCGATCAAGCGGCGTTGCCCATTGGTTCCGGCAACGGACGATCCGGGAGCGCACGGTCCCGACGCCAACCGTCGAGTTCACCGTTGCGTCGTGCGGCTTCCAGCGCAGCCAAGGCCAGCACCCCATGGGGCGACCAACTGATCCCCTGGTGTTTGCAGCGTGCCGACACCGCCCAGTCGTTGTATTGCTCCACCCGTGTGCTCGCGATCCATAACCCCGCCCGTTGCCGTTGCTGGTAGTCGGGGATGTACGCTCGCCGCTGCTCCAGGTACGCGAGGAGCTCCTCGACCGCAGCAGGGTTCCTCACCCACTCCCATGCCCCCTTCAGGAGTTCGATCGCTGCGGTCACCTTCCCTTCCCACAACGGCCCCACCAGCTCTTTCTCGAACGCGCGGCGGAGATCCTTGGGGCCGCCCGCGGAACTCATCGGCTCAGAACATCGTTTCCGAAGGTGCCACCAGCACACGATCATCGCTTGGAGGGAAATCCCCAGGCTCTCGAACCACGTTCGAAATCCCTGCGGCACCGTCGCTCAAGACCAGCAACCGCTGCTCGCCGCTGAGAACCCCCAACTGCAGCAACAGGGCCGACACTTGCAGCCACAGGCCCTCCGCCGTGGCCTCCGCGAACGCGTATCGCAACCCGGCCACCAGCACCACCGCCGTGTACGTCCACACCTCCTTGTCGACCCAGATCAGGTTCAGCCTCGGTACGACCTCTGATCCGCTCGACCACGACTCGATCCCCGCGCGATCCTGGACGCTCGCCGAGTGGCCACCACCGCCAGCAGCACGCCCATGTCGACGGTTGGGCCGCTTCGGCCCGGGTTCGCTTGACCTCTCATCCCCGGGCTGCCCGACGTTTCATGCGAATCATCTGCTGTCGACGATCCGCCGAGGGGTTCGTCTTGCGACCGTCGGTGTCGCATCGGTTCCCGGGCCTTGGTTTTGACCTCATCGGGCCGTCGATCGCCACATCCACTGTAATCCCCCGTCCCCCGCGCGGGAGTTCGCCTGGCCACCGGGAACGCCGGCTCACACGAACGCCGTCAGGACCGCGCGACGTCGCAATCCGACTCCGCCCGGCTGCCAGGCAGCACGGGGACATTGTGAATTGCCTCGGCGGAGTGGGAAAGAAGGGACGGACGGAGATGTCAGTTGTCGCGCGGCTTGCCGCCTCTCAGCCGCGGGTGCCCGTCTCCCTGAGGGCGGACTCGAGGACCAAGGGGCGGGCGATCTGGAGACTCCACTGTTCGGAACCGAAGGGAGCGTCGCGCTGGACGCAGCGGCGGATGGCCTGCAACTCGCTCTCGAACATTGCGCGCTCAAGGACTGGACCCAATCGGCCCTGTGTGGTGCCGGGCCGCGAAAGGACAGAAGGAGAGGCATTGTGATGAAGAGCCGGCCAGCAAGCAAACCGAGCGGTCCTGCCGTCGACCGCCCCTGGCAACCCGGGACGAAGTCACTTGGAATTGCCCAGGAGGCAAATCTCGGAAGGACACGGCGTCTTTCCCGACACATCGTAGAGGCGTGGCGTCTGTGCGTCAGGTGCGGGTGTGAAACTTGAGAGGAGGTGGAACCTTGATGGAGATCCAGCGTTCAGGATGGCGTCATCGCGCGGCGCAGCCGTCCAGGTTCGCCAGGTGCCGCACGCCACAGTGCTCGGCGACTTCCCGCAACCGGGCTCGGCTGGCGGCGAAGAACCGGCCCAGCAACCGGCCTCCGGCCAGCGTCTTCAGCCGCGCCTGCCAGTTCTCCGCGCTGGTGTCCAGCCGCTCGAAGATCCCGGCCAGCTCGGGCAAGACCACGGCTTTCTCTTCGCGGAACAACCGCCCGGTGTAGTCCACCAGGAGCAGGTAGTCGCCCAGCGAGAATCCTTCCAGCATCCCTTCACGTAACGAATCCAGCCGCCGTCGGTCCTCGATCGGACAGAGCCACAGCCCCTCCTCCAGGCCCGCCGCAGCTCTCAAGCCCGAGACCCTGCCTCGTCCGGGCGGCTTTCAAGTCCTTGGCTCGTCCTTGTGCCTTGACGCGCTCGACACGCTGCCTGATCGAGGTATGCTTGCTGGCTTCGGGAGCCTCCGCAATCCCAGCGGCCACCAGGATCAGATCAATGTAAGCACACGTGGCTAGAAGTGCTTCCTCATCGAGGATCGCCACGCTCTTGAACCGGCCCTCGAAGAAGGCGCCGCGAGTCTGCTCTTCCCGGTTCGCCAGCCGTGCGAGTGGCTCCTTGAGGCACTTCATGAACCACCTGAGGCTCTGCAGCCGCTCACGAGCGGTCGTGACCCACTTAGTATCCTTCCTCCGCGACTGGACCCAGTCCTTGGAGACCCGGACCGGCTGGCGAGACTTGTCACGCGGCGGAGAGAGGCGTGCCCAGCACCGCACGACCTCCTCATTCGACCACGCCTTGGCCACATCCGGGTCCAGCCGGACCAGCACGTGCAACCGGTCATCCAGGACCGCAAACCCCGCGACTGCCACCGAGAAGATTTGAGCAAGTTCCTGGAGGCGTTCTTCGATCCAGCCTTTACGGTCGAACGTTCCCTCTCCGAGCAGGTAGGCCCGCCGCACGCAGCGCAATACACAATGATACCAGCGGGTCACCGAAACATCAACCAGATGCGCACGCGCGGTCGATATGGGTGGATCTCCCTGGATGCTTCGCACAAGCTAACGAACCGAACGTGCTGAGTCAACAAGGGAACGCCTGTCCTTTCTTTCATTGTTTCTCCGATCGCGGTCATCCGCACGAACGTCATAGGTCTAACTGACGCGCCACAGGGCTTGGATTCATGAGAGAGTCAGCGTACGGAGCAGCCTCCTACAGATTTGCAGGAGGCGGCCGACCCAGCCATCGGGGTTCCCCGCCGCCGACCGATCATCCTGTAGGAGCCGGCTCCATCCGGCGACCCATTGGAATCGAGCCCTGAATCGGCTCGTTGTGAGGTTTAAGGACTTTCACATGGCGAATTCAGCGTTTAGATCCGGCGTGAGACCTGGCCGGAAGAGCCCGCACCGGAGCCTCGGCCAGGGCTCTCGAACGTCGTTGGTTTTCCTGGGTGCGTAGCGTGGAATCGCCGGCAGCGCTCACCACACCCCCGGCAGCAGACGGTAGCGGACGCGCTGGGCGTATCCGGCATAGCCTTCGAGGTGCTCACGCAGGTAGCGGTCCTCGATCAGCAGCCGACGGAAGATCAGAAGAACTACGGGGATCAACGGCACGAGCGACCACCAGGAGCCCAGGGCAGGTCCAACCCCGGCGAACGAGAGGAGCATCCCGGCATATCCCGGATGCCGGATGAACCGGTACGGGCCCTCGCTGATCAGGCGGTGACCGCGCTCCTCCTGGATGCGAACCACCGGGGAGAAGAAGCGGTTGACGATCATGGCTCGCAGGGCCAGGACGAGGCCCGCGGCATCGGCGACGAGGCCGACGGCATGAACCGCGGGGGGCAGGGGGCCCGACCAGCCGAATCGGCCGGCATCCAGCCCCGCCACGACCAGTTGAGCCAGCAAGAACGGTGTCAGCAGCCAGCGGAGGTTACGGTCCTCGCCCCCGGGACCGGGCCGGAGCCGCTCGCGCATCAATCCGCGATCCAGGCTCGAGGCCAGACTGAGGACAAGTCCCAGGTGGACGGCGATAAAGGCCCAGAACCAGGGGAGGTCGAGCCGCCCCGCCGAGCCGAACAAGCACGCCCCGATCGACGACTCGTAGACAATCAATATGAGGAAGCGTCGCATGTTCCTTGAGTCCAGGCTGCCGATGAGGATAGGGTTCCTCCATCCTCCGCGCTGGCTCGAGGATTCGCAATGTGCGCGTGCCCGGGGATGGCGAGCGAAGCCCGGCAGACCTGGGGGCTTGCCGGCTGAAGCCGGCTTCCACCCTACAGCCATTTGCCTTCGCTTGGCTCACAACGGCAGAGCAGGACCTGTCCTGCCGAGTGAGCCAATACCGGCAGGATGAATCCTGCCCTACGAGACTGACGCCGGCTTCGACCCCGGCCATCTATCCCGTCAGCAGAACCGGGAGGGTGCATCCGGCCAGTCAAGACTACGTGCCTTGGCCCGGCCGCCGAGGGCCAGCTTGGGGGCCTGTTTTCAGGGGATCACGGACGGCAGTTCCGTTCCCTGGCCTGGCACGTTCTTGGGATCAGCAGGCCCTTCCATCTTCTGCGCGGCCGCCTCGAATCGCTCGCGCTGCCGAGCGCAATGCGACTGCCAGTCCTTGATCCGGGCGAGCTCTTTCTGAGCCCTGTTGTACTTGTGGAAGTCTCCGGCCTGGAGGAGCGACCGCGACTCGCTTTCGAGGGTCAGGGCGTCCATCTTGGCCTTGTCCTCGGCCTGCCTGTAGTTGTGGGCCATCTGGCTGTAGTAGCGATGAACGTCCTGGGTGATCGACGCGCACCCTGAGAGGCAGGCCGTCACGATGAGAATCGCGGGCAGGCCCGCGCGTGCGGCAGGATGCGCGTCCATGAAGGTTCGGGACAGCACGACGACCTCCTTGTCGTTCGTCCGATTCTCGCAAGGGAACATGGCGACGGGAAAAGTCCACCCCGGGTCCGGCCACGAGACTTGATAGGCCGCATCTTAAGCCGAAAGGGGAAACCGGGCAACCTCAGTCTCCCTGTCTCGGCGGAACTCGATAGACCCCATTCCCAGGAGGTCCCGGTGGCGCCGGAAACATGGTTATGGCGCTGGATTTGCATGGCTCGTTCGGGTTGGCCCGCGTGGGACTCGAGCCCGATGGTCCGGGCGTTCAGCGTGCGCGGAGTGGTTGACCACGAGGATGAGCAGCATGGTTTTGGAGCAGGACCAGGGCCGGGGCGAGGCCTTGGGGCAGCGGCAGGGGGGGGCCGTCGAGCAGGCCGGCGCGGTCTGGCGCCGGCTGCCGGTCGGGGCTGAGCCGGTGCCGGGGGGCGGGGTGCATTTCCGGGTCTGGGCGCCTAAGCACCGCGTGGTGGAGGCGGTGCTTGAAGCAGGTCCTGGATCTCCCGGGACGGTCGAGCTGACGGCGGAGGCCGGCGGTTACTTCGCGGGGACAGCGCCCGCGGCGGCGGCGGGCACGCGCTATCGTTACCGGCTGAGCGGGCCGGGCGGCGACCTCTGGGCTGACCCGGTCTCGCGGTTCCAGCCCGAGGGGCCGTTCGGTGCGTCCGATGTGATTGATCCGGGGGGTTTTCGCTGGACCGACCAGGCCTGGCGCGGGGTCGAGTCGATCGAGGGGCAGGTCCTTTACGAGTTGCACATCGGGACGTTCACGCCCGCGGGCACCTGGGCTGCTGCCGGGCAGCAGCTTCCCTACCTCTCGGACCTGGGACTCACGGTCCTGGAGATCATGCCCCTGGCCGAGGTGCCCGGCGCCTTCAACTGGGGATATGACGGGGTGGATCTGTTTGCCCCGTTTCACTGCTACGGCTCGCCGGATGACGTAAAGGCTTTCGTGGACCGCGCCCATGCCCTGGGACTCGCGGTGATTCTTGACGTGGTTTACAACCACATGGGCCCGGAGGGGTGCGTGCTGCAGCACTATGCCGACGATTACTTCTCGCGGCAGCACAAGTCGGAATGGGGCGAAACGCTCAATTTCGATGGCCCGAACTGCGGGCCGGTTCGCGAGTTTGTGCTGGCGAACGTCACCTGCTGGATCGAGGAGTATCACTTCGACGGCTTGCGTGTCGATGCGACCCAGGGCCTTTTCGATACCAGTTCCCGGCACATTCTCGAAGACATCGTCACGCGGATGCGCGAGGCAGCCCGCGGCCGGCGGGCGCTTGCCATCGGTGAGAGCGAGCCGCAGCGCGTGCGTTTGCTGCGGGATCCGACCCGCGGCGGACCTGGATTCGACATGCTCTGGAGCGACGATTTTCACCACGCCGCCATGGTGGCCGCGACCGGCAATCGCGAGGCCTACTACGGCGACTACCACGGCTCGCCCCAGGAGCTCATCTCGGTGGTCCGGCGAGGGTGGCTCTACCAGGGGCAGTGGAATCTTCGGCAAGGAAAGCGACGTGGCACACCGGCGCTGGACGTGGCTCCAGCGTCGTTTGTCGGCTACCTCCAGAACCACGACCAGATCGCCAACTCGGCCCGGAGTGATCGACTCCACGCGCTGACCACTCCCGGCCGCGTTCGCGCCCTGACGGCTCTCCATCTCCTTGGCCCCGCCACTCCCCTGCTGTTTCAAGGGCAGGAGTTCGCAGCCTCGAGCCCGTTCCGATATTTCAGCGATCTCCGGCCCGAACTGGCCGCCGAGATGCGCCGAGGGCGCCGGCGGTTCCTCAGGCAATTTCCCAGCCTGGCCACGGAGGAGATGCAGGCCCGGGTGCCTGACCCGAGCGACCGCACGCTCTTCGACGACTCGAAGCTCGACCACTCCGAGCGCGAGCTGAGCCGCCACGCCGAGTCTCTGGAGCTGCACCGCGACCTCTTGCGGCTCCGCCGGCGGGATGCAACGATTTGTGCGGGACAGCGATCGGGCGCAGTGGACGGAGCGGTGCTTGGGCCCGAGGCGCTGGTGCTCCGCTGGTTCGATCCAGAAGGACAGGGGGACGACCGTCTGCTCCTGCTGAATCTCGGCGCCGAGCTCTGCCTGACGATCGTGGCCGAGCCGCTCCTCGCTCCGGTGGCCGAGGGGCAGCGATGGCGGGTTCTCTGGTCGAGTGAAGACCCGCGCTATGGGGGGGGCGGCACGGCCGAGCCCGAGTCAAAGGAGCAGAACTGGCGACTGGCAGCTCATGCCGCGGTTCTCATGGCACCGGCGCCGGCCCAGGGCGATGAGTCTCGCAACGAGCCCGGAACGGTCTGATTTCAGGATGGCTCGTCCTGGCCTCGAGGTGGGAAGGCGAGTACGACGGAGGGGCGGCGATCATGAACCTCATCCGCACCATCGAGGATCCCTGCACGAGCATCGATTCTTCCTCCGAGCACCGCCCCGGGGATGCGGAGCAACTGCGCGAGTGGCTGGTCACCAACGGATTGGGCGGATACGCCTCGGGCACGGTATGCGGCGTGCCGACCCGGCGCTATCACGGCCTGCTGATCGCCGCGCTGCCGACTCCCCTCAGCCGGACGATGATGCTCAACCAGCTTCACGAGCGGGTACAGGATGATGGGGAAGCGTTTGCCCTGGTGCCCGAGGCCCTGGCCGGCCGCCCTGTGTACGCGGCGAACACCCGGGTCGTCAGGTTCCGACTGGAGATGGGGCTGCCGGTGTGGCAGTACCAGGCGGGCACGGTCACGCTGGAGAAACGCTTGCTCGTTCCCCACCTCCAGAACACGGTCATGTTGTCCTACCGGCTGGTGGGTGACGGCGAGGGGCGAAAGGTCGTGCTCCAGCTCCGGCCGCTGGTCCATTTCCGGCCCCACGACGCGTCGGTGAATTCCGCCCATCCCGGTCCCTACCGCTTCACGGCCTGGGGTGACCGGTACGAGATCTCGACCGGCGACGGCATCCCACCGTTGCGATTGACGTTGCGGGGGACCGGCGCGGCCTTCACCCTCGATGCCGCCAACACGGCCGAGATCCTCTTTCCGCTCGAAGCCCAGCGAGGTTACCAGGCGATTGGCGACCAGTGGAGCCCGGGGTTCTTCCACGTGGAGCTGACCGGGGCGGCACCGGTGACCCTGGTCGCCTCGGTCGAGCCGTGGGAGACCCTTCTGGCGATGCCCTTTAACGAGGCGCTGAAGGCCGAGCGCGAGCGCCGAGTCGCGTCTGATCGCAGCGGCACGCCGCGCTGGATCGGGCAAACCGGGCCAGGCCGACGATCCCTTTCCCGAAGAGCTGGTTCTCGCGGCCGATCAGTTCCTGATCACTCCCGCCGGCAGGGTCGAGGACGCCGCCCGCGCGCATGCCGCCGGCGAGGAGGTCCGCACGGTGATCGCCGGCTATCACTGGTTCACCGATTGGGGGCGCGACACGATGATCAGCCTCGAGGGGCTGACCCTGAGCACCGGCCGTGCTGCGGAGGCGGGGTATATCCTTCGCACCTTCGGCCATTACGTCCGCGATGGACTCATCCCCAACCTGTTTCCCGAGGGCCGCACCGACGGCCTTTACCACACCGCTGATGCCTCGCTCTGGTTCTTCCACGCGGTCGATCGCTACCTGGAATGGACCGATGACCGCGAGACCCTGCTGGTCCTCCTACCCCGTCTGATCGAGATCGCCGACTGCCACATCGAGGGAACGCGGTTCGGAATCGGCGTCGATCCCGACGACGGCCTGCTTCGCCAGGGAGCCGAGGGCTACCAGCTCACCTGGATGGACGCCAAGGTGGGCGACTGGGTGGTCACACCCCGGCGGGGCAAGGCGGTGGAGATCAACGCGCTCTGGTACAACGCCTTGCGGCTGCTCGAGGCCTGGGTGCGCGAGTCGCGTGGCGAGGGCGGGGGCCAGGCCGATGCCCATGCCCCTGCCAATCCCGAGCGGTACGCCTGCCTGGCCGATCGGGCGCAGGCCTCGTTCAACGACCGGTTCTGGTACGAGGCCGGCGGCTACCTGTTCGACGTGGTGGACGGCGAGCATGGCGACGATGCCGCCTGCCGGCCCAATCAGCTCCTGGCCCTCTCGCTGAAGCACGAGGTGCTGGACCGAAGACGATGGGAGGCGGTCCTGGACGTGGTGCGGCAGCAACTGCTGACTCCGGTTGGCCTGCGCTCGCTGGCGCCTGGCCACCCTGACTACAAGTCGCGCTACTTCGGCGACCTGCGGGCTCGTGACGCGGCCTACCACCAGGGCACGGTCTGGGCCTGGCTGATCGGCCCGTTCATCGACGCCTGGCTGAAGGTCCACCCCGACAACCGCGCCGGTGCCCGCCAGTTCCTGGATGGCTTTCGCCCTCACCTCGACGAGGGGGCCCTGGGCACGATCAGCGAGATCTTCGACGCCGAGCCCCCGTTCACACCTCGCGGCTGCATCGCCCAGGCGTGGAGCGTTGCCGAGGTCCTCCGCGCCTGGGTCAAGACCGTCGGCCGCGTGTGAGGCCGGCTGCGCGGAAGAGAGCGGTCCGTGCACCGATGTCGGGACACAAGGATTCGCGAAAGGGTAACGGTTGTGCGGATTGCCCGGGCACGGAAATGTCCACAAAAACCTCCAGGGTTCACAGGGGCCGATATATTACCTGCAGAGACCCATCTTCGGAGGCGACATCTCATGTATGTTGTGGATTTTCTGCGGACACGGCGCGTCTGGTTCGAGACCTTCTTCCACCGCCCGGCATCCTCAGCGACGAGGCTGGCCGGCTACGTTCATGTCTCCGGGCGGAGCGTGGCCAAGTCGGTTCTGGTCACGGCGGGAGATGATTTCGTGCTGGCGGTCCTGCCGGCGACGTCGCGGGTAAACCTCGACGGCCTGGGTGTCGCATTGCGGGCTGCGCCGGGCTCGCTCCGCCTGGCGACACCCGAGGAGCTCGGCCGCATCTTCGCGAATTGCGAGCCGGGAGCCATCCCCGCGTTCGGCAGACTTTATGGATTGAGAACGGCCGTCGATACCAGCCTTGCCGATGCCGGGGTGATCGTCTTCGGGACCAATCTGCGCCACCTGGGCCTGAGGATGCAATTCCGGGACTACGAAAGGCTGGAAGAACCGCTGTGTGCCGAGTTCGGTCAGCCGATCACGTTCGGGCCGGCTCCGACATCGCCACAGAGACGGCGGCGGGCTGGATGATCGAAGCAGGTCGGGTTGTTCGTCTCAGCCTTCAATCGTCCTTGCCCTGTCCCTTCGTGGCGTTGAGCTCGCCGAGGTCCTCGGGTGCGAATCCCCGGCGCATGGTGTTCTCGGTGATGCTCCGGGTGAGGACGAACTCGAGGAGGTAGTCTGAGCCGCCGGCCTTGGTGCCGATACCGGAGAGCTTGAAGCCGCCGAACGGATGCCGATCGACGAGGGCGCCGGTGATTCCTCGGTTGACGTACAGATTGCCGACGACGAACTCGCGCTTGACTCGTTCGATGTGCACGGGGCTGCGCGAGTAGAGCCCCCCGGTGAGCGCGTACCGGGTTCCGTTGGCGATCTGCAAGGCTTCGTCCAGGTCCCTCGCTTTGAGCACGGCGAGGATCGGGCCGAAGATCTCCTCCTGAGCGATCCGCGCCTGGGGAGCAACGTCGGCGATGATGAGGGGGCCGACGAACGTGCCGACATCCGCCAGTTCGTTCACATCCGAATCGAGGACGACCCGGCCCTCCTGCATGGCGATCTGGCGATAGTCATTGATGCGCTTGCGGGCCTCGGCGTCGATGACCGGGCCCACCAGGGTCTCCGGGTCGCTGGCAGGACCGATCTTGATGGCCCGGGCGGCCTCGACGAGGCGGGCGAGGAAGGCGTCGTAGATCCCTTCCAGGACGATGGCCCGCGAGCAGGCCGAGCATTTCTGGCCGGAGTAGCCGAAGGCACTTTGCACCACGCCCACGACGGCCTCGTCGAGGTCGGCGTCGTCGTCGACGATGATGGCGTTCTTGCCCCCCATCTCGGCGATTGCCCGCTTGACGTGATCCTGATCCGGGCGGGTCTCGGCGGCCTGGCGGTTGATCAGCAGACCCACGTCGCGCGAGCCGGTGAAGGCCACCAGGTCCACTCCGGGATGGTTCACGAGGGCCTGGCCGATCTCCTCTCCGCGGCCTGGCAAATAGGCGAGGGCCCCGGGCGGAAGGCCTGCCTCGATGAGGATCTGGACGAGGTGCCAGGCGATCACGGGCGATTGCTCGGCCGGCTTGAGCACCGCCGTGTTGCCGGTCACAAGAGCGGCGACCGTCATGCCACAGGGGATGGCCAGGGGGAAATTCCAGGGGGGAATCACAACCGCGACCCCGCGCGGGATGTGCTCGCACGCGTTGGTCTCGCCGGCCACGTCGCGGCGCCGCGGTTCGGCCAGCCGGATCATCTCCCGCGCATAGAACTCGCAGAAATCGATCGCCTCGGCAACGTCGGCATCGGCCTCGCGCCAGGGCTTGCCGCACTCGAAGATCTCCCACGCGGCCAGCTCGAACCGGCGCTGCCTCATGAGCTCGGCCGCCTTCATCAAGACCCCGGCCCGTTCACGCGCGGGCCTGGCGGCCCACGCCGCAAGCGCTTTCCGCGCCACGGTGACGGCTTGCTCCGCATGCTCGAAACCGGCCATCGCGGTTCGACCCACCACGCGCGAGCTCTGGCTGGGATCGAACGAGTCGAGATGGCGCGGTTCGGTGCGGATTTCCTCGCCCGCGATCAGCAAGGGATAGGTCTGTCCCAGCTTCCGCCGGACGTCCTCGATGGCCCGTGCCATGGCCTGGCGATTCTCGACGCGGGCAAAGTCGGTCACGGGCTCGTTGCGGAACGGGGGCAGCTCGGGGCTGGACTGGGCGGCCACGGAGCTCGTCCGCCGCGTCCGATTCATGCTCAGCATGGCTCCGATCTCCTCGGGATTTCGCAACAGGTCCTGGGCGCTGGCGCGCTCGGCGAAGCTCGCCTTCAGGAACGACTCGTTGGACGTGTTCTCGAGCAGGCGGCGAACCAGGTAGGCCATGCCCGGAAGCATGGCGCCGTAGGGGGTGTAAACGCGGACGCGGTGGCCCCGAGCCACGAGCACATCCTGGATGACGTCGCCCATTCCGTGCAGCGTCTGAAGCTCGAAACCGGCCGGAGGAACGCCCGCCGCCTCGGCGGCTGCGATCGCGTGAGCCAGGCTGCGGATGTTATGGCTGCCGAAGGCCGGGCGGAGCTTCTCATGGTGCTCCATCAGGAACCGAGAGCAGCGCTCGTACATCGCGTCGCTCTGCCACTTCCGGAGGAACACCGGCTCGGGCCAGCCGAGCCGCCGGGCGGTCAGCACCTCGTAGTCCCAGTACGCTCCCTTGACCAGCCGGATCGTGATCGGCGCGGCGCGTGATTCCACCCAGTCCCGGAGCATCCTCAGCTCGGCCTCGGCCTCGGGCTGGTAGGCCTGGATCACGATGCCGACGTCCGGCCAGTCGCAAAACTCGGGCTCGGAGAGAACCCGGCGGAACAGGGTGTAGCTCAGAGCCCGGTAGGAATACTGCTCCATGTCCACATGAACATACGCGCCCAGCTCGCGGGCCGTTCGAAGGATGGGGCGGAGCCGCCCGGCCACACTGGCGATCGTGGCCTCGGCATGGATCGGGTCGAAGTGGGTGGTCAGGCTCGACAGCTTCAGCGACAGGTTGACGCGGGCGATCGGTCCGTTCTGATCGCGGTCGATCAGGGGAATCTCCGGGGCCGCTCCGAGCGGGCCGGACAGGCCGCGGATCAGGTCCAGACAGGTTTGCTGGTAGAGGTCGGCCTCCGCCTCGCTGATCACGGCCTCACCCAGCAGGTCGGCCGTGAAGGCCAGCGACCTTTGCCGCAGGCCCAGAACGGTCCTGGTGGCCTGATCGGGCGTGGCGCCCGGCGATGAACTTCCTCGCCATCACCCCGGCCGCGGAGCGCGCCGACCAGGCCAGGAGCGCCTCGCGATCCGTGCCTGGGGGCGCCATCTTTACCGCCAGGCTCAGCCACCAGGGCACTCCGTCGCCGGCCTCCGCCAGGTACTCGGACAGGTGCCGCCGCACCGAGCCGGGAGACCGCAGGGCCGGCAGGGCGTCGATGAACCGGAAAAGCTGGACCCGAACCAGCGGATCGGCCAGGGTCCAGTTCATCACCCGGTCGTCCCACCAGGCGCGATGCCAGGGTTTCGGCCCGCGGCCGATCCGCTCGAACAGCTCGCGGCCGATCTCCTGCGTCCGTGCGATCAAGGGCCCGGTCATCGAGGCCTGCAGGCAACGGACTGGAGCCAGAACCTGGTGCAGCCGGGCACGACGCGGTCGCCATGGACACACAAACTCCCCTCCCAGGCGGCATGATCGGGTTGACGATCACTTCACCGCTAGATCATTCTACGCTCGCAGGTGCATCGACAATACCCGCTCGTTTCGCAAGAGCCGATGGAGCGATCCTCGAGATGCCATTCGCCGAGCCTGATCCCAGTCCTCCGCCTCCGCTCCGGCCCGGTGATTTTGCCCGGATCTTGCTGGCGACCGGGGGTGTCCCGCCACGTGCCAGGGCCAGGGACCAGCAGGCTGACCTGGCCGGCGAAGCGGTGCGGCAGCGGATCCTCAATCGCCTGGTCGTCCTCGACCCCGAGCCCGAGGCCCTGGAAGCCTCGCTCCTGGCGATCATCGCCGAGCAGGAAGAGCCCGCCGGGCCAGCACGGGGTGTCTGCACGGCCATCCTCCAGGAATGGGAGATGGCCCGCAACAACCCCGCCTACTGGAGCTTCCTCGTCCGCGAGGCCATCCACGCGACGAGCAAGCCCCCCGCTCCCGCCCGTCGGCCCGGGACCGTCCGAAAACGACGCGGCTTCCGACTGAGCAAACCCGCGATCGACCGACAACGCGACCCGGGCTCCGCCTTGAACCCTCCCCGCGCGGGCTGTACGCTGAGGACGTGGGCATCGGCTCGATCGACTCGCTAACTCCCGACCCCACATAGGGTTGTGATACGAATGTTCAGCGACAGCGGCCTCTCCCTGGAGCAGGGCACGACCTCACGGGGGCGGGGTGCCGGCCCCTGGCCATGGCCGGTCCACACACGGTTGCTGCTGGCCCTTTTCACGCTCATCGCGGGGATTGCCCTGCGCGTGGCCGCTCATTCCGCGGGTTGCGATGTGCGAACCGCGTCCAGGGTCGTTCCCGTGCTGGTGATCGACCCCAACACGGCGCCGGCCAGCGTTCTGGAAGCGTTGCCGCATGTGGGACCCAGCCTGGTCCAGAGGCTGATCGAGCAGCGCGAGATTCGCCCGTTTGGATCGACCGAGGATCTCCGCCGCCGGGTGCGCGGGCTTGGCCCGGTGACCCTGGCCCGGCTCGCCCCTCACCTGAGGATCAGGCCCGATCGTGAACGCCCCACCGACACCGAGGACGGGATCATCAACTCGGCCCCCGTTCCGCCGCGCCTGGCCCGGGGGCCGAGCTCGTTGATCAGCTCAAGGTAACTGAGCGACGATGGGGACATCGCGCCCATCGCTGGCCCGGCGGACGTTCAGGTTCAGCACCCCGTTCGGGGCCTGAGTGTTGATGATCCAGGTGAGGTTGCCGTGCACCTGGGTGAGGAATCCGTTGGCCGAGTGGATGACGTCGCCAACCTGCAATCCCGCGCGTTCGGCCGCGGATCCGGGATAAACCTTGACGACTTTCATCCCCTGGCCCTCCGGGTCGACCACCGCTTCCTCGTCGATCCCGAGGTAGGCGCCCTGGGCTCCCAGCGATGCGACGACCGGCGCGGTGGGCTGAACCACCACCGTCCCGGGCGCTGTCGTGTACGTGCCGGGATTCACGTAGGTCGCACCATAGGAGGGATCGACGTAGTTCGGGACGTAGGTGTAGGTGGGATTGCTGTAAGTGTACCCGTAGTTGGATGGGTAGTAGTAGTTCTGATAGCCGGACCCATAGCCGTAGTCGGGCCAATAGCCGTATCCGGACCCGTATCCATAACCGCCCAGGAAGAGGCCAGGGAAAAAGAATCCGGAGCTGCCTGGATAGTGATGTGTGTAGCCTCCGTATCCGGCGTGGCCCCCGCCATGATAGCCCCCGCCCGAATGTCCGCCGCTGTGGCCTCCTCCGCCATGGCCTCCGCCTCCGCCGTGACCACCACCACCGCCCCCACCCCTGGCGAACGCCGATGAACCCGTGACGATCCACGTCGCGAGGCTAAGGGCGACCAGTGCCTTGGGGAGTTTGCCCAGGATGGGCCGGATGTGACAACCCTGCATCGCCATGCTCCTTTATGTGGGTTTCCTCTTCCCTGAGGAAAGGGAGCCGGGCCCGCCGAGTGGAGGTCCCGGCCGATTGGGTTTTCCAGGCACCCAACATTCCTGCTACGCCGCGAGCCTGGCGAATGGTGCAAGAATTTTTTCTCTCAAGATCGAGCATCCCGTTGTGGGTCAGCGGCTGATGAGGAGGTTTTCATCGTCGGACTCAGGTAGTCGCTGCCGACTCGATTCCGAGTTGGTGGGAGCTATGCTTTTTCTGAAGTTGGGGGGCGATCCCTTTCAGGCTCGGTCCTCGAGCACGCACTTCCAGCGCTGGGGGACCCCGCGGTAAGCCGCCATGTACGTTTCTTCAAGCGGCACGTTGATATAGATCTCGGGCTCCAGGAAGAGCGGCATCTCGATCAGCTCGTGCCCGACGGCGGTCGGCTCGATGTAGGCCCGCTTGACCGGGCCGGCCGAGTACGCCGCCAGGGTAAACGGCTCGCCCGGCGGCAGCGTGAACGCCGTGGTGCTGAATTCGGCCCAGATCGCTCCATGGATGCCCTGGGGATCGCGGGGTGACGGCGGAAAGAGGTCGACGATCAAGAGATGGTAGCCCCGGAAGAGGGCCTCGACGGCCTTGTCGACGAACGAGCGGAGGGCGTACTGAGCGGCCTTGTTGCCCGGTGAGACAAGCTCGAGCAGCGCGACGATGCGGTCGCCACTGGAGTGCCGGATGACGAGCGTTCTTCGCTTGAGCACGTATTCGTTGATCTCGGCTTCTGCGACCAGCCTTGCCCGCGGCGGGACCGTGGCTACGGCCAGTCCGCCGCCAGCCGGGATGTCAGGGTCGGGCTCCGGCGCGAAGTCGGGAGTCTGCAAGGTGAGCACGTCCGGTTCCAGCGGCCCGGCGATTTGCTCGGCTTGCGCGTAGTAGCACGATGGTAAGAGGCCCCCGTTGAGCGTATTGCGAATTTCCGCAATCCACGCGAGGTGAAAGTCGTGCCACGTTCCGGCAGTCACCCGGGTCCAGTCGTGAATCGGCATGGCGGCACCTCCCACCCCATCGTAGCCGGTGGCCGGCTGGCGGTGCACCGCTCGATCGTCCAGCGATCACCACGCAGGGCCGGGTCCGCTGCAACGTGAGGTCAGGCGTCAGGCCCAGTCCCGACTTCTTCGATGAACGGGTACTCTGGTGCGGCGACTTCGTGCTGGTCAAGCGGCTGAAGCTTGTATCCTTCGAACGGACCGCTCGGCACAAAGACATATTCCCCCATGCCGTCGGACCACTGACCCAACGTGTAATCGCCGAGCCAACGCAACTCCGCCGGCGTGAGCGGGCGACGGGCTACATACTCGTTGAACACCCGAAGCCTCCGCTCTCCGTCGCGAAGTGTGAAGCGGAGCTGGCCGCTCGGCTCCAGCGCCTCCGCGATCGTATCCTCCTCGGGCGTGCCGCCGATGTAGTCCGTGGCCGGCGCGTCCTCCTCATTTACGAACCCAGCCAACTGGCGGAGGACGGCAACGTCCGTGACTTCCCTCCCCGCGAGGTCGAAGACAGCCGCCCAGCCCCAGCTGGAACTGAGCGCCAAGAATTGACCCCCTCAGGGGCATTTCGAGCGCCTAAGAATGACCCCCGTAAGCGCCTTCGCTAGGGCGAGCATTCCCGCACGGAATCACTCACTCGCTCACTCGCACGGAGGCCAAGGAAATGCTTACAGTGGACGATTACGGTGCCATTCGGCGGGCTCATCGGGATGGGATGCCCATCAAGCGAATCGCCCTTGAATTTGAACACTCGCGGAACACGATCCGGAAGGTCTTGAAGCATCCGGAGCCCAATCCCATTCCCCGCGAGAGGAATCGGACCGCTTCAGTCCTGGGAGCTTTCCAGTCGATCATCGACCAGATCTTGAGCGACGACGAGGAGGAGGCGCCCCTCAAGCAACGCTTGGAGCCGTCTCAGAAATTCGCCGATATGGTCGAAGCTCACTGGGACGGCGTCGAGGCCTACTGCCACGTGGAGAATAAGGTGCCCTGGGGATTCGTCGAGGGACTCAACCACAAGATCCGTGCCCTCCAACGTCGGGCCTACGGCTATCGCGATGAGGAGTACTTCCGACTGAAGATCCTCACCTGCATGCTGCCGAAGCTCTGAAGACGGGCTCTTCTCCAAAGCGTGCTGGTAATTGTTTAAAGCTCCTGGAATATCACATAGAAGGATTTTTTGAGGCAGGACTCCGGTGTCCGATGGCGGATTGCCGCGTTGTTCGGTCGGGGCTAATCTGATGGTGCCTGGTGAAACGGAGTCGGGCTTTGGGGGGGGCAACCCGACAAGGGATAACCAGGTCAACGGTGCGCCGAGGGTGCATCAGGCCCCTGACGGTGAAAGCCACCGGGGGCCATTTTGTAGGTGCCGTCGGACACCGGAGTCATGCCTCCGAAAATCGAGCCACATCTCTACGTCACAGAGATCTCGCGAGTCTCCGACAAACAAGCTAGATGTGCGATTCTCAAACCAGTCCTTACACACCGAGGGTCGAAAAACGCCTCAAAACTACCCATACGATTCCGCGAAGAGCCCGTTCCGGACCTTCCCGGACCGGATCCCCCCCGCGCGACCCCGGGAGGACGCTGATGAGGGCAAGTCTCCGCGGTGGCTCAAGACCGAAGGAGAAATCGAGGTGGCCATCCTCGACCTGAGGTCTCGAAGACCGTCCGCGGCGCGGGTGACGCTGATCGTGCTTGACGAAGGGGAAACTCTGGACGGGATTCCGGGCTGGGCCCGGTCGATCGAGGACGAGGATGCAGTGGTGGTCCTGGCGCCTCGAGGGCTGGGGCCAACGGCCTGGGTGCGGAAGTCGCCGCCGAACTACGTCGAGCGGGCTCATGCGCTGGTAGGGCGGACCGTCGATCAGGGCCGGGTCTGGGACGCCGCGGCGGCGGCTCGCTGGCTGTCGAGCCTTCCGGGAGACTCGCGACGGTGGCGAATCGCCGGGGCTCGGCGGTCCGGCGTCATCGCAGCCTACGCGGCGGTCTTCGAGCCGTCCCTCAAGGAAGTGCTGATCGTTGAACCCCGTGCCTCGCACCGTGACGGCCCGATCTTCCTTAATGTCCTTCAGGTGCTGGACGTTCCCTCGGCCCTCGGCCTCTTGGCGCCTCGCCCCCTCACGCTCCAGGGCGCGAAGGGTGATGCCTTCGAGGTGACGAGGACTCTCTACCGTCTGGCCGGAGCCGGATCTCAACTGGAATCGAAATCCTCTCGTTAAAGGAAATGTTTCGATGTTTGATCTGTCCGCCATTCAGAAGAGTCTTCGGGATTTCGGCCTTGACGGGTGGCTCCTTTACGACTTCCGGGGCAGTAACGTCCTGACTCGGCGCGTTCTCGACCTGGAGGCCCGGCCGGTCGGTTCGCGACGGTTCTTCTACATGATCCCGGCCACGGGCGACCCGACCAAGCTGGTCCACCGGATCGAGACGGGGGCGCTCGATCACCTGCCCGGGGGCAAGATCATCTATCTCACCTGGCAAGAGCTCGAGGCAGGCATCGGCAATGTCGTCGCGGGGAAGCGCCGGGTGGCAATGGAATATGCGCCCAGGGTGTCGAACCCCTACGTCTCGAAGGTCGATGGCGGAACCGTCGAGGTGATCCGGGCCTTCGGCGTGGAGCTCGCCTCCTCGGGAGACCTGATCCAGCAATTCGAGGCCACCTGGGACGACGACCAGTGGCGAATGCACCGCGCGGCCGAAACGTGCACTACCTCGGCCTACGAGCTGGCCTGGGGTCTGATCGGGGACCGGATCCGGGACGGTGGAACGATCCGCGAAACCGAGGTGCAGGCGGCGATCATGAATCACTTTCAACGCCACGGCATGACGACTTACAGCCCACCGATCGTCGGCGTCGGCCCGCACAGCGGTGACCCGCACTACGAGCCCATTCCCGGCCAGGACGGAGTGATCGGACCGGGCGACTTCGTGCTGATCGACCTCTGGTGCAAGCTGGACAAGCCGCGTGCGGTCTACAGCGACCTGACTCGCGTTGGCTTCGTGGGCGAGACGGTTCCCGAGAAATACGAGAGCATTTTCGCGATCGTCGCCAGGGCACGCGATGCCGCGATCGCCCGGGTGCGCGATGCCTACGCGGCCGGAATTCCGCTTCAGGGCTGGGAAGTCGACGACGCCTGCAGAAAGGTCATCGTCGAGGCCGGTTATGGGCCCTACTTCATCCACCGCACCGGACACAACATCGGCCAGGAGGTTCACGGCAACGGCGCCAACATGGACAACCTCGAGACCCACGAGGAACGCCTGGTGCTGCGCCGGACCTGCTTCTCCGTCGAGCCAGGAATCTACCAGGCCGAATTCGGTGTCCGGAGCGAGATCAACGTCTTCGTCGACGCCGCCGGGAAGGTCCACGTGACCGGGGGGTTGCAGCAGAACGTGGTGCCGATTCTCGCCCAGGCGAGCTCCCGTTGAGTGACCGCGGCCATCAAAACTTCGAGAACAAGGCTGAATCGAATCGGAAGGGCAGATGAGCTACCCGGCCAGGATTCGAACCTGGAAAAACAGGACCAAAACCTGTTGTGATACCGTTTCACCACCGGGTAATGGTGCTCTTATCTTATCGATCGAGCGGGCCAGCGGGAAGGCTAGCCGGCGCAGGGAACCCCTTCCTGGGTTTTCTGGACCTTGTAGGCGAGGTTCTCGAGCTGGACACTGAGGTCGACGGCCACGACGTTCACGTTGGGAGGGACGGTAAGGAGCACCGGCGCGAAGTTGAGGATGCCGGTGATCCCGCTGGCAATCATCTGGTCGGCCACGCGCTGGGCTGCTTCCGCGGGCACGCAGAGCAGTCCCAGGCTGATCTTCTGGGCAGCCACGATCTTGCGCATCGCCTCGATCGGCTCGATCTTCAGGCCCTCATGAGTGAGGCCGATCTTCCGGGGGTCGCTATCAAAGACCGCCGCGATCTGAAACCGGCGGGTGCGAAAGCCCCGATACCTCAGGAGGGCTCGACCAAGGTTGCCGAAGCCGACCAGCGCCAGCGGCCAGTCGCGGTCGATTCCCAGAACCTGCCGCAGTGCGGATGTCAGCTCGTCGATTCGATAGCCGACCCCGGGATGGCCGAACTGGCCGAAGAACGCAAGGTCCTTGCGAACCTGAGCATTCTTGATCGACAGCGGCGCTCCGAGCTGGCTGCTCGAGATGGTCGTATAGCCTTGCCGCTGAAAGGATTCGAGCTGTCGGAGGTAGAGGCTCACACGCCCCACCACTGCCTTGGGCGCCAGCTTCACTCCCTCGGGCTCGGGTTGCAGCTCCTTCACGAGGGGAGGCTCCAGGTTTTCCCGCATCCGGGGCAAAATCCATGCCATCACTTCCCCTGACTCTAATTCCGGAATGCCGGCGTGGTCAAGGGCGATCAGAGGCTACTCCCGGCCGAGTTCATCGAGCATTGCCCGCCAGGGCTGGGGGAGGGTGCCCTGGACCCTCAGGTCACCGCCGATCTCACGGTACATCACATCTTGTAGTCTGATGGCGTCGCTCATGCTCAAGGTTCCTCTCCCACGAGCCGGCGAGTGCGGATGGTCTCCACCTTCCAGGATGGGCGCGATATAGGCGTGAACTTCATCGATGTGCCCGCCGTCAAGGAAGGAGCCGACGATCCTTCCTCCTCCTTCCACCAGCAGGTTGGTCATCTCGCGATTTCCCAGCTCGATCAACAGATCCTTGACGGGGACGTTGGGGGAGCCGGGAAACATGACGACCTCGCAGCCCTGCTCCTTGAGCCCAAGACAGCGGTCGACCGGGGCTTGCTCCGAGACGGCGACGAGAAGAGGGACGTCGTGAGCGGTCTGAGCCAGGCGGCTCTCCGGAGGCAAGAGCGCCCGGGAGTCCATCACGATGCGGAGTGGGGTTCGCGGGCCGGCCGGCCGGACTGTGAGAAGGGGATCATCGGCCAGAGCCGTTCGAATACCCACCAGAATCGCGTCCATCCGGCCTCGGAGCTGGTGGACCAGGGCCCGAGACTCGGGGGACGAGATCCACTGACTTTGGCCCGATGCCACGGCGGTCTTGCCGTCGAGGGTCATGGCCCACTTGGCCGTGACGTAGGGCAGTCCCGTGGCGACCCGCTTGAGGTAGGGGGCGTTGAGGGCCGCCGCCGCCGCCGATCCGAGCCCGAGTTCGACAGGAACCCCCGCCGAGCGGAGGATTGCCAGGCCGCCGCCGTCCACCCGGGGAAACGGGTCGCGGATCGCGGCGACAACCCGCGCGAGCCCGGCGGCGAGAATCGCGTCCGTGCAGGGGGGAGTCTTGCCGTGGTGGCAGCAAGGCTCGAGTGTCACGTAGAGGGTGGCTCCCTGGGCGGCCTCTCCGGCGTCTTGCAGCGCCATCACTTCCGCGTGCGGACCCCCGAACCGCGCGTGATGGCCGCGGCCCACAACCCGGCCCTGCCTCACCACAACGGCCCCCACCATGGGGTTGGGCTCGACCGACCCCCTGCCCTTTTCCGCCTCGGCAAGGGCCATCGTCATCCAGCCAAGCTCGTCATCGCTCACGCAATGTCAGTCCTGTGCGAGAATTCAACGCCTGTCAGTACGGAGGGGAGGAAGATGCCGGAGGAGCGGGTTTGGTCGTCTGCTCGCGTTTGCCGGAGAGCGGACTCGGCACGGGTGAGCTGGAGCCGGCCGCGAGTCGGCACCAGAGCCGGTGGCTGTCTTGGTCGAGGTGCCGGTCGTCGTGGAGGCCGGGGCTCGTGCGGGCAGGAACTCGTCCGGATAGGGGAAGACGAGCCGGTACACCAGCGTCAGCCTCCGCCGGGCCTCGTCGGGGGGATAGGAATCGAACGTGGTGCGGACCCAGGGCGGCAGCGCGGTGAAGAACTGGGTGAGACGCTCGGCCGTCACCGGGTGCGGGGGCGGTTGCTCGAGGAAGTAGAGGTTGATCGCCAGGCGGCGGCTAAGCATCGCCAGCCGGGCCCTGGGCTTGGCCTCTGGCTTGCTCTCCGCCTTGTCGAATGCCGCTTTGAGCTCGGGGTCGGTCTCGCGGATCTCGTTGATTTTTGCCGCTACCTTGGGAATCCAGTCCTCTGCGCGAAAGTCAGCCGGGCGGATCTCGCGAGGGATCTTCAGGTCGCGACCATATTCGAAGAGCTTGTCCCGCCGCTGTGCGGGAGTTGCTAACTTTTCGATCTCCCGTCGCTGCTGGGGAGTCAGCTCCTGCCAGATCTTGAAAACGGCTGCCAGCTCGAAGGGAGAGCCGCCTGCGACGTTGGCAAACTGCATCCAGTAAGGCGTTTTCTCCGGGGGAAGGGGATATTTGGCGATCAGGGTCTTGACCTGGGCCATCCGCTCGGACGAGGGTTTGGCCAGCAGGCTGTCCTTCACGGTCTCGGGAAGGGAGTCCAGCCAGTTGTGATATCTCCGAAGGACGGCCAGGAAGTGGGCTCTCTCCTCCACCGGGAGCTTCTGGATCTGCTGATCCAGGTCGCGGATGGCCTTCTGTTGCTCGGTGGAAACCTGGAGATCAAAGCGCCGCAGCGTTTCCGAGACCTGGTTCCGCTGTTGCGGCGAGAAGCTACGAAGCCTCGCAAGGGGGTCGTCCGGCGTATCGTCGGCCCCGATGAAGGGAGCGATCAGCAAAGGGATCAGGGCGATGGCCAGGAGCCGACCCAGGAGTAATCGCGGTGAGATCGACACGCGGGAGCCTCAACTCAATAAGAGGGAGCACCGAACTCCTTTGACTTCGCCAGATCCTCCAGAAACTCGAAAGAGCCGACTTCCTGGTATTCCTCGAGATGCTCGGCCAGCGAGAGCTCCCTGGCCATCCGGGCCGCCGGATCAGGCCATGCCCAGCGCGTCAGCGCGAACCCGAAGGCAATCGAGGCGGCCGCGACCGCCAGGCAGACAGTCAGCTTGGCAGCCGGGCCAAGCCACGCCGAGGTCGCTTGCTCCCAGGACACCCGCTTCGCGTCGAGCGAAAGTAACGAGGTGATTGTACGATCGGGGAAATCCTGGGAAGCCTTGGGACGCGGCAGATACTCCAGCAGTTCCCAGGTCTTCTTCAAGGACTCGACTTCGCGCCGGGCGGTTGGGCTGAAGGACAGCTTGGTGGCGATCGCCCGCGCCTCGTTCTCGGTCAGCTCCCCATCGATGTAGGCGGCCAGGTTTGCGCGCTCCTCGGGGCTCAAACGCTGCTCAGGCCCGACCGCCATTCCTCAGTCCCCTCATCACATTCATCCCTCGATGCCCGATCCATCGAGGGGGACGCCCGCGCTCTCGGGGTCAATCGCTGGTGCTCACGGGACGCCTTGGGCCCGGCAGGCCCGTCGAAGAGGCCCTTGCTCACATGAACCCGCCCATGCCGCCCATGCCCATCCACCGCCCATGCCGCCCATGCCACCGCCTCCCATGCCGCCCATGCTGCGGCCACGTCTCTGACCAATCCTTGCCACGTTCGCGTTGGGACCTCGACCTGCTCTCAATTCCGGGAAATACTGCGCAGCGCGGCCGTAGTAGAGGGCCGGGCCGGAGCCATCCGAGTTGGACGGATCATGAGCGAAGCGGAAGGGCTGCGCGACTCGCTCTTGTCCCTGCTGCTGGGAGTAAGGTCGAAGAGGATCGTAATCCTCGGCGTAGGGCGAGTTGGGATTGTAGAGCGACTGGCGCTGGGTCTGGGCGTAGTACTGCCTGCCTGCACGGCCTGGTTGATCACATCGATCGGCTTGGGCCTGAGGGCCTGCATCTGCTGATTGGGCAAGTAATACGCATAATAGAAGGTGAATGGGTCACTGGTGATGTCGCCGATCCCCAGGCCTGTACCTGTGGTCTGGGCCCGCGCGGGACGAGGGCAAAGGGCTGCCACAAGGCCGATCAGGAAGAGACCAGCGGTCAAGCGGAGCATGGGCCGATTCATGGGGTCCACCCTTCCTCGACTGAGGGACGGAAATCCTTTCCCTGTGACGAGATTTCGGATCGTGACGCTCCACGACACGAGGAGAACCGGGAGATGAATCTCTCGAGAACCCCCTGGGATTGGTCTATTGAGTATAATCAAGAGACCCCGTGAAGCAAAGCAAGTAGAATCCCCGGTTCATTCCTGTTGGACGATCCGGCCGAATTCGACCGCGGACCACCATCAGGTCTATCTCCGGGAGCATGCGGCCGCTGGGTCGGGAAATGGGGCCTGGGTGGGCGAACCCGAGGGTGAAGATCATGAGTCAGGCTCAGCGAACGGCAGTGGGTCTGGTTGCGGCTCTCTCGCCCGAGACGTGGTACAACCTCGGGCTGGCCGTGGTTCTCATTGCTCTGGTCGTGGCGGCGATTCTCGGTTACCGGGTCTGGCAAGAAGCACATGAGGATGTGGAGCCGGCCACGTCTGAGGAGCTGCTGGCCTCGTTCGAGGAAGCGCGATCCAGGGGGGAACTGGACGAGGAAGAGTACGCGAGAGTCCGGGAACGCATCGAGCGGTCGGCTCCACGCCCGCCGGCCAGGCGCCCAGGGGACCCGGGGTGAGGGCCCAGGGATGCGATGGCTCGCGAGCGGGCTGCTCAATGGATGTCGAAGCTCTGCCGATCCTGGGATCGCGGGGTTGATTCCGATTTTCGACTGGCGGATGAAGGTGACGAACTCCACCACCTCGGCCACATCTCCAAGATCGGATTCGATTCTCTCCAGCGCGGCCGAAAGAGGCATCCCCTCGCGATAGAGGATCCTGAACGCCTGACGGAGCGCGTCAATGGATCTCGCCGAGAACCCGGCACGGCGAATGCCGACGAGATTCAGCCCGGTCACGCAGTTGTAGCCTTGCTGGAGGATGAACGGAGGGATGTCCTTGGAGCTTGCTCCGAAGCCGCCCAGCATCGCCAGCCGGCCAATCCGGACGCGTTGCTGAACCGCCGTGTGGCCAGAGAGGATGCAATCGTCTCCGAGGATGACGTGGCCCGCGACCAGCGCGTTGTTGACCACGGTGCAGCCATTGCCAATCTGCGCGTCATGGCCGACGTGGCAGCCGACCATGAACATGTTCCGATGGCCCACGGAGGTCAGCCCGTTCCCCTGCACGGTTCCCCGGTGGATCGTCACGAACTCGCGGAAGACGTTGTTATCGCCGATCTCCAGCGACTGTCAGCTCATTACGGTAACCTCGATGCTGCGGGCTCTTGCCGAGAACCGCCCCGTGCCCCACGAAATTATCGCTGCCCATGACGAGGGGACCGCTCAAGCATGCCTGGGCCTCGATGACGCAGCCTGGGCCGATTTTTACCGCACCCTCGATGACAACATAGGGGCCAATCTGGACGTCCGGTGCGATGATTGCGTCGGAGTCGATCAAGGCCGTCGGATGGATCAACTCGGAATAGGCTATCGCCATCGTCCCTCTCCTCCTGCGGGGTGGTACCAAGAGGACCTCGTGACCACCTTCACGGGATCGGATCGCACACTTCCGGCGCTTGAGAAAAATGGCAGCACCGTGACGATACTCACGATCCGCGCATGCCTCAGGTTCGGCTCGATCGTTCGATTCCCGACTGTCAGAAACGGAGGAATTCAGGCAAAATACGAAGCTTCGTGCCTGGTCGCTTGCCGGGATGGATACAATTCGGCGGTTTCAATGGCAATTTGCCAGGCCAGGGCGAGAGGGCGGTCGAATCAGGGAGGATGCCATGGCGAACCGTGGTCGTAGGCGCCGGGTTGTCTTGAGTGCGGCGGTCGTCGCTCTCTCACTTCTGGGAGGCGGCTATGCAGGGGTGTGTCTCCTGACCGCAGAGCGACTCACTCGGCCCACAAATCATCCATTGCCGTTCGATCCCCGACGGGTGAGCAAGGATGCGGAGGCCTGGTCGGCACGGACGAGCGATGGGGTCACTCTCCGGGGCTGGTATCTTCCCACCAGAGAACGGAGACAACTGATTGTCCTCGTCCATGGAATGTGGAGCTCGTGGATCGAGATGGCGGCGCTGGGGCGGGACCTTCATCAAGGTGGCTACGACATCCTCCTCTTCGATCTCAGGGGACACGGCCAGAGCGACCCTTCACGGCTGACCCTGGGCCGTCGGGAACGCAACGACATTCGAGCGGTGATGAACTGGGCCCTGGACGCGGGCTTCACGCCAGGATCGAGTCGGTTGGCTGGGTTATTCGATGGGAGCATCCACGCTGCTTCTTGAAGCCGCACAGAACCCGGGAATTCAGGTTGCGGTGATTGACAGCCCGTATGGCGACCTGCCGGACCTGCTCAAGACGCAACTGAGCAAGCACAGCCACCTACCGAGCTGGTTCAACCCCGGAATTCTCACCGCCGCCCGGTGGCTTTACGGAGTTCGGACCGAAGATCTGGTTCCGATCAAGGCGGCCCGATCGTGGGGTGACCGGCCGTTGCTGTTGATTCACGGCGAGTCCGATTCCATTGTCCCGGTCAGGCAGGCGCACGAGCTCGCGGACGCGGCGGGTGCGTCGTGCTTGACCATGACACTACCGGGCGTCGAGCATGTGCAGGCCTACGAGTCAGATCCCAGCGGTTACGTCTCGGTGATCGAAGCGTTCTTTCACGACCATCTGGGCCCCTGAACAGGGGCGCCAGCGCGGCGAAAGGCCGGCGAGGCGGATGGATTCCCCTGCCGGCCATGGATCTGGGCTGGAGGTTATTCGTCCGATCGAAGCGCCCTGGAGAGAGAACCCGCCAGGGCTTGCGGAAACGGCTCGGGCGAGGAAGCCCGACAGAGAATCAGGGCCCGGTGCCGCCATGAGTACGGAACGGGGTCATGTGAGAAGGCTGATCGAGGAGCCAGAACCGCTCCCAGTCGTCGCCAGCTTGCCGAAGGTTTTCCGAGTCGACAAGCAGTTCCTCCACTCGCCTGGGCTTCCAAGCCGCATAGTGCGGCAGAGGGATGGGCGCACAACCCTCGAACAATGCGAGGGACGCGACCATGATTGCCAGGGCCGCCAGAAGTTTCCGCATTTCGGGATCCTCCCGCCTTCGATATCGCTCGGATCGGTCTGTCCGCACAATCCTTGCGCGGGTCCGATCCGGGGGACGCGTTGCCGGGGGCTCCACCCTCGGCTCGAGCTGATGCTCCAGGGCAGCACGATGCTCGTGCTCGCCTCACGCCCCCTCGAACGCTCGTCCGATGCGTTGCGGCACGCATCGAACCGCCGTTCCGGTTCTCGGTCGAATCCAGGCCGAGATATCACCGCCGGGTTTCCTGCCGCAGCGGTTCCGGAGTCAATCGGCGGACGTCTGGGCTTGAGGCTCGGCGACAGGCTCGACGGGTCCGTTGTTTTCTTCATCGGCATCCGAGCCCTCTTCCAATAGTGGAAGATTTTCCGGATTCATCTTTCGAACCAATTCTTCCATCTCCTTGCCCGGTTTGAAGGTCACCACGTTCTTCGAGGGAACGTAGACCTTGTCTCCCGTGCGCGGATTGCGCGCTTTACGCGGGCGCGCCGCTTGACTTCGAAGACACCGAAGTTCCGCAACTCGATCCGACCTTCTGATACGAGAGTCTGGATGATGGCGTCCAGAGTTCGTTGCACGATGTCCTTGGTCTTGAGCTGTGTCAGACCGATATCTTCCGAGATCTTCTTGACGATTTCTTTCTTGGTCACGTTGGCAATCTCCACGGAGGCGTGGTCAGCCCTTGACGCGGGCGAGTGGCTCAAATGTATTCAGCAGCTTGGGTTAATGTCAAGAAAAAAGAGTCTTCCGGGGGTGGCTTGGCGAGATTCCGGCAGCTCCGGGGTGATGCTCCCCGCCGGTCCTGAATTCCGTTACAGGCCCCATCGCCATGGCCTCTCCTTGGCCGGCGCGGCGCCCCGGGTGGGATCCGGTCACGATCGGCGATTCTCCTCATCAGTGTCTTCCGTGCGAGCCAGGGTGATCGTCAGACGCCCCTGGGAACGCGCCTCGTCCAGGTGCTGGTGCAGTGGGGCATAGTTCCAGGGCCAGTTGTGCCGGCTCGCCAGTTGCTTGAGCCGTGTCAGGAACTCCTCGGAGAGCTCGGGAGCAACATCCTCGAACGAGGGATCGCAGAAGTAGACGCGACATCCCAGCGGTCGCGCATCGCGTGCGGTGCATCGGCCTCGGTGGTCCTGCCAGGGACAGGACTGGCCGTCGTCGAGCTGCGCGAACGGGGGCGGGGGCATCGGCGAGCAGGAGAGCGGCTTCAGGAGCCGACAGGAAGAGCATGTGGCCATACTCCTTGAATCGGCAGCACCGGCCGCTCAGCTGGCAGACAGGGCCGTGGCCAGCGACCGCCTGGTCAAGTTCCCGGTACAGGAGCGTGAGCGAGGCGCGAAGCTCGGCCAGGCTGTGCGGCTTCACCAGGTCTTCGGGTTGCGACTGAGCGATCATAACGGGCTCTTCCTGACGGACTCGAGAATCTGCTCCACGGTGAAGAGCTGCCCCTGGCCCGATCCGGGGCAGATCCGCGTGACATGCTGCCAGTCCTCCGGAGTCTCGACATTCTCCGGCCAGAACGGCCAGGTCCGGCACTGAACGGGACGCGCGGAATACACCGTGCATCCGGCCCTGGCATCCCAGAAGATGCAGTCTCCGCCCGGCCGCTCGACCAGGCTATAACGGTCTCCGACCTGCCTGACGAATTTCCGCGAGAACTGGTTGACCGACTCTCCCCGAAATCGTGCCAGCTCCTGGATTTCCTCGGTTGAGACCCAGACATATCCCGGGGCGCCGGTGCAGCAGGCTCCGCACCGGGTGCACGAGAACGCCAGGCCGTCGCGATACCAGGGGGTGTCGGGATCGGTCGCCGTCATCAGCCCTCCACTTGACCCTCGAGCCGGAATTCCTGTTGCCCGACGACACTTCGGGGCAGTCTACCAATCCTGACGGTCCAGGGCAATCTGGGCGGTTCCAACCTGCTGAAAATCCAGGGTTTGTGTGCTATGGTGGGAGTTACCCCGGCCGGTTTCGAGAACCTTCGACATCGGGCCCAACCGTGCCTCAGACGACGTCTCGAGCGAGACTCTCTCCTCATGAGTCTGGGGTGGGGCCGGCGGCCGAGGGAATCATCGAGTTCCTCTCGTTCAGGCAGGTGCCGGGAAGCGAGGTCACCGTGATGATTGCGACAGGTCCGATCGAGCGGGTGGTGTTGACTCATCTGCAGATCCCTCTGAAGGAGCCATTCCGGATCTCCGGGGGCGAGGTTGCCGTCAAGGACGCGATTCTGGTCACCGTCGAGACCTCCTCGGGTATCGGCCACGGGGAGAGCTCGCCCATGGCCGCCAGCTTCGGCTATTCCTCGGACACGCCGGAGGGCTGCTGGGACGATCTCCGCACCCTGATCGCTCCCACCCTGATCGGTCAGACGATCGACTCTCCCGCGGCCATCGCGTCGCTGGCCGCAGCCTGGAAGGGAAGCCGGTTCTCGGCAGCCGGCGCCGAGAACGCCCTCTGGGACCTGCTGGGACAGGCCCACCATGCGACGGTCGCCCAGCTTCTGGGGGCCATCGATGAGCAGATCAGCCTGGGCGTCCAGTCGGGGCTCGCCGTCGGCCTCTATCCCTCGATCGTCGAGCTGCTCAAGGCCATCGAGCACCACCTGGCCGAGGGTTACCAAAGAGTGAAAATCAAGATCCAGCCGGGCAGCGACGTCGAGCTCGTCCGCGCGGTCCGCCAGCATTTTGGCGAGATCTCGCTCATGGTGGATGCCAACGGGGCCTACACGGCCGCCGATATCGACGTGTTCCGCGAGCTTGATGACTTCGACCTCCTCATGTTCGAGCAGCCGATGAAGGCGGCGGACCTCGACGGCCTGGCACAGCTCCAGCGCTCCGTCACCACGCCGGTCTGTCTCGACGAGTCGGCCGAGACCCTGGAGCAGACCGCCGAGGCCATCGACCGGGGCGCCTGCCGGATCGTCAACCTCAAGCTCCAGCGCGTTGGCGGGCTGGGTCCTGCCCGGGCCATCCACGACCTTTGCCACCAGCGAGGAATCGCCTGCTGGGTCGGCTCCATGCCCGAGCTCGGTCTGGGCCAGGCCTTCGGCATTCACCTGGCCACGCTGGCCAACTGCAAGTACCCCACCGACGTCGAGCCTTCCGCACGCTGGTTCGTGGACGACTACGTCGTTCCCCCGCTCGAGCTCTCCGGGGCGGGATTGTTCGCCGTGCCCGGACGCCCCGGTGTGGGGTTTCAGATCGACCCGGTCAAGGTTCGCCGCTACCAGGTTCGCCAGGCGGAGTTCACGGCCCGGACCGTCGCCTGAGCAGGCAAGGACTTCTCGAATGAGCCGATCCTCGTCGCGTCGCGAGTTCCTCGCAGCCTCGGCCGGCACCGCCCTGGCCGGGTTCGCCTCCACCACGGCGGCCTCCGCACCCGGGCCGCCGATCATCGACACTCATGTTCATCTCTGGGATCTCAAGACCTTCCGGCTGGCCTGGCTGGAAGGAGCCCCTACCCTCAACCGCAGCTTCCTGTGGGACGACTATCGCCAGGCCAGCGCGGGGCTGAACATCGTCAAGGCGATTTACATGGAAGTGGACGTCGATCCGTCACAGCAGGATCAAGGCACGCTGGGAGCTCCGCTGGCAGACTGGGTCGAGGCTCTCCGCGAGGTGGTGCGGGAGCGAAAATCCGACGAGCAACGCAAGCTGTTCCACGACAACGCGGAGCGGGTTTACCGATTGCGCTGAGCTCATGACCGCAGGGAGCGACTGCCATGATCCGACTGACACAGGCGATCGTCGCCGTGATGTCCTGCACGCTGGCGGCCGGGGCGGCCGGAGGAATCGTCGGGGCCGCGGTGGGCCGGCTGGCACCCAGCTTCGTCCGCTGGCTCTTCTCGCCCGGAGGCGCCGGGGGTCAGATCGACCCCACCGAATTCGGCTTCGGACTGGGCGTGGTCAGCGGCCTCTTCCTGGGCACCGGCACCGGCGTCTTCCTCGTCTGCGTGCTGGCCCTCCGCGACGCCTGGCTCTACTAGCGGTTTACCCATGTGTTACACACAGCTGCGCGAGCTGGAACCAGCCGATGATGTCCTGGGTGGTCACCTTTTCGAGCGCCTCTCCCAGGGCCTCGTGACGGCATCCTTGTTCCGCGCCGCGACCCGGCGAGGTACGCCTTGACCTTCGACCAGAGTCTCTCGATCGGCGTGTAGTCCGGGCTGTAGGGCGGCAGGGGCAGGAGCCTGGCACCCGCCCGCCTGACGGCCGCCGCCGCGGCAGAGGCCTGATGGGGGGACAGGTTGTCCCATACGACCACGTCGCCGGCGTGCAGCTCCGGCACCAGCACCTGCTCGACATACGACTCGAACGCCGCGGTGTCGGTCGACCCCGGGAACACCAGGGGGGCACGTACCCCGTCCAGACCCAACGCGGCGATCACGGTCAGCGATTCCCACGAGCTGGGGGCCGAGCCGACGGCCCGCTCGCCGCACGGGGCCCAGCCGTAGGCCTGTGTCATCGCCGTGGTCACCCCCGACTCGTCCACGAAAACCAGCCGTTTCGGCTCGACCCGCTTCACCTTCCTCCGGAACGACCGCCGCTTCTCCTGGACGTCGGGCCGGTCGCGCTCGTCGGCGTGCTGGGTCTTCTTCTTGCAGGTCTATCTCTGTCGCCGCAGGATGGCAGATCGTCGTCAGGCTGCAGTTGAAGCCACCCCGCTGCTTCAGTTGGTCCAGGGTGTCGTCGTTGTGCTCCCGGACCAGATCTTCCAGGCGCCGCAGCTCGTCCGGGCTCAGCACGGGGGTCGGGCCGCCCCCGTGCGGCTCAGGGGCCAACGTATCCTTCTGACGCCGCCGCTGCAGCAGCCGGGAGACGAACGAGACTCTGACTCGGAAGAGGCGGGCGATCTCGCGCTGCGGGCCCTCGTCCTCATCCACGGCCGCCGCGACCCGCTCCCGCAGGTCTATCGAAGAGGGACGCATGGCATATCTCCTGATCCGTTGCCGTCTCCTTCCTCGATCGTGTCCTTCTATGTGTATTGTTTCTGTCCGCTACCCGTATGCATACCGCTCTAGGAGTCTGTCTGTTTATCACCCTTTGACGGATTGGCTGAATCTTGGCTCAGAGGCTCTCTTTCCTTTTGGTGCTTCCGATCGGCAATCGTCCAGGGTCCTGGTAGCCTCGGAGCACTCCATTTCGGTCGCGGTCGGTCGATTTGGCCGTTCGGCGGCGTCAATTAGCCTGCCGCCGCGCCCTGAGCTTGCCGCCACAGCTTCAGAAGGTTGTGCACCATGCACATCAACCGCCATTCGCCACGCATCGCCACCAGTCCACGCATCGAGAACTGGCGGAATCCCAGCACCTGTTTTATCTGCCAAAGATCGGCTCGATGATCCCCTTCCGCTTAGCATACACGTCCCAGCCTTTCTTGTCCGCAGTTTCCTCGCCATCCGTTGCTTGGCCGACAGGCTTTGTCGGATGCGGCCACTCGGCACTGGCTGGATCTCCTCGTTGTGTTTCAATCTCTCGGTCGCGATGTAGGGGTCGATGTCTCGCTGCTCCTAGGCCGAGGCGTTGTCTTCACTGTATAGCCCGAGTCGATCACCGCAGATCCGATCGCTTGCTCCACACCGGCAGCCTTCAGGTTCTCCAAAGTCTGTCGACCATCGGCACCGCCTGGCGCTTGTCGTTGGCCTGATCGGTCACGTCAGCGGCCAATATGATCTGGTTCTCGTTGGCCACCGCCTGTGCGTTGCCGCTTTGATCCCAGCCCTTGTTCGAGGCTTTCATGATCCGCGATTCGGGTCGGTGTAGTTGATCTGGTCCTTGGGCTCTGGAACTGCCTCTCCTGGTGGTTTGCCGGTGGTGCCTTGCCTTCCGCCACGCGTCTGGCTGCCTCCGCTTCCGCTTCTGTCCGTGCCCGTTCTTCTAGCAGGGCCTTCGCCTCCTTGATCTTGGCCAAGCGACTTGCTCGTCGCTTCAACTCTTCCGAAGTTCGTCTCCACTACGGTCTCGACCCAGGCGTCATCCTCGGCCGCGTCGTCGCTTCGGCCTCAGCCAGGAGTCGGCAATTTCCTCCTCCAGCCGTTTCTCCTCCTCCTTCATGCGGTTGTAGCTCATCGCCTTGTGCCGCGAAGCGTTAGCCTTGATCTTGGTGCCGTCCAAGGCAATCGTCCCAACCCGGTCAACCCGGCCAGGCACACAGCTTGAGTACTTCGAGGAACAGGCTTCCAATCGAGCCCGGTGGACTTTGCGAAAGTCGCTGATGGTACGGAAGTCGGCACGTCCTCACCGACGATGATCCGGCAAGCGACGTCGGTGTGGCAGCGACGCATGATTTTTCGCGACGAACGCGTGCCCGTGGCGTAGCAGTACAGCAGCAGCGCAACCATCATCCTCGGGTGAAATGGCGGCTGACCCCGCAATTCACGCTCGTAATACGCGAAGATGGGGGTCAGGTCGAGCGTGGCAACGGTTTCCATCATGAAGTAGACCAAGTCGTCTTCAGGCAGCCAGTCCCGTGGGGAGGGCGGAAACATATACGCCTGGTCGGGCGACCACTCGCGATAGGTCTTGCTCATGCCACAATCTCGCCGAATCCGGAGTCTGCAAGCCGTTCGCCAGCGGATTATTCGAATCCCAACTCCAAAAGGCAATACTCGGACAGACTCCTAGGCGGGGATCAGTCCCCATCAGCCCAAACCCGAGCCCCCCTTCGAGTGAGGCCTGGCCTTCCGCCGTGGGACAAGATTCCAATCTTGTCTAAATAGCAACACATCGACAAGATTGGAATCTTGTCCCACGAGGGATGTCACCCGCCGATCGAGTGCATCAGCCGGCCGGGCTGGATGAAGCGAGCTGTGTTGATCTCGTGGCCTTCCCACTTGCCCGCCACGGAGGTGCGGACGGCCTGCGCGACCTCCTCCTCGGTGGCGTTGCCCCGGAGCAGGCTGCGGATATCGGTCTCGTCGAGCGAGAAGAGGCAGTTCCGGAGCTTGCCGTCGGACGTCAGGCGCACCCGGTTGCAGCTCATGCAGAACGGGCGGCTGACCGAGGCGATCAGGCCGACCCGCCCACCGCCGTCCACATAGTCATGATCGATCGCGGGAGCACGCGGATCCTGGTCCGCGGCCGGCTCCAGCGGGCCAATCTCCCGGGAGATCCGGTCGAGAATCTCGGCGGCGAAGAGGACCTTCTCCCGTTCCCAGAGACCGCAGTCCAGAGGCATGTACTCGATGAACCGCAGCTCCAGGCCGTGCTCGCGGGCGAACCGGGCGAGCGGGACGACGTCCTCCTCGGTCGAGCCCCTCATCGCCACCGCGTTGATCTTCACGGGATCGAACCCGGCCGCCTTCGCGGCCAGGATTCCTTCGATCACCTGCTCGAACCCTGGCCGGCGAGTCAGTTGCTGGAACCGGTCCGGGTCCATCGTGTCGAGGCTGACGTTGATCCGCCTCAACCCCGCATCCCAGAGCGGCTTCGCCAGGGGGGCCAGCAGGATCCCGTTGGTGGTCAGGCCGATGTCCTTGATCCCCGGGATCGCGGCGATCTTGGCCACGAGCAGCGGCAGGTCGCGGCGAACCAGGGGCTCGCCCCCCGTCAGCCGGATCTTGTCGATCCCCAGCGGCACCACGATCCGCACGAACCGCTCGATCTCCTCGAAGCTCAAGAGCTGGCTCCGGGGCAGGAACTGCGGGTTCTCCGGCATGCAGTAAACGCAGCGGATATTACAGCGATCCGTCACGCTGATCCGCAAGTTGTTGTGCACCCTGCCATACGAGTCGATGAGCTGATCGCCGGGTGACGTCATGGCTGTTGTCGCACGACAGTGGGAGTCGTTCAGTGGGCCTTCGCCCGATTCTATCGACCGGGCAAGTCCCATGCACCTGGTCGAGCGCGAAAGAACCCGGAAATTGAAGCTATGAGAGGGAGGTGAAGGTCGACGCGACGGTTTGCAGAACCCCTGAGCCTGGGGAAAACTTGAGGAATTATCCCAGTTTCCCCGTTTACCCAGACCAGGAGCCCTGCAATGAACTACATCGGCGTCGACCTTCACAAGAAGATTATCACCGTCTGCGTAATGGACCAGAACCGTACCGTGCTCGCACGCAAGACCCTTTACTGCAACCAGCCTGACCAGATCGTTGAGTTCTTCCGGAAATTCCAGCCCTTCAAGGTCGTCGTGGAGGCGACGGCCAACTACCACTGGCTCGTCGATCGGCTCGAACCCCTGGCCGAGAAGGTCGTCCTGGCCAATCCCAAGAAGCTGAGGGTAATCGCCGAATCCACCAAGAAGACCGACCGCCTCGACGCCCAGATCCTGGCGGAGTTCCTGGCCCGGGATATGATCCCCGAAGCCTACATGCCCACACCCAGGCAACGGCAGCACCGGATTCTGGTCCGCCATCGACAGTATCTCAGAGAGTGCCTGACCTCCGTGCGGTGCAAGATCCGCCACATCCTGGCCGACCACAACGCCGACCGCAAGGACCTCTTCTCGACCCAGTGCGGCAAGGCTTACCTCAAGCAGGTGCCCCTCAGCGACGCCGAGCGGTTCGTCATCAGGCAGCTGTGGTCGGAGTTCGAGGACTCTCAAGCCCAGCTGTTGGCCCTGGCCAAGAAGATCAAGGCCTTCGCGGCCAAGGCATCGAAGCGGGAAGCCGAGGCCCGGACGATCCTCAAGACGGCGCCCGGCGTGGGGACGGTGACCGCCGAGGTGATCCTCAGCGAGCTGGGCGATGTGAGCCGATTCCGCAACGCCAAGGCGGTCTGTGCCTACGCGGGGCTGGCACCCGTCGTCAAGCAGAGCGGGGGCAAGAGATCCAAAGATCTTGCAATCAGCAAACAAGGATCGGGACTGTTGCGGTGGGCCCTGGTGGAGTCGGCCTGGCGGCTGGTGAACACGAGCCCGAAATGGATAGCCGTGTTCTCCCGGTTGAGGAAGCGCAGCGGCACCAAGCGAGCCATCGTGGCGGTGGCCAGGAAGCTCTTGTGCGTGCTCTACGCCATGCTCAGGACGTCGACTCCCTACAAGGTGATGGCTGCCTAGCGGGCCCACCAACCCCCAGAAAGGAGGGGAGGCCAAGACCGAATCGAACACAATCTCTGTGAGAGCGAGCCACCTGTCGAGCGAAGGCCGGTGGACGTGACGACCAGGAGGACGACCCCGCAACGAACCCCGACAGCGACCCCATCACCAACTGTCGTGAAATTGAATGGTGGCGTCCCTTGGATTCCGGCTGAGTGGCGACATCGGAGCGATCCGGTGATCCCGAATAGATGGTTGAGCGAATCACGTCACGTCGGCTAACGCTTCGTACACTGCCGGCACTGAGGGGGAGCAATCTCCCTCGGCCTCAGGCTCAAAGGATGTGTTGCGGGGTGCACAACCAATTCGTCCGCGGACAGGTCTGAGATGGGCCAGATCGACCGAAGCCGACGGCGAAGGGGATGTGCGGGAGCCCTCCGACACAAAATCTGCACCGCCTCGCTTGACAACGCCCCTCTCATAGATGCTTTGTTCGTCGCAACAATCCTTCCGACGCCGCGGACCTAAACCCCTTCAGGAATGAGACTTGAGGATCAGAAAATTGGCTTCGATCGGCGGTTTTTCACGGAGGGAACCACGAAACATACGAACGACACGAGCGGGCGGAGATGAAGCAGACCGGGGCGCAGCCACGGAAGATCCGGAATGCACGGAACGAACGACAATCTCGATTCCCGGGCGAGTCTGCCATGGCGGAGGCTGGTTGGATGCGTCATTAGGGCGTCTCGCGTATTTCGTGGTTCCCTTTCCACTATCACCAAGACCGAATTGCCAAGGAGCGGGCAGACCCGGATCGGGCAGACTCGAGGTCCTCGCCGTTCAATTTACCTCGTGAAGTGAGGCTCATCGCAAGAATCGACGGTTCAACCACCGTTGGAAATGCCGATGGATCCGGATCTGTGGATGATGAGGAAGTGAGGTGGCGCCCTAAAACTGGACCACTCGGGATGTTAAACTGATCAGAGATTACTGTTCCATTCCGAGGAGCGTCATGACAGGCACAACGAAGCGACATTCGGCAGCCTTCAAGGCTCGGGTCGCTCTGGAGGCCGCCACGCAGACCAGGACCCTCGCCGAGCTGTCAGGAACGTTCCCGGTCCACTCCGTCCCGATCAGCAAAGGGAAGAAGCAACTCCGGGACGGCATCGAATCGCTGTTCCGCGACGGCCGCCGCCACGACCACGACGCGAGCCAGGCGATCCAGGCCGAGCTTTCCGAGCAGATCGGCCGGCTCAAGATGGAGGTCGAGTGGTTGAAAAAAAAGTTGCCCGCTTCGGCTGACCTCAAGCGGCCCCTGATCGAACCATCGGATAGTCATCTGAGCAGCCGTAGACAATGCGAACTCATGGGTCTGAACCGATCGAGCTACTACCTCTCGCCGGCCACCGAGTCGGAGGAGAACCTGGCTTGATGCGGTTGATCGACCGGCAGTTCTTGAGGACCCCGTTCTACGGCAACCGGCGGCTGACGGCTTCTTTGGAGCGTTCCGGGGAGACGGTCAATCGCCAGCGGGTCCAGCGGCTCATGGCAGTGATGGGCCGGGACGCGATCGTCCCCAAGCCGCGGACCACGGCGGCGGCGCCAGACGCACGGGTCTACCCCTACTGGCTCCGCGATCGGGTGCTGACCCCCGTCAACGAGGTCTGGAGTTCGGACATCACGTATATTCCGATGCGGCATGGCTTCATGTACCTAACGGCGGTGATCGACGGGTTCAGCCGGTCCGTGCTCTGGTGGCGGCTGTCGAACACGCGGGAGGGGCCGTTCTGCCTGGAGGCCCTCGACGAGGCGCTGTCGATGGGCCGGCCCGCGATCGTCAACACCGACCAGGGTTCGCAGTTCACGGTGTGGGATTCCACCAGCCGCTTGGAGGAGGCCGGGATCGCGGTGAGCCGGGACGGTCGGGGGCGTGCGTTGGACAACGTGTGTCGTGGAGCGACTGTGGAGGAGCGTGAAATACGACGACATATACATTAAGGACTATGAACGCGTACCAGAGCGAGAGACGGGCCTGAGGTCCTACTTCTGGTTCTCCGATGAGGAGCGTCCCCATCAGTCACTCGATTACCGGACCCCTGGCGAGGTCCATCGGGCTGGGATTCACGGGGGCTGAGAGGGGAAAAGCCTTAACAAATGCAGCTGGCCTGAGTGGTTCACCTTTGGGGGTCCACTATACTCGACGGCCGTCGTCTTGCCGATACCTGAAGGCCCCTCAATTACCAGGCCCCGGCCGGGCGTGCGCAAATTCAGCAGCAAATCCCTATACTCGACCGGTTCCACGAAGGTGTGGGTGGTGCGGATCGCCTCGGGCAGCTTGGGCCATGCGGCCACGAGGGCGGCCAAGTCGGCGTCCGTTTTACAGGTGTCGGTGGGCAAATAGTGGGCAGGTGTCGGGGCGGGTTGTCGTAAGTCGTTCGATGGGGTATGCTTGGGAGAGTCAGGTTGCGGTCTCATAAGCAGGTCTTGGGTTCGAGTCCCCACCCCGGTACTTCCGAGCAAGCCCGAAAGAAGCGGCCACCTGCAGCCTGCCGTCGCCTGGCTCTCAATGGCAGAGCACGCCCCTTCCTTCCGCTGGCTCCGGCCGAGGGACCTTGCATGTTCAGACTCACACGGCGGCACTGGCTGGGCACGGCGTTCGGAGGGGCCGTGTACGGGTTGCCCGGATGCGGGAAACCGGCCGCAACGCCCGAGACGGCCCGCGGACCCGAGGCTAAGACAAAGGTCCTGGCCAAGGCCGAAAGCACGCAAGGCGGGGCCTCGGACCTTGTGCCAAGCTACGTGCTCGTCGAGTGCCCGGGGGATGTGGCCCTGGCGTGGGCGGCCAATGCAGCGGGCTTTTTCGTGGGACAGCTGACGACGGCGAAGAAGCGGGGGCTCGCCTGCCTCTGGGGACCCGACCTTCCGCGACCTCGAGAACTTGGCGGGTCCGAGAATCTCTGGAGCTGTGCCCACGCAATCAATTCGCACAATGACATCACCGGCGAGTTCGAGGACGGGAACCAGAACATTCGTGCCTTCCTGTGGCGGGACGGTTCGCTCACCGAACTGGAGGCGCTGGGCGGACCGGATAGCCATGCCTTCGGCGTCAATGATCGGGGCCTGATCGCGGGATATGCGACCGACCGGAATCACCGTATTCGCGCTCTGCTCTGGCATCCGGAAAAACCGGAGCCGGTAGTGCTCAAACCGCTGGATCACTGTCCTCACGCCCAAGCACTGGCGGTGAACGCGGATGGACTGGCCGCCGGATCGTCTTACACCGAGAGGATGGGCCAGGCGGTCGTCTGGAAAAGACCGGACCGGCCCCTGGGGCTGCCCGTTCCTTCGCCCGCCAGCGCGCCCTCCCAGAGTGTCCCCAGCATCGCCACGGCGATCAATGAGCACGACGAGGTCGTCGGCAGCTTCGGCGGGACCGCCAGGGTGTACCAGCGCGCCTGCCGCTGGGCCGGGAGCAGCCTCGAAGGCATGCGACTTGAGGACCTGCACGACGACCGGCTCGGAGACACATCGTTCGCGACCAGCCTCAACAAGGATGGACAGGTGGTCGGGTTTTACACATCGAAAAAAGGCGAGGACCGCGCGTTCCTTCATTCCGGAGGAGGAATGATGGACCTGACCGGGCTGATCAAAGACCCTCGCGGCCTCGTGGCCCGTTACGCCAAGATGATCGACGACCGGGGATGGATCGTGGGGGTGGGCTCACGGGGCAAAGATCCACGACCCGTGGCCTTCGTGGCCCGTCCACTCTCACTCTAATCACGGGCGCTGTGCCGCGAGCCCTTGTCGCCTGGTTCGCACGCTCGCGAGGCAACCACGCCACGCGCCTCCGGAGTGCGATGCATTTTGTCGTCACGAAGGTGATCGCCGGCCCTAGAGGATGCCTGGATCGTGTTGCTCAAAAGCACGCTTCCGGGTCGCTGCGCCCTGTGCCGGACATCCCTTAGAGGCTGACCTAGTGTTGAGGAAGAAAGTCACCTCTCCAAGCTCGGACCAAATTAACGAGGACCTCCTTCCATGACACGAGTTTGCAGAACGATCTCCCGGTTTCTGAGCAGCGAAGATGGACCCACGGCCGTCGAGTACGCCGTCATGCTCGCGCTCATCCTGGTCGCATGCATCGCGATCGTCACGACGTTAGGCGGCAGCATCAGCAACACCTTCGGTAGCGTGAACAGCTCCATGGGGAGCTGAGGCCGCGTGTGTGCGGTCTGGCCTCTGCTTCCCCTCGGGGGGCACAAGAGTCGGGCAACACTCGCAACAGCGAAACGCAGATACCCCGTCCCGACGAGCCGCCGGGACGGGGTATGATAATCCGATCAGAAGTTGACCGATTCAGAAACAGAGTGCTCAGGCATTCACAAGTGTCTGGTATAGACCAGGTCGGCCCGCCGGGGAGTGCCGTTGACGCTGACGAGATCATACCCTGCAGTTGCCGAGCCGATCGCATTGAGGCCGGACGTCACGTCGTAGAGCTGCTGGGTGCCGTTGGTACCCGTCGTCATGGCGTAGATGGCGGGCAGGGTCTGAGTGAAGCCGTCGAGGGCTGCCCTGTCGTTCTGGGCTCGCCCTTCGTTCGCCAGCGCAATGATGGCCGACCATTGCGGAGCACCGGCGCTCGTTCCTCCGAACTGTTGCCATTTGTATCCGCGGTACGAATCGTAGACCGCGAATCCGGTGTATGGATCGGCGTCATAGGAGGTGTCTGTATTGTGCCACCTGACGTCCGGAGCTATGACCCGAGTGTACAAGCTGGGGCTTTACTTTGGAGGTGGCACTCATGCTGCGAACCCAGTTCCTCGAATCACAACTGCGCCAAGGGCGACTCGATGCCAAGACCCTCGATAGCATGTTCCGTCGTCGCATCGAAGAGGGGGCCAACTGCTCCCCATTCGTCTCCCAGGCCATCCTGGCGATCGTCAAGGAGGTATTTGGACTCAACCCCGACGAGGCCAATCACCAGCTCGGGCTCGGCCAGATCAAGCTTTTGGTCGTCGAGGCCTCCGAGCCCGCAGGCAAGCCCTGGACCAATGCCAGAAGATTACTCCGGCCCACGCTCGATGATGCACAGGAGGACTTCCAAGTCCGCATGGAACACGGCGTCGATGGCCTGCGCCGTGCCCGCATCCTGCGCGTGACCGCCGAGGCCCGCGAGCAAAACGGCTTGCTCAGCTATGAAGACCTCGCCTTCCGCTTGTTCAATTGCGGGGTCCGCACGATCGTACACGACGTCAATGCCCTCCGCCGTCGCGGTGTCGAGGTCCCCAGCCGCGGCCAGCAGCAGGACATCGGCCCCGGCCAGACCCACCGTGTTTAGGCCGTCCGCCTCTACCTCCAGGGGCTGGAGGCCAACGAGATCGCCCGCCGCCTGTACCATACCCTCGGTTCCATCGAAAACTATATCACCACGTTCGCACGTGTTGCGTTCCTGGTCGATAAGGGCTACGGCGATGACCAGATCGCCTTCGTCATGCGCCCCTCCAGCCCCCTGGTCGCCGCCTATCGTAAGCTCCTCGCCGAGTTCCAGGGCAAGCGCGCAGCGCGCCGCCGACTGGCGGAGATCCGCGCGCATCGAGCCCGCGACACCGAAAAAAGGGGGGCATGGAACATGGGCCGATGTTCGCCGTTCCCACCCTGGAAGACCTTCGAGGCCAGCGCGCAAATCGTTCCACAGCGCTTTGCCATCTGCTGCACATCGAGTTCCCTGGCGTCTTCGGACCCGCGATTACCAAACTCTTCGCGGACAAGATCGACGAGCTGTACGCTCGCTTCCACCCGCCGGCAAGTCAGTTTCGAGTCGGTCAGGTTCTCTGGGCGGCTGTCGCGGTCGACGACCTACCGGGTCGAGACAAGAGGATCGAGGACACCCGGCTCGTCCCGGTCATCCTCGATCTGGTCACAGCTCAGGACATCCATGAGGCGACGGCCGCGGGTACGCGCCGGCAGACCTGGCGCAACAAGATCGTCCGCCTCTGCACCCAGGCTCACGCCCAGGGAGGGGTTCTCAGCCTGGCTGACGTCGCGTTCATGCTTCACGTGAGCATGACCCCAATTTCCAAGGAGATCTTGGAGTACGAGCGCGGGCGGCGGCACCGTCCCCCGTCGAGGCACTGTCCACGACATGGGCCGGTCGGTCACCCACAAGGCCATCATCTGTTCCAAGCGGCTCGTGGAAAAAAAGCCCACCAGCCAGGTCGCGTAGGAGACGTTTCACAGCGCCGATGAAGTAGACTACTATGTTCAATGCTTCAGGCGAGTGCAACTATGCGGGGACAGCGGCATGCTCAAGGAGGAGATCGCCCAAGCGACCGGTCATTCACTGTCACTGGTACAAGAATATCCGGATCTGCTAGATGATGTTCAAACTCCCGCCACTGCCCAACCCGTGCGGAAAGGATAGTGCAATCGAATGAGATGTGATTGTAACATGTTCACGAGAATCTGGCTCTCAGGGCGTGAGCTCAAAGAGCTCCTCTGCTCCGGGAAAGGATGGGTACAATCAACCCAGTCTGAAGACCAAATGACACGAGGCTCCGTGTCAGGTGACACAAATCCCCTTTTCTGTTCGCCTCCTCTGACTCCGCTCTGCTGCTCTCTTGACTTAAAAAATGGACATCACTGATATTGATAACGGACTTGAAAGCAGGACATCACTAATATTGATGCTGGGCGAAGATTGTTGGCCGCGAAAGATACCCTCATTCAGTGAGGTCCCCTTTTCGGCCGTCAAAGTTTGGATCATTACGGAAGCCGACAGGTCGTCCACCTGTATCTTGCTTCCCGAGGAATATTGATCGATGGGAGCCAGGGAGGGCTCCCCCGTTCATTCAAAGAGGGTGGGCTGGTTCCCCCGGTCCTTCTTCCGCTTCGTGACTGCCTTCGGGGTACCATTGTTGAGTACGGGTGTCTCGAAAGCCTCCGGTTCAAATCGGAATCGGCTCGCTTCGAGGTACTCTTGCTCCCTTTCGATCGCAATCCATTTCCTACCGAGAAGCTCGCACGCCTGGCCGGTCGTGTTGCTCCCGGCGAATGGGTCCATCACCAGGTCACCGGGATTGGTGAGAAATCGGACGAAGAAGTTGGGTAGCTGGATCGGGAACCGAGCCGGGTGCGGCTTGATCCCCTCGGCATTGCACCGTTCCATGTAATGCCCGTTCGCGTCATTGTTCCCGCAGATAAACACGTTCCCTGGGATTGATCCACCGCGATCCTTGAACTTCTTCGTGATGATGTGGCCCGAGGGACGCACCTTCGGTTTGTACCCCTTCTCGATCAGTCGTTTCATATCCGGCGAGTACTCGTTGAGCACCTGCTGGTTATTGGCCTTCGGCCAGGGTGTCTTCGACAGCCACCAAACGCACTCGACCGAGTCCTTGACCCGGATCTTCCGCACGTTCACCCATTCCGCTGGGCTAGGTAACTTGCCCGGGTTATACCAGAAGAATTCCTGAGCTAGATGAAAACCGACCTGCTTGCAAAGCGCGATCAGCAGTTCGAATTGATACAGGGATCTCGTTGGCTGTCCGGGGGTCCAGGCGCCACCTATGTCCAGGACAAAGCTTCCGTCATCCTTCAAGAGCCGGTGATAATGGCGGGCAAACCTGAGGAACCATGCAACGTAATCGCTCTGATTGACGTTGCCGTACTCTTTCTTGAAGTGCAGAGCGTACGGGGGTGAGGTGAAGATCAGGTTGACGCTCGAGTCTGGCATCGTCGGCAGCAAGTCCAGGGCATCGGCCAGGTAGGCTTTCCCGTATTCGGTGTCATACAGAGGCTTCATCCGGTGGCTCCATCGCTTAGTACCGCTCCCGCAATTAGGGATTGGAATTCCTTCGCGGTTGCGGTCAAAGGCTTGGGGGCTTCGGCTTGGCACTTCGCCATAACCTTCGCTACCGACTTCGTGGTCCAGTTGAACGGATGCGCGGTTTCATTCCACTCGTCAATGAAGGCCATCAGCCGTTCAGCCCGTTTTTCCTCGTGGGGAATCAACGATCCTCAGTCGCTTCCGTCTAGCTTTGCCGACACTGCTCGACTCAGTTCATCCACGAACAATGCACCGGCGGGTGATAGAAGACGATCGCGGAAGCTTTGCCAGCCACGTTTGCAACTGCTGCCCTGGTGCATCCTCATGCTGTCCAGACTATTCGGATCGACCTGACCGGAGCGGGGTTCCCCGTCGATGACGCCCGCAACGCGATGATCTCCGCTTGCCTCTTCCGGCCGAATGTTTGCCCGTAGACCTTACCCGTGCGTGTGTCGAAAGCCGCGAACAGGTTCAACGCCCCACAACGACCGTATTCGTGTTCAACTCGCGTGGGTTGACCCTTCTTGGCCGCCCAAGTCGCGCCTTTCGAGGCCGGGGTGCAGCTGTCATCTCATCGACACAGAGGAACCTCTCGTCAAGGCAACGTCTGGGTCCAGGTCGCAGATATCCTGCACTTGGGCTGCAAGACGGCGTCACGCGTCTCCTTGGCCGTCAGCCACATCTTCTGCGCCACGGCTTCAGACGGTGGTTCAGCAGTATCTGACGCACGGTGTCCGCCCAGATCTTGGTCACCACGCCGTCGCACACCACCTGGCGAGCAATCTCAGTGCATCCCATGGGACAACGACCACCCTAGATCATCCGGCCGTTCGCAGGCGATCTTCACCACGTGCATCGCCACCTCGGGATGTAAAGACCGGCTTGCGTCCGCTCCGACGATCCTGAAGCCCTTCCAGGCGACCCTTGAGAAACCTCGTGGTCCACTTACGTACGTGCTTCTCTGTCATGCCAACCAGGCGAGCGACTTCCACCAAGAGGAGACCATCTGCCACCCCCAGAATCACACGGCATCTCCTAGCCAAGCCAGCGCGTCATCGTACAGCGAAGCCAACGTTCCAGTTCACGCCGTTCCTCCGAGTCAGAATCACACGCAACGAAGTCTTTCTGCCTCTCTTGAGCCTCCATGCTCGTAGATCCAGTGTTCAATACGCCGACATCATGGCCCGACGTCGGGATTCAGGGATTCCAATCCCTATTTCCTGTGAGCGGTCTTAGTACCGCTCACGCGATTACGGATCGGAAATCCTTCGCGGCTGCGTCAAAGGCTTGGGGGCTTCGGCTTGGCACTTCGCCATAACCTTCGCTACCGACTTCGTCGTCCAGTTGAACGGATGCCGTTTCATTCCACTCCTCAATGAAGGCCATCAGCCGTTCAGCCAGTTTTTCCTTGCTGGGGAAATCAACGATCCTCAGTCGCTTCCGTCTGGCGATGCCGAACCACTGCTCGACCTGGTTCATCCACGAACAATGGACCGGCCGGTGATGGAAGACGAATCGCGGATGCTTTGCCAGCCACGTTTGCACCTGCTTGCCCTTGTGCATCCTCAGGTTGTCCAGAACGATTCGGATCGTCCTGACCGAAGCGGTGAATCTCCCTGTCGATGTACTCCAGAAACGCGATGATCTCCGCTTGCCGCTTCCAGCCGAATGTTTGCCCGTAGACCTTACCCGTGCGTGTGTCGAAAGCCGCGAACAGGTTCAACGCCCCACATCGACCGTATTCGTGTTCAACTCGCGTGGGTTGACCCTTTCTTGGCCGCCAAAGTCGGCGACTTTCCAGGCCGGGTTGCAGGCTGGTCATCTCATCGCCACAGAGGACCATCTCGTCAGGGCAACGGTCTGGTGTACAGGTCGCTGATATCCTGATCTTGGGCTGCGAAGACGGCGTCACGCGGCACCTTGGCCGACAGCCACATCTTCTGCCACCACGGCTTCAGACGGTGGTTCAGCAGGATCTGACGCACGGTTTCCGCCGAGATCTTGGTCACCACGCCGTCGCGCACCAACTGGCGAGCAATCTCAGTGCAATCCCATTGGGACAACGACCGCCCAAGATCATCCGGCCGTTCGCAGGCGATCTTCACCACGTGCATCGCCACCTCGGGGGGAAAAGACCGGCTTGCGGCCGCGTCCGGACGATCCTGAAGCCCTTCCAGGCGACCCTTGAGAAACCTCGTGGTCCACTTACGTACGTGCTTCTCTGTCATGCCAACCAGGCGGGCGACTTCCACCAAGGGGAGACCATCGGCCACCCCCAGAATCACACGGCATCGCCGAGCCAAGCCAGCGCGGGTCATCGTACAGCGAAGCCACGTTCCAGTTCACGCCGTTCCTCCGAGGTCAGAATCACACGCAACGAAGTCTTTCGGCCTCGCATTGGAGCCTCCATGCTCGTAGATCCAGGTGTTCAATGACGCCGACATCATCACCCGACGTCGGGATTCAGGGAATTCCAATCCCTATTTCCTGTGAGCGGTACTTAGTTCGTCCAGCGCCTCCTCTAGTGTACCTTTCCACACCCCCTGGGGGCTAGGTGGGACAGTCTGCATAATCACCAGATAGTCCGGATGCTCCACGCGACGTTCCAGTTGGCTTGACCTCACGAACAGATATTTCCACTGCCCGGTCTGGTTGAACAGGCAGACGGCAAGGATCTCGAACTCGTCTATACGGTAGCCCCGGAGCTTTTGATCACCTACCAGTTGGTTCCGTGTCTTTTGAACCTCGACCCGGTAGTTTTTGCCAATCTTCTTCGGGCTCGTCCCGCTCCGAACGTTCTTGCACTCCATTACGATCGTACGTCCCTTGATTACCAGGTCGAAGTCTGGCTTACCGTCCTTGTCGTACCACGTTACATCGTCAAGGATTCCCCTTGTCTTCAGCTCGTCGAGATGTTTGAACATGAACCACTCCGCCAGCTTTCCTTTCACGTCCGTCTGGGCCCGCGACCCCTGCTCGATCGCCGAGAGGATGTCCCATGCGGGGGCGTTGAACTTCAGCTCCAGAGGGTGCTCAACGGTGACTCCGTTGTCGATAAAAGTCGGTGGCATCCATGCCTCCTCGTTCGTGTACGGGAGTGATCAAGCCGAACTTTTCTCACTACCAAGCTGCTACCATTTCTGCTACCCATCGAAATGGGCTCATTGCTACCAAACGGCTCTCTTTCTAAGTCTATGTCTCTCAATGACTTAGAAGTGGGCGATGAGGGACTCGAACCCCCGACATCCTGCGTGTAAAGCAGGGCTCTAACCAACTGAGCTAATCGCCCGGATCTCGTATCGAGAAGATTATACCTGAGGAGCACGCGGGTGTAACTCCGGAGCCGGAGGAACTGCATGGACGGCGCCGGATCAGGCGGATGGACGCGCGGGCGGGCAGCGCTCAGGAGGTATCGGGATTTCCCAGCGATCGAGGCGAGGATGGTGCGGAACCGGGCAAGGCGGAGGGGGAATCGGCGGGAGATCCGGGCGAAGGCTGGTCTTCCAGCTCCGGGGCACCCTCCGGCAGGACGCGTCGCGCGGCGGTCACGCGCCAGGCGGTGTCGATGCCTTCGAGGCGGAAGCGGATGAGCGAGAGGCGCAGGGTCGTGGGCGGATCGCCCAGGGAGGCGAGCTGGTCGGTGACCTGGGCGTCCACCTCGGCTTGCTCGAAGATGAACGGGCCGTCGGCCTTCAGCGTGTGAAACGGACGCTTCAGAAGCGCGTCCCAGGTCTTGGGGTTGTCGGCCACCGATGAGGCCAGTTCCTTCACACTCGAGGGGATCGGCGGCCTGGCGTCGTCGACGAGCATCTTGTAGGTCGGCAGGATCTTCTTGGGCGCGAGGGCCCCTTCGGCAAGCTGGGTGAAAACCTTGCCGAAGTTCTCGGCGGCATCGAAGATGTCGTTGGGGTCGCCGCTGGCCATCTTGTCGTAGATCCCCGATTTCTCGGCCTTCTCCTTGGCCGCATGCACGGCGTCGAGCGTCTCGGCGGCCGCGCCCAGCGGGTGCTTCGGGGTGAACCGGGCAATGGCTGGATCGTAGGCGAACTCGGACTCGATCCGCGCGTGAAGTGCCGCGAGCGGGGCAAAGGATCCCTTGATCGTGCGGTTCCGGCTGCCGTCGCGGTGCACGCTCTGGAACGAGCGGATCGCCGGAGGCTCCTCGACCGTGCTCAGCCGCTGCTGGGCTGCGAGATCGCCACTTCATGAGCGCCTGGAGATAGCCTTCGGCCACTCGCTCGACCGGGTCCGTCGCGCGGGGTGGGTGGAGCCGGGGCCAGAAGATCAGGCAGGCCACACCGGCAAGGAGCGCCACCGCCAGGCCCGCGATCGCCAGTATCCACAGGCGTCGGGACGAGCGCGCCGTGGATTCCGGGGAGGGAACGAAGACCGTCGCGGCCGGCTCACGCGACTTCGGCCCGGCGATCCGGCTCGATCGTCGCGGCGTCTTGAGCCGCTGGGCTCGGGCAGACGGTGCCGGGCGCCGCACTTGGGACACTCGACGGTCTGCCCTGGCTGGTCCTCGGCAGTGAGGAACGCCGTCTGGCACCTGGTGCAGCGAACACGCAGACTCATGGACGCTCCCGGTTGGGCGACGAGCGAGGATGGGAATCGGGTACCGAGCGGGAGGGCGATGCCGAAGCCGCACCGCCAGGCCGGCAGTCACGGCAAGTGGCTTCCGGGCCGCGGAGAAGCCGGCCGCATTTCGGACACAATCCCGCGCGGCGGCGGAGCGCCGGCAGAGCGACCCGGAGCGGCTCGGCCTCGGGCATGTCTCCGAAGCTGTCGAGGGATCGGGCCACCCAGCCGGCCAGCTCGGCATCGACGGTTCCCGCCTGGACGCGCCGCTCGACCAGGTTCAGCAGCCAGAGGGCAATCTCGCGGTCGAGGGCATGGAGCGGCTCGCCCCGCAGGTGCTGCGTCAGGGCATCGCGAACCTCGATCACCCGCCCTGCTCTGCCCGCCGAGCGAGCGGCGGCAAGCTCGCTCTTCAGCGCACTGAGCCCCGAATCAGAACCGGACGACGAGGACTGTGCGGCCGGCACGGCTCCCGCGTTCTTCGAGGGCCAGGGCGATCCGGCCCAGGGTCGGCACCAGGTGCTGCTCGATCAGGTCTCCGGCACGCCAGGCCGCCTCGGTTCCGTCGGCCAGCGCGTCGAGCGCTCCGGCACAGACGCGGAAGAGCTGGCCGAGGATCCAGCCCGCCAGGCCGCAGCCGCCGAGGGTGATGAGAGCGACGATTCCCATCACCCTGCGCTCGCCCCAGGTGAACTGGGCATCCGACACCAGGCCGCGTGCCTGGTCGAGGAAAAGGCCGAGCCCCAGCATCAAGAACCCGGCTTGAACCCACCAGGCGAGCCGGCCCAGGATCTTCACACCCCGCCGCAGCGATGCGTAGCGCGAGGATTCCGCCATCCGCTGATTCATCGGTCGGTCCCGCGGCTCCTGTCGGTTTCGCTCATCCGGAGAACGTCCTTCGATTATAACGGGGAGGGACCCTCTCATGCTTCGGGGCGCTCGAGCAGGTAGAAGCAGCGGCGTTCACCCGACGATTCTTCCCGGACGAAGCCGACGGCGCGAGCGCCCAGGGCGAATGCGGCGGGGAAGGCCTCTCGGACGGCCTTTCGCCAGGCTTCGGCCAGGTCCGGCCGATCCTGCCGCAGCTTCGGCAATCCGCGCGGGGATCTCGAGCAAAGCGAGGGGCCCCTCCCAGCTGCGATTCCACGCCCAGCGGCTCGAGCTGGCCCCGGTGATCCCGACCGGTCCGGATCAGTCGGGGCAAGGACGCGATCACGTCGGGATCCGGCAGCGCCCGAGGACCTGGGCTGGTCTCGAGGTCCCACTCGGCGATGAGGCGGTCCGTCGGGACTCCCGCGTTCAGGGCGTCGGTCCGCTCGCCGTACATGTTGTCGACATAACGGCCGGCCGCGGCTCCCAGGCGGTCGAGGTTGAAGTGGGCGTTCCCGGCCTGGAGCGGATCGAAGGCCCAGGCGATCAGGTCCAGGCCCTCGGCGCGAGCCAGGTAGCGCTGAACGAGCTTCAGCGCGTGACCGACGCCCCGCGACTGGTAGGCCGGCACGACTCCCGTGAGCTGCGAGTAAAGGCAGATTCGCTCCCCGACGCGCCCGAGGAAGCCGAACGACATGCCCACGGCCTGGCCGCCGCTCCGGAATGCCCCGATGACCATACCTCCGTGAAGGTTCGCCCCGACCATGGTGGCGACCGGGATCACATAGCCTTCCTCGCTGATACCCCAGGCCTGTCGTTGGGCCTCCTGGCACGCCCGGTAGTCGGCGATGCTCTCCGCGCGGCGGATGGTGATCTCGGCATCCAGGCGTCCGGTCCCGTTCGGCAACATGAGATTCCGACCTACAGGCTCTGGAGCAAGACCGCCAGCAGGGCCGCTCGCTGAGGAAGCGAATCGATCACGACGTGCTCATCATCGGCATGCGCGCCTCCGCCGATGACGCCCAGGCCGTCGAGCGTGGGAACTCCCAGGGCCGCGGTGAAGTTGCCGTCACTGCCCCCTCCGGTCGAGCCCTCGGTGAGCTCGAGCCCGACCTCGCGGGCGATCTGGCGAGCCCGGTCGAAGAGGGCCGCGATGGCCGGGGTCCGCTCCATGGGAGGGCGGCTGAAGTTACCCTCGACCCGGATGCGGGTTCCGGCCGTGACGGGCTCGATCGAGTGGAGCAAGCGCTCGAGACCGGCGGCGGCGGCCAGGGACGTCGCGCGAACGTCAACCTGGGCCAGGGCCCAGGCGGGGACGACGTTGATGGTCGTGCCGCCATGGACGACCCCGACGTTGACGGTCAGGCCGGCCGCGGGATCATTGAGCGCATGAACCCGGATCACCTGATGAGCCAGCTCCAGGATCGCGCTTGCCCCGCGCTCGGGGGCCACGCCGGCGTGAGCGGCCTTGCCCTCGACCTCGATGGTGAACCGCCCCACGCCCTTGCGAGCGGTCTTGAGCCCGCCGTCGGCGAGCGGGGGCTCGAGAACCAGGACGTACTCGCAGTCACGGGCCAGCGACTCGATCAGGGATCGCGAGCCCGGACTGCCAATCTCCTCGTCCGAGGTGAACAGCACGATCACCGGGCGCGGGAGCGTCAGACGTCCTTGTTGCCAGGCCTCGAGCACGCCGTTCAGCATGGCCAGGCTGGCCTTCATGTCGAAGACGCCGGGACCGTACAGCCGCCCGTCCTCGCGACGGACCGGCATCCGCGCAAGGGTGCCAATGGGCCAGACGGTGTCGAGATGCCCGAGCAGCAGAGCCGGCCGACAGCCGGAAGAGGCCGCGAACCGTCCCAGGACATGATCTCCTCCGTCCTTGCCGCTCACGAGCTCGACCTGGCCGCCCAGGGATTCCCAGCGGTCCGCCACGCGTGCGGCCAGCGCATCGAGGGCCCCCTTGTCGCGGCTGGGAGACTCGTGCTCGACCAGGGCCTTCAGCTCCGCGAGCGATCGTCTCCAGTCGCGATTGCAGGAATCGGCAGATCGGCAGGTCGTGCATGAGGAACTCGATCGGCAGCAAGACACGGTCTATCCCGACACCGGGGCCTGGCCGCGGGGCCGCCAGTTGTCGGGAATGGCGCGGAAGGGTTGAGTGTTGTCCTTGACGACGAATGGCCCGGAGATCCCCGGGACAGAGCAGACCGACCGATCGATCCTCGATCGTACGCGCTGGGGCGATTGTCGATCAAGTGCGCGAGACTCGAGAGAGGCTGCCTGGACCCGACGGGCCAATTTCCATCGACGAGGCTCGCGCGGAGCCCGGACCTCGGTCTCAGACCCGGGAACGCAGGGTGACCGAGCGGAGCGTGTGGCGGGCAATCACGTCCTCCACCGGCTCGACGCCCAGGCCCGGCCGATCAGGCACCGCAAGTGATCCGTTCTCGGCCAGGATCGGGGGCTCGACAATGTCCTGGCGATAGTACTTGTCGGAGCCCGAGATGTCGCCGGGAAGCGTGAAACCGGGAAGGCTGGCGATGGCGAGATTGGCGGCTCGCCCGATGCCGAACTCGTGCATTCCGCCGCACCAGACGGGGACCCCTCGGCCGAGACAGTGGTCATGCACCCGCTTGGCTTCGAGCAGACCGCCCAGGCGGCTGACCTTGATGTTGACCACCCGGCAAGCCCCCAGGTCGAGCGCCTTGCGGGCGTCGTCCACCGTATGAATGCTCTCGTCGAGACAGACCGGCGTCCGGATCTGGGCCTGGAGCCGCGCGTGGTCGATGATGTCGTCATGGCCGAGCGGCTGCTCGATCAGGAGCAGGTCGAAGGCGTCGAGCGCTCGGATCGTGGCGATGTCGGCCAGCGTGTAGGCCGAGTTGGCATCAACCTGAAGCGGAATCGAGGGATAATGCTCCCGGACCCGGCGGACGACCTCCACATCCCAGCCCGGGCCGATCTTGAGCTTGATGCGGCGGTATCCCTCGGCCGCGAACTGACCGATCCGCTCGAGCAGCGTCTCCACGTCGGGCTCGATGCCGAGACTGACGCCCGAGAGGATCTCGGAGCGCGTGCCCCCCAGCACCGCCGCAAGCGGCTTCCCCTGGGCCCGGGCCAGCGCGTCCCAGCAGGCCATCTCCAGGCCGGCCCGAGCAAAGGCGTTGCCCTTGACCGCACGGAAGAACCCGACAAGCTCCTCGATGGTGGACCACTCCCGGCCCAGGACCATCGGGGCCAGGAAATCGCGGAGGATGTGCCAGCAGGTCTCCACGGTCTCCGGACAGTAGAAGGGGTCGGAGGGACTGGCGCACTCACCCCAGCCGATCACAGCGTCACTCGTGAGCACGCGGATCAGAATATGGTCCAGGTGCTCCTTGCGACTCGAGCTGGTCTGGAACGGCCGGACCAGCGGCAGCCGTACCAGGGTCAGATCGATCTGATCAATTCGCATGGAAAGTCTGCATGGCGAAGCCCACGAGCGGGCATCGATGTCACGGTTCGAACCGCACGGAGGCTCTCATGATGATCGACCTGACCTACAGACTCAACCGAATTCCCTCCGTCTTGCCGGGTCCAGGGTGGCGCCGGCTCAGGACCAGGACCCGCCGGATCGATGCGTGATTCATCTCGCTTGGCAGGACAAGTCCTGCTCCACAGTTGGTCGTGAGCTAGGCGACGGCAAACGGCTGCAGGTCGAGCGAATGGCTTGGAGAGAAACCCGCGATCCGGGCGGGTGGATACTTCCTCCCGCCGCGTCTGGAGGGTAGAACGTCGGGCCGCGACAACGCTGCTATGCCAGAGGCACCCAAGCGCGCTTTATGGGGCACATGAGAATGTCCATGCAGGAGAGACAGCCCCATGCTCCTGAACCATCTCCTGTCCACACGCGCCAGCAATCTGGCCGGATCGTGTCGATGGACCAGTTTCGCGGCAGCACGGTCGCGGGCATGTTCGTGGTGAATTACGTGGGCGGACTGGCGGCCATGTCGGCGGGCCTCAAATGCGGAGCGGGCCTTCAGTCGCCCATGTCGCGGGCCAGCCCCTCCCGAGCCCGTGCGATCGACTGCCCGATCCGGTCCCGGATCAGGGCAGTGACGGCCTGGGGGTCCATGCCGGCAATCTCCTCCGGGAAGATCGGCGGGCCGTAGTGCACTCGGATCGGGTGCGGGCGGGGGAAGAGCCGTGACCTGGGCCAGGCCTCGAAGGTCCCGGCGATTCCCGCCGGCACGACAGGCACGCCGGCCCGCGCGACCAGCACGGCAATCCCCGGTTTGAGCGGACCGAGCTCACCGTCCGGGCTTCGCGTGCCTTCCGGGAAGAGCGTGACGATCCCCCCGTTCCTGAGCCTGCGCAGGGTCTCCTTCATGCCGGATGCCCCCATCCCCTCGCGCTGGATGGGGAACGTCCCAACCGAGCGCATGAGGAAGCCCAGAACCGGTATGAAGAGCGTGGATCGAGCCACGAAATTCAAGGGGCGACGAAGGGGAATCCCCACCATGAACACGTCGAGGAAGCTGAGATGGTTGGCCACGAGGAGCACTCCCCCCGACTCTGGCACGTTGCACCGACCCGTCGCACGCCAGCCCCCGATGGCGGCAAAGAGCGTCGAACACACGTACTGCACCGACTTGTACCAGAGCAGTTGACCCCGCGAGCGATCGCGTGCGCCGCCGGCTGGTCGATCCTTCCGCTGGGAAGGTGTGGCCACACCGGTCGCGGCAGGCGAGGTCTCGGAAGAAACCGATGCATTCACGACGGGTATCGCTCCCGGAGAGGTCAGGCCAGACGGCCGTGAGGTCCAAGGCGCGTGCCGGGAATCATTCTATCCCCGCGATGACCCGGCTGGCCAGTTCCTCCACCACCTCCTCGATGGTCATGGCGCTGGTGTTGACCACCGTGGCGTCGGCGGCGGGCTTCATGGGAGCGATGGCACGCGCAGCGTCGCGTTCGTCGCGTGCGCGTTGAGCGGCGAGGACCTCCTCGAAGCTGGAAGGCTCGCCCCGGGCCAGCAGCTCGGCAAGCCGGCGGCGGGCTCGTTCTTCCTCACCGGCGATCAGAAAGAACTTGCGGAAGGCGTCGGGAAAGACAATGGTACCCTGGTCCCGGCCCTCGGTGACCGTGTCGGCACTTGCGGCGAAGGCCCGCTGCCACTGCGCCAGCCTGTGACGGACGCCGGGGCTGTCGGCGACGAACCTGGACGCTGCCGTCACGGCGGCGCTCCGGATGGCCGTGGTGACATCCTCCTGGTCGAGGATAACCCGGCCAGAGTGCAACTGCACCTCGAGCCGATCGGCCAGATTGCCGAGAGCCTCGTCAGAGTGGAGGTCGATTCCGTCTCGGACTGCGGCGAGAGTCACTGCGCGATACATCGCACCGGTGTCAAGGAACCGCCAGCCAAGCCTGTCCGCAAGCCTCCGGGCCACCGTACTCTTGCCAGCCCCCGCCGGCCCATCGATGGTCACGACACGCGGCATGCAACGGCCTCGAGGCGAGAGCATCCGGAGGAAAGGCCCGGCCAGCCGGACAAAGGGTGGCGGGCCGGAGCTAGCACAACCGATCCGGGGAGGACCGTGATCCCCAACTCCTCTGGTCGGGAACCCGTGGGGTGGGTCGAGGGTTCAGAGCAGATCGGTGGCCGTCGCCGGTTCGGCGTGGGCTCTGAGTGCCTGGCGGCCCGCGAAACCGGCGTCGAGCTCATGCCAGAACATCACCTGGGGTTCACCCAGCCGCCAGCACAGATAGACCTCACGCCCGTTCATCATGCTGCGGAAATCGCACAGTCCGATCTCGTCGCTCTTGAGCTCGACCCCAAGGCTTTTCAGCTCCGCGACGTAGGACTGGAGCTTCTCTTCCTCGACCTCGAGCTCGTTCTGGGTCTGGGCCAGCTCTTCGGAGTAGAGGTCGTCCGAGGGGCGCCGCCGTTCCCGGAGTACGCGCTGGAGACGTTGCTGCAAACCATCGACCAGGCGAGACTGGCGAACAATATCCTCGACGATCGCCCGGACCAGCGGCAGAGACCGGTTGGCCTCCTCGACGCTGAAGTACTTGTGATGTTGATCGGCGACCGGTTTCGCTGGAGCCATGGCGTGTTCCTTCGGACGGAATCAAGATCACGAGGGATCAATCATCCAACGGATGGACAGGGCATCGATAATGGGAGCGGCGAGATCCGCCCAGGGCCAGCATGACCTTGTCATGGTCAACCGAAAGCATGGTTCCGCGTACCCCCCACTGAGAATACCATCGGGCAACCGGCGGAGTCCTTCCGCAGGGCATCCATTCGGGGGAGATTCCAGCGGGCATCCCTGATCACTCAATCATCATTATAGAGACACTCAGGGGTCCAGCAAGGCCTCCGCGATCGGTCCGAACGGAAGTGCGTCGCATCCAACGATTCCGGGAGTCTGAAACCCGCCCGTCGATGGAGTCGCGGGGCGTATCCTCAGCCCCGGCTGCGCATCCGCTCGAGCTGCCGGGAGACGCGTTCAAGTGGGGCCGTGTTGAAGACGTCATGGGCGGTCAGCCACGCACGTCGGGCCACGCTGATGCCGAAGTCCAGGTCGTGCAATCCCTGGGTCGAATGGGCGTCGGGGTTGATGACGATTTTCACCCCTTTCTGGCGGGCCCGGCGACAGTGCACGGCGTCGAGGTCGAGCCGGTGGGGATTGGCGTTGATTTCAATCATCGTCCCCGCCCTGGCGGCCGCGTCGATCACGGCGTCGAGGTCGACGGCGTAACTGTCCCGCGCCAGGAGCAGCCGGCCCGTGGGGTGACCCAGCATGGTGACCCGGGGGTTGGAGACCGCCCGGATGATCCGGGCCGTCATCTCCTCCCGCGACATCCGGAAGTGGGAGTGGACGCTGGCCACCACGTAGTCGAAACCCCGGAGCACCTCGTCGGGATAATCCAGCGTGCCGTCTGCCAGGATGTCGCACTCGGTTCCCTTGAAGAGCCGGAACCCGCGGCCCAGCGACTTGTTGAGCGAATCGATCCGGGCCCACTGCTCGCGCACCCGCTCGATCGTCAGCCCTCCGGCCATGCGGAGCGAACGCGAGTGATCGGCGATGCCGAGGTACGTCAATCCCGCCGATCGCGCCGCCTCGGCCATCTCTGCCAGCGAGTTCTCGCCGTCGCTTCCCCCATCGCTCAACGCCGTGTGGCAGTGAAACGTGCCGGTGAGATCCTCCACCGTCACCAGCCTGGGCAGCTTTCCCTTCTCCGCTGCTTCAATTTCCCCTGCGTCCTCACGCAGCTCGGGAGGGATCTCCGCCAGCCCGAGCGCCTTGAACAGGTCGGCCTCGGTGCGGCAGGCAACCTCGCCCTCCTCGCCTGCCAGGGCATACTCGTTGAGACTGAGCCCGCGCGCCAGGGCTCGCTTGCGAATCGCGATGTTGTGCGCCTTCGAGCCCGTGAAATAGTGCAGCGCAAAGGGAAACTGGCGATCCTCCACGCCGCGAAGGTCGCACTGGACAAACTGGTCGGACTTGAACGCCGGCAAGAGCACGCTGGCCTTGGTGGCTCCCTGCGCAAGGACCTTCGTGACCTGGGGTAGTGCCACGAAATCCTTGAGGACCGGGGCCGGATCCGTGGCACTGAAGAGGATGTCGAGATCGCCGATCGTCTCGGCCCGCCGCCGCAAGCTTCCGCAGACCTCGGCCCGGATCACCTGGGAATGCCCCCGGACCAGCTCGAGGATCGGGCGCGACCAGGAGCAAGGCCTCATGCTGGAGGATGCGCCCGCCCGTCGTCTCGAGGAATGCGATCCCTTCGAGGATGTTGGCCTCTGTCTTGGCCCCGAAGCCCTTCAGCTTGGCGATCGCTCCCGCCTCCGCGGCCGCGCAGGTCTGCCAGGCTCTCGATCCTGAGCGCTTCGCGCAAGGCCTTGATCTTCTTGGGGCCAAGCCCGGGAATCCGCAGCAGGGCCAGGATTCCGGGCGGTATCGCCTTGCGCAGCTTGTCAAACGCCGGCAATTGACCCGTGGTGGCGAGCTGCACGATCTTGGCGTGCATGGTCTCGCCGATGCCCGGCACGTCGGCCAGGCTGCCATCGGCGATCATCTCCCCGAGGTCCGCGGGCAAGTTCAAGAGCGCCTGGGCCGCGTTGTGATAGGCCCGGCACCGGAACGGGTTCTCGCCCTGGATCTCGAGGATCGTCCCCATCTCGTCGAGAACCTGGGCAATGCGTGCTGTTTCCATCGGTAACCTCAGGCTGGATAACGAGCGAACCACTGAGACGGTATTGATATCTTAAATACCAATTCATTTAACCACAGAGAACACACAGAGCACGGAGAGAAGTCCACGGAGAAACAAGGGGATATCTAGATTCGAAGCCGCTTGATGCCCTGAGTCAAATGACGAACGTTGAAGTTGATCAAGAGTCCAACCGGGCAGCCAGAGAGCTTGAGGTAGGAGAGAAGTTGCGCCTCATGAACCGGCGTCACTTCGTCCACGGCTTTCAACTCGACGATGATGGTTTGGTTCACCCGCAGGTCAATCCGATATCCGCAGTCCAGCTTCACACCCTTGTAGGCAACGGGCAATTCGGCTCATGGAACGAAAATGGTGGACGGTGCCCCGGAGGGGGTAAGGCGTCGGCGGGCGGCTCAGGACCGAAGCCCGCCCCGCACAAGATTTTGCCTGTCCACCGCCGCAGTCTCTGGCACCCGGGCGGCGAGGGGGTTCCGGTGGTCCGACCACCACTTTCGTTCCATGAGCCGGCAATTCTTTCTCCGTCTCCATGTCAAGTCCCCGCTGCCTCAGCTCGTAAGCCAGACACGCCTGATAAGATGCTCGGGCAAGGTTGGCAACCCTACCAATGCGAAGTGGAACTCGTCGGCGACGGCGATGATCACCGCGTCCACGTCCTCATCGGCCAGCATGGCTGCATAGTCGGCATAGGCGAGCCTGGGCTGGTGGACCGCTGCCATCCGCTCGCGAAGCTCGTCGGCCACGTCGCAGATCGCATACAACTCCGCGTTCCGGGCCTTGCGGCAGGCATCCAGGTGGGCGAACTGGGCAATCGGCCTACACCCCAGCACGCCGATCCGCACCTGCCTCTGGTCCTTCGTGAACATGGGATTCAACCCGGATTGCGGGCGTGCTCGCAGTGGGCCTGGATTCCCCAGGGCTCAGCATACTCGGGCCGCGTCGCGGTTGCACCATCGACCCTTCCGGCCAGGTTCGGATTGACAGGTCCGGCCACCGCGGGTTTAATCCGGCCCTTGGAGTAGGATTCGGGGCGCCAGGCGGGCTGCTGCCGGCTCTTCCTGGAGTTGAAGAGCGGCGGGCGCAGGCCCGCTGGCCAATCAGGAAGGAAGGACATTCGAGATCAGACCCAGGAACGGGTTCCGGGCGGTTGTTTGATCCGGGCCACTTCTTCGACCTCACACCACGCGTCTTCCCAGTTCACAACCCATCCGCTCGCCGAGCCGATCCTGGCTCTGACAGCGATTCCCCGGGCTGGTCACGAGGAGTCAAGGCGGTCCTCGATCGTGCCACGACCTCTCGCCGGGCGCGTCGCTGAGCGGCCGCGATTCCACCGGACATTAACATCCCCCCATGCTTCTTCCGGTTCATCGCCTCCAGGGTTTCCGGTCCCCGCGCTCACGGTTTCGCCGCAACGAACGCAGCAAGGTTGGTGGAAGCCCAAGGAACGCAGAATCCACAACGCGACGCGAACGGCCAGAAGGGCGTTCCCATGCAACGGATGCGAAGCGTCATTCTGAAGACGACACTCGTCCCGGTCTTCCTCGTGCTCGCGGGGCTCGGGTGGCCCGCCCGGGGCGACCTGATCCGCGCCAAGACGTCGCGCTCCTACCCGGACATCGCCGGCGATATCGTGGGCTCTCAGACCTACACCTTCGACCCAGCCTCGAAAACCGGGACTTTTCAGGTCGTCAATGCGCCGCAGTTCATCGCCCTAGGGCCCAATGGCAGCGACGTGGTCAACGTGACACCCAATCAGGATGGGACGCTGAGCCAGACGGTCCAGCTCAAACTCGATCAGAATGGCCGGCTTGTGGAGAACGCGGACAACCGGTTCCAGCTCTACGGGACGGTGGTGATCGGCAATCAGGTCTATCGCGGGCTGCTCCTGGAAGGCAGGCCCACAGCCTTCGGCGCGCAGGCTCAGAACGGGACAGTGCTGACCAGTGCCGACGTTTTTGATCTCAACATGAAGATCACCGGCGGACAGCTCGCCCAGGCATTCGGTCCGGAAGCCTACTTCCGGGTCATCCCCCAGTCGAACAGCACGTTTCAGGGGAATTTCGAGTCGAGCTTCTCGGGCGACAAGCCTCTGACGAACCTTCGGGCGCTTCAGGGCCACCTCCCGGCGGCCATCCCTGAACCAAGCCCCTTGGCCCTGCTCTTGACGGCTGGGGCCGGCCTGCTGCTGTGCCGCTTCTGGAAACGGCCGATGACGAGAAAGGGAAAGAGCCACGTCGCCGACAACCAAGAGCCGGTGCGTAGCTACTCGTGAAGGAATGCGGACAGGAGGGGCGTCCGGGAGCCCCCTGCCCTCATGGTGCCTTGTCCTGGGCGGTCGGGGGAGAGGAAGAGCAAGGTCTTCCTCTGGCGGGCTCCGTGCAGGGGGGGCGACGAGATCCGGGCTGCTGGCAAGGGGGCTGCAGGGCCACGGGGTGGGGATCGCGAGTCAGTCGGTCTGGAGCGACGCCGACAGCTTGCCCAGGGCTTCGTTCTCGATCTGTCGGACGCGTTCGCGAGTCAGTCCGAGCGACTCGCCAATCTCCTTGAGGGTCTTCGGTGGCGCATCGTTGAGACCGAACCGCATCCGAAGAACGGTTGCCTCGCGCTTGTCCATCTCCTCGAGGCGGTTCATCACCATGCGGAGATTATCGGCCTCGACCATCTCGACGTCGGGGGCTAGGGTCCGCTCGTCCATAAGCATCTCGCCCAGGCTCCAGCCATTCTCGGACTGGTCAGTCTGCGGCACAAGATTGTAGACCTTGATCGCCTTCTTCACAATCGCCAGCTTCTTCTTGGGAAGCTTGAGGGCTCGAGCGATCTCGTCGATGCTGGCGGGGCGACCGAGCGATTCCTGAAGGTCCGCGGACATCCGCCGCCACTTGAACAGCAGCTCGACCATGTAGGCTGGGATCCGGATCGGCTTGGCCGTATTCACGAGCGCTCGTTTAATCGATTGCTTGATCCAGTAGCTGGCGTAGGTGCTGAACCGGGTTCCGACCTCGGGATCAAAGCCCTCAACTGCCCGGAGCAATCCCAGATTCCCCTCTTCGATCAGGTCTTGCAGGGAGAGGCCCTTGCCCACATACCCTCTCGCGATATTCACCACAAGCCGGAGATTGGCGCGGACCATCCGATCGCGGGCCCGGTCGTCTCCGTCGGCGATCCGGTGGGCCAACTCCTTCTCTTCGTCGGCGGTCAAGAGAGCCATCTCATTGATCTCCCGGAGATAAGTCTCCAGGGGGCTCTGAACCACGTCACGGCGGTGTCGGCGAATACGGGCCATGAAGATCCTCGTTGTGTCGGTCGAAACAGGGGCCGCTTACGTCTAAGGCTTTGAAGAGAACAGGAACGAGGTCCGCCCCACGTCGGCCAAGCTCAAAGCCCGGGAACCAGGTTCACCCCGATGCCTCGGGGCCGGAGTTCCCAGGTCGAGCTGCTTCGCTCCGTTTCCCTTCCCAGCAAACACGGGTGTTCCCGGCAAAGTCTCGGTCGTCCTACCGATTCGCCCCCCCCGGATGCACCATGGTCGGCGCGAGCCGACATCTGCGCACCCTGACTGGCTGGAGGAATGCTCTCGACCCCGGGAGAAGACGGAACTTCCCTCCTCCCAAGGCCTTCCTCGTCTCGTCATTCCCCCTTTGCCGCTCACGATTCCACAGTACGAGATATCGGACCTCTCACTTTGATAACTTAAGAGGGATTTGGAAATCTAGGGCGTATTGGGAATATGCGAAGATTAGTGATTTGGGAAATCCTAGCACCGCCATAAGAGACGGGACGTTCTGCCAATTGGGAGGGCTGGAGGGGTCGAGCCGGATTGCGGACGTGGAGCCTCGGTGGTGGGCTCTGGAGGCGGGAACGCGACGGCGAGCGGAGGTCGGTCTGGCGGCGGCTGGCCCCAGAGCGGGCCTTGGAGACAAAAAAACCTCCGCATCGACTTCGACTTGAGTCGATGCGGAGGTCGGTTCGGGTTCAGGACGATCGGGGGTCTGGTGGACCGTTACGGGTCAGGAGCCCTGACTGTCGGAGGAATCGGATGGGGTTGTCCCCCCCATGCTGAAGAGTGGGCCTCCGCCGCCAAGTCCCCCCTTGAGCTCCTTGGTCTCCTTGGTAGCCTCGGTGGTCTCGCCCCCCTCGGACTCCCCTTCTTCGTCACCGGGCTTGGTCCACTGGGCCTTCTTGCGCGAGAGTCCGATCTTCCGCTCGCCGCGATCGACCCGGAGGATCTTGACTTCGATCTCATCGCCGACCTTGACGACCTCCTCGGGGCTATCGACCTTGTGATCAGCCAGCTCCGAGATGTGCAGGAGGCCTTCCAGTCCCGGCTCGAGCTCGACGAACACACCGAAATTGGTCAGCTTGGTGACCTTGCCCTTGACCACGTCGCCGGGCTCATACCGGCTGGGGATATCCGTCTCCCACGGGTCTTCCTTGAGCTGTTTGAGCCCCAGGGCGATCCGCTTGCGATCCTGGTCGACGTTGAGCACCTGGCAGGTGATCCGCTGGCCTTTCTCGAGGAGTTCGTTGGGATGGCCGATCTTCCTGGTCCAGCTCATGTCGGAGATGTGGAGCAGGCCGTCGATTCCCTCCTCGATCTCGATGAACGCACCGTAATTGGTGAGGTTGCGGACCGTCCCCTCGACCATGGTTCCCGGCGGGTACTTGCCGGCCACCCGGTCCCAGGGGTTGACCTGGGTCTGCTTCATGCCCAGGGAGATTTCCTGCTTGTCCTTGTTGATCCCAAGGACCACGACCTCGATCTTGTCGCCGATGTTGACTAGCTCGCTGGGGTGGTTGATCCTCTTGGTCCAGCTCATCTCGGAGATATGGACGAGGCCCTCGATGCCTTCCTCGAGCTTGACGAAGGCACCGTAACTCATGACGTTGACCACCTCGCCGATCACGCGGGTGCCCACCGGGTACTTGTCGGCCACGTTCTCCCAAGGGCTCGGGCTCTTCTGCTTGAGCCCCAAGGCGATCTTCTCGCGCTCCTTGTCCACGTGCAGGACCATGACCTCGATCTGGTCGTCGATCTTGAGCATGTCGCTGGGGTGATTGATCCGTCCCCAGCTCATGTCAGTGATATGCAGCAATCCGTCGATGCCGCCGAGGTCCACGAACGCGCCGAAGTCGGCGATATTCTTGACCGTGCCCTTGCGGACTTGGCCGACCTCGATCTCCTCGAGAAGTTGCTTCTTCTGTTGCTCGCGAGTGATCTCGATGAGCTTGCGGCGACTGACCACGATGTTCCGCCGGCTTTCATCGATCTTGAGGATCATGCATTCGATGTCCTGATCGATGTAGTCGGCGATGTCGGACGGACGGCGAATGTCCACCTGGCTGGCCGGCAGAAAGACGTTTACGCCGATATCGACGAGCAATCCGCCCTTGATCTTTCGGGTGACGCGGCCCTTGACGACGTCGCCCTCATGGTACTTGGTGATCACCATCTCCCAGGCGCGCATCCGATGCGCCTTCTTCCGGGACAGGACGATCTCGCCCGTATCGTCTTCCATCCCCTCGAGCAGGACCTCGACGGCTTCGCCCGGCTGCGGCGGAGGCTCATCTTCCCACTCCCCGAGTGGGACCAACCCTTCGGACTTGTAACCAACATCGACGACGACCTGGTCTCCAACGACTTCCACGATCTTGCCCGAGACGATGGCGCCGATCTCGAAGTTCTGTCCCTCGCCCAGGAAATGGTCGAGAGTCTTGGTGCCATCTTCGGCGGTCACGACTGCGGTCAACTCGTCGTCGCTGACATCGAACTCGCGAAGCAGATTGCGATCTACCATGTTTGAGATTCGTTTCGATTCCGGCCTTGCCCACCGAGGCAAGGCCTGCTGGCCGGCCGAGACGCGGGCGAGGCAGGACGGGGCGGCGAAGCCGGCTCATCCCTTCGTTCGGTTCCGATCCGAACGAATTTCCCACGAGATCGATCCGACGAAACCTGGAGAAAAACAAAAACCACCCCTCCACGCAAGGGGTGGGCTCACGCAATCTATAATCATAAAGTCGATATCCTGCAAAGACAATCTCGCTTTGCGCAAGACCCAGACCGTGAGGGATCGCACGCCTGGGCCGACCTTGACCTAACCCAGGGCCCGAGATAGGTTCCCCTGCGGAGAATTCCCCAGGCCAGCTCATTTCAGGCTCCGAGGCGAGGAGTTTGACTTGCGACGAGTGCGATGGATCGCTCTGATCTCGGGTGTTGTCGGACTTGCCGGCTGCGCGACGATCCCACCGGCCGCGGAGGTGGCCGCGATCTCATCCTCGTTCGCCTATTCAGCCGGCCGTGGGTCCCAGGCCTTCGCAGCGCCGGTCTCGGCGGTGCTCGCTACGCTCAACGATGCCCTGAGCGATCTGGACTTACGTTCGCCGCGTGGCACCCGCGATGGCGGGGTGATGCGCGTCGAGGCGCTGACCCCGGACGGCCGGAAAGTCGTGGCAACGGTGCGCACCCATCAAGGCATTACCCAGGTTGCTGTCCGCGTCGGCTGGTTTGGTGATGAACCGCTCGCGCGAACGCTCCTGGAACGGGTAGGCGTCCGCCTCGGGAGCCGTCCGCCGGAGGCGATCCCCTCGACCGCCCCAAGCGCGCCCTCTCGCAATCCCTTCTTCGCCCGCGGCGCTGTGCCCGATTCGGAGATGCTTCGCGACTTCGCCGAGGCACCCTACCGTGATCGGGTCGTTCCCTGAATGCCGAAGCCACCGGCCCACTCGCTCCAACCGCACCTGCTGTCACCCGAAGCGCAACAGAAAGGGGGCCGAAGCCCCCAGAAAAGTCGCTTACTTTGACCAAGCGCGACCCGCTCCGATGCCAGCATCCATGCAGCATTGGAACACGGGCCGTGTGGCCGGTTATAAGAGCCAGTTCATGGCGCAAACCATATCCGCCCTCTCATCGGAAAGGTTGAACCGGGATGACGCGTCCCTGCCACCTGGAATCAACCCTTTTTCTTTTCAATGACCGAAGACGAGGCTAGAATTACCCATCTTCACACTCGCAACTGACTGTACTTCGGAGCTTGCGTCGCGATAGTGATTAAACGATCACTTCGATCCTAGCCGTGTTCTGAGTCGTTGTTTCTTTTGAGGATGCAGGCCCACCAAGAACAGGCGAACCGCGCGAAGGGAAGGAAGTGAGAGAACAAGTATTCATGTCTCATGGTTATACACATCTCCGTGCTGGCTTCTTACCACCCCGATGACAAACGCTAAAATACGACGATTTTCAGTCCGAGTCAACCCAATCCTTGGGATTTTTTCAGAAATCGTTGGGTCGCGCACTCACGGCGGGTTCGAGAGCCGCTCCCTGAAAGTCGATCGACGATCGCGGTGGCGACGTGGAACTCTTCGGTGATTCGGTTCCAGCGACATCATCCCCCGAGGCGGTGAATGGCACGCTGTTAGGTTGCGTTTGAACCGTTGAAGTGGCAAACTCTCGAGTAGATGACGGCCTTATTCAGACCTTTCATCGGACGCTTCGCGATCAACTGAAGAAGATCGAGATCGCCAAAGTAGACTGGATAAGAGCATGAGGCATCACCCGGGGTCTGTGGGCCCGGCCCAGAATCTTGGAGCCGCCCACCGGCCTTCCGTCGGGGAACCGCGATTGCGGCTTTTCGCCATCGGCCCGTTGCGGATCTCGGGGGAGGGGCAGGATGAAGATCCGTGTCGGTTTTGACCACTACACGATCTCGCACCGCGGCCTGGGTCCGGAGGAGACCCTCGGGTTTGCCCACGACCACGGCATGGACGGCGTCCAGTTTCTCGAACCGTCGGTGATCGACCCGGAGCTCGATCACGGCAGGCTCGCCGACTTCCGACGATCGGCCGACGCGCAGGGGCTTTACCTCGAGGTCGGGCTGCCCTCCCCGAATCCGATTCGGAGAGCGAGAGAGCTGGGCCATGCGGTATCGGCGTCCGAGCACGCCCGGGCGCTCCAGGCTCATCTCGAGGCCGTCGCTGCTCTGGATTGCCGGCACGCACGGGCCCATGTGGGTGATCGGCACGATCGCTTCCGATCCGACGTTTCCTGGCCAGACCAGGTCGCGGCCACGCTCGAGGTTCTAACGCTTCTCACCCCGCGTCTGCTCGATCTCCACCTGACCATGGCCATCGAAACCCATGCGGACTTCACAACCGCCGAGCTGCTCGATCTGCTGGACCGGCTGGATTTCCGAGCCTTCGGCGTGACCCTGGACACCGCCAACCTCCTGATGAGGCTGGACAATCCAGTCGACGCGGTCGCGAAGCTGGCTCCCCGGGTCTTCTCGACCCATATCAAGGACGCCGTCCTGGCCTTCACTCCTCGGGGCCTGTGCTGGCAGGCCCGGCCAGTCGGCTCCGGGATCCTCCCCTTGCCCGACATGCTCGCACTGTTGATCCGTGCCAGGCCCATGCTCCCCCTCACGATCGAGATCCACCCCCGCATGTATGACCTGCCGATCTTCGATCGGAAGTGGCTCTCCTACTTTCCGGGGCTCCTTCCCGAGTCGCTGGCCGCCGTGGTCCGGCTGGCTGCCCTTTGCGAGGCGCGCTACGCCCAGGGCACCCTTCAGCGGCCCGAAGCCGTCGAGGAGATTCCGTGGGCCAGTCGCGATCTCGACTGGCTGGCCAGCTCCCTCGGTTATCTCCGCTCGGTCGTCCCCACCCTGGCGAACCTGTAAGGTCTCGATGCACATCCAGGAACCGCCAAGCCCCTTGCCGCAAGCTCCCCTGGCCGTCGAGGCCGTGGCAATCGCCAGGGTGTTCGGGCCTCCAGCGGCCCCGGTCGAGGCCTTGCGGGGGTCTCGCTGGCGGTGCGCCAGGGAGATCGGGTGGCACTGCTCGGCAAGTCGGGCTCGGAAAGGTCGACCCTGCTCAACATGATCGGCGGTCTCGACCGCCCATCGGCGGGCTCGATCCGGGTCGAGAGCAACCACATCTACCTGACCGCCGAGGCGGCCGCCGCGTTTCACGTCCGTACCATGTAGGGAGCGAAGGAGGGCTTTGCACAGGTCGAGCTGACCGTCGATCAGGTGGACCGTGTCAAGGAACTGGCGAAAAAGGTGGAAAGTCTCGGAAATTCGCAGTTTTCCTTCGCAGAGATCATCGACACTGTCAGGATGAACGTGCTCATGGACACCTTCGCCATGGTGTTCGTGGCCTTCGCCGCGCTGCTGGTCGCGGGGCTGGGGTTCACCAACACGATGATCAACGCGTGGGAAGGCCCCCAGACGGAGTTCATCGCAAGCCCCCGCGACTTGGCCGCTTCCGCCACCAAAGAGTTCTTCGCCAGGTTTGACCTGGAGCTCAGCGTGGACGTCCTCAAGAAGCTCCAAGACGGGATCGGACGGTGAGCATTTCGCGGCAACAATCCTCGCGGCACGAATGATCCCCACAGTCAGGTCGTGGGGTCTCGAAGCCGCTCTCGTTCAGCAGACCGGGCGGAGCCAGCGAAGTTCCACAACCTGGGTCGGGCGTTCGCGCTCCAGACTCGCGTGCAATCGCCTGGCGGATTGGTAGGTTTCCAGGCGAAGCAGGAGAAACGGGAGAGCGAAGACGAGTCCAAGCAGTGGGGCCAGGTAACTGGGAAAGGGAACGCGAACCTTCGTGAAGAAGATCACCACCAGGCCGATCCAGGCGGCAATGGCCAGGGGAATCAGCGTGCTCATGCTGTACCAGAGCAGGTATTCCCACGGCGAGGCCTGGCGGCGAAACGTTGCTTCCAGGGAGTCGTCGGGAAATTCGGTGCGGTAGAGGGCGAGCCGGTAGGCGCCGGGGCGAAGCGTTACCGATCCTCCCATGTGCGGGTGCTTTCGCAGGAAACTGTCGTCCTCTCGGAAGGCATACTCCGACCCGGTGAGGAAGAGCCGGCCGGAGGGAACGCGGAATTCTCCGATCACGTCGGGGTCAACGGCGTGGGCCAGAAGTTCCGCGGGAATGGGCTCATCCACGTAGGCGTGAAGCAAGTAGTTGCCGTCGCCGTCCGTGTTGATCCAGCAGGCCGAACCGTCGCCGGAGAGCCGTTCCAGGGTCTCGACAGCGTCGTGCTGGAATCGTCGCTCGAAGTCCGCCGGCAGCGCGGCCGGATCGAAGAGGAGCAACGACGCCGCATCGGTTCCCGCCTCGATCACGTATCGCATCGACCCACCGCCCCCGAGAGACTCCAGCCCCATAAGCTACTCCCCCGGTTTCCGCCCGGTCAACCACGCACGCGTATAATGAGAATGCGTTCGACCTGCATCGCGACGAGATCGGGAGACACCTTCATGGCGACCGCGACCGAGCTCCTGCAAGTTCCCATCGCCGGCATGACCTGTGAGCATTGCGTCCGGACGGTGAGCCAGGCTCTCAGCGCCCTGCCGGGAGTGGAATCCGCCAGGGTTGACCTGGCGACGGCCCGCGCCGAGGTGGAGGTGGATCCCTCGCGTACCGACCGCGGGGCGCTCCGCAAGGCGATCGAATCGGCAGGGTACAGAGTTCCCGGAGGCGGACGGCGCGGCAATTGCACCCGCCCCGGCACCCAGTCAGCTCGTGACGATCGGCCTGCCAGCCTCGCCCAGGCTCAGGCCAGCCGCCGGCCCGGCTCGTGAAGAGCCCGCTCCCGGCACAGCCCCGATCGAGGAGTGGAACCTGGCCATCGGCGGCATGCACTGCGCCAGTTGCGTGGCCCGGGTCGAGAGTGCGCTGGCCGCCGTTCCCGGGGTCCGCGATGCCCGGGTGAACCTGGCAACGGAACGAGCGACCGTCGTGGTCGATCCCGGAAGAGTCGATGCCGGCCAGCTCGCGTCCTCGGTCGCGAAGGCGGGTTACACGGCCCGACGGGACACGCTGTCGTTCGGGGCGAGGGCGGCCGAGCAGATCCGGAGCGAGCGGAACGAGCAAACCGCCTTCTGGAGGAGACGACTGATCGTCGGCCTGTTCGTCACGGTCCCCCTGGTCCTGCTCGGGCTGGGCTCGATGTTCATTCCGGCTCTCGAGCATGCGGCCTGGGCGGGCTGGTGCATGTTCGCCCTGGCGTCCATCCTCCAGGTTTACCTGGGCGGTCCTTACATCCGCGGGGCCTGGCAGCGGCTGCTCCAGGGGTCGTCCAGCATGGACACCTTGATCGCGCTCGGAACCTCGACGGCGTTTCTGTACAGCACGGTCCATCTCCTTCTGGGCGATCTCCACCAGGCCCATTTCTTCATGGACGCAGGGATCATCCTGACCCTGATCACCCTGGGGAAGTTCCTCGAAGTGCGGTCGCGGGGAACCGCCGGCGAGGCCATCGAGCGTTTGCTCGACCTGGCTCCCGCGACGGCTCGGCTGATTCGCGACGGCAAGGAGGTCGTGGTTCCCCAGTCCGAGGTCCGGCATGGCGACCGGGTCCGGATCCGGCCGGGCGACACGATTCCCGTCGATGGCGACGTGGTCGAAGGAGCGTCGAGTGTTGATGAATCGATGTTGACCGGCGAATCGATGCCGGTCGAGAAGGGTCCGGGCGACCGCGTCACCGGGGGGACCCGCAACGTCGATGGAGCCCTGGTCGTTGCGGCCGCCCGGCTGGGCCGCGACAGCGCGCTGGAGCAGATGATGCGACTGGTCCTGGACGCGCAGGCCTCGAAGGCCGGCGTCCAGCGGCTGGCGGATCGGATCTCCTCCTTCTTCGTGCCGGTCGTCCTGCTGATCGCGCTGGCAACCTTGCTGGGCTGGGGCGTGGCCAGCGGCGACTGGAGCCGCGCGGTCCTGAACGCGGCGGCCGTGCTGATCATCGCCTGCCCGTGTGCGCTGGGGCTGGCCACCCCCATGGCGGTGGCTGTCGCCACCGGCCGAGGCGCCCGCGCCGGGCTGTTCGTCCGCGAGGCATCGGCGTTCGAGCGGATGGACAGGCTGGCCACCATCGTCTTCGACAAGACGGGGACCCTCACCGAAGGCAAGCCGAGCGTGGTGGACGTGGCGACCGTCTCCGGCTGGGATCGTGATCGACTTCTGAGCGTCGCCGCGGCAGCCGAGTCCGGGAGCGAGCACCCGCTGGCTCGGGCCCTGGCTCCCTTCGAATCCCGCCACGCGATCACCGATTTCCAGGCCGTGCGCGGCCAGGGAGTCAGGGCCAAGGTCGACGGCCAGATGGTCCTGATCGGCTCGGAGTCGTTCCTCCAGGCCGCCGGCGTCGATCCGTCGCCAATCCAGCCCGCCGCCGAGGCATGGGAGCGACAGGCCCGCACGGTACTGCGGGTGGCCGTCGATGGGCGTGCCGTGGGAGCCATCGCCCTGGCCGACACGCTCAAACCGCACGCCGCCGAGGTCATTGCCGCACTGCGCCGGCAAGGGGCCGACATCGTCCTGCTCACGGGCGACAACCCGGGGACGGCCCGGGCCATCGGTGCCGAGCTTGGCCTGGCCCCCGAGCGGATCCTCGCCGGGGTGCGGCCCGATGCCAAGGCGGGCGCCGTCGAGACGATGAAGCTCCAGCACCCGGGCCAGCGGGTGGCCATGGTGGGCGACGGCCTGAACGACGCCCCCGCCCTGGCCGCCGCCGATGTCGGCATCGCGCTCGGGTCCGGGACCGACCTGGCCAAGGCGGTCGCCGACATCGTGATTGCCACCGGCGACCTCCGCGCCGTGCCCCGGGCGCTGCGGCTGGGCCGGGCCACGCTCACGGCGATCCGCCAGAACCTGTTCTGGGCCTTCGCCTACAACGCTCTGGGAATTCCCCTGGCGGCGCTGGGGCTCTTTGGCAGGTTCGGGCCGATGATCGCGGCCCTGGCCATGTCGCTCAGCTCGGTGACCGTCGTCGCGCGCTCGAGCCTGCTGGCCAAGCTCGACCTGGACCGGTAAGATCTTCATCTTCCGTTGAAGATCGACCGGAGCAGGGCCACGATGATCGCCGAGCACCCGCCCGTTCAGAGCCGTATCGCCTCACTCGACCAGTTTCGCGGCTACACGGTTGCCGGCATGCTGCTGGTGAACTTCATCTGCGACCAGGTCGGCGTGAAGGTCGGCCTGTTCCGTACCTTCGGGCAGAATGCCCTGGCCGCCTACATCGTGCATCCCATGGTGGCCAGCGTGGTCAAGCCCTACCCTCCCGAGGATTCTCCCCTCTGGTTCGTGGCCGCCGGTTTCTTGCTCTACTTCGGAATCTGCTACCTGCTGATCCACTACCTGGAGAAACACGAGCTCTTCCTCCGACTATGAAAGCGGGCTGGAGCGATCAAGCAGTCAACGAGGCTGCGGGATACGGGGCTAATTCTGGCCCGGGAAGAACGGCCGGCCATGGCCGGATGATCCGCCGCGGAAGGAAGGCTCAACTCCAGAACCGCCACCAGCGTCGGCGCGGCGACGGGCCGGCCTGAACCTCCCGCCTGCGGGCGGCAAGCATGTCCAGAACCTCGGTGAAATCCCGGGCCGCCGGAGCGCCTTGCAGGTAGTCCATGTCGATCGCGAGAACGCCGTCTCTCGTCAATGGCCGCCAACCACCGGTGCCCCAGTTGCCTTCGCCGTCGCCCCAGACCATGGCCCCGAGATCCTGATCCCGAAACTCGATCATCAGGAAAGCCGCCGTCCCCTGGCCGGGGATCTCGAGCTGGCAGGGCGTGATCTGATGGAACCATTGCCTGACGACGTCGTGATCCTTGTGCGCCTCGATGGCCCGCTCGTAGGTCGAGAGCTCGCCCCAGGACGAGTTGTTGCCGGATTCGCCTGCGTCCGTCATGAAGGACCTCCCTGGCGGCCCAGCGCCAGGCTCAGGGGCATCTCGAGCCCGTGGGCCTCGACCAGACGGGCATTCCCCAGAATCTCGCGACTGGGGCCGTCGGCGACAACCTCGCCCTGATCCAGCAAGATCGTGCGGAGGCAGATCTCGAGAACCAGCTCGAGGTCGTGCGTGGCAATCAGCTTGGTCGCGGGAAGGTCGCGGATCTGATGGATGAACCGTCTCCGGCCGCGTGGGTCGAGGTTCGCCGTGGGCTCGTCGAGCACGACCACCGAGGGCCGGCATGCCAGCACGCCCGCCAGGCAGACTCGCTTCCGCTCGCCAAAGCTCAGATGATGCGGCGGACGATCCGCCGCGTCCTCAAGCTCGACCCGCGAGAGACACTCCAGAGCCAGGCGGCGGGCCTCGCTCCCGGCAATCCCCTGGTTGAGCGGCCCGAAGGCCACATCCTCGATGACCGTGGAGCAGAAGAGCTGATCGTCGGGGTCCTGGAACAGCAGCCCCACCTTGCGCCTGACCTGGTGTGCCGTGCGGGCGTTGACCTCGATCCCCTCGATCCAGACGCTGGCGGGGCCGCCGCCCGTCCGGCAAGATCGACCCGATGCCGTGTGCATGTCCCAGGCTCCCCTTCCGCTTCCCGGGCAGCAAGCCGTTGAGATGGAGCAGAAGCGTGCTCTTGCCAGCGCCGTTGGGACCCACGAGTGCGACACACTCGCCTCCCTGGATCTCCAGCGTCACGCCCCGTAGCGCCTCCTTGCCGTCGGGATAGCGATACTCCAGGCCGCACACCTTGACCGCCGGCATCGAGTTGAGCTCATCGGGCAGAGTCATGCGTTGACCGAGGGGAGAGGAAGGACCGTCCAGGAAGGCAGAGCTTTCCATCTCGATACCACCAAGATTCTCCCAGGTGTCGGGGTGTCAGTCGTCCAGCGTGCGGAGCGTCCCATCCCATCCCCGGGCGATCATGGCGTCGTGGACTCGTTCCGCACGCTCGAACGAGCGGAGGAAGAGCATTCCGATCATGCTCGTGAGCAGCGTCCAGGAGAGGAAGTTCCCCGGGCGAAACGAGCGGGCGCGGCGGGCGGTCGTCATGCGGCCAAGCTCGTCGGCGAGCACGTGAAGATAGCGTTCCATGAACAGGAGCGTGGCCACCAGCACGCGAGGCACGCCGAGCTTGTGCATCGCCCGGATCAGGAGGCGCCAGGGGGTCACGGCCGCCAGCAGGAGCATCGCCAGGAACGCCAGGCTGTTCTTCGCGAGGATGGTCAAAATGACGGCGGCCAATCCGTGCCTGGAGCGATCGGGCAGCCCGGGCGCGATCATCACCGCAAGGAAACCAACCAGGACCAGGAAGCCGGCCCAGTGCAGAAGCAGCGCCCGAAGCGAGCAGCCCGAGAGCCCGATCAGGAACACCAGCACCAGGCCAAGGCTGCCCAGGACCTGCCACTGGCCGATCGGCGTTGCAACCACCACCACCACGAAGCTCAGGGTGAACAGCAGCTTGATGCGGGCATCGAGCCGGTGGAGGAAGCGACCGCTGTTGCCCGGGTCTTCAGAGGTCTCAAGCCGCATCCGCCGTCACCCTTTCCGGACGGGCACGCGCGCCCGCGAACACCCGCGCCAGGGTCCAGCTCAGGGCGAAGACCACGAGCGTCCCGACCAAGCCCGCCACCGCCGTCGCGGCCTTCACATGCTCCAGGCTGGGAAGCGGAAGCTGGTAATCGGGCATCGGCACGGGGACCGGCAAGGCGGGCGGCTCTTCCGTCAGGAACCCGAGCTTCTGGCCGACGAACTCCAGACCGTCGGGCAGTTCGGAGGCAAATGGCGAGAGAAAGACCGCCACGGCCAGCGCCACGCCAAGCCCGGCGAGCACGGTCAGGATCCAGGAGCGGCCCCCGCTCTCCCCGGCCGCGGCCGGCTCCCGCTCCAGATCACAGGTGGGACCGACGTCGATCAGGTCGGGCCGGGTGATCAAGACAAAGCGGATGACCAGACCGGTGATGATCGCCTCGCCAATACCGATCACCGCATGGACCAGCGCCAGCCAGCTCAGGACGCGGAAGAAATCCGCACGGCGCCCCGAGGCCGAGAGTTCCATCGCACAGGCGCCGGCCGCCAGCAAGACCGTGAACCAGGCCGCGATCACGGCGCCGATGAGCACGCCGCGACGGCCCCCGATCAGGCGGCGAACCGGCGCATAGATCGCATAACCGCCGACCGATCCGATCAGGCCCATGTTGACGAAGTTGGCCCCCAGCGCCGTGAAGCCGCCGTCGCCGAAAAGGAAGCACTGGACGATCAGCACCGCCGCGATGACAACCGCCCCCGCCCACGGCCCGAGCATCACCGCCGCCAGCACGCCTCCCAGCAAGTGCCCGGATACCCCTGGCCCCACGGGGAAATTCACCATCTGCGCGGCGAAGATGAACGCGGCCATCATCCCCATGAGCGGCGTTGTCCGCTCCTTGAGCTGCCGCTCAACCGCCCTCAAGCTGTAGCCCAGTCCCCCGGCGCCCACGACTCCCGTGACCGCCGCCACACCGGGAACGAGAAGGCCATCCGGAATATGCATCTGAGTTGCCCCGAAACACCCCGGGCCGCAGCCAACCGGTCTCTGTTCACGTCAACTCCATGATAATGGGCGTATGGCGTTTGGTCAAAAACTTCATACCGGAGTTCGAGATGTTGGGCGGGGGGTTCGGTGGACCAGCAGGTAGGGTACGTCGAGTCCGCGATGACGCACCGCCTGGTCTGGGGCACCGCAGTCCGTCAGAGCGGTTCATTCCAGGGCGATGCGTCTCTCACGCGATTCGGTGCGTCGTCGAAGACTCGACGCACCCTGCCTTTGACTGCCCAGGCAGCCCAGATGCCCGGCATCGCTGGGTCGCGCTGACACGGCGGCGTCTGCCCACTTCCCCCGGCGGATCGCCGCCCAGTCGTCGAGTGCACCCACCAGGGCCAGCGCCACCGACGCCGGGCGGCCCCGGATCCTTGCCCCCGCCTCGGCAGGCGGCTGGCTGGCCAGATCGATGCCGGCCTCGCGGAACGCGTGGGCATAGGTGGCATCCGTGGCCGAGCCGTCCCGGTCGTCGGCCGTGGCGCTACGGATGTCGCAATGCCCCGACGGCCAGCCCACTGCCGGTTGGTCAGGCTGCTCTCAGGGATGCAACAGGTCCGTGATAGCTCCCCACGGCACACTCCATCCACGGCAACAAGCAAGCAGTGAGACGGTCGATCGGGATCGGGAGCCAGACAATGCATGAGGGGGACCCGGGAGATGTGTCCCGAGCTCAGACGCTGGCCTGCCCTATACAGTGATTCATCAACCAGGTGTCAACGTCGCCGAGTATCTGGCTGTTCAGGCGGTGGGTTGAGGGATAGGTCTGGAAAGCGACCCTCAGTCCTCCGGCGCGGAGGGTTGCCACATCACGTCGGGCCGAGGTAAGGGGATGCTTGGTGTTCCAGGCGCCGTGGACCACCAGGATGGGCAGGTCCCGGCAGGCCTTCATTCGCCCCAGGGGAAGGAACCCGTGAGGTAACCAGCCGTTGACGGCGACCACGCCGGCAAATCGTTCCGGATAGCTGAGGCCGAAACGGTAGGCGGCGGCCGCTCCCTCGCCGCATCCCACAAGGAAGATCCGCTCGGAATGAATGTGCAGTAGGCTGCGTGTTTTCCGGATCGCGGTGAACACGCCCTCCTCGAGGCGGTCGATGTCATCCGGCTCGGGATCGAAGAGGGCGTGACGAACGATCTCGGACTCGGAACGCCTCGGCCTTGGCTGTGCTCCCATGCGGTCATGAAGCTCGAAATCACGACCCCAGCCGAATCCGGCAAGGCGATCTCGCTTGATGACCGGCTCGGGCCCCCGTAGACCAAGTCCGACGTAGTTCCTCCAGCTCAAGGCGGGCATGGCACGGACCAGTTGATCCTCGTCACCGCCCCGCGCGTGCAGGAGCACCAGCAGCGGGTACGCGTAGTTCGGCTCGTACTGGCGCGGAATGAACCGGGTTTCCACCAGGTAGCTGGACTGGGAACTGGTCGAGGACGGAGGAGCATTCAGCCGGTCGTTGGTCATCCTTGGAAACCTCCCTTGTCGACGCTTCGGGGGGGTTGTTCTGTCTCGCAGGGTTGTGGCGTCAATGAGGCCTCGGGTGCTTGCTCGTCGTGTGGTCTCAGCCCAGCTTCGCAAAGCATAGCCACGATCTTGCCGCCCTTCAATAAACCGCCCAGTTATTTCCAATTTTGTCTCAAGTTTCGCCGAATGCGATCCGAAAGCCCGCCGTTTCGCCGGAATATGCTTGGGTTATGTGGGTTGGACGCGATCCGAAAAATGGGAGCTATGCGCTGTCCGTGACATCCGGGCGAATCGGGTGCGCACCGCCCGTGCTGGCCCCGCGATGGCTCTGATCGGGGGAACCGCCGCGGGGCTGGGCGTTTCAGATGTACTTCTTGAGCAGGTTGTTGACACGACTGGGAAACACGCTCAGGTTGTGGAGCAGGCTATTCTTGTGCGGCGGGGCCTTGCGGAAGAGCTTCTTGCCTGCCACGTCGGTGGTTTGCGATCGCGGAGAGACGCCCGGGGGGGCATAGACGGGCAAGAGCTGCGCAGGCGGCGGCAGGTTGGGCACGAAGCTCGTCCCGTCCGTTCCCAGGAGCCGCAAGGTGATGGGCCCGGAGGTCGCAGTATTGTTGTTCTTGAAGGTCTCGTTGAGGACGTTCTCGGGGTCGAGAACCACCGCGATATGGCCAATGCCCAGGCTGCTGAGAGTGATGCCGGCGGGCAGTCGGTAGGGAAGCGTCAGGGTTTGCGTCACAAGCTGAGAGCTCCCCGGCGGCAGGCTCTGGACCATGGTGTCGGCCAGGAAGAGCCCAGTGCTGGTGTTTCCGCTGGCGCCGACCAGCAGGAATCTCACGCGAAACGGTCCTGGATCGGCCGTTCCCAGATTCTGAACCCCTGCCTGAACCTGGAAGCTATGACCCCAGTACAGGGTCGTCGCGGAGGTTGTCACCGCCCCGGCCGCGAGGTCGGGGAGGGGACCGAGGGCGGGCGGCGTGGTTCCCGGTGGAACGTTGATGCTCACCGCCGTCTCGTCGGTTCCCTGGACGCCGGTCGTGGTGTGGGGGTAAACGTCATTGGTGAGGAAGTCGGCGTCGGGAATGACACTGAGCGTGAACTGGCTGTCACCGCCAAGCAGAAGGGGAGGCGTGACCGGCAACGTGATGGTCTGCTCGACGTTTGTCGTCTGCCAGGCCGCGATGGGCGGGGACGGCGATGCTCCCGATGGTCACGTCGGACCCGGTTCCAGGCGTCACCCCCGCGGGCGTCAGGACCACCTGCGCCCGGGTCGCCGGGGCATCTCCGTAGGAGGTGTTGCTGATCTGGGCGGTCACAGTGACTGTGCCGCCCCACTCGGGCGCTGTGGGATAGATCCCGAGTGACGTCGTGTTCAGGCGAGCGGGTTGATGGGGAGTGATCTGGATCGCGGCCACGTCGTGTCCGAGCCCCACTCCCGACTGATTGTTCGGGTTGCTCTCGTGGACGACACGCTCGGGATCGACCTTGAGGTTGATGTGAACCACGCCGTTGGCGTTCATTCCGGGCAGCGGTGAGCTCGGGAGCTTCACTGTCGTATTGAAGGGAACGGATTCACCGGGTGCCAATCCGGCGGGAATGGTCACCTCACCCAGCAGCACGGCGCGGTGGCCAATCATCGAGTTGGGCGAGGCGTAGATTCCCACGTTGAACGGGGTCGTTACCGTGCCTCGACCCTGGTTCAAGATCTCGCCGCTGGCCGTGATCGGGTCGTTCCAGTCGGCATTCTGGGTGGTGGTGAAGGAAGAGCCAACCAGGTCAGGCAGGGTAGCTCCAGCGCCGGAAAGGAGCGCTCGTTGCTCGAGCGAGTCAAACTTGAGAATGATTGGGCCGCGCCCCCAGGCGCGACGTCGTCCGGCGGACCGGCGGTCTTGGGACGGCATGCTAGGCCTCCTCCTTGGGAACGGAAAACGCACGGCCGGAGCCCGTGTGAGGGGGAATCGATGCCTGTTCGCCCGGACAGGCAGGCTCGATCCGTGGCTCCGTGCGGCACCTCATGCGTTCATACCGACCCTTCCTTGGGCTTGGACGGACCCTAATCAGTCGGCGACAAAAAGGTCAAGACGGCTCGACACGTTCTCCTTCCCCGTCGTGCTCTCGAACGGTGGAGTCGGTTTCGCGCGCGATCCCCTTCGGAATACCCTGGTGGGTGAGGGGTAAGGACCAAGGAAGAGCCCCCGGGCTCCCGGCAGGCGCCACTCGACGAGTCCGCCGCGTTGTGATACCAAGTCTTGATCGGGGATGGTCCCCGGCCAGACCACCCGGGCATGAACCAGCAGCCAGGAGTCGGGGTTGGCGGAGCAGATTATCGCACATCTGGGATACCTCGGGATTGCCCTCATCCTGATTCTGGGTGGGCTCGGCCTGCCCATTCCCGAGGAAGCTCCCGTCATCCTGGCGGCCGTCCTGTCGCGGAATGAGAAGATGCTCTGGCCGCTGGCCCTGGCCACCTGCCTGGCCGGCGTCTTGGTGGGCGATTTCATCGTCTACTTCCTGGGCTATCACTACGGCGAGAAGGTGCTCAGCCTGCGCCTGACGCGGCGGCTCCTGACCCGTGCCCGCGAAGCCCAGATCAAGGGCTACTTTCATCGCCACGGGTTCAAGATCCTGGTGCTGGGACGGTTCGCCGTCGGGTTCCGGACGGCGGCCTACCTCACAGCCGGCATCCTCAAGCTGCCGCCGCTGAAGCTCTTGCTCACCGACATCGTCGCGGCCTCACTGAGCACCTTCCTCATGTTCGGCCTGGGATACATTTTCGCCCATCAGATCCAGAGCGGCATCCGCGAGGTCCAGCAGTGGTTCACCCTGGCCCTGGCGGCCGGACTGGTCCTCTGGCTGGGCTACCGCTACTACAAGGGGCGGCAGCGTGCCGGCCTTCCGGTCGGGCCGCCGGTCCTCTACGGCGAGGAGCCTCCGCTGCCCAGGGACGATCTCGAGGCCTGCCCGGATGAGCAGGAGCGAGAGGTAGACTCCCTGCTCGAGCGAAGACCTCCCTCCGGGTCTTCGATCAAGTATTCCCATGCTTCTCCCTCCGTCCCGCCTCCCGTGGCACCGGCACCGGCAGCGTTGCCGGCACCCTCCCCTGCTCCGCCGGGTGCATGCGGGGCAAGTCCACCTCCTTCCCACACACCGGCGAGCCCCGGCCCCATCAGCGCGGGCTCTGGGCCCCAGGCGTCGCTGGAGTCCCAGCCCCGGTGACTCCGACCGGACTCCGCGAGCCATCGCGCATCCCTCATGGTGAGAAACAGCCGGCCAGGTGGCCGACGCGGGCGGCCGGACTCGAGCCGTGGAAAAGAGCCCCGCGACGGTGAGCGGGATGCCGTCGGGGCCCGGTTTTCGCCGACCAAAATCGTGTTGACCGATCCCCGGGTTCCTGATACCCTCCCGCCGTCTTGGCCAGCCTCTGACTGGCAGGGACATTCACGACATGACGGTGCCGTCGTTCTCGCGCCAGGGGGCGTGACCGATCAAGAGTCGAGAGCATTCCCGCCGCGTTCAGGTTCGAGCGCGGAAGAGGCTCAAGCCGCCGATCGGTGGTCGGACGATGGGACCCAGGGGAAGTTTCCACTCGCAAGGATGATGCAGACTTCCTCGTCGCCCGCGTTCGACAGGAGAGTGGCCCGCGGGCCCGGTCCGGAGACGTTCTCCGGCCGGCGAGTTAAGGATCGACTCGCACGGGGGATCTCGTCGCTTCGACGAGTTTCCCAGATCAACCCTGGAAGATCGCTCGAATGAACAAAATCACTTATGCTCTCGCCCTGGGGGCTGGTCTTGTGCTGAGCCTGGCCGGCCCGTCTGCTCATGCTGCTCCCATCGTCCAGCAGCTCGCCACACCCGAGATGACTTCGGCCGAGTTCAACAGCCTTTTCCAGCCGATTCCCGGCGTGGCCCCGATCAGTCAGTCGTTCCAGTTCATGAACACCCCGACCACGGGCTTGATGGAGTCCCAGGTGTTTCAGGGCACTGGCGCCGCCACGGGACTGTATGCCTACGCTTACCAGATCGCGGTCAACAACGTCTCGGACACTAACGGCGAGCCGACATCGGTCAACAGCGCCACGCTGGCCTTCAACGCCACGCCCACTCCCGCAAGCTTCACCACCGGCGGAACGCCGTCGGCGACCTACGTCGTCAAGGACGGCGCGATCGGCGGCATCAACCTGCCCCAGGCCGCGCCGGGCAGCGTGATCCAGACCCCCACGTCGGTGGCCTGGATGCCGGGGACCAAGACCGGAGCCCTGACCTTCCAGTATCTGGATGCAACCCAGAACACCGGGCCGCTCCAGGCGGGAGCCAACAGTGCGACGATCGTCGTGCTCACCAACCAGCCCTACACGAGGCAGCCAGTGCCCGTGAGCCTCCAGAACGCCAATCCCCAGATCACCTACCCGACGGCCTACTCGGCTCAGGGCGGTACAATCCAACAGGTGCCCGTGCCCGAGCCGGCAACGGTGCTCGCCTGGGCGGGGATGATCGGGGCGGTGGCCCTGGTGCGTCGCGTGAGGATGAATCGCGCAGCCTGATCAGCGCGCCCCGGCCACGGTCAGCCTGTGGCCTCCCGGAACAGAGCGGCCGAGCCACGGCCAGGAAATCGAACAAGCGACCCGCCCCGGGCGACCGCAATAGATGCGGCCTCCCGGGGCTTCGCTTCTTCGAATCCCGCACGATATGGTATGATCGATGACCTGAACTCTCGCCCGCGGACTGGAAATGGCACACCATCGATGAATCTCCCACCGATCGCCCGCGTCCGACGCAACTTTGTTCAGCCGGAAGTCGCCGATGTAGCCGCCGAGGTGGCCCAGGCGATCCGCACCAGCCACCTGGCCTCGCGTGTGCTCGCGGGGGGACGGACCGCGATCACCGTAGGCAGCCGGGGAATCGCCGGGCTTCCCCGGATCGTTCGCGCCGTGGCCGAGACGGTTCGCGGTCTCGGGTTTCAGCCGTTCGTCGTCGCGGCCATGGGCTCGCACGGCGGCGGAACCGCCGGCGGCCAGCGCGAGCTCTTGGCGGAGCTCGGCGTGACCGAGGCCACGGCCGGATGCCCCGTCCGGACCGAGATGGACACCGTGGTCCTGGGCAAAAACTCGTTCGGCCTGCCCATCCACTTCGACCAGAACGCCTTCGATGCCGACGGGATCATTCTCCTCAACCGGATCAAGCCACACACCTCGTTCACCGGCCGGTACGAGAGCGGCCTGCTGAAGATGCTGGCCATCGGTCTGGGCAAACGGCAGGGCGCGGCCCAAGTGCACAAGCTCGGCCTACCCGGCCTGAAGACCATGCTTCCCGAGGTCGGCGCCTTCCTGCTCAAGCGAACGCCCGTGGCACTGGGAATCGCCATCCTGGAAAACGCCTTCGAGCACACGGCGCGAATCGTCGCCGTCGAGCCGGAAAGCCTGCTGGAGGTCGAGCCTTGCCTCCTAGACGAGGCGCGCGAGCTGATGGGCCGGCTCCCCTTCGACCAGATCGACGTGCTGATTGTGGGCGAGCTCGGCAAGAACTACAGCGGTACCGGCCTGGACCCGAACGTCATCGGCCGGCAGCGGGTCGAGACAATGCCCGACCTGCCCCGCCCGGTGATCACCCGGCTCGCCGTGCTCGACCTGTCCGCGGAGACGCGCGGCAACGCGCTGGGGATCGGACTGGTCGACCTGACCACCGAACGTCTGGTCCAGGCCATCGATCCGGTGCCGGTCCGGGTCAACAGCCTGACCAGCAACTTCCTGACCCGGGCGCGTATTCCGCTCGCTCTGCCCACCGACCGAGACGTGATCGCGGCCTGCCTGGACACGTGCTGGCGGACCGAGCGCGACCAGGCACGCCTGGTGGTCATCCCCAACACCCTCGAGCTGACGTCGCTCTGGGTCACGAAGCCGCTGGCCGCGGAGGTCGAGGCTCATCACGAGCTCGCGCTGGAGACCGATTTCCGGCCCATGCCGTTTGACGCCTCCGGCAATCTCCTTCAGGAACGCATGTTTCCCGAGAGTGTCCGTGCGCGGAGGCACCCGCCGGCGCAACCGACTCCCGGATTCGGGGCGGACGACCTCGAGGCAGGCACAGAGAGGGCCGCGCAGGCGCGTCGAATATCGACTCTGACGGTCAAGGCGCACAGGAGATGACATTCGGCGGCCGCGGTCGCTCGCCGACGTTCTGCGTTTCAAGGGTGATCACCGGCCATGACTGACCTGATTCGTGCGGTCGTTTTCGACCTCGACGGCCTGATGTTCGACACGGAGGCCTTGTTCTTCCGGGTCTCTTCCAACATGCTGGCAGCGCGAGGCAAGCGCTTCACTCCGGAGATCATGCGAGCCATGATCGGCCGACGGGCCGCGGACGCAGGACACGTGCTCAAGACCATGACCGGGCTCGATGAGCCCGTCGAGGAGCTGCTTGCCGACGTTCGCCAGCGATTCTATGCCGAGATGGACACCGCCGTGCATCCGACTCCCGGTCTCTTCGTCCTCCTTGAGCGCCTGGGCCGCAAGCGATTTCCACTGGCGGTGGCAACCTCGTCGGGCCGGGCTTATGCAGAGCGGCTCCTGAATCACCATCGTCTGTTCGACCGGTTCCGGTTCGTGCTTTCGGCCGAGGATGTCTCTCGCGGCAAACCCGATCCGGAGATCTACACCAAGGCGATTGAACGGTTCGGAATTCCGGCCGGATTCGTGATGGTCCTCGAGGACAGTCTCGCGGGGGTGGCCTCGGCTCGCGATGCCGGCGCCTTCGTGGTCGGCGTCCCCCACGAGCACAGTCCTGCCGAGGTACTGAAGGCCGCCGATCTGGTCGTGCCCCGGCTCGACGACCCCGCCCTGCTCAACCTGCTCGACGACGACGGCTGAGACCCAGCCGGACCTGATTCGATCCCCGATCCTCCCTGCCGGCGAGGGCCAGGAAATGACGTCAAAGCAGCACTCCTTGCGAGATTCTCAGGTCACCGCGGCGGGCCGTCCCAGGGGCGAGGCGAGTTTTCACGAGATGCTCCCCTACGTCGTTCCCATGTTCGCGTTCCTGGTTCTGACCAACCTCGAAGGTTATCTGCCCGGGCCGGACTGGTATCCCCTGGCCTACGCGGCCAAGATCCTGGTGGTGGCGCTACTGGCCTGGCATTACCGGTCGGCCTGGTCGGACCTGCGCCCCCTTCCCCCCATCCGGTCCCTGGTCCTCGCCATCATGATCGGCCTGATCGTGTTCGTGCTCTGGATCAGGCTGGAGGGCTGGTATCCCGCGCTCTCGTTTCTGGGCAAGCGGACGGGCTTTGATCCTGGGACCATGGCGCCAGGCTGGAAGTGGCCGTTCATCGTGGTCCGGTTCTTCGGACTTGTGGTCCTCGTTCCCCTGATCGAGGAGCTGTTCTGGCGATCGTTTCTGATCCGCTGGCTGGTCGACCCCGACTTCCTCAAGGTCACGATCGGCCGGGTCACCCCCCTCGCCGCCGGAATTACCTCCGCCGTATTTGCCTCCTCCCATCCCGAGTGGCTTCCCGCCCTCCTCACCGGGCTACTCTGGGCTTGGCTCCTGTGGCAAACGAAGTCCGTCTCGGCCTGTGTCCTCAGCCACGCCGTTGCCAACCTCGCCCTCGGCTTCCACGTCATCACGACCGGGGACTGGAAGTTCTGGTGAGCCCGGAGCACCACCCGGTACTTGGGCCCTACGTAGCCTCCCGCGAGCGCGATCGTCCCGGACAAGCCGGACGATCACCGGCTAACCCTCTGGCGGTGCCTGACCTGTTCAGCCAGCTCGTCGCCCCTCACCGTTGTGCGGATGCTGATAAACGGAAACAATGTTGCACTCAAAATAGCAAGTCAGTATAATAAGATATCTGTGTGTCCCTGACATGTTTAATCATACTAAAGCCACAAGTAATGATTATGAGGCGGTGCAGCCTTTTCAAAGCCTATTCACTTTGCTGGTTGAACGGTCTACCAGGAGGCTACCGGGAATCGGTCCTGTATGAAAAGACTTCTGCGGTTCTGCTTAGCCTGCCTTCTTTTACTCGTCTCGTCGACGGCCGATGCTCAGGTTTTCAATGATGGCGGGTCGCACGTGGTGTATGGGCCCGCGGACAGGGTTCAGATAGAAATATCTCAAAACCCAGCTCGGATCTCTTGTTTTCCGCCATCCTGCCCCGGTTTTGAGATAGTTTCATAGGGGACCAGACGACGGTGACCATTGTCGACCCGGCGTCGGTGACAAAGGGGTGACGGTCGAGGCCGGATCGATCCTGGGGGTTCAAGAGGGCAAGGTTCTTGGAGCCAACGCGTTTGGCGCGGGCAGCTCAGCCGGAGCAGGCATCACCTCTCTCGGGCTGTTCTCGAACTCCGGGGGCCTGGTCCTTCGGGGGAACCTGCGTCGATGATCTTGGAAAGGGCGGTCGTGGACTGACGTCGTTCGGTTCGACACAAATTTCCGGAGGTACGTTCCAGGGAGGAGGGGGGACGCCGCTCGAAGGATTTGGAGGCGACGGGCTGGCCTGCTTGGCCAGTACCTTGCTCATCACCGGTGGATCGTTCCAGGGGGGGGCCGCGGCCCACGACGGCTTCGGAGCTTCGATCATGGGCGAATTCGCCGACCAGGGGACCATTGCGGGGGGATGTTTTCGGGGCTTCACTCGCTGGAGCACTCGGGCTTCGACACGTCGGAGCTTGACGTCAGGGGGGATCGTTCCAGGGGTCGATCTCCCTGAGTCTCTTGGGAACCTCGTCGCTCCGCTTCTTCGGGACCAATCTCCAGTTCGACGCGACGAGCGGACTGCTGGCGGGCCAGGTTAAGGACGGCTCGCTCTTGAACGTCTTGGTCCAGTCGTTCAGCGTAGCGGTCGTGGATCCGCTCGGGGGCCTCTCGCGATTGCGGGTTCCGTTCGCTCGAAGCGGAAGGGCCGCGGGCCAGTTCGCTCGAAAAACCGGAAATGACGCTGTGACCCTGCCTCCTTTCGCAATCAGAAAACCCTTCGCTTGCATTCCCTGAATTCATTCGGCACCATGGAAACCTGGGCAAGTCGTCTGCCTTGGGAGCGGAGGTGCCCGGCGTTCGCCGCGGGCATCAAGCCGACGAGCATCTTGGTCCGGTGAAACTGGTCCCTGTGTCATCCGCCCACCGCGCCGGACTACCAGGACTGTGGGAGAGCTTCATGAGCTGCATCAGGCAACTGGGGTGGGCCGCCGCGCTGGCCACGGGCGTCTTCGTGGGGAGCCCACGGGCGCACGGGCAAGAGCCGCAGCCCCCGGTCAACATCGATTTTGAAGGGGTCATCGCGGCCGCCCGGAACGTGGGGGCAAACCACGGCCCGGGGAATAACTTCCGTGATTTCAACGAGGTCACGCGAGGTGCGGAAAAGGTCGAGGGCCTGTTCACGCTGTACAAGACGGGTGATCACCTGTACGCCGAGATTCGCTCCGACCAGTTCAACCAGCCGTTGCTGACTCCGGTGACCATCGCCCGCGGCATGGCCCAGGCGGGAATCCCCGTCGGCGACGATGACCGGGTGCTGATCCTCCGTCGCGTGGACGAACGGATCCAGATCGTCCGCCGCAACATCTTCTACAAGGCGCCCGCCGGCACGCCGCTGGACAAGGCGGTGAAGCAGAACTACACCGATTCGGTGCTCATGGCCCTGCCGATCGTCACGCAGAATCCGATGCGCGGCGGCGCAGTGCTCATCGACCTCTCCGACGTCTTCATGAGCGATTTCGCCAATATCGGCCTGGGATCGGTCGATCGGAGCCGCAGCCACTGGGTCAAGGCCAAGGGCTTTCCCGGCAACATGGAGCTGGAGCTCGAGGCGACCTACGCCGGAGGCTACCGCCGAATGTCGTTGAACCGCGGCGGCGACGCCGGCGCGGATCCTCGGGGGATCACTCTGGTCCTTCACTTCAGCATCATGAAGGCGCCCGAGATGGGCTACCATCCCCGGATCGCCGACGACCGCGTGGGCCACTTCTTGAGCGCGACCAAGGACTTCGGGATCACCGACCCCGACTCGAACTTCGTCCGCTACATCAACCGCTGGCGGCTCGAGAAGTCCGACTCCCGGGCCAAGCTCTCGCCCCCGAAGAAGCAGATCATCTGGTACGTCGAGGATACCGTCCCGCTCGAGTATCGCCCGTACGTCGAGGAGGGGATCAGCGAGTGGAACAAGGCGTTCGAGAAGATCGGCTTCAAGAACGCGATCGCCGTCCGCTGGCAGGAATCCGGGCGCGACGACTTCGACCCCGAGGACACCAACTACTGCACGTTCCGCTGGATCACCAGCGACGTGAGCTACGCCATGTCGTGCCTGCGGGCCAACCCAATGACCGGCGAGATGATCGACGGCGACGTGGTCTTCGACGCCAGTTTCATCCGCTACTGGAAAGACAGCTACGCCCTCCTGATCGGCAGCACCACGACCGCCGCCGGCGAGCACCAGGCCACTCCACTGGCCTTCGGCGAGGTGATCAGCCCCATCCTCGCCTCCAAGATGGGCTTCGGCCAGCCGGGCGGCCGGGCGCTGCTCGGCATCGGCGCCCTCGACAAGACACCAGGCCAGATGGTGCCCGAGGTCGTCCCGGCCGATCAGAACTTCCTCCAGTGGCAGCTCGCGCGCAACCTCGCCCTTGGCACGCGGGGCTTCTGCCAGTTCCAGACCGGCTTCCAGCGCGATTTCGGGCTGGCCGCCATCGCCCTGGCCGATGCACCCAAGCCCGAAGCTCCCAAGAATGACAAGGATAAGGACAAAGATAAGGACAAGACCCCGAAGAAACCCGAGCCCAAGCCCGAGCTTCCCGAGGAGTTCGTGGGCCAGGCCATCAAGCACATCGTGATGCACGAAGTCGGCCACTCGCTGGGCCTGAGGCACAACTTCAAGGCCAGCACGATGCTGACCGGCGACCAGCTCCACGACACGAATCTCACCCGGTCGAAGGGCCTGGTCGGCAGCGTCATGGACTACAGTCCGATCAACATCGCGCCCAAGGGGAAGAAGCAGGGCGACTACTACTCGACCACGATCGGCCCCTATGACTACTGGGCCATCGAGTACGCCTACAAGCCGATCGACGGCGACGAGGCGTCCGAGCTGAAGAAGATCGCCACGCGCGCACCCGAGCATGATCTCGTTTACGCGACCGACGAGGACGCGATCCTCAACGAGGACCCCTATGTGAACCGGTGGGACCTTGGCGGCGACCCCTGCCAGTTCGGCCGCGAACGGATCGCCCTGGCGACCGAGCTGCTCAAGGACCTGGACGCGCGCGTGGTCAAGGATGGCGACTCGTGGGCCCGCACTCGCCGGGCGTTCAGCATGCTCCTGGAGCAATGGGGCGACGGAGCCACGCTCGCCTCGCAGTTCATCGGCGGCCAGTCGGTCTCGCGGGACCACAAGGCCGACAAGGACGGCCGCGACCCGATCGTGCCGGTGCCCGGGGCCAAGCAGCGCGAGTGCCTCAAGCTCCTGGCCGAGAACATCCTCAGCGACAAGTCGTTCCAGTTCTCGCCCACACTTCTCCGCCGACTCGGCGCGGAGCGGTGGATGCACTGGGGCAACGAGAGCATGTTTGGTCCGGACATCGACATCTCGGTGCTCGAGAAGATCCTGGGCATCCAGAAGATCGTGCTGGGTCACTGCCTGAGCTCGGGCACGCTGGCCCGGTTGCAGAACCAGCAGCTTCAGGCCGACCCCGACAGCGACCCGCTCCGGATGGATGAGGTCTTCCGCGCCCTGACCGACGGGATCTGGTCCGACCTCGACAAGCTGGCCGATCCCAAGGACGCCAAGGGGGCCAAGATCGCCCTCACCCCCATGCGCCGCAACCTCCAGCGCGAGTACCTCCGACGACTGAGCAACATGGTGCTCGGTGATCGGACCAGCTCGGCCGGTGACTCGTTCACCTACGTGATTTTCATCGGTGGCGGCAATAGGGCAGTGCCCGCCGACGCCCGCGCCCTGGCGCGGCTGCACCTCAAGGAGATCGCCGGGCGGATCGGCATGGTGCTGGAAACCAAGAGCGCCAGCCTAGACGACACCAGCCGGGCTCACCTCGAGGAGTCCAAGCATCGCATCGCCAAGGTTCTCGAGGCGAATCTCGACATCAAGGAGCCCTGAGCGATCAGGCGAGGAGCGAAGGACAACGTCCCGCCGGGGCTCGCTCCGCGGCGGGCTCGTTCCTGCCTCGGGAGGATGCGCATGAAGGAAGGATGCAACGCACTGGCCGTGATCGTCTCGGCCGTGGTATGGATCGGGGTTGGAGCCTGGGCCGGAGCGCAGGGAACGCCGAGCCCCCGCCCGGGACTGACTGCCCAGCAGGCGAAGCAGGCTGTCGAGATCGCCCGCGAAGCGATGGTCGAGCTCCGCAAGAAGACCGAGGGAGCCTCAAAACCCGACGTCGACCGCCGCGAATATATCGTGGGAGTTGAACTGCTAGCCGCAAGGGAGCCGGAACGCCCTGCCGAATCGGAGGGGCCGAATGGCAAGGGGGGCGACGCCAGTACCCCGCCCGCCACGACGCCAAGCAGAGATAAGGCGGCCGGAACCGCCAGGGCAAACCCGCCGGGCAAATCGCGAGGCGCGCTAGCCCTGGTCACGTCTTACCGTTATTTCGACGACACCACGGTCTTTGCGACCGTCGATCTGGGAACCGGCCGGATCGTGAACCTCGAGGCCGCCCAGCACCTCCGCACCGCGCTGTCCGACCAGGAATACGAGGAGGCCAAGGCTCTGGCGAAGGAGCGGAGCGAGCAGGTCAAGGCGCTTTACCAGAAGTTTGGCGACAAGCTCAGCGTCTACCCCCAGTTCAGCCAGTTCACTGTCAAGGACGACCCGAGGATCCACCGCGTCGTCCACCTGACCTACCGGGTCGGCACGAAGGACCTGAGCTATCCCCGCCCGCTCGTCGACCTGACCACGCGGCAGGTGGCCACGCCCGAGCCCGAAGAGTTCCCGAAACCGCGTCCGCGAAGGTGATACCAGGCCGCTTCTACAACAGGTTTCCCTGGGGATCCCGCATGGACTTTCCGGCAACCCGCCCCGGGGCGATGATCGCCCTCCTGGCCCTGGTGCTGACTTCCCAATCGGCCACAGCGCAGCCCTTCTTCCGGCGAGAGCTCGTCGATCCCCCATCGCAGGAAGTCACCTCCGAGTTCCTCGTCGGCGAGTCGGGCGGCCTCGAGCCCCGGAAGGGAACGGCGTGGCGGGTCCACTTCGCCCGCGGGATGCACAAGGGCCTGTACATCACGGGCGCCTGGTACAAACGAAGCCTGGGCGAGGACTGGATCAAGATCCTCAACGACGCCCGCGTCGCCGAGCTGTTCGTCCCTTACCACCAGTCGAGCTACATCCGCTACCTCGACCTGACCGGCTTCTCATTTCCGATGGCCCAGGTGCGCGAGGAAGACGCCGGCCCCAACGGCAGCCTGATGCCCCCGTTCCAGGGCGACCCCTACCCGACAGTCGTCAGGGAGTTTCGCGACCGCGGCGTGGTGTGGAAGGACTTCGCCCACGGCGTGCGGCGGGGCAAGGAGCTGGTGATCTGGGGATCCCTCGAAGCCGGTAATTACATGTACATCATGTCTTACGGATTTCATGATGACGGCACGATCAGCTTTCGCGTGGGAGCGACCGGCCAGAACCTGCCGGGGCATCGCAAGGAGGCCCACATGCACAGTGCCCACTGGCGGATCGACATTGACCTGATCGACGGCAAGAACAACTCGGCCATGGTGATGCGGCACGTCGAGGACCCCTCCAGCATGGGCGCAGAGGACATCGAGGAGCCGTTCAACCGCGGCTTCGAGGGGGGCATCGACTGGGACCCCAAGGAATTCACCATGATCCGGGTGGAGACGAACAGGAAGAACGCCAACGGCAAGACGATTGGCTATGACCTGATGCCGATCCGCATGGGCTCGGCCCGGCACAATGAAGACTTCACCCGCCACGACTTCTGGGTCACCCGCTCGCATCCCGAGCGACCCCTGGAATACATCTTCTCGAACCTGCCCAACATCGTGAAGGACGAGGAGACCGTGGAATCCGCCGACATCGTTCTCTGGGCCACCTCGTCGGCCCACCACGAGCCTCGCGACGAGGATGGCAAGCCGGATTCCGGTCCCAGGTTCTGGCCGGGCGACGACGCCTGGGAGGGCTCCGCTCTGGTGATGTGGAGCGGCTTCGACCTCCGCCCCCGCAACTTCTTCGACCGGACGCCGTTTTATCCCTATCCTCCGTCCCCTCCGGCCGGCGGCCCGAACCGCAAGCTCGACCTTCGACAATCGTGGAGTCATCGTTCGAGGGCGACCGTTTCATGGGTGCCGATCCCGTCGTTGTGGTTCTTGTCCGCGAGGACAAGCACTGGAAGGCACTCTGCGTGTGCCGGGATATCATGACGCTGAAGGACGTGGTGCCCGCGCTATGCAGGGCAATCGTGCAGAGTGAACCCTCGAAATCCGCTCCGCCCGAGCCGCGGCTGCTCGAGCCCCAGGACGGTCAGAGCTTGAGCCGGGACAATCGCTTCTTGAGCTGGACAGTTCCGGTAGAGGGTGGGCCGCTGCTGGCCCAGGTCTTCGAGCATCACTTCGGCAATTCCGACGAACCTGACGCAAGCTGGCCACAAGCCAGGCTTCAGGTCTTTACCGCCGAGCCACGAGGTGGCAAGGTCAATCCCTTCCACGGTGTCGTCGGCTCCCGGATGAGCTGGACCGTCTGGACCATCGGCCAGAGCGGGCAAGTTGCCGTGGCACCCGCAGCTCACTTTGGGATCGAGCCCTTCAGAAACCGGTAATGTCAGCCAGAAATGCCTGGGCATGACTGACAGTGCCCAGGCTCTTCCGACCGTTGAAATCAACGCAAGAGGGACCGTTTGACGGCACGAGTGTCGTCGCGGTCCCGATCAACCCAGCAGGCGATCGACCTCGGGCAAAAGCTGGGCGAAGTCGAGCTTGCTCGGGCAGGCCTCGCGAGCGGCCTCGAGGTCGGCGTCACGCCAGTTGCGTTCCTCCTCGGTCAGCTCGGCGTATCCCTCACGCGCCTGGCGGCGCGAGCCGTGATGCTCATGATAGGTGAGGAATCGCGTCAGGTCGCCCAGCCGGGCCTTCGTGCCGGCCGCCCGGCCGCACCGGCCGTCGCAATCGGCGCACATCATCGGGCCAGCGGCCAGAACGGCGTCGCGAAGCTGGAGGATGTCGGCCTCCTTCAACGGCTTGAAGCGGTGGGCCGCATCGACGTTCTGGTTGATCTGGTCGGTGTTCGTCATGGTCACGCAGGTTGCCGAGATCCGCTCGTCGGACCAGATGGCCGTCAGCAGACCCTGGTGAGTGGTGAGCCCCCGCTCCAGCAGCGCGGGAACCTGATCCTTGACCTTCGTATGGCCGGCCATCTGCTTCATTGACACCAGGCCGATGTTCTTCTTGTGGCAGGCGTCGAGGGCCCGGTTGATCGGATCATCCTTGTGCAGCCAGGGGCTGAATTGAAGCATGATCACGTCGATGAAACCACCTTCCGCGGCGTTCTGAAGCTGCTCGGCCCGGCGGCCGTCGTGGGTGGAAAAGCCGACGAACCTCACCTTGCCAGTCTTCTTGATCGCCTCGGCGGCCTCCTTCATCTCCTTGCTCTTGGGCCAGTCAACCTGCCCGCTTCCCAGACCGTGGAAGAAAAGCAGGTCGATGTAGTCGGTGCCCAGCGCCTCGAGCCGCCGGTCGATCTGGTTGACCATCTGGCGGGGGCTGCCGACATGATCCTTGGTGGCCAGGAAGATCTGCTTGCGGACCTTGGGCATCGGCCGCGAACCAGGCTTTGAAACGATCCTCGGTATGATACGCCGCGGCCGTGTCGAAGTAGCGAACGCCGCGGCTGAAGCCGTAGCGAAGCAGCCGATCGAGGGAACCCGGCGCCCGCCAGGTTCCGGCATTCAAGATCGTCACCTCAACACCGGTCTTGCCAAGCGGGCGCCGGGGCAGCTCCGCGGCCTTCGAGGCCGGGGCCTGCTCGTCCGGAGCCTGGGCCGCTGAAGCCCTCTGAGCCAGCGTGGTCGCGGCGGCCGCAGCCGCCCCGGTTTGAATGAACTCGCGCCGACGCATCGAGTTGCTGCCGGTCTCGGACATCGATCCTTCCTCCTGGTCAAGGGGCGGAGAGACGTGATCCCGATCGAAACAGTGACTTTTCGTGAAGCTAACGCATCGGTCATGTGTTGTCGAGGATTCCCGCTCGCGACGCTTCGGAAGGCAGGACGTCCTCGGCCCGGCTGCCGCCGGGCAGACCTTTGTCTATCAATGCGTTTTTTCCCCGATCCCGGTCCCAAGATTTCGTGGGAGCGATCGGAACCCCTTGCCGGTCTGGTGCTTGCTGCGGACTTGCGAGCCCGTTCAGCGCACGGCCGCCGGCGCCGGCGATGGGTGCCTGGCCAGGAGACGGGCGAACTCGGGCCGATTCCGGATTGCCCGAAGATCGCGGTCTGCGGTCGCCTGCCGGACCGGGAAGCCCGCGTCCAGGGCTAGCTCGAGGAGCTTCATCGCGCGATCGAGACTCTGCGGATCGCCGGCGACATCCGAGTAGATGGCCAGCGCGCAGGCGGCGTTGTAGAGCCGATGCGCCGTCGGGGCCTTGACGAGGAGCTCGACATCGTCAAGCGAGCCGCGGTCGCCCAGGCGAGCCCGATCCAGGGCCCGAAGCTGCAGGGCATCGACTAGATGAGGGTCGGCTTGCAGGGCAGCATCGAGGTGGGCAACCGCGGCTGCGCGGTCGCGTCCCCGGATCACGCGGGCCATTCCGTAGTGAGCCAACGCGTTTCCAGGGTCTCGCTCCAGAACCTCAGAGAAATCGCGCCGGGCTTCCTCGAGGTCGGTTTCGAGGCGGCTCATGCCCCGCGCGACGTGAATGACGGGATCGTGCGGATTCTCGGTCAACAATTTCCGGAAGAACGACTCGGCCTCCTCCTTGCGGCCCATCCGAGCAAGCGTCGTGCCCAGCGCCGAGAGGACCGCCAGCTCCCGGCGGCCCGCGGTGACGGCGGCCTGAAGATCCTCCAGCGCGTCCTTGGTGCGGTCGAGCTCGAGCTCGACGAGCGCGCGATCCACGCGCGCCTCGACGAGGTTGGGATCCAGCGCCACTGCCCGGCCGTAAGAGGCCAGGGCATCGAGGGGACGGCCGGCTCGCGCCAGGGCCAGCGCCCGGTTAAAGTGGCTCCAGGCATAGTCGGGACCGAGCGCCACACAGGCGCTGAAGTCGCCCGCGGCCTCGAGATACCGCCCTTGCTCGAAATGGCAGTGTCCCATGGCGAACCAGGCCCACAGCGTGGTCACGTCCCGCATGATCGCCGTCCTCAGGGCTGACTCCGCACCGGCCAGGTCGCCGCTGGCCAGAAGCGAGGTGCCCAGCATGGTCAGGTCCTGGCTGGTGGAGGGAGCCAGCCGGGCGGCCCGGTCGCGATCGCGTGCCGCGCGGTCCGCATCTCCCAGCGCGGCGTGGTATCCGGCCCGGTCGCTGAACAGCACCGAGGGCAGCGGAGCGTCGATCTGCTCGGCCACATCGAGACGCGAGACGGCCCGGTGCAATGCCCTGCGGCGTTCTTCCTCGGAACCGCCATGGCTGCGCCAGAATCACTCCGGCCCGCGCGTCGAGCACGAGCAGCTCGACGGCCTGGCGGCGCACCCGTCTGGCCTCCTCGGTGGTGAGACGACTGATCCAGTCTGCCGCCGGGCCGGAGCCTGCCCCACGACCTCGCCCGCGACGGTCATGGACCCCCCCCATGAGATCGAGGATCTGCACCTGGCCGAGCGATTGTTTGGCCTGTCGCATCCCTTTCTTCAGGAACTCATCATTGCGGCTTCCCACGTTGAGCAGGAACTGGCTGTCGATGAAGTCGTGATCGAAGGCCTGGAGCCTCATCCTCGCCGCCAGTCCCAGCATGCTGTCATAGACATAGGCGACGGATCCGGCCAGCATCGTCAAGAGGAGTAGCGAGACGATGGCGATGGATGTGGAACTGCAGAGGGCGGGATGGCGCCTTGCCCACTTTGCCATGCGCTCCCGCAGGCTCGGCTCCGGGCAGTGCTTCATCGGCAGGTTCTCAAGAAACCGCCGGAGGTCCTCGGACAGTTCGTGGGCGGAGCGATGACGACGGTCCGGATCGGGATCCAGGCACTGACAGGTGAGAGCGTCCAGGCTCCAGGGCACCTCGGGACACCGGGCGCGAAGCGACGGCACAGGCCTGTGTCGCCGATCCTCGATCATGAACCGGATGGTCTCCACCGGCGTCAGTCCGGCTGGAAGCTCCGCGAACGGCGGCTCGCCGGCGATCATCTCGAAGAGGATTAAACCCAGGGCGTAGAGGTCTGATCGCTCATCGACCTCCTCCGGGGTTGTCGACCCGTCGGGATCCAGGGCATCGAGATGCTCGGGCGACATGTAGGGCAGCGTGCCACCGAGCAAGGCACGATGGGCACTCCCCTCGCCGGGATCGCGATCCCACTCGGGCGCTGTCTCGGCCGCGAGGTTGAAGTCGAGGAGCATGGGGGTACCGTCAGCCGCGATCAGGATGTTGGCCGGTTTCAGATCCCGGTGGAGCAATCCCCGCGAGTGGGCATGTTCGAGCCCCTCGGCCAGTCGGGCGACGATCCAGACCGCGGCCTGGATGCCGTTGGCCCCGCGCAGGAATTGACGCGCAGGCGATGCCTTGTCCTCATCATCGTCTTCAGCGCAAGGCAAAGCCGGAGCGCGAGGACCGACCAGCCGGGCCATGAGACCCCGAAGTCGCCCGATCGCCGGCGGCCCTTGACCCGGAAGCAGAATGCGGCCATCGGTCTCGACTTCCTGTTTCTCACCGCTCGGGACGATCTGCCCCGGAGCCGGTCGCGATCGCGAGCGGGGCCGGCAAGACTTTCCGAGGCTCCGCGACGATTCCTGGCCGACGAGGGCCGGCAACCGCTGGCTGAACTGATCCAGGGCTTCCATCAAGCTCCGCCCCGTGGCCTGGACATGGGCGAACCCCCACGCCTGCTGCAGGAGCTGAGCCAGGTTGGTCCCGCCGAAGAACGGCATGCAGAGCAAGCGAAACCCTGTGGCTGAATCAACGTGAACCGAGTGGACTGGAACGATGTGGGCGTGTTGAAGCCGGGCGAGGATCCGGGGCTCATCCCCCTCCGCGCGAGACACCTTGAGGGCTACCAGGCGATGCCCCAGGCTCAACTCCTCCGCCAGGAAGACCCGGGCGAACGCCCCCCGGCCAAGTTCCAGGACAAGACGAAAACCCGCCAGCTCCTCACCGATCCGTGGTAAGGACGCGGAGCGGGCATGTCCATCCTTGTCCGCCTGAGAGCTTCCCGGGAGTTCCGAGCCCGATCCCGGCGAGGAGAGCCGGAAATCGGCGTCGGGGGACGCGAAATCACGCGACCGGGATCCCGTGAGCGAACCGGCCGGCATCGGCAAGCCCGGCGCGAATGCGTGATAGAGCACGGTCGGGCCGACCGGGAACGAATCCTCCGGGGCCTCGTGCTCCCGCGCGGGCTCAGGAGGAGCGGGCGCGGAGCACTTCGGCACCGCTTCGGAACGGGAAGGGGGTAGGCTCTCGAGCTCTTCCTCGTCGTCTCCCGGATTCCATCCGGCCACGATATCCCTGGCCGAATCTGCCCACATGTCGCTCTCAAGCCGCCTCGAAGACATGGTTTCTCCTGATCGGAGCGGTTCGTCAGCATGGTGAAGGTGTTATAGGTCCTGGAGTAACGATTGTCCAAACCGGCCGAGCCCAGGGCCGATGCTGCCGCGCCAGGGAGCATCCCCCCGGTCGTTCCCAGGAAAGCGTGTTCTAGAATTCCAGGAGCGGTCCCTAGTGTGACGTGTCGCCAAGTACCCCGCTCCGGAGGGAAGATTCGTGGGCCGACGAATCCCGGCTCCACGCGGACAAGCCATGGCGTGCGCGGCTCGCTCGATCTGAGGGCCGTCTCTAAGGTCTCAGGACGATCCACGCGGATGGGGTTTAGCCGATGTCCGAAAATGGACTTGTGGAAGCAGAGGCGGATCTTCACCGGAACCGGGTAGTCCCGGGCGGTACTGCGGGTGATGCCAGCCCAGGTGTTCGGCTTCTGGCCGAGGCTCTTGCTCGCGAATTCTCGGCTCCCCTGGGGATCCTCGATCCAAGCCTGCGAACCTGGCGTACCGTCGTCGGAGCGTCGGGACACCACTTTCCAGGCGTCGATGGCCAGCTCCTGGACGTTGCCGGCTCCGGCGGTCTCCGGCTGGGTCGGGTTGCACTCTGGCGACGGGGACATGATGCCGGCCGGGTCTGGCTCGTCCTTCCTCTTCCCAACGCCGAGGCTGCCGACCTGGTGGCCTTCGTCGGCTTCCGTGATTCGCCGGAAAATCACGAGGCCGCAGCACCATCGAGCGGGGGGCAACCCGTGGAGAGGGACGATCCTGTTGCCTGGGGGCCGGTCTGCCCCGACCCCGCGCTGCGGGCCTGGGGTCAGCAAGTCGTGAGCCGGCTTCAAAGCAGCCATGAGACGCGAGTCCAGCCGGTTGAGCCGACCCCCTCCCGCGATGCGGAAGGCGAGCACGTGGTGATTGGCCGGCTGATCCGGCGAATGCGCATCTCCGATTCACCGCCCAGGTTCCAGACGCTCGCAACCAACGTGCTGAGAACCTCGCTGGGCATGGCCGCCGTGGCCTGGGTCCCGAGCAGCAGCGACGAACCCCTCGTGGTGAGCGGGGAGATCGAGGGGCTTCATTCCTCTTTCTTCCGCACCCTCCTCGCCAGCAGTCCGCACGACTCGACGTATCTGGCCAACGAACCCCCGCGCGATGTGAGCTCCCTGGTTCGGGGTGTGCGCCGGTATGCCTCCGTTCCGGCCGGAACCGCGGGGTGGCTGCTCGCGGTCAACCCGCTCGACGATCAACCGATCGGCACCTCCGAGGTCGAGCGGATGCAGTACGTGGCGTCGCTCATCGTCGCGCAGTCGAGCAACGCCCGCACCTATGCCGAGCTCAAGGAACTCTTCTTTGGCATCATCTGTGCCCTGACAGCGGCCATTGACGCCAAGGATCCCTACACCTCAGGGCACTCGGAGCGGGTCGCCAGAATCGCAGTGCGCCTGGCGGAAGAGCTGGGGATGCCTCCGCACAAGCGGAGCAATCTTTACCTCGCCGGTCTGCTCCACGACATCGGCAAGATCGGCGTCGACGATCTTGTGCTCAAGAAGTGCGGTCCGCTGACACCCGAGGAGTACCGGAGGATCCAGTCCCACGTTGAGATCGGGGTCACCATCCTCCAGGACCTCAAGAAGCTGCACCACATCCTGCCCGGAGTGAGGCACCACCACGAGAGCCTGGACGGGTCGGGATATCCCGATCATCTCTCGGGCGAGGAGATCCCGCTCGAGGCCAGGATCCTCGCGGTCGCCGACTCGTTCGATGCCATGTCGAGCGACCGCCCCTATCGCAAACGCCTCACACCGATGCAGATCGACAAGATCTTCCGAACCGGTCGCGGCACCCAGTGGGACCCCGGGATAGTCGACGCCCTCTTCTCGTGCCGGATGGACCTGGAAGCGATTCGCTCGAAAGGTCTGGGAGAAAGCCTCATCGGCGCCGTGAACGTCACCCTGGGACGTGCGTGATCCCACCGGCAAGAGGCGCAGTTGCCATCAAACCTCGTCAGGCGGGAGCATTTCTTTTACAATGAGAAGACGAAGCTCGAGGACTTTCCCCTGCCGAGGTCCCGCTCATGAAAAGCCCTTTTCCCGGAATGGATCCGTACCTGGAAGACCAGGGCCGCTGGCCTGATTTTCATGCCAGCACGATCACATATTGCCGCGATGCTTTGAGCGATTGTCTCCCCGATGACTACGTCGCTCAGATGGGCGAAGAAGTGAGAGTTGTGACCTGGCAGGAGGGCCATGATCGGCCCATGAGACCCGACGTGGCGATTGTCCGCCAGATCGGTTCCGGCGGCTCGCAAACGGCCGGCGGTGGCATGGTGGCCACGCTCGAGCCGATCGCGATCCCCTTCGCCGCGGCAGTTGACGAGGTCCGCGATACCTGGATCGAGATCCGCCGGCTGCCGGATGAGCGCCTGGTCACGGCGATCGAAGTTCTCTCACCAACCAACAAGGGATCGAGCGGACTCTCGGACTATCTGGAGAAGCGCCATCGCCTGCGAACTCAGCGGGTCAATCTGGTCGAGATTGATCTTCTGATCGGAGGACGCCGCCTGCCGATGGCAAAGCCGCTCCCGCCCGGCGACTTTTTCACCATCATCTCTCGGGTTAGCAAGAGCGATATCGGTGACGTCTATGCCTGGTCGATACAACGACCCCTGCCCAAGGTTCCGATCCCGCTGGAAGACCCCGATCCTGATGTCTTTCTCGACCTGGCAGAGGTCTTCGCCCTCGCCTACCAGCGCGGCCGTTATGCCCGCCTGATCCATTACGACAGACCGCTTGATCTCCCCCTCCACCCCCAGGACAAGGAGTGGGCCGAGAAGGTAGCGCGCGAAAGCGCTCGGCGCTGATCTCTGACAATCCGGAGGGGTCGCGTCGCAAGCCTCGCACCGAGCCCACATGGTCACTTGATCGCGCTGTAATCGGTCGGATCGAGGTAGACTGAATCGACCTTGTTGACCAGCACGCCGTTGCGGTGGCTTTCCTCGTAGACCTTCTTCCACTCGGGGTCGTCGCTGAATGCCTTCCACGTCGCGGCGGCGGCCTCGCGGCTGGGGAATGCGACGAGATAAATCAGCTTCGATCCCTTGCCGTCCTTCTCGTCTTGCGGGGTCCAGAAGCCGATCAGCTCGGCGCCATGCTTCTTGAGCAAGCGGCAAGTATGATCGCGAAAACGCTTGTGGAGATCCGTCAGCTTGCCTTCGTTGGTGTAATAGGTCCGGAGCTCGAAGACGCGCGGGGGCTTGTCGTCGGCGAGGGCGGGGAAAGCCAGGCCGGTCAGAACCAGCAGGGTGGTGAGAAGGCGGAACATCAAACTCATCTCCCTGACAGGTCAACGTGGCATGGTGAAGACGCCGGACGTCCTCAATTCATAGCCCAGATCGGGCGCAGGCTCAAGGGCCCGGCCGACTGCGACGCGTCCGCCAGGAAGAAGACAACGAGCCGGCCCATGAATCACCATGGGCCGGCTCCCGACGGGGTTTCCAGGTCAGGGCGTCGTCGAGACTCCTGCTCAGCGGAACCCGCCCGCTTTCGCGGCCCGGCTCTTGTCCGGCTCGACAGACTTGTAACGTTCCTGGAGCCGCTGGATCTGCTTCGAGCTATTGATGGAATTCTGCAACTTCAAGTTGGCGTCGAGCGCCTGGTTCATCGCCGGCATGTGAGGCGCCTGGTTCTGCCCTTGCTGGGCCTGGTTCGGGGCGGCCGGGGGTGGTGGCGGCTGACCCACGAAGCTCGTCCCGCGGTAGAAGGCGTATCCGGTGGTGTCCTTGCGAACCACGGCGGTCACCTGGTCGATCACTCCCTCGGCCACGAAGACGCCGCGCAGGTCGGTCTCACTGGAAAAGAATTCGGGATTGTTGTTGCCGATCACGTTGACCTGGACCTTGGGCAGGAGATCCTTCGAGCGGGCATCTCGCACGGTGACGCGCACGCGTCCACTGGCCGGCTCCTCCAGCACCTCGAGCTCGATCGGTGAGACGAGCACGATGCCCGAGGCATAGAGGTTGTCGCCCCGGATCGTGACGGGGTAGGCGCCTTCCTTGGTCAAAGGAAGATCGATGGTCCTGGACCGGTCGTCGTAATCCGAGCCATCACTCAGAACGATACTCTTCTCGACCAGGGGGGTGATTCCCACCAGGTCAATACCGGCGATCGCGTTAAGGTTGCGGCGGGTGAGGTAGAGCTGCATGAGATCCACGGGGTAGACCGTGACCTCCGCCTTGGCGATGTTGCGGTACTCGAGCTTGATACCCAGCCTGGCCTGAGGATCCTGGGGCCCGGCGGGATCGGCGGTAGGAGGATCGATCCCCACGGCACGGAGCCCCGGCGCACCCCGATCGCCCTGGGCGATCGCCGGCTTGACCTGGGGACGGATCACCGACACCTCGGGGACCTTCAAGTCTTTCCGCGTGTAGAACTGGACGGCGCTGGCCGCGTCGGTGAACCGGTCGGCCACCTGGCGATAGTTCTCCAGGGCCTTGCCAGGCACCCGGCGGACGTCGAAGATCTGGCCGAGGATGCTAGAGCGCCTGCCACTTGTTCGGGCTGGGCTGATCGGCCCCGGCGGCGTCCTTGTACACGGCCTTGGCGATCTTCTCGGCCACCTCGACGGCCCGGTCGTACTGCCCCAGGTGGAAGTTGGCCAGTGCCTCGCTGTACTGGAAGCTATCAAGGTAGGCGCTCTTGGGGCAAAGCTTGGCCAACCGTCCGGCGAGCTTCACCACCCCCTGGTAGTCCTCGAGCTCCAGGAACGCACCCACCAGCGCCAGGCTCGCCTCGTCGGCCATCGGATTCGTGGGCGATTGCGAGAGGAAGACCTGGATCATCCGGATGGTCTGGAGCAACAGCTCCGATCGTGTCACCCCGGCCGGCGCGAGCTCGCGCCGGAGGTTCGCCTCGGTGAACGCCTTCGATCGTCTGATCAAGCAGGCGACCCGGAGTGAAACAGGAAACCGCTGGTGCGAACGGATCTGGACAGTGATCGCGACTTGCACTCAGCAAGGGCGATGGGTGTTCGAGTACTTGGAGGCGGCGGTCGGGGCGTGGTTCGCTGGCACCGAGCCGCCGTTGCTGTTGCCTGGAGTCTGAGTGAGCGAAGGTCCGGTGGTGTGCTCGGATGCAAGGTCTGCTGGGACCGGGAAGCCCGGAAGGCCGCACCCCGGTGACAGAACCCACGACGTAAGCCGCGGAGCAGGCTGCGCGAAGTGGATAGGAGTCAGGGACCGCAACCTGAAACACCAATGGTCGTCCATTGGCGAATGTACCATTACGCGCACGGATCTCAGCACAGGTGCACTACACCAGTGAACGGACACCGATCGCCGTAGAGACGGAGCAGCGACTGATCGATCGTGGCGATCGAGAGCTCGAACGACGCCGGCCGGCCCAGTTGATCGACCGTGGAGATCTCGAGCTCGATGGCCTCACCGGGCCCGACAATCGGCTTGACGGGGGCGAGGGTCACTCTTAGGTCGCGCTCGACCTGGATGTCGAGCTTGGCCTGGTCGAACTTGTTCTCCCACATCCGCGCCGCGGTGAGGGTGAAGTTGGGGAACAGGGGCCGTCGATGGCCCAGCCAACCGGGTTGTCTCCGTCCTTCACGGTCACCAGCTTGTAGGTGAGGATCCGGTCGGCCTCCCAGGTGAGCAGGGCCGTGCCGGCGCGACCGCGGCTGTGGAGGTTGACGCTGGCCTCCTCCACGACCTTGTAACGCTGGCGGTCGGCCAGGATCCTCAGCTTCGTCTCATCCTGCTTGCCCGAGACGTACACAACGCGGTCGGCGACGATCGCGTTGCCGAACCGATGGGTTCCGGCGACCCTCAGGATGTAGTGGCCCCCCTGGGCGTCGTCGATCCGGAAGGTCACCGTCCCCTGCCCTGTCCGGGTGTCAGTCTCGACCTTCTTCCGCTCGGCCTCGCGCTCGGTGACGCGGCCCGCCTGGTCAAGCACCTTGACGACCGCCGCCGAGAGCGGCTGACCCGTCGGCTCGCCGCCGGCGTCGGTCGTCGAGATCTGGATCGGGAACGACTCGCCGTCGAGATAGACGGAGCGACTCGTCTGGACGCCGATGTCGAAGCCGTGAATCGTCAGCATCACAGCCGCGGCAGCCCTCACGTTGACGGGATCTCGGCCAGCGCGCTGGCCCGGATCGTCGCCGCGTCCCCGGGCAGCTCGGCGGGCTTGAGTCGCGCAATATCGCGCGCCAGGTCTGTCCAGGTGAGCCGGGCCTGAAGCGGCTGACCGGCCGGGCCTGGCGCTGGGACTCGCCCAGATGGAGCGTCGCCGCAAGCCGATCGGCTCCCGAGGGATATTCCTTGAGGTAAGCCTGGAAATGGGCATGGTTCAAAAGGGCTGCGTCTTGGGCAACATCCTTGGCCCGTCGGCCTGGAAACCATTCTGGCCGATCCCATTAATTCACAGGGAGTTACGGCACCGTTCTGCGGCGCCGCGAGTGTTACCCTTCCATGAACCAGGCCGGTGTCACGATGAGAGCCTCCGGAAGTAGTGAAACGAGGGGCGCGATGTTACTCTGGATGGATAGGGCCAGCCAATTCGCGACCCAAGCAGGCGCGATTCAGATGGGCGCCCGGCAGAAAAGGGAGGGAGCGGACCCTGGAAGCTGGATGCTCAGCCCGAGTGTCTAGTTCCCCAGGTTCCGGTCCTTACACTCCACGTTCAGACTGTCCGAAAGGATTCACGCGACCAAGCCCCTTTTCTTAGTGTTTTTTCCCTGACTTGACGCTAGACTAATTCGTTAAGTGTGACGGCTTCCCGACTCATCTCGCACGCAATTAGCCGATCTGAGACCCGATTTACTCAAGAACGAACGTCCGTGGCGCGCGGTTTCGCGAGCTTTCTACGATCAAGTTCAAGGAGATACGTGGTCCGCGGTCACCTCGTAACGAGCCCAGGCGCGACTGGCCCTGCCCGGCATGGACGTGAACTTTGGCGTGGCTTGTGAATCTGGGTGATATTTCGTTGGACTTGCTCGTGGAATCTCGAATACGATAAGAGGATACTCTTCTTTGCGCGCGTTCGGATCCCTCAGGGAAAGAATGACCGGTTGATATCGCACCGGCACCAGGGAGTTGGAGACCGAAGGTGGCAGCATCAGTGCAAGGGCGCAAGCCTCCACAGGTGAGAGGCTCGGACCGGCAATGTCCTGCCCGATCGCATGGCAAACGCCGCCTGCCCGGTCCCGCTGTCGAAGCTCTGGAAAGCCGCCTGCTCCTCGCTGCGAATCCATGAGCTCCAGCGTCCAAGGTTCCTGTCCTCCTTGTCCCACGAGACCTCCCGTCTGATCACCTCCGCTCTCACTGATGGAGGCATCACGAAGGCTTTGCCACTGGTGGTCCAGACTCCTTCGACTCCAGATGTCGCAACCCATCGTCGCGAGCCATGGGACCGCCTCCCCGTCGGTCTGTGGATACGAAGCCGTACAGAGATCACTCAGGCCACCGTCGATGCCGGTCATCGTCGGTCTCGGCGTACGATGGTGTGTCCAGGTGCTCGCGGAACGCGTCGATCTGTCACCACTTCCATGGTCTCGATTCCGGTGGAATCCAGCCCCGCTTCTGTCCAGGCGGACGGTCCGACAAAAGCAGGATCTGCCTCTCCAGAGTCCCGAGGACGCCGAGCTTACGCCGCAAGGGATTCAGAAGCTGTCCGCACTCCCCTGGACGGGAGATGTCCAGGTCTCCGGACAACTCGAGCCCGACACGGACCTGGGTGACTTACAGGATCGCGGTGGGACCGACGACGCAGTCGTTCAGAGTGACGGTCAGCCACGATCTGACTGCCCCGGCTCCCGCCTTCCCCGCGCTGGATCAGCTCTACCTGGTGGGGCCCAAGGGGAACCTGCTGGCCGAGCTGAAAGGTGCCTCGGCGAACTGGGCCGGACCGCGTCAGGATCTCACCATTTCCCTGAGCGGCATCCCCCAGGGCGATCAGCTCCTGGTTCGCATTGTCGAGAACCCCGTGGTCGTCCCCCAGACGCAGGCACCCCAGCCCGCGCCGACGGCGAATCTCCCCTTCATGATGGAGGTTCAGCGCACCGAGCTGCTCACCACTGTAATCTCTTCATCCTCGTTCTCACCGACCGGTTCGGTCCTGAGCACGGTCGGCCCTCTGCTGATCGGTTACGGCACCAGCGCGCTTGCACTGGCGCCCACCAGCCTGGTGTTATCGAGCCGGTCCGTCGACTCGAATCCGCCGGTCTCCGATCAGGCCGCGACGGCGGTGAAGCAGTCGTCGACTCCGCAGACCGCCGAGGAGTCCGGAACAGGGGCACCGGGCGTGTCGGTCGGCCCCCTGGTGAGCCGGGGCTCAGCTCCGATCGGGCCGATGCTGGCCACCACGCCAGGCGACTCCACCCAGTCCATCGACCGGAGCGAGCGCGCGTTTGACCTGGCAACGGGAGGCCTGGGATCAGGTGCCAGGCTCGACCCCGAGCTTCTCGACGTCCTGGCTGCAAGCCTCGCCAGACCGACGGGCCAGGGCATGCCGATGGGCCGGTCTGCGGGTCTCGATGACGCCTCCGAGTCGCTCGTCGCGCTCCGGGGTCCGGGCGGTTTTCCTCTCATGGTGACTTCTCTTCAAGGAGATCGGTCTCGAGTCAATCGCTCCGAGCTGCTGGCAACCCTGCCGACGCTCGATGACCCAGCCGAGAGCGGCGACCCCATGGCGGGGTTCACCGACGTCGCCGCCATCAAGATCCGCCGCGCGGATCCCGGCCCCGAGAGTGAGGATCCCACCTGCACCGATTTCCTCACGGCGGCCTGCGGTCTGGCACTAGGCGTCGGACTGACGTCTGGCCCCCTCTATCCCGACCTGATGGCGCTGGTTCGAACCTGGCTGCCCAGCAGGCTTCGGCGACGTAACCTGGCCCTGGCCGTTCGCTCAGGACGGAGTCGCCCTTCCCGTTTCCTGGCAAGATGGTTTGGACGTCGATCACGCTGATCTCCGGCTCTTCCGCCAGGCGCCGGCTTCAGGCGAGTCATCGCTGGCGGTCGATGAAGAACCCGGTCGAGACGGTCGCGCGGGTCAGGAGCTCCCAGCCCTGTCGGGCCGTTCGCTCCAGCAGCAGCATGCATCGCCCCAGATGGTCGGGCCGTTCCAGCAGGCACTTCGCATAGGTGAGCATGACACCGATCTGCAGGCGGAAATCGCCGTGAGCCCACGCAGCGGCTTGCTCCAGGTCGGCCAGTGCACGGTCCCAGATGTGGAGCCGGACATAGCACTGCGCCCGGCCAAGATACGCCCGAGGCAACTCCGGGTCGCGTTTCAAGGCAATCGACCACTCGTAGAGGGCCTCCTCATTCCTGCCCATGGCGACCAGGGCGGCGGCCTTGTGCACGTGGGCGAAATGATGAGGCGCCCGGGTGATCGCCTGGTCGAGGTAAGCCAGAGCCTGGTCGGGATGTCCTGATTCGGTCAACAGCACGCTGAGAAGCTCGAGCAAACCTGGCTCATTCGGTTGGAGTCTTCGTCCCTCTTCCACCTCTTTCATCGCCCGTTGTCCGTCGCCGGCATGGTGGAGGATGCGGGCGCGGATCAGGTGAACCTGGGGAGAGAGGCCTGCGATCTCCAGAGCGCGATCCGACGCCTCGAGGGCGGCGGCATGCTTGCCCAGCGCCGAGAGGATGACGGCCCGGTTGAGCAGCGCTCGATAGCTCGGCGGATTCGCGTCCTTGGGCTGCCGAGCCAGCTCCCTGGCGGCGGCCCTGAGGTCGGCTCTCAACCACGCCCCAGCAACCGGGAGGAGCAAGACTTCATCGGGACGATCGAGCTCGAGCTCGTCGTACCGCCCGGCGGCGAGCAGCGCCCGCTGCCAGAGCCGGGCGCTCGACGGGCGCGGCCAGAGCCGCCGGGCCTCGGCGGCGTCCGCGACGGACTCCTCGTTCTGGCGTAACAGCAGGAGCGCGATGGCCCGGGCTGACCGGAGCTCGCCCTGTTTCTCATGGTCTGCCTGATGCTGGAGCAGCACGTCCAGGTCGTTCAGGGCGAGGCGAGGCTGGCCGAGCCGCAAATTGAGGTAGGCTCGGCTCTCCCTGGCGGAAAGATCATCGGGGTGACCTTTGAGCAACGTCTCGTAAGCGACCCGCGCCTGCTCCTCCCTGCCCGATTCGGCGTCGATGTTCGCGAGGTTCAGCGTGGCGGCGCGGGCGTACTCGCTCTCGGGCGCGGCGGCAATGATCTTCCGGTACTCGGCAGCGGCCTGCGAGAAGTCCCCCAGAGACGCGTGCACGACGCCGATCTCGAGAGCGACCCGAAGGACCTCGGGATGGTTTCCCATGGCGTCGCGAGCATTCTTCAGATCTTCGAGGGCCCACGTCCATCGGCCCTTGGCGCGGTAGAGCCTGGCGCGGTTGATCCGGACCCAGGGAGAGTCGGGCTGCCGGGCCACTGCGGCGCTGTAGTGGTCGAGCGCGTCATCCTGGAGTCCGGCCCCGTCTTCCAGGTAGGCGAGGTAGAACTGGTACCAGTAGTTTGCCGAGTCGAGCAATGCGGCCTGGTCGAGCCACGCGATCGAGTCCCTCACGCGACCCTGGCTGGAACAGAGCAGACCCCACTGGAAGCACGCTACGGGTGAGCGTTCCTGGCTGATATGAATCGGTTCATCGAGGAGCGTGGCCGGGGGGTCGTCGATGCCCTGGCGGGCTCCCGACGCGCCTCCCCCGTTGCGGGATCCCCGGCCACGTTGCTCTTCCAGCAGCCTGCGCAACGCCAGCCAGGGGCCCTTGGCCTCGGCGAACGTCAGGGCTCGGTCGCAGACGTCGATCGCCTTTTTGAGGGCCATGGGGTCTCGGTCCACGACTGCCGGACGTGGCGATTCTCCCTGGCTCCGCAGCGCGGTCTCGATACCGACCATCCAGAGGAAGAGGAGCTCGTTCACCTCGTGGCGGAGGTCCTTGCGTCGGTCCTCTCCCAGCATTCCCCAGATATGCTCGAGCCTGTCCCAATCGTCCTTGGAATTAAGCACGTAGAAAGGCTTGAGCAGGTCCTTGAGCTCTTTCACCGCGTCAGGCAGATTTCCCCCCAGGCCAATCAACTGAAACCGGAGGGTCTCGGACCTCCCCAGCAGACTGTCGGCTTGCTCCTCCGCGGTGACGATGAGTCCGGCAATCCGGGCCTTGATGCGGATATTGTCTTCGAGCTCCTCCATCGGAGGGTTGGTCCAGAGCAGCTCGAGCTTCTGCCGCAGCCTGTCGCCGAAGTCCCAGACGGTTCTCCATTTCACGATGTTGCGGAGCGATGCGAGCTCGGGGTGGTTGGCCCGCTTTGCGGCGTTGTTCAGCCAGATCTGAGCCTCTTTGAATTCGCGCTTGTCGATTGCGGCGGATCCTTCCATGTACAGAGCCTTGACCTCGGAAAAGCGCTCGTATCGCTCGAACTGGAAGTTGACGTAGGCGCCGAGGACCGCAGCTCCTGCCATCAAGACGATCAAGGCCGTGGCCAGCCGGCGGCGGTTACGGCGAAGCCGCCTGCCCATCCGGCTGATGAGAGGCTCGCGCGCATGGATCAGGGGCAAGTCATCGGCAACCGCCCGAAGATCGGCGGCGAGCTCGGCCGCGGTTTGATAGCGATCGCCGGGCTCGGGTTCGAGACAGCGGCGGATCACGGCCGCCAGGGGAGCCGGGATGCCCAGGTCGGCAGGCAGGATTTCCGCCCAGTCCCTGCGCCGATCGTCGGCCGCCCGGAACAACGAGTCGACCACCGAATGCCCCTTGCGGGGTGGCAGGAACGGCTTCTTGCCGACGACGGCCTCGTAGAGCAAGACACCCAGCCCGTAGATGTCGGCCCGTCGGTCAACCTGGTCCGATAATCCCTCGGCGAGCGCCTCGAGATGCTCGGGGGCCATGTAGTCCACCGTGCCGCCCAGCGTGGCCTCGGCCGGCTCATCCTCGTCCAGCACCCACTCCCGCGCGAGGTTGAAGTCCAGCAGCATCGGCATTCCATCGTCGATGACCAGCACGTTGGAGGGCTTGATATCCCGGTGCAGGACGCCCCGGTCATGAGCGTGCTCCAGGGCCTCGGCCAGACGTGCTCCCCACCAGGCGATCGCCTGGGCATAGCTCCGGCCAGTCAGCGCCACCCGGCACGCGGACCGGGCTACCGACGAGCCTTCGGCTGGCTCTCCCAGTCGATCCAGCGCCTCGCTGAGCGCAGCCCCGGTGAGAGGTTCCCCCTCTAGCCGTACCTCAGCCAGGACGCGGGCCAGCGTGACCCGACCGAAATAGGGCATGCACAGCAAGTGCAACCTGGTCGCCGGATCAACCCGGTGTGAGTGCACGGGAACGATATGCGTGTGCTGGAGCCGGGCGAGGGCCTGGGGCTCACGCGATCCCTTGCGTGTGACCTTCAAGGCGACGAACCGGTCCGCGAGTTGCCGCTCGCGAGCCAGGAAGACCCGGGCGAACGCTCCCCGCCCCAGCTCCTCGACCAGGTAAAACCCGCCGATCGTCTCTCCGGCCTCGGGAAATGGGACCCGGACCGCCTGGCTGGTGGTGGCCGGAGAGACCGAGCCTTGCGGGAACAGGGGCGATGTCGAGCTGCCGGCCGAGCCGACCAGCCGATGAATGTCGAGCACGCGGCGAAGCGGCGCCGCGAGCGACTGGTACCTCGTCAGGAAGCTGGCCGGATCAATCTCCTCGCCGCCCTCCTCGCGGAGGCAGAATTCCTCGTAAACCAGGGCAACCCGAGCCTCCTCGCCCAGCTTGGGAAAACGGTCGAGATACCAGCGGGCGCTGACGCGATCACCGGCTTCCCAGCGCAACCCCAGGTCCGACCGCAGGATCGCCAGCCACGAGCCGGGCAGCTCCCCGCTCTCACCCTGCTCGGAAAGAAAATCGCCCGGATCAAGACGTGTACCGGTACGGTCGGCCTCTTGCCAGGCCTCCTCGTACCGCCGCGTCAGGCGGAGCGCGGCGGGAGAGGACGCGTCCTCCCACGTTCGGCCCGAGGCGGCCACGTTCATCCCCGTGACTCCCACTCTGACTCCACACGCCGGCGCAGATCCTCGAGAACTCTCTGCACCGTGCGCTCGCTGATTCCCAGCCGATCGCCAATGTCCCGGCTCGAAAGGCCGTCCGCCTTCAACTCCAGAATGGTCTTTCGCTCCTCGGGCAAGAGGTCGCGCAGCCGGCCGAGAACCTCCCGTGCCTGCGCGAGCTCACTGGGGGAATCAATCTGGTCGGCAACCTCCTTGGGACGCCTCCCATCCCCCCATAGGGGTTCCTCACGATGCATGTCCTGTTTCAGGCTGGCGGCCCGACGATACTCGTCGATCACCTTATTCTTCGCAGCCCGGGCCAGAAAGGCGACAAGATGACGCGAATCTTCAAATTCCGTCGGCGCGTCCCTCATCCGACGGAAAAAACTCCCCCACACACTCTGAAGAAAATCCAGCGAGTCGAACCGCGATCGAAGCAACCGGGGCAATTGCCGCCGGACCACCAGGCGAACCTCGGGCTCGTAGCGTTGCAGAAGCTCCCGCGCCGCACTCTCATCACCAGCCTGGATTCGCAGCAAGAAGCCCGGAAGGTCGCTCTCCTCCCGGAGCGGATAATCGCCGACCGACATGTCACGCCTCCTCGCCTCGACCAGGTCAGGCGGCCCTGGTCTTCATCTCTTCCCTGACACCGAGTAGGGGCTCCGCGTAGTTGCAGACGCGTACTCTCAGCCTAACCCAAACCCAACGCGGTTGCCAAGGGACCCTGACGGCCTGAATGCCCCCCACATCAACCTGAACGTAGTTCCCATGCACTCCGTGCGCCGGGCTTTTTATGGTGGACGAATTTACATTACCGTGGTACCATGGAAGGAGACGACGGACAGAGTCTGGTGCCGCGTCGCGGCGGTCGAAACGGGTCATTCAGGAGTTCCCTCATGTCTTATCATTCCGCGGAAACTCAGGAGGTCGAACGTCCATCCTGGCCACGTAAGAGAGACGACCCGGGCGGTTCCGTCCTGTTCAACGTCGGCGCAGTGATCCATGACCGGTACGAGGTCGTGCGAGCGGTGGGTCGAGGCGGAATGGGGCGCGTCATCGAGGTGAGGCGGCTTGCCGACAGCCTGCACCTCGCGCTCAAGTACTGCGACGGAAGTGCACTCGGCAGGAAGCGCCTGGTTCGCGAAGCCAGGATCCTCGGCGGAATGCGGCATCCGCACCTGCTTGCGGTCCTGGACGCCAGGCTGGATCACGATCCCCCCTATTTCGTGATGCCGCTGGCGGCGGAAACCCTCGATGCCGAGTTGCGTGTCCGGAGCGGCGACGCCGCCTGGGCGATCGGGGTCTTCCGCCAGATTTGCCTCGGGGTCCAGGCCCTCCACCAGGCGGGTGTGGTTCACCGCGATCTCAAGCCAGCCAACGTGCTCCGCCTGGTTGATGGCCGCCACGTCGTGGCCGACCTGGGGACAGCCAAGCGCGAGCCGCGAGACTCGACCGTCCTGACCCGGACATGCGCGATCCTGGGAACGCTCTGCTACCTGGCACCCGAGCAGTTGCTGCCGGGAGGCAGCCGCCAGGCCGACGCCCGGACCGATGTGTACCAGCTCGGAAAGATGCTCTATCAGATGATCACGGGACGATCGCCCGCCATGCTCGAGACCGCGCCCTTGCGGCCTGCGCTTGCTCACATCATCCTTCGCGCCACGGCGACTCGACCTGGCGAGCGGTACGCCGAGGTCGCGGACTTGCTGGAGGCCATCGAGACCTATGAGCGGCTTCCCCCCCAGGATGCCGCAAGCCACCCCGGCCGGGCGATCGACGAGCTCCTACGCCGGATCGGCAATCCTCGACCCGCGCAACCCTACACGGGGCAATACAACGAGGCGATCCTCGACGCCCTGTCGGGGCTCGCGGCGCTGGAGGCCGACGAGGCGATCGACGTGTTTGATCGCCTGCCGACCGACGTGCTCACCAACCTGGCCAGAGACTCGCGGGCTGGGCTCCTCACGCCTCTGCTGGCCTATGTGAAAGCCCTCGAGCGCGCGGCCGCCCGCCGGCACTTCGACTACGCGGACAAGGTCGCGGCCCGGATGGTCGCCGTCTTCCGCGCGTCTCGAAACCCCGAGATCAAGGTCCGCGCGCTCCAGTCCCTCCTGGTTGCCGCCGTGGAGCTCAATCGCTACGCGGCGATGACCGCGTTCAAGCGGCTGCTCTATCCGATTCGCGGGGCAGACCTGGCTCTCCCCGTTGCGGAGATGCTCCGGGACCATCGCGACTATTTCCAGGAGGTCGCCTCCGGCCTCCGCGTCGACCGGCTGGACCCGATGCTCCGTGCCGTGATCGATGAACTGGAGTGGATCGAGACCGTCTCGTTCTGAGTTCCTGCCCGGTCTTACTGGGCCGCCACGGCCGTCCGCCTCTCCGCGTTGTTGCCAGAGAGGCTGGGCCGGGCGATAATCCAGCTTCGTCGGGGCGACGGCGCCAAGGCCAACCCCTGGATGGCCAACTACCATACCCCAAGAGCGATGATGAACGTGGCAAGCCTGTTGGGGGAGCTCGAGTCTGAACAAAGGCCGTAAGAGAGGCGGTCCGAGTCCGACCACATTCAGCACTGATCCTTGCCTCGTTCAGGAGTGCCGGCCTTGAGTGTTCACGATTCACGCAAGGATCACAGCCGCCTCAGCCTCAGCGAGACCGACCTTGACCCCGATCCGATCCAGCAATTCCATCGATGGTTCGAGGAAGCGACCCTGGCCGAAATTCCTGAACCCAACGCCATGGCGATGGCGACGGCGACCCCGGACGGGCGACCCTCGGTGCGCATCGTCCTGCTCCGGGGCTATGACGAGCGGGGCTTCGCCTTCTTCACGAACTACGAGAGCCGGAAGGGTCGCGAGCTGGAGGCTAACCCTCGAGCGGCCCTCGTCTTCCACTGGCACGACCTGGAGCGGCAGGTACGGATCGAGGGCCCAGTCGAGCGCGTCTCGGCCGAGGAATCCGACGCCTACTTCCAGAGCCGCCCCGTCGGTTCACGCCTGGGCGCCTGGGCCTCACATCAGAGCGAGGTCATCCCCGATCGCGCGGACCTCGAGGCCCGCACCCGCGAGCTCGAGCGCCGGTATCCCGACGGCCTGATCCCCCGCCCCGATCACTGGGGCGGCTATCGGGTGATCCCCGTGACGATTGAATTCTGGCAAGGCCGCCCCAGCCGGCTGCACGACCGGCTACGGTATTCCAGACAAGGCCCGGGGTGGATCATCGAGCGTTTGTCGCCATGATCGCGACCCATGCCTACAATCCAGACCCGGTGCTCCGCAATCCGCCATGTCGATTGACGAAGTGCACGTGGCGAGTACAAATTACCCGGTCTGATTTCGAGCAGCCTCGGGACTGGCCCGGGTCGAGGGTTCGAGCCGATCATGAGTGATTGATAGCCACGAGGGGGACGACTCGATGAGATTCAAGCTGGGTGGGATGGGACTGGCTCTGGCCGGGATGCTGGCGTCCGCGACAGCCCTCCGGGCCGATGAGGCCGTCGACAAGGACCTCAAGGCGCTCGAGGGGGAATGAATGATCAAGAACGAGGCCGGCGCCGAGATCTCTTACAAGTTCAAGGGCGACAAGCTCGAGGTCACCGCGCCCAGCCGCTCGTGCAAGATGACCGTCAAGATCGACCCGGCCGCCAAACCGGAGAAGACCATCGACTTCCATATCGACGAGGGGCTCGAAGACGCCAAGGGCAAGACCTCCAAGGGCATCTACAAGTTTGAGGACGATAACGCCACGTTCATCTTCTGCATGCGTCCCGTAGGGGAGCGGCCCGAGAAGTTCGAGCAGATCGGCTACGAGCAGATTGTCTCGAAGCTCAAGCGAAGGAATTCGTGACTTGACCCTCGAGAGACTCTTGGGGTGCGTCGAGCTGACGGCGACGTACCCCCCTGCGTCACGGTGCGTCTTCGCGACGCACCCTAGTGCGCCTGGGAGTTTACTCGATCAGGAGGTGAAAGTCCTTCTCAGACATACGCTCTCCGGTCTGTAGCCAACGGGACTGCGCCTCCGCGAGGAGGGGTGGGGAGCAACCGAGGCGAATGATTGGTCCGTAGAATGACGAAGTCGATTCGGCCGGGTGCCGCGGCGAGCCTGCTAGGGACTGAGCGAAGCCCAGACCGAAGCCCAAGAACAGTCGTGAGACCAAGACGGACTTCGGAAGCGCCATGCGATGAGGGGTAGCGTGTTCAATCGACATGGGGCGGCATCAGGTGGTTGGAGACGGAACGATCGGAAGGTCGAGTAGATTAACCAGGGAGACCTGGACAACGCCAAAGCAGGTGTTCATGCGCCCGTGTGAGCCGAAGAGCCGGTCGTCCGGGAGTCACAGCACCCAAGCCCGTCAATCTTCATTTGACGGGTGACGCAGGCTCTGGTGTCATGGGGTTTGGCGAAGGCACGAACCCCTTGAACCAGGAGCCCTGCGATGAACAAGTACCGGGTCACCTTAACCGAAGAGGAGCGGGGCCAGTTGCAACCGTTGGTCTCCACCGGCAAGGCCGCCGCACGCAAGCTAACCCACGCCCGTATCCTGCTCCTGGCCGATGCCACCTCGGGCACAGGGCACTCCGATGAGCAGATCGCCGACGCCCTCCAGGCCAGCCTACGGACCATCGCACGAGTCCGTCAGCGGTTCGTGATCGAGGGCATCGAGGCGGCCGTCAATCGCAACCCCCAACCGCCGCGGCCGAACAAGATCAAGATCAAGGGCGACATCGAGCAGCGGTTGGTCCAACTGGCTTGCAGCGATCCCCCCGAAGGCCGATGCCACTGGACCCTGCAACTGCTGGCCGACGAGCTGGTCGTGCTGGGCATGGTCGGGTCGATCAGCACCGAGACGGTGCGCCAGGCGCTCAAAAAAACGATATCAAGCCGTGGATCGTCGAGACCTGGTGCATCCCGCCCGAAGCCGACGCCGAGTACGTCTGCGCATGGAGGACGTGATCCAAACCTATCTGCGGCCCTACAACCCGCGGTACCCGGTCGTCTGCTTCGACGAAGCGTGCAAGCAGCTCTTCGGCGAGGTGCGACCCCCCGGCGGTGCCGCTCGAGCCGAACGGCTCAAGTGAACTACGAGTACGAGCGGAAGAGCGTCCGTCACCAGTTGATGATGTGCGAGCCGCTGCGGAGCTGGCGTCACGTGAAGGTGACCGAAGCCGCACCCGGCGGAACTACGCCGGCTGTGTCCGGGAGTTGGTCGAGGTGTACTACCCCCGAGCGGAGAAGATCTTGCTGGTCCAGAACAACCTGAATACCCACGACGGAGCGAGCCTCTACGAGGCGTTCCCGCCGGAGGTAGCTCAGCGGATCCTGAACAAGATCGAATTCCACTACACGCCCAAGCACAACAGCTGGGTGAATATGGCCGAAACGGAGATCAGCATCATGAATCAGCAGTGCCTGGATCGCCGGCTGGAGGATCCGGCTCGACTAGCGAGGGAGGTGGCGGCCTGGGAATGCCGGCGGAATGTGGCGGCGGTCCGCATCCACTGAACCTTCACGTTGGCCGCCGCCCGCCGAAAACTGCGGAAGCTTTACCCGTCAATTGAAGATTGACGGCCCACGAAGCGCCTGGGAGTTTACTCGATCAGGAGGTGAAAGTCCTTCTCAAACATACGCTCTCCGGTCTGTAGCCAACGGGACTTCGCCTCCGCGAGGAGGAGTGGGGAGCAACCGAGGCGAATGATTGGTCCGTAGAATGACGAAGTCGATTCGGCCGGGTGCCGCGGCGAGCCTGCTAGGGACTGAGCGAAGCCCAGACCGAAGCCCAAGAACAGTCGTGAGACCAAGACGGACTTCGGAAACGCCATGCGATGAGGGGTAGCGTGTTCAATCGACATGGGGCGGCATCAGGTGGTTGGAGACGGAACGATCGGAAGGTCGAGTAGATTAACCAGAGAGACCTGGACAACGCCAAAGCAGGTGTTCATGCGCCCGTGTGAGCCGAAGAGCCGGTCGTCCGGGAGTCACAGCACCCATAGTAGCGAGGAAGCCGGGTAACTCGGGTGGAGCCACGGGGTGCAGGAAGGTGGATACGCAGTGACCAAATCGACGGAAGAACAACCGGAGGCAGTGTCTGAAAAGGCGAGACGTGCCGGAGAGATCCTGCGCCGATGGTGCTGGGTCGAACCATTGGTTTGGACAATGCGGATGTTGACAGCCCTGGAACAGGGGGTCAAAGGAGGCAAGTGGTTCAGTCTGATCGACAAGGTCCATCGCGAACGCACACTGCGGGCTGCGTTCTCTCACGTCGCCGCCAACAAGGGTGCCGCCGGGGTGGATCGCGTGACGGTCACGATGTTCGATGAACGCCTGGAAGAGAACCTAAAGAGCCTCAGCGAGGATCTGCAAAGCGGCCGTTATCGACCGCAACAGATCCGCCGGCACTACATCCCCAAGCCGGGGAGCAAGGAGCTGCGGCCGCTGGGGATTCCGACGGTACGTGACCGGGTCGTTCAAACGGCGGTGCTGATGGTACTGGGACCGATCTTCGAGCGCGATTTTGCGGAACACAGCTATGGCTTTCGCCCCGGAAGGGGATGCAAGGACGCGCTGCGTCGAGTGGACCAGTGGCTCAAAGCGGGTTACACGTACATCGTCGACGCCGATCTGAAAAGCTACTTCGAGATGGCATCTTGATGCCCTCCTAAAAACGCAAGGAGTTGAGCTTCCCCGCCCGGAGCTGCCGGAACCGGGTGAGCGTCTCGGGAGTGTCAGGAAACAGGTACATCTTCCGTTGGGCGTCGGGCGTGACCCGGATCGTGTCGTTGTGTATGCGGTCGTAGATCCAGCTCCGTTCGAGCCCCAGCTTCGCGGTGAGCTGCGGCACCGTCAGGAAACCGGGGACCTGCCGCGGGTGCGATTGCCGGCGGTCGCGGAACAGGCCATGCCGCAGCCGGACTATCTGCACGGAGCTGCGCAAGACGGTCGCGTGTCGTGGGGAATGGTGCCCGCGTTCTGTTAAATATCGAGCGATCTCTTCATCGGATTTTCTCTGCCGCGCCAGCTTCAGGATCGACTCCTCGATCTCCCGACCCGCCGAAAGGCGTGACCAGGAGCCGACGGTGACCGCGAGATCGGCGTCCGTCGTCTCGCCCCCTCTCCAGACCACACGGCAGTGCACGCGGTCCGGGGCGGTGCGGTGGACGACGACCTTGTCGATCAGACACCGGAGCAGCGCCTTCTTCTGCTCGCGCAGAAGCGGTCGGCCCGCCACCACTCCGGGATCTGTTTCCCGGCCTCCGTCAGCGCCCGTCGCGTCTCGGGATCGAGCTGATATAACTGCACATCACCATCTCTCTCTCGTTCGAGCGCTTCCTCGGCCTGTTTCAGTTCCCGTAGCGCCGCCTCCCAGCCCCTCTCCAGTTCGGCGGCCACGAGGCGGTTGTCGGGGTCGGTCTTCTGGTACTGGCGCTCGGCCAGGCGGGCCTGGTAACGGAGCCGTTCGAGTTGCTGTCGTCGTGCCCGGTGAACCTGCTCCCGTTCCTCGGAGAGCGAGGCCATGACTCGGTCGTAGACGTCCAGCTCCGCGGGCGCCAGCGCCTCGAAGAAGAGGCGCACGACGTGGTCGTCGATCGGGTCACCGGGGAGCCGCTGACAGACGGGGACCTGGGTCTGCTGGCGGAGCGAGTTGCACAGGTATTGCGTTCCGCCCTTGTACTGAACGACCATCTTGTGGCCGCACTCGCCGCAGTGCACGAGGCCGTGCAGCAGGGCCTTCCCCGGCGCGGGACACCCCGGGTCTTGTTCCGGTCGTACTCGCTGTGGTTGTCGCGGATCATGGCCTGGATTTTCTCATACGTGGCCCAGTCGATGTAGGGGGGATACACGTCCCGGATGTGGATCCGCCACTCGCAGGCCGGCAACAGCTTCTGGGCCGCGCGCTGATCCGGGCCGGCCCTCATAGTGCGGGTACGGCCGTAGACGAACGACCCGGCATAGGCCGGGTTCTTCAGGACCGCACCGACTGAGGAGACGGTCGGGCGGCGCCACACGACGTCGCCGAATGCGTCGCGACGGGGGACCAGTAGCCCCTGGTCGTTGAAGGACCTGACGACCTTGGCCAGAGACCGGACGCGGAGGAAGGTAGCGAAGACGAGGTTGATCCGGTCCTGGACCTCGCGATCAGGTCGCTTCACGACGCGTCCCAGCGGGTCGCGGGCGAGGCCCACAGGGAGCGTCAGGGCCAGTTCGCCGCGCTGGGCCTTGTTGAGCAGGCCAGCCGTCAGCCGGGCCTTGATCGTATGCAGCTCCAGCTCCGAGAGCTGGCCCTTCAGCCCGAGGAGGAGGCGCCCGTTGATCGTGGCGGGGTCATAGATCCCGTCGCGGTCGCCGATGAGGCAACGGCGGTAGCCGCACAGGTCAAGCACCTGGTACCAGTCGGTGCAGTTGCGTGACAGCCGTGTGACGTCGTAGGAGAAGATGATGCCGACCCGGTCGAGGGTGACCCGAGTGATGAGCTCCTTGAAACCCTCCCGGCCCTGGGTGGTCCTGGCGGTCCGGCTCTGGTCGGCGTCGATGACCTCGATGGCTTCCGGCGCCCAGCCGCAGTCAAGGGCCCGCTGCCGGAGGGCGTACTGTAGGCGACGGCTCTCCTGATTGGTGAGGACCTGGTGCGGGCTGGACTGGCGGATGTAGATGAGGGCCTGGCGCTCGAGGTGGTACGGGGTGATGAGTTCGGAAATGCTCATGGATGGCCTCCGTGCAGATGGTCGTGATGTCGTCGATCGCCTGGTGCTTCAAGGCTTGTGGGAGCCCAGGCCAGATGTCCCGGGGCTGCGGCATGACGTGTCACCCTCCGTGACCAAGGAAAGGAGCTCGTGGACGGCTTCCCGGGTCCATTTTGTGCGGGGCGGGTGGATCTGGCAGGGCGCCAGGCTGGTCGAGGAGATGGGGATGCGGAGCCGCATCGAGTCGCGATAGGCGACGAACACGACCGCGGAGCAGCGGGGCTGTCGGCTGACCGAGAGGACGGTGAAGCGGCGCCCGAAGAGGGGATGGGTCGGATCGATCACCTCGACCTCGTCCGGGAGCGACTGAGGTGGGTTGTTGAGAGGGGTATCATGGTAGGGTCTCGTTTGACACGATCCCGCATGACCGCCTGATAGCCCTGGTGGGTCAGACGGTGTCGGACGGTGCGTGCTGAGCCTGATCGAGTCGTTTCTCAAGCCAGGCGTCCTGGACGGCTTGCGCGAGTGGACGCCCGAGGGGGGGTTGCCGCAAGGCGGCTGTATCAGCCCGCTACTCAGTAACGTCTATCTGGACCACTTGATGGCCCCGCAGGGATTCGAGATGGTCCGTTACGCCGACGATTTCGTGATCTTGTGTCGCAGCCCCGAGAAAGCCGCCTGAGCCTTGGCCGTGGTGCAAGAATGGACGGCAGAAGCCGGCCTGAAGCTGCATCCGGAGAAGACCAAGATCGTCGACGCCAAGGAGACCGGCTTTGACTTCCTGGGCTACCGGTTCGTAAGGGGGCAACGCCACCCGCGACCCAAGAGCCTGGAGAAGCTCAAAGACGCGATCCGAGCGAAGACGAAACGGACCTCTGGGGCGAGCTTGACGAAGATCATCAACGACCTCACCCCCCGGCTGCGGGGCTGGTTTGAGTACTTCAAACACAGCCATCGTCACACGTTCAGCGCCTTGGACTCATGGATCCGGATGAGACTGCGCAGCATCCTCCGGAAACGCCTGGGCAAGGAGGGACGTAGCCGTGGGAGCGACCATCATCGCTGGCCCCACAAATTCTTTGCCAAGCACGGGCTGTATACAGCTTGAAAGCGGCCCATGCGCTGGCGTGTCAATCCTCATCGAGGTAAAACCACCGACTGGAGAGCCGTATGCGGGAAATCCGCCTGTACGGTTCGGAGGGAGGGGGGACCGGGTAACCGGTTCTCCCTACCCCTATCCAACACGCTCGGGGATCGACTCTCGTAGACGGCACGGGCTGGGACGGCGTCGTGCCTCGTGGCTCACGGCTCTACAGTGCTCGCGGGGTCTGATAGGCTCGGGCATGCAGGCATGCCGATGATTGGAGGCCGTGTGACGGCAATCCATTGACCCAGAAACGACGCTCATGAGCTCTCAAATCGAAGCCCATTCGATCGAGGCGCTCGAGGCGGCCAACGAGCACACCGAGGCGCTCAAGCCCCTGAGCTGAGCGACGCGATGCAGCTTGCCGACGGCTTCCGCGAGCGCCTGGCCGTCCTCGCCGACGGGTATCGCAAGTTCAAGCTCAACCCCGACCTCCCCGGGCCGTCCCGGGAAACCTACACGAAGTTCGAAAAACCCGTCGATGAGCTGTTCAACCGCCTGGGCAAGATGGACCCGCCCCTGAGAATCCTCGAGGGGCTGATCATCCCCAATACGATGAAGGGGGGGCGGGAAGCCTGGGTGTTCATCGTGCCCTGCGCTCGCCTGCGTGGGCATCGCGCTTGCGCTGGGGTTCGAAGTCGCCTGGGCGGCGCCTCCACTCTGGCGCGGAGCACCCTGGGCCAGATGGTGGTGCGGATCGCGCCTCAGTGCAGCGAGGTCGATTCGCTGCTGATCCTGGCCGAGAACAACCTTGCCGCCAAGTGGCTCTCGCGGCCCGGCGAGGCGATCTACAACGACGCCAAAGGCGCCCCCGAGGGGAACCACTTGTTCCAGGTGGTCTGGCTGTCCGACGAGAAGCGCGAGGCTTACCTGGAGCAATTGCACGCCATGGGCGTGCAAGCGGAAGCCCGTCCTGCGCGGACGCCCATCACCTTCGAGGGCGACGTGCCGGCCGAGTGGCGACGGCCCCGAGCTCTTCCTGTTCATCCACGACCTGGCGCGATTCCGCGACCTCCGCCGCCGCGAGGACGATTTCGGCTTCAACCGCCCGGGCGACGAGGCGGCCCCGCCCGACCATCCCGACCTGATCCTTCGCGACAGCCCCGGCCTGGGCGTTCACCCGATCACGTGGTGCGATACGGTGAACAACCTAAACCGCTTCTTCACGCACCAGCAACTCCGCGAGTTCGAGATGCGCGTCCTCTTCGAGATGAGCCCGACCGACAGCGGCGGCCTTCTCGATTCCCCCGCCGCCAGCAAGCTCGGCCGCAACCGCGCCCTGTTCGC
>CAWFJM010000063.1:0-39503 GCA_963816015.1 uncultured Planctomycetaceae bacterium | reverse complement strand
AGGTCGGAGAGTAGTCCGGCGAGGTCGGTGCGGGAGTGCCGGCGGCTCTCAGGGCTGGGCAACGAGGTGACAAACGGCTGGGCGAAGGACTCCAGCCGGCTGATCACACCTCGGAAGAATGTGGGCGGGACCTCACAGGCCGCCAGCAGTTGCTCTTTGCGACGCTCAAATCGAGGCTCCATCGCAGGGACTCCTTCCATCGGATCATGTCCTCTGGAAGGCATTGATACAAAATGTAAACTTCGCCGGATCAAGTGAGTCCAGACAGTAGAATTAGGGATCGGAAATCCTACGCGGCTGCGGTCAAAGGCTTGGGGGCTTCGGCTTTGGCACTTCGCCATAACCTTCGCTACCGACTTCGTGGTCCAGTTGAACGGATGCCGAGGTTTCATTCCACTCGTCAATGAAGGCCATCAGCCGTTCAGCCAGTTTTCCCTTGCTGGGGAAATCAACGATCCTCAGTCGCTTCCGCCTGGCGATGCCGAACCACTGCTCGACCTGGTTCATCCACGAACAATGGACCGGCGGGTGATGGAAGACGAATCGCGGATGCTTTGCCAGCCACGTTTGCACCTGCTTGCCCTTGTGCATCCCTCAGGTTGTCCAGAACGATTCGGATCGTCCTGACCGAAGCGGGGAATTCCCTGTCGATGTACTCCAGAAACGCGATGAACTCCGCTTGCCGCTTCCGGCCGAATGTTTGCCCGTAGACCTTACCCGTGCGTGTGTCGAAAGCCGCGAACAGGTTCAACGCCCCACAACGACCGTATTCGTGTTCAACTCGCGTGGGTTGACCCTTCTTGGCCGCCAAAGTCGGCGACTTTCGAGGCCGGGGTTGCAGGCTGGTCATCTCATCGACACAGAGGACCATCTCGTCAGGGGGCAACGGTCTGGTGTACAGGTCGCAGATATCCTGAACTTGGGCTGCGAAGACGGCGTCACGCGGCACCTTGGCCGACAGCCACATCTTCTGCCGCCACGGCTTCAGACGGTGGTTCAGCAGGATCTGACGCACGGTTTCCGCCGAGATCTTGGTCACCACACCGTCGGGCACCAACTGGCGAGCAATCTCAGTGCAATCCCATTGGGACAACGACCGCCCAAGATCATCCGGCCGTTCGCAGGCGATCTTCACCACGTGCATCGCCACCTCGGGGGGAAAAGACCGGCTTGCGGCCGCGTCCGGGACGATCCTGAAGCCCTTCCAGGCGACCCTTGAGAAACCTCGTGGTCCACTTACGTACGTGCTTCTCTGTCATGCCAACGAGGCGGGCGACTTCCACCAAGGGGAGACCATCGGCCACCCCCAGAATCACACGGCATCGCCGAGCCAAGCCAGCGCGGGTCATCGTAGAGCGAAGCCAACGTTCCAGTTCACGCCGTTCCTCCGAGGTCAGAATCACACGCAACGAAGTCTTTCGGCCTCGCATTGGAGCCTCCATGCTCGTAGATCCAGGTGTTCAATGACGCCGACATCATGGCCCGACGTCGGGATTCAGGGAATTCCAATCCCTATTTCCTGTGAGCGGTAGTAAGGAATCTGGGAGGGCTCTTCTCATTGGTCGGGCACCCCCTAGGGTTCGGTCCGAATTGCGATCCGTTCTTCCTGGTCGTAGGGGTCGGGGCCATCGTCGGCCGGTTCGGGCTGGCCGCCTCGGGCCGGTCCCCATCGCCAGGCGGCCAGCTCGGGCCAGGTGAAGAGGGCCGGGGCTTCGGTCCCCCCGAGGCGATCCGACCACCAGCGGCGCAGATTCACCCCGGCTTGTGCGGCCTCGGTCCAATCCTTGAACGCTCCCGGCGGCCGGACTCGACGCGCCAAGCGGGCCAGCCCGAGGCGGCCTTGTCGCCGGCCTCGTCGGCGTCGGTCGCGACGTACCACGGGCAGGCGGCCAGCATCTCCGCCCGTGTGGCCACGTCGGGGCGGCTCGATGCCGAACCGAGGGTCACGACGGCGGCCAGGTCGCGCAGTTCCTGACCGAGCAAGAGGGCATCGAATTCCCCCTCCACGATGACCAGCGGGCGGCCGGGCTCGATGACGGAAGGGTCGGGATAGACTCGCGGCCGGTCGCGGAACGCTTCCGCGTACTTCGGCTTCCTCCCCTCGGGCTGGCGGATCTTCACCAGCGCCAGGCGGTCCCCGTCGAACCACGGGATGACCACCCCTCGGGCTTGATAGCAGCGGTCCCCCTCCCGGGTCGGGATCGAGACCGAACCGACCACCCCGAGGCGGGCGGCGCGGATCGTCTCATCGGTCAGTCCGCGCCCCTGAAGATAGGCCAGGGCCTCGGTCCCCTCGGGCTTCCAGAGGCGGCCGGCGGCCTCGGTCACGAGGGCTGATGCTTCCGCACGGGGACAAGCCGGATGATCGCTCTGGCGGCGGGCTGACGGCCTTCTCGGGCTTGCTGGCGGCCGGCGCGGTCGCGGGCCTCGGGGGCGGGCTGGCGGATCGCCCCGAGGCGGGGCCGATGCCGGCCAGCTCGGCGACGATGCGCACGGCCTCGGGGAATGCCACCCCGTTCCGCTTCATCACCAGCGCCGGGGCATCGCCTCCCAGATTGCAGGGCCAGCATCGCCACGTTCCGCGCTGCGGGTCGACTTCAAACGACGGGTCGTGGTCATCGTGGAACGGGCAGGGCCAGAGCAACCGGCGGCGTTGTCGTTTGGCGGCCGGACCAAGTAACGCAGTCGCGACTCGGGCCAGGTCCACCCGGCCTTTGATGTCGTTCCAGTCGATCCGCTCGCCCGAGGCGGGCGCTCCGAAGTGGCCTGTGACCATTCATCGATCCCTAATTCTACTGTATTGGGTCGCCATCGAGACGCAAACCGCTTGATGTCGTGCACTTATGAAGAATTCGCTCGGCAGGGGCCCCTGAGCCCTCGGATCGGCCCATTTTTTCGGTGCTCGCGAGGAAACTCCGATTTTTTTCTGGCAACCGCCGGCGTCTGCTCGTCTGTAGCATCTCGAAAAAGCCCGCGGGCATCAGAAATTGCAGAAAATCTAAACTAAGCCACTGAAACAAGTTCCGCCGCGTTTGGACCCGATACAGTAGAACTAATTTGCTCCACCAAAACGTCTCCACCCCGTAGGCTGGAGGGGTTGTGGAGGAACGATCCGCCACGCTCCAATACCCTCCAAAACCAGCTTTCGGCGCTTTGTGGCGTAGTGTCCGACCATCGGCCAAACCCCTTCCTCCAGAACCCGGTCCCCTATGGGGTCGGGGGGTTTTGGAGCACAAGGTGAAAGATCATCGATTTCCCGGTTCCCTTACCACCATCGGCGGAGAGGTCTCCGTCGTTTTGCATGTCCCTCATAGCTCGCCAGAACGTGCCTTCGCTTCCACCCCCCTTCTCCCACTCGGAGAGGAGCGCCGTCGCCTTGCGATCGTTCTGGCTGGCCAGAGCATCGGTGATGAACTTGCGGGCCTTCGCTCGTTCCTCGGGGGGCCGGCCACCCGAATTCCTGGCGGGCTCCTCGGGCGGCGTGGAATCGAAGTTGCATCCGCCATCGCGGAGCGTCACGCCAAGAGGGGGCGGTTCCTTGAAGTTGCCGATGACTTCCAGCCGGCGGCGGTTGGGCTGGCCGGGGTCGGGCCTGAACATCTTCAGGATCGCTCGGGCCAGCCCTTCCAGCCGGCGGCCAAGTGTCTCGGCATCCTTGCTCAAGTGCATCAGACCCAGGATCGAGACATCGCACTCCTGCGCGATCGTGATGATGGGGTCCATCAGCAGGTTGACCTCATTTTCCTTCGACAGCTTTCGGCGGGTCGCTCGCCAGACCGTGTCGATGACCACGATGCCAGGGTGTTCATTTTCCACCAACTCCCGAAGGAGCTTGACGTTATCGGGGTTGTCCAGATCCCACCCCCCGTAAGGTTCAGCAGGCAGGGCGTTGAGGCGAACCGCTTCGGGGGGCAGTCCGAACGCGGCGGCGCGTTCCTTGAGTTCGTCTTGATGCCGATCGCCACAGACCCACAGGGTTGATGTCTTCTCGGGGAACGTCGGGGGTTGACCGTCTGGCCATGGTTTCCGAAACCAGATCAGCCAGGCGAGGAACAGGGCGAGATGCGTCTTGCCGATCTTGGGATCGGATGAGAGCAGATTGAAATGACCACGCACGAGCCAGGATGGCCAGATGAATCGTCCGGCGCTCTGGAACCCGGCCAGGTCTCCCATGTGAGCAGCTCGACGCTTGGCCTCAGTCACCGGGGCCGGGCCATTCGGGTCGGTCCCCTCCAGGATCTTGACCACTTCGACGCGCTCGGGCAGGGCGGCCAGCATAGCGGTCCAGGCAGCGGGGCGGGCTTTCTTGCCCAAGCCGGCCAGGTGCTCGGCCATCGTCTTCAAGGGCTCGGGTAGGGCGTCCAGCTCCCCGTTTACGTCCTGACCGCAAAGCAGGCGGCGGAGAATCCAAGCATCAGGGGGGAGGATCGTCACGGGCGGCCGCCTCCCTCGATCCATCGGCGGATCGTCTCGGGTTTCCACCGGGGCATCTTGCCGATCTTGATGTCGGGTTTGGGAACCTTGCCGGCGGATCGCATGCGCTCCACGAGGCGGCGGGAGCAGGACAATATCGCGGCCAGGTCGTCGATGCCAAGCATCGGCTCGATGCCGGCGGGCAGGGTTCGTTTCGGCCTGGCGGCCTCGGCCTGGCGGTCGATGGGATCGGCCAGCGTGAGGGGGCCAGGATCATCCAGAGTGGGCTTGCGGCGGGAGGCTGGTGTCATTGTCCACCATCCACCGGCGGCCGTCTGGCGGGGCTCTGAGGCGGTCGCGGCGGCCGTCTCCAGCCAAGCCGATACCCAAGCCCCTTTATACAAGATCCGTTTCCCAGTGCGGGTGTAGCGGAGCGATCCGGCACGCCGGGCGGCGGACAGGGTCGCGGGAGTAAGACCGAGGGCCTGACGGAGCGATCCGTCATCGTAGATGGCCTCGGGCTCGATGCGGACAGGCTCGATCATTCGCAGGTCTCCTGATGAGGATCGGGACCACGCGAGCGATCGTAAGGGGGACCATTCAGGTTGATCGGGGTCGACCGAGAATTGATCAGGAATGATCGAGCATTTTTTCTCTGGAAGTGCGGAATTTCATGATCGCCAGCTCTGGAATCTTCCGGCCAAACGTCTCTTCCAGCCAGGGGCGCATCTCTGACCAGAGATACTCGTTCGGCTTCCCTTTCCTCCCTTGGATCCGAGGCTTGGGCATGCCTTTCTTTCGGTAGTGTCTCAAGCCGTTGGGTTGACGATTCACCAGAGCGGCGGCCTGATCGAGCGTCACCATGTCGGGCAGTTCAACCAGGTCCCCGGGCGGCTTGTTCTCCGCGTCGATCTGGGTCTCGGCGGAATCGGCCAGGGCGGGAGGGCCCCAGCGGGCCAGCAGTTCGTTGATTGCCTCAAGCTTCGTCAGTGGGATTGGCGTCTTGTTCTTGTTTGCCGTTGACCGGCTCGCAACATCATCCAACATGGCACACGTCAGTTGAAACGCGTCGTTCACCGCAGGATCGAAACCGTAGCGAATGACGTTCAAGTTGTGGACGACGACACCCGCTCTATTGCGGCCAGCGTCGACAACCTTCATCACGTGGAGCGAAAGACCTTCAAGGAAGGGATGCCACTTCGTCCACAGCAGAGCATCGCGATAGCTCGGCAGATCATCATGCCGTTTCATGTCGCGTGCGGCCGAAAGTAGTTGCTCGATCAGCCAGCGAAAGGTCTGGACCCACTCGGGATCGGCGAGTAATGGCGACGTGAGAGCCCACAAGATGCGGGGGGCGGAATCGAAGGGCGACTCTTCGGACATGATCCCTACTCCAACCGGGCCGGCCGGGGCGGGTCGCATGATCGGAGTAGGGAGGATCACACGGCACGCCGGGCCTTCGACGGGTAGCTACTCCCGCCGTTCCCGATCGTTCCACGATACCGCATTGCCGCATAAGCACGAAACGCTAGGACCGGCGTATTTGCCCCAAGACGGGCCGGCGGCCTCGGTCGATGAATGAGACGTCCGCGGGGCGGATCGCCACGGCTCGCGGCCAGGACGGCCGCGGAATTTGGGCCAGAACTGTCAAGCCCAGGCGGTCGACACCCCGCTCGCCGTCTGCGCTATCGCGGGCGAGAGAAGACCGCGTCTTCCCGTCCGTCAGGACGGACCGTCCAGATCCCGATCGGTCGTAGGATAGGCAGGATTGGAAGTCATCCGGATCGCTTGCAAGGTCCGGGCGGCTTGGCCTGCCCTGCGCCATGGAACGGCGGTCAAAAGTGGCCCTTCAACCCAGCCGTCCACTCTGTCAAACTGGAATGCCTAGTCGCGCGTAGGATCATCGGTCGTGGCTCGGTGCTCGTAGCAGAGCCGGCCAGGGGCGCCGACAACCTTGCGTTTAGGCAGCTCGCAAGAATAATCTATCGAGTCGCTGAGCCGCTGTGGTACGTTCGCTCTCATGGACGCCTCCACCGTCGAGAGCCTCAAGGTCAAGTACGAGGCCCTCAAGCCCGTCCTCGATGAGCGCGCCTGTCGCCTCTGGGCGGCGACCGAGGCGGCGGCCATCGGCCGTGGAGGGATCACCCGGGTCGCCGAGGCCACCGGCATGACTCACGTGACCATCCGGGCCGGATTGCGGCAGTTGCGTCAACCCGGCGGCACGCCCGATCCACCCGGCATGGCCCGACGTGTCCGCCGCCCCGGCGGGGGACGGAAGCCGCTGACGCATCACGATCCTGGCCTGATGGGCGCCCTGGAGGCGTTGGTCGAGCCGTCGGCCCGTGGCGACCCCCAAGTCGCCGTTGCGCTGGACCTGCAAGAGTGCCGCCAAGTTGGCCGTTGAGTTGCGCCGCCAGGGTCACACAGTCAGTCCCAGGTCGGTCAGCACTCTGCTGGGCCAGCTCGGTTACAGCCTCCAATCCAACCGCAAGACCCGGGAAGGCAGCGGCCATCCCGACCGCAACGCCCAGTTCGAGCACATCAACCGACGGGTCAAGTCGTATCAGCGGCGGGGCCAGCCGGTCGTCTCGGTGGACACCAAGAAGAAGGAACTGGTCGGCGACTTCAAGAACGGCGGACGGGAGTGGCAGCCCCAGGGTCGCCCCGAACAGGTCCGCATCCATGATTTCCTGGACCCGAAGCTGGGCAAGGCGATCCCCTACGGGGTGTACGACTTGGCGGCCGACGCCGGCTGGGTGAGCGTGGGCGTCGATCATGACACGGCCGAGTTCGCCGTCGAGACGCTGAGGCGGTGGTGGCGACACATGGGAAGCCCGATGTATCCGGGTGCGACCCAACTGCTGATCACTGCCGATGGCGGCGGCTCGAACGGGAGCCGTTGCCGTCTCTGGAAGGTGCAGTTGCAGGAGTTGGCCGATGAGACCGGCCTGCGGATCACGGTGTGCCACTTCCCGCCGGGGACGAGCAAGTGGAATCAGATCGAACACCGGATGTTCTGCCACATCACGCAGAACTGGCGGGGCCGCCCGCTGGTCGATCATGAGGTGGTAGTGAACTTGATCGGAAGTACGACGACCGAGACGGGCCTGGAGATCCGGGCGGAATTAGACCGGAGTGCCTATCCGATCGGCCAAGAGGTCACGAAGCAGCAGATGGAGAGTCTCTCAATCGAGCGGGAGAGCTTCCATGGGGACTGGAACTACACCATACGGCCCAGGGCCGGAAATAGATAGGTTATTCTTGCCAGCCCCCTTACAGGTCTTGCCGTCCGGGAGTCTAGCGCCACAAATGGTAATAGGGCGCTTTCCCTTAACTCACGGGCGATTCGTGGTTGGTCTAAGGCTGCAATCTGAATTTCCCTGGCAAACCCTCGTATGCTAGTCGTGTGTGCCGGGGTGGACGGCCAGTGGGCTGTCACCCATGCGCTTAGTTCTTCCTCAAAGACCATCGAGTCGAAGAAAGCTTGGCGCTGGGCCATCATCGAATCGAAGAAAGCTTGGCGCTCGGCTGCGATGGCCTGGTCCTCTGGCTTGTCGGTGGGCCACTTTTCCGCGACGCCGCGTTTGATGATCAGGAAGAGTTGGTAGAGATTGAGCCGGTATCGCTTCCGGATCTTGTCCTCCTTCAGGGTCGCCGTATGCATTGCCCAGGCAGTGCGTTCCGTTTCCGTTCTGCGTTTTAGCTTCTTGGAGGCATCAACGGATTCTCGAATCGCTTTCGCCCATTCCTTGAAGATGGCTTGTTCCCGCGCCGTTCTGGCATCGGCGACCGCGGTCCGTGTCTTGGGTTGAGGCGAAGCGCCTTGAGCGCTCCTAGCGGTGATATTCCCCGCCTCTTGTGACCCAGCCCATGAGGCACCGAAGAGAGAGATGCCCAATGCGAACAGCGTGACTCTTCCGCGCATGGTCCTTCCTCGTTCGAGATGAATCCGCGCAAGTCCGATGAGCCGAGAACGCCCACCGATCCGTATAGAATAAATCCCGTCATGGTTAAATGCAAGCTCGACGTTGTGGGGTATACCGCTACTCCGTCGAGCATCGCCAGAAATACCGTATTCGCGTTCTGACGCGTTGGGGCCACGGGCGATGGAGAAACACATCCGCGGGTCCGTTCGCGACGCAGATGCAAGCGCAGGCGGCCTGGCGGGTTCTCAGCCCCCGGACACCCGGACGGCACCGTTGACCTGAGTGCCGACGTTGACCTGATTGATGATTACCGGGAGGTTGAGCCGGCGGACCTTCGCCAAGGCAATCAGGGCTTGGGACATCCGGGCCTGAGCGTGATACAGCCGGCGGTCGATGATCTCGGCCTTGCGAGTGTCGATCTCTCGGTCGAACAGTCTGGCGGCCTGGTGTTCGAGCAACTCCAGGTGAAGCCAGCACATGGTCACTCGTTCCGCCAGGAGTCTCTCGGCATAGCTCGATCCCTCCGGGGCCAGCTCCGCCCGCATCACGGCCAACTTGGTTGCCACATCCGGGGCATGGTCTTTGTAGAACGGGCATTCTCCTGGCGGGAGTCTTTCGAGCAGTAACCCTTCCGTGCTCGAGTAATGATGACGACTGGCTTCCAACAAAGTCGTTTCGAGTGCGGCCGCATCGCCGTTCCAAGCGCGGCGGACTCGCTCTTCATCCCTGGTGAGTACCGATCCCGGGTATCGACTGACTTCGGGAACCATCGTTTTCTTCCTCCGTCGCCACTCACCACGTTTGTGTCGGTAGTAACCCAAGACCGCCATATACTGATCAACCGATCTGGTCACCCATCGGGAGTACCCGTTCACGGCTCGATCGGCGCAGTCGAGCCGATCGAGGAGTTCCCTTCTCTCCCGGGTCTCCGCTCGCCGAGCCTTCTGTCTGGCCTCCGATTGATCACGCTTTAGTTCGAGCCGGCGGCAGCGTTCGAGCACTCTTTCGGCGAGAATCTCCTCCCGGATCATCCGATCCGCAGCCGCTAACGTTCGAGCATACTCACTGAATGCCGGCCCGTAGGAGCAGGATGTCACCCAGTTCCCAGAACGGACGGACCTCGTGTAATACGGGCGGCCCTTAACATAAACCAACGCCATTGCATTGACCGAGTTTTCCGATGGAGAAGTTTACTACATCGATGTACTCATTTGACCGATTGCCCCAGCGGGGGGCAAGCCGATCGGATCAGCCCGAGGATTTCCGCCCAGGTACGCCGGGCCGGGGGCTGAAACCCCCACCCGGGGGCGCGGCCCGATCCTCCTCGGGGAAGGGCTGAATCAGGACGAGGCGGCCTTGACCATTGCCAGGATGCCGGCGCGGATCGCCTCGGGCAGCTCGGGCCAGGCGGCCACGATGGCGGCCAGATCGGGGGGCAATTCCGGGGCTCCGTAGGGCAATGGTAGGGCAAAGCGATCGTTGATGAATGTTGAACCTTCGACAGGGCTTGCCTTTACGTCAACCTGCTCTGAGGACTTAAAATCCTCTGGGCGGGAACGCCCGTGTGGGTTCGACTCCCACCGCCGGCAGTCTGAATCAGGGGAAGGACCTTCCCTGAGCACGGTCGCGTGCCAACGCAAAAGAAGCGGTTTTGCGATGGCGACGACCTCGCAACGGCCGTCGCGGCTGGGGCGCGGCAGGGGAAGTACTTCCCTGGCTTCGATTCGGGATGCGTGGATCTTCCGAGGGCGTCAAGAGATCCGAGGAGCCGTGTCGTTTTCCGGCATCGAAGTGGTCTTTCCACAACACGATTCCCACGGCTTGTGTTGTTTTACTTCATGTATTGCGGAACACGGAGGAAATCGGTTAGAAAGGGGCAGCGCCCACGACATCAAGCAGTCAGAGTCACAAGTGAAGACGCCATGTCTTGCGTCCATGCAATTCAGGGGTGTAGCGATGAAGCGACCGATGGCGGTCATGGCGGCTCTGGGGTTAATCGCATGCAGCGCCGGTATGGCTCAGGCAGAGCCCTCGGTGATTTATCAGGCAGGCGACTACCAGGCCTCACGCCTGGGGAACGATGGGTATCCCTCCAATTATGATACCCTCACACTCACGGGGCATAGCGGCAGCTTCCTTCTGACAGCCAGCTCACCCGTGATCGTGCCTGTCGCGGCTCTTGAGTTTGGCTCTGGATACTCCTCTTACAACGTTGTCACTCAGTATTTCAACACGGGAGAGTCGCTTCCCTGGCAATTGACCGTCAACGGGGTCACTCAGATTGTGAGCATGCCTTTCAGCGTCAACTCCAACTACACAGTCGACACAATGTCGATGCTCGATAGCACCCCCCTCTCCTTCCGGGTCCCTGACTCTCACGACACGGTGAGCTTCATGGCGCTGGGGCTCACCTCGTATGCCTTTCTTGATACCACCGAGGGGTTGCTCTACGGCGAGTTCGTTCTTCACGCACCCGAGCCATCCACGCTGACCGTCTGCCTGGTCACGTCTCTAATCGGCACCGGCGTTGCCTGCCGTCGCCGCTGGCGAAAGGGTTGCTAGGGGCCCTCGGCCCGACGTTGCGCGGGTGAAATCCGCGTTGTTTGCGCACCGTTCCGACCGATCCGCATTTTCGTTCTTGATGGAACGGGAATTGCAAAAAAAGGCGAGAGTCTGATCGTACTCTTGACCGATCGGGGTGTCGTCTCACTACCCTATAGGGGTTGGGAAAGGTACCCCGATTCGCAGGTGCACCCTCGGTCTCTCCGCAATGAGCGGGAGGGTGAGAGGGAACTTGTGAGCCCCCATGAGGAGCCGGTGATGAGAGAGCATCCTGATCGTGCAGCGTGGTTCGAGGGCGGTGAGGCGAAATGCGACGTTCCCCCGTCTCCCAAGGAACGTCTCTACCGTCTCGTGCTCCTGGGGCCTCCCGGGGTCGGAAAGGGAACGCAGGCGGAGCTGCTCTGCAAGGCTCTGGGGACATGCCACCTGTCGACAGGCGACGTCTTCCGGGCCGCGCAGTGCCAGTCCGAGCACAGTCCGGCTCTGAGGGCGGCTCTCGAAGCCATGCGACGGGGCGAGCTTGTTTCCGATGGTCTGGTGGTCTCGATGGTCAGCGAGCGATCAGGGTGCCTGAGCTGCGGCGGCGGGTTCCTGCTCGACGGCTTTCCGCGAACCGTGGCTCAGGCCGAGGCCCTCGACGAGCTTCTCGATCAGCAGGGAGTCCGGCTTGACTCGGTGCTCAGCTATGAATTGCCGCTGCATGAGATCGTGAAGCGGCTCAGCGGGCGGCGAACCTGCTCTAAGTGCAAAGCGGTCTTCCATGTCACGGCTCGGCCTCCCCATCGGGAAGGGGTCTGTGACCTCTGTGGAGGACAGCTCATCCAGCGCGAAGACGATCGTCCGGAGTCGAGCCGGGTCCGGATGCAAGCTTACGAAGACAGCACGCGTCCGCTGGCCGATTACTACTCACAGACAGGACGCCTTGTTTCGATCAACGCCGGGGGGACGCCCGAATCCATCCTGGAGCGATCGCTGGCCGCGTTGCAGGCCAGCGCGGTCGCGACCCGAACCTGACCACGCTCGTGGTTGATCGCAGCCGTGTCCGTGTCGCGCCGGGGGCCACCCATGCACCGGCCGGCTCGGGTGGATACTGTCAATCAGGATCGATGATCCGTCTCCATCGCGGCATTGATCCTGGCTCTTTAGCGAGTGAATCATGATTTCCATCTTCCTGTGGGCCTTGCCGCTTATTCTCAATCCCCCTGAACAGCGGGAAATGACCGAGCGCCTGGTGCCTGCCGGCTTCCAGGGCAATTACTGGGGACCGGAGGCCACGAGGGCCCGCCGCGAAGGCAAGATGCCGCCAGTCCAGATCACGGCCCAGATGGCCAGGTGGGACCAGTGGGGCCGGAAGGTCCTCCGCGACGGAGATATTCTGTTCCGGCAGGGCGATGCACGCGTGCTCCGCGGGTGGTTCCCGATGAGTCGGTTCTACGCCAACTGCAGCAACAGCAAGTTCTCGCACACGGGCATCGTTGCGATCGAGTACGATGGGCCGGTGGTCTACGACACGACCGGAACCGGCGTGGCTCGCCAGCCGTTCTGCGTCTGGGTTCTGGACAACGTGGGCAACATCGGAGTCAAGCGGCTCCGGCCCGAGCTCCGCAAGGCGGCGGTTCCCAAGATCCTTGCATATGTTCGCAAGGTCTTTTTGGAACAGCCTCCCTTCGATTACGAGCTCGGCCTCGACGACTCGGCGCTCTACTGCGTGGAGATGACGGAGAAGGCGTATCGCTACGCGGGCCTGCCCCTCTCCGAACCGGTGAAGCTGGGCGACATGGAGCGCGTCACCGAGTTTCCGCTCTGCTTGCTCGGCCTCTCGCTGGCCTCACGCTATGTGCTCAAGCAACCGCTCACGGCCGAGACCCAGGTGTATTTTCCCGGCAACGAACGTCACGGCATCTGGTCATCGCCGCACCTGATGGTCGTGGTTCCACCCACCTTCAAGCCGGGCCATCCGCTCCTGCCCGATCATGGCTTACCCCTGGTCGCCGACTCGATGAAGTGACCTGACCTGCCGCCGTCCCGGCGGGCCTGTGCGATCACCGGCCGCGCTTCGAGAATCGCGGCTTGCCCTCGGGCCGGAAGACCAGGACGCCTCGCTCGAACGAGTAGCGTCGAGGGCCCATCGCGTCGTCGGGGCCCTCGGCCAATCCCGATGCGACCGCGCGGGATGACTGGCCGCCGGTCCTGATGGCGATTAGGGCACCCAGGAAAGTCACGGCAATTCCTCCCAGCTCGAGGATCCAGTTCCAGGTCCAGCCCAGGACTCGCCACTGGAGCATGACGTCCACGTGGTGAATCGACGAGGCGCGCGTCAGCACGAAGACGTAGAGAAACACCGTGCCCAGCAGGGCGACGAAGTTCCGCTTCCACTCCTTGCGCCAGCCAGGAGAAGACGCCCAGGGCCATCAGCCCCAGGGCCGTGACCGAGGCGATGAAGATCACCTGGTAGACTCTGCGCACGTCGTACCATCCCTGTGCCTTTGCCATCCGCCTGCCCACGTCGTTGAGCAGGGTTTGAAGGTCAAGCTGCTTGTTGATTCCCAGCAGGAGCAGCAGGACCATGAGCACCATCCAGAAGACCGGGCTGCCTGGGTTACTCTTGCGGACAGCCTGCCGATCGGCGGCCCAGACCAGTCCACAAGCGATCGTGGCCGCCAGGTAAGCGAACACCGTGAACCAGCCAATCGGCGTGGGATCGCCGATGCCGAAATGCCAGTCGCCCCTCGTGTCCGTTGCGGCCAGCAGGCTGGGGAAATTCAAGTTGCGGGGTCTCTCGGTGGGGGTAATGCTCGGGCAAGGGCTGTGCTTCCAAGGTCATGCCAGCGTATCGCCTCGGTGCGGGGTTTCCTGGTAATGGCGACCGTCGATTCACGACCCGAAGATCGCCGGAGGGGCTGGTGGATCAGGTTCGATGCCCGAGACTTCAACAGGCTCGAATATACCATCATCAGGCGGAGAATTCCTCACGCAGCGGAGTCTTCCCAACGCCGTTTCCGTCTCTGAGGGCCGCCGCATCGGGGTGGGCGAGGCCGGGGTGATGGAAGCGTGATCTTCGCGAGCTGCGTCGCTCTCCTCGATGGTATCGAGCGGCGGCCTCCTTGTCTTGCCGCGGATCTCTATACCTGTATCGGGTCTTGCCTTTTGTTCCCAGCGAGTCAATAAAGTGCTATGTCCCCCTTTGTCCGACCATGTCCCCCTTTTGTCCGACGCCTTGTTGCCTCTTGTGCAGTCCAGATAAGCGGCTCAGTCTTCATCATCAAACAGAGAGTTTGTCTTGAAGGCTGATTTCCCCTTTGCTTTGGGTGCCTTCTTGAACTTGACCCTGATCAGATGGACGGGTTCACCCCGTTTCAATATTCTTGCTCGTCATCACCGAACAAGGACTGATCCTTGAACTTGCCTTTGAGCTTGGCTTTCGGGGCTTTCTTGTATGTCCGATGATCCTGTGTAGGTGGAAGATCGATTTGCTTACCGTCAAGCAAATCGTCGATCGTTAGTATCTGAATCTTGCGATACGTCTTGTTGTTCCAGGGACTCGTGATGATCCCGCAGCAACAGCCTCACTCTTCATTTGTTGGGAAGGTGGTTCCAGCGTTATAAGTACACCGATCTGGGCTTTCTCCCTCTCAACTACATGGGGTAACTCCCGAACATACTTGTTTTTCAGATGACCCGACTTGACCGAGAAGATGACTTGCTTGACCTTGCCAGACTCATGCTCATCGTGGAACAGAAGACGACCATCAACCCCTTTGTCCGCTCCCTTCTTCTGATCAGCTTGCACGGGTCGAGCCCCTGCCAAGCCCAGAGCCCAATACTGGAATTGGTATCGGTCTTCCCTAGCTAGAGCGGTTTACCCATGTGTTGCGCACAGCTCGCGAGCTGGAACCAGCCGATGATGTCCTGGGTGGTCACCTTTTCGATCCGCCTCTCCCAGGGCCTCGTAGACGGCATCCTTGTTCCGCGCCGCGACCCGGCGGAGGTACGCCTTGACCTTCGACCAGAGTCTCTCGATCGGCGTGTAGTCCGGGCTGTAGGGCGGCAGGGGCAGGAGCCTGGCACCCGCCCGCCTGACGGCCGCCGCCGCGGCAGAGGCCTGATGGGGGGACAGGTTGTCCCATACGACCACGTCGCCGGCGTGCAGCTCCGGCACCAGCACCTGCTCGACATACGACTCGAACGCCGCGGTGTCGGTCGACCCCGGGAACACCAGGGGGGCACGTACCCCGTCCAGACCCAACGCGGCGATCACGGTCAGCGATTCCCACGAGCCGGGGGCCGAGCCGCCGGCCCGCTCGCCGCGCGGGGCCCAGCCGTAGGCCTGGGTCATCGCCGTGGTCACCCCCGACTCGTCCACGAAAACCAGCCGTTTCGGCTCGACCCGCTTCACCTTCCTCCGGAACGACCGCCGCTTCTCCTGGACGTCGGGCCGGTCGCGCTCGTCGGCGTGCTGGGTCTTCTTCTTGCAGGTCAATCTCTGTCGCCGCAGGGGCGCGCCAGATCGTCGTCAGGCTGCAGTTGAAGCCGCCCCGCTGCTTCAGTTGGTCCAGGGTGTCGTCGTTGTGCTCCCGGACCAGATCTTCCAGCGCCGCAGGTCGTCCGGGCTCAGCACGGGGGTCGGGCCGCCCCCGTGCGGCTCAGGGGCCAACCTATCCTTCTGACGCCGCCGCTGCAGCAGCCGGGAGACGAACGAGACGCTGACGCGGAAGAGGCGGGCGATCTCGCCGCTGCGGGCCCTCGTCCTCATCCACGGCCGCCGCGACCCGCTCCCGCAGGTCTATCGAATAGGGACGCATGGCAGGTATCTCCTGATCCGTTGCCGTCTCCTTCCTCGATCGTGTCCTTCTATGTGAATTGTTTCTGTCCGCAACCCGAATGCAAACCGCTCTAATCCACGTGGAAGGTCGCTGAAGTCATGGATCAGGCATGTCCACGACGTCGCGGGACCATGCTGCCGGGCCCTCCCGTTCCTGCAAATCGGGACCATCCTCCACCGGTTCCTGTTGACGGGACCGGGGGTTTCGAGCATACTTCCGCTGGCTCCTTCGGCCGGTTCGCTTCGGGCGACAATCCTCTCGACGCACATCTCCCGCCTCCTCCCCGAGAGGGATCCGGGCATTCCGGGTTGCCCGAGTCGTCTTCCCCGGCCTGAGCCTTTCCCCAGGCCATCACCCTCTCCGCGACGGGTGCAGGATCAGACCGGGATGAGCACGGTCGGATCGGGCCTGATCAGGTGTCCGGTATCGTCTCACCGCGTTCGTGGCCGGTCCCGTTCCGGCCATTCTCCAGAGCAAGCAGGACACGGATGTCATGCGACAGGCCCTCTCGATCGCGCTCACGCTGACGATTGTCTGTATTCCCCGGGGATCGATCGGTGCCAGTGCCGCTACCGGTGCGCCCGAGGTTCTCGAGCAGGCAAGGGCGCTCCTGGCCGGCCGCGAGTATCAGAAGGCGGCCACGATCCTCGAGGATGCGCTTCCCGGATCAGCGCCGAGCGACCGAGGCGTCATGATCCTCCTGCTTCGCCAGTCTTATCGGAGCCTGGTCAGCCAGGCCGAAGCCGCCGGCAAGACGCGCGAGGCTGCGGAGTACCGCGAGACGCTGGCGATCCTCGAGCAAGGTTCGGGAACCCAGACAGGAGACATGCCCCGGCCCGCGCCGGTCGCCGCAACTTCCGACGCGACCAAGAGCTCGGGAATTGCAGCCGAGCCGAAGTCGGACCTTCGGCGTTTGCCTCGCGCGCCCGTGGCCCCGGATCGAGCGCTCTTCGCCGAGCCATCCCCGCTTCCCGATTCCGGTCCCACGCCGCCCCTCGAGGGCCCCGAGCGCGCTGTGCCGGCACCCGCCGGGGCGGCGGAACCGAAGACCCGGGAGTATACTCCGCGGCCGAATGTGCCCCAGGCGGCCGTTGCGCCCCTCGATCCGGCAGGGACCCCTCCGGAAACCGGTGCCGCGCCGACCGCGGTGCCGCGCCGGCCCGCGGAGGACGAGAACGGACAGAACCAGGCCGACCGCCTGTTCACGGACAAGAAGTATGCAGAAGCGGGCCGGATCTATGCTCGTCTGGCCGGTCAGAACCAGTTGCCCGCCCAGCGCAGGCAGGTCTGGGCCTACTGCCGCTGGGTTGCCGTGGTCGCTCAGATCAACGCCCATCCCCGCTCCGACCGGGAGTGGGACGAGATCGAGCAGGAGATCCGCAGCATCCAGCAGCTGACTCCAGGGAACTGGTACGGCGAGTACCTCCAGAACCGGGTGGCCGAGGCGCGGCGGGGAGGCCGCGCCGCGCCCCGTTCCGGCAGGCTGGTAGTTCGGGGCTCGGCTCCCGAGGAGAAGCCGCCCGTCGGCGAGACTCCCCGGGCCCAACCCGCCCCGGTCGCTTCGCAAGCCGCGGCCTCGCCAGCCAGCGGCGAACAGCCGCTTGGTCTCCCCTCGCTGCCCGGCTCGCGCGAGGCCCAGCCGGAACCGACCGCCGCGCCTCCATCCCGTGGATCGGAAGGCGAGGACAGACCGGCTCGGAGAACTTCCCCCGACGGCGCGACCGGCACCGTCTCCGGGCAACAACCGCAAGATCAGAGCGGCGTCGCCGGGACGGAAGCCAATCCCCCGCAGCCCCTGGCCTGGCATGTTCTGGAGACCGCGAACTTCCGGATCTACCACACCGACGCCGGTCTGGCTGCGAAGGCGGCCCAGGCCGCTGAGGCCGTCCGCACACAACAGGCCAGGCGGTGGGGCAGCTCCGCATCCCGAACGCACTGGTCGCCCCGGTGCGATATCTATCTTTACCCGACTCCCCGCGATTTTGCCCAGATGACGGGGCAGCCCGAGACATCGCCCGGCTTCTCCACCATGGGAATCAACGGCAACCGGATCATCGCGCGGCGCGTGAACCTGCGCGTCGATCATCCCCACCTCCTTTCCGCGATCCTCCCGCACGAAGTGACGCACGTCGTCCTGGCCGACCTGTTCACCCAGCAGCAGATCCCACGCTGGGCCGACGAGGGAATGGCCGTGCTCGCGGAGCCACTCGCGGAGCAACTCGGCCGCGCCGCCGATCTCACCGGCCCGCTTGCCGAAGGGCGTGTTTTCAAGCTCAATGAGCTGATGGCGATCGACTACCCCAGCGCCGAGGCCTGGGGGCTTTACTACGCGCAGAGCGTCTCGCTGACCCAGTTCCTGGTGAAACAGGGAACTCCCGAGCAGTTCATCACGTTCGTCCGGGGCGCCCAGCGCCAGGGAATCGAGCACTCGCTCCGCGAGGTCTACCACATCGAGGGCTTCGCCGAGCTGGAGAACCGCTGGCGGAACTTCGCCCGCCGCCAGGCCGCCACGGTCACCGCCTCGAATCGCGACCCGGCGTCCGAGACCGATCCGGGCCGGCGGCAGTGACCGGGCGGCCGCGCTCGGTTCATGGCCCGCCTGGACGATGCTGCCGCAGCCACCGGCCGAGCGCCTCGTCGATCGCGCCGCGGCTCGCGCTGAGCTGAACCTCGACGAGCCATTCCCCGCCCGGTTCGATGTGGACCCACCAGGCGGGGCCTTGCGGGTCAAGGCCGCACCGCAGGGCCGCGGTGTCCGAGAGCATGAGGCGAAGCCAGTCCGCGTCGTGCTCGCCCGGGTGTGTGCCGACGATCACGGGCCGCCAGCGTCCCTTACGGTCGCGGTAGATCACGTCAAAGCAACCGCGAACCGCAGTCGAGGCTTCCCCTTCCAAGGGCCAGGTCACGATCCAGCGCCGGCCGCGCTGGATCGGCCGGCGCGTGCGTGCCGCCTCACGAAGCTCCTGGAAAAGCGGAGTGTCGAGCCACCGCTCCAGCCACGGGGCGGCCTCGGCAAGAAGGGCCGAGCCGGCAGCGGGCGCTTGCCGTGCGGCGGCCCGGGCGCAGGCTTCGGCCAGCGGGTCTCCGCGAAGCAGGCCCTGGTCGGCGATGACGGTACGGATCAGGCGGCCGAGCCGAACCGACCGCGTAGATTCCTCGTCCGGCGAATCGAGATCGATCCAGCGAGGCAGGCTCGGCCCTTCCACGATCGGCACCGGCTCTGCGATGGACGTGGTCAAGATGGCCTGCTCCATGTCCTGGAAGGGGCGGCGAACCGGCTGCCGGGCACGGTTCTCCTCGGCCTCGGGAGGGCTCTCCACCACGACGTCCACGCGGGGGGCCGGCCAGCCTTCGGGCAGCGAGGCCAGACACCGGCCGGAGCGCCAGTCAAATCGTTCGAGCAGGAGCTCGAACGCGGGAGACGACGCCCTGGGATTGCCGGGATCGAGGCTCCGGCATGCCGCCAGGCCGGCGAGGATGGCTCCGGCAGGGTCGACGGCTTTCGGCTCGAGATCGGCCTCCAGGCCCGCCGCGAGAACCAGATGGTCGCGCGCCCGCGTCGTCGCCACGTAGAACAGACGGAGCGATTCCTTGCGCTCCTCGTCGGCCTCGATGGCCTCGAAAGCTCGCCATCCCAGGCTCTCACCCGCAACCGGCTCGGCGGTGGGGTCGGCCGGGGGCTCGCCCGTCCGCGGCGGGCGGACCACCAGCCCAAGCTCGGGGTGCAGTCCGATCAGCGGGTCGCGGGGATTGGGCTTCCGGTTCAGGTCGGGGACCACCACGATCGGGAACTCGAGCCCCTTGGCCTGGTGGATTGACATCAGGCGGATGGCCGGGCTCTCCTCATCGGTCGTGGAGGCCTCTTCCTCGCGCGGGGGGCGGTCGAGATCGGCCCGCAGCCGGCCCACCAGGTCCGCCAGCGTGAAGTTCTCTTGCCGGTCGAAATCGCGGGCCAGCCGCACGAGCTTGCGCGTGTTGGCCAGCTTGCGAGACCCCAGAAACTCGCAAACCAGGGCGGCCTCGTAACCCGACTCGTCGAGCACGCCGCCGAGCAGTCGGCCCAGTGGGACACGGTCCTTGATGTCCCGCCACTGCGCCAGCAGGGCCCGGGCCCGGACCACCGCGCGCCGATCGTGGTCGGAAAGCTCCGAGATCTCGTCGGAACGCGCAAGACCCTCGGTCAGGCCGCCGGGGAACGTGCGAGCCATCCAGAACAGTGCATCGTCGCTGAGGCTGAAGAACGGGCTGCGCAAGGCGCCCGCCAGGGCCACGGCGTCGAGCGGGTCTTCCACCACCGAGAGCACGTTGACCACATCGCGAACTTCCTGCTGGGCGTAGAACGCCGAGCCCCCGAGCGTATGATAGTCGAACCCCTGATCGGCCAGGGCCGCCTCGTACGGCCAGATGTCGGTCATGGCGCGGAAGAGAAAGGCCACGTCCCCGGCATGCGCCGGGCGGAGGGTTCTGGACCGGCGATCGACGATCGACCAGCCCGCTTCCAGCCGCGTGCGCAGCCAGCGTGCCAGGCCGTGGGCTTCCAGCCGCCGGCGATCATCGGCCGTGGTCTTCACCCTGCGCTCAGGGTCCGCGTCGGGCGGCAGGGGTGGGACGGCCCAGAAGAAGGTCACCGCCGGGTTGGCCGTCTCGTCTCGTCGCGTCGCGGTCAGCCCGTCCTCGTGACCGCTGGCCTGACCGTCCGCGGCGTCGTCCGGGAAGCAGCCCGCGAAGAGGGCGTTGACGAAGTGGATCACCCCGGGAACACTCCGGAAGTTCTCGGTCAGGCCCAGACGGCCCGGCGCCGGAAACTCGCTGCGCCAGCGGCCGAAGATCGCCGGCTCGGCGCCCCGGAACCGATAGATCGATTGCTTGCGCGTCGCCCACCACAAACATCCGGCCGCGGAAGAAGGTGTCTCCCCCCAGCAGCCTGAGGATCTCGCTCTGGACCCGGTCGGTATCCTGGAACTCGTCCACCAGGACGAACTCGATCGCGTCTTGGGCCGCCAGCGAGCGAACGTCCCGATCGGGGCCGGCCCCCAGCAGGTCCCGCGTCCGCACCAGCAGATCGTCGAAATCGAGCCCGCGCCGCCGGCTCTTGATCTGCTCGTACTCGCGGCGGGCCCGGGCCGCCAGCCGCAGCAGGCTCAGGCTGTTGGTTGCCGACTCGAGCGTGGACGCCGGGTTGACCGAGAGTCGCTTCGCGACCTGATCGATGGCCTTGCGCAACGACTCGAACACCGTCTTGACGGCCTCCTTGCTCTCCGGCTCCGGCCAGATCGCCTTGTCCCGCAGGTCGTCCACCCGGGCCAGCCGGCGGACCTCGGAGAGCTGCTCGTCGGAGCACGCTCCGCTCTCCAGAGCGGGAAGCCGCTCGAGCAGCTCGGCACGTCGCTCCTGGAGCTTGGGATGAGATGTGGGGATGCGGCCCAGCAGCTCGCGGCAGCACCGGGCGACGGAGGAGAGGACGCGGAGAACCGCGGGCCGGCCCTGAGCCTCCCAGACCCGCGACCACCGAGCGACGATCTCCTCGGGAGTGAGCTCGATCCAGGCATCGAGATCGCCGGCGGCCCGGGTGGCGAGGAGCAAACCGAGCGCCTCGCGGATCTGTCCGAGACCGTAGTCGATGGCCAGATTCACGAGGTCGGACTCCCGCTCGGCGAGCATCCGCCGCACCGCGGTGCGGATGGCCTGGTCGCGGAGCGATGCCGCGACGGCCTCATTGAGGATCGTGAACTCGGGGTCGATCCCGAGGTCCAGCGCGTGGGCCCGGAGCAGCCTCGCGGAGAACTCGTGGAAGGTGCCGATCGGCGCCGCCTCGAGGGCGCGGAGCACCAGTCGCCACCGGCCGGCATCGCTCCCGGCGGCCAGCTTCTCGCGACAGCGGGCCCGGATCCGCTGCCGCAGCTCCCGCGCGGCCTTGTCTGTGAAGGTCAGGGCGACCAGCGCGGAGAGGGCGCGGCCGTCGTCGCCGTCGATCTCGGCGAGGAACCGCTCGGTCAAGACCGTGGTCTTGCCGCAGCCGGCGCCGGCCCCGAGCGCCACGCTCGCATCCCTCACTTCCAGGGCGCGATGCTGCTCGGCGGTCAGCCCGGTGGGCCTGGTGTCGGGTTCGCTCATGACTCCCCCCCGGCGCTGGGCTCCGTCTTCGTGCCGCCGCTGGTCCTCCGGCCCCGCCGCGCCTGGACGCTCAGGACCGGCAGGCTCCGCTCGAGACGTTTCGCCGCCATGCGAACCTGCCGCACCCGGCAGACACCCCGGTAGTCGCAATAGCTCTCGCAGCCCTGGTTCCGCGACTGGACCACGAAAACCCCTCGCCGGAGCTGATCGACCAGGGCCAGGACATGAGCCATCAGGGTCTCCTGGTCCTGATCCCACGAGCCAAACGCGATCGGCTTGAAGCCCCCTTTCTTCAGGCTCCAGTAGCCGAGGTCGAACAGGTCCGTCCCGTCCTTCCCGAAGACGAGCTGCTCCACCGCGATCGCGTAGAGCGGAAGCTGGAGCATCTCCCCCTGCTTCACTTCCGTGGAGCTGGGCGCCGACCCGCTCTTGTAGTCGATCACGCGGAACCGGGAGTCCCTCGGGCGTCCGGGCCACGTCGATCCGGTCGATCCGCCCGCGCAGCCTCAGCGTGCTGCCGCCGTGGGCCAGCTCCAGCACGGGATGCTCAGCCCCCTTCTCGCCGAAAGCCAGCTCCAGCTTATAGGGCGCGAACGCGAACTCACCGTCACGCTCGTAGGCTCTCCGCTGAAGCACGTACTGGCCGATGGCGCGAATCAAGCGGCCCCGCTCGATCTCCCACAGACCCAGGTCGAGGTCCGTCGCGCCCGAAAGCTCCTCTCCGAGCACCCGGTCGACCTGGACCGCGGCGACCTGCTCCAGGTCCCCTTCCCCGCTCTGCTGCTTGAGCAGGGTCTCGAAGTTCTCGAGGATGTCGTGAATCCGGCTGCCTCGCTCGGTGTAGTCCTCGTCAAGCTCGTCCCGCTCGTCGACGGGCCGGAGCTCCAGCACGTACTTGCTGAAGAACTGAAAGGGACAGGCGATGTAGGTCTCGAGCTGGCTGGGGCTGAAAATGTAGCTGGGGCCGAACAGCCGGTCCAGCTCGAGCACGGCGTGGCCATCACCGAGCATGCCCTCGAACTCGCTGAAGGACGTGCCCCGCTGCCGGTGCTGGTGGGCGAACAGGGCGGCTCCGGTGCCCGCCAGCACGCGGTGGTGATCGGGGTCCCGGGCCAGCCTCACCAGCTCCGACATCTCCCCTCTCTCGCTGGCCAGCGCCATGGCGCGAATCCGTAGGTCGGCGGGAGCACCCGCCAGGTCGGGCTGATCAACCAGGGCGGCATGAAGCCGCGGATAGGCGGTGTGGCAGGAAGCCTTTGCCTCCTCCGACAGCCGTTCGAGCAGGTCGTCCAGGAACCCCGCACGCAAGAGCTCCTGGCCCTTCAAGTCGGTCGTGGGATAAGCCAGGATCACCCCGGAATCGGCCGAGCCCAGCACGTGCAGGAACCGGAGCATCTCCCGCGCGAAGACCAGCCGTCCGGCCGCGTCCGGCTGTTCTCCGGCTCTCAGCGCCAGCAGCGGCTCGACCGAGTCTCGGGAAGGGAAGGCCCCCTCGGAGAGGTTGGAGAGGATGACGTAGCGGGCACGAGCCCCCTGAACCTGGTCGACCGTGGCCAGGAGGATCGAGCCGTTAACCGGCGCCGGCGCGGGCACCTCCACGTCCTGGAGGATCGGCTTCCATCTCGGAGACGAACGCCAACCAGCTCCAGGGCCTTGCACCCTGCCCCAGCCGCTCGAGGACGTCGGCCTGGTCGTCGAGAGCTTCCCAGAGAGGGTCGAGAGCCTCCTCGTTCGGGGTGCCCAGCCCGAGCTCGCGGGCGATGCGGCGAAGCTCGGCCACCTGGTCGGGCCAGCGGCGGGGCCGATCGAGAGGCTCCAGTACCTGAATCAGACGCACGGCGACGGCCCGGGCCTGCTCGGCCCGCTCATACTCGACGCTGCCCCGCTCTGACTCCGCGAGCTTGCGGTCAAGCCCCCGCAGCAAGGCCTCGCGGCCCCGGAAGACCAGGGTCGCCTTGATGGTGGAGGCCGCTGTCGCCAGCGCGAGTCGATCGGCCCCCGGCCAGGCCGGGCGAACCTGCCCGTGGCGGAGCAGCCCCACGATCAGCTCGGTCTCCCAGTCCTGGAGCGGGATGGACGCGGCCAGCCGCAGCCCGGAGACGGCCGGCTCTCCCTGGAGCGATCGGGCCACGCTCGGCGTGCAGCCGGCAGTCCCCAGGCCCGCAGGGTCTCGAGGGCCAGCTCGGCCTCCTCGCCCCAGTGGCGAAAGACGATCAGGATCTCCTCGGGCTCCACTCCCCGCGCCCGCAAGGAACGGACTTCGCGCGCCAGGACCCTGGCAACCCCGTCTCCCTGGGGCGCTCCGAGGATCGCCAGGCCCTCGGCCTCGGAGATCGTCGGCAGGTCTCCGGCCTGGCCACGGAACAGGGCCTCCTCGGCCTCTCGCAGGCCCCTGGGCCGCCCGGCCCGCGTCTCGACCCGCGTCTCGACAAGTCCCAGTCCGAGCAGGCCGGCGCGGACGGCCTCGGTGGCGAAGTAAACCTCCGCCAGCGCCGGGTCGGGATCATGGGCCAGCGTGACGTGGACCGGCCGCCCGGTCTTGAGCGATCGCTCGAGAACCCGCTTCCGCCCGGGATCGAGGTGTTCCAGATCCAGGAAGACGATCGGCCCCGGCTCCTCGGTCTCCGCCCAGAATCGAGGACTGCGGGCCAGCCGCTTCGAGGCCCACACGGCCATCCCCGCATCGTCCTGGACGCCGATCTCTTCGAGCAAGCCGCGATAGTCGGCGAAGACGGCCTGCTCCGCGACCGCGATGGGGTTGGCCTCGGCACGGCGGCCGCGGGCTCCGACGGAGTGCTCGGCAAGCGTCCACCGCCGAAACCGCTCCCGGAGCTGCCGGCGGTATCCCGGCTGGTCGGCGAACGCCGCGATCTCCGCGGCCTGGCCGCGCTCTCGCGCCTGCTGGATCGCCTCGTGAAACACCACGCGAGCCGCGGTCGTCGACAGCCACAAGGGCCCATCCTCGGCCTCGCGGCGAACCTCCCGCCAGAGATCATCCCAGCAGAAGACCCGCGCGGGCCGCTCACCCCTCCTGCTCCGCCGGCCAAGCGCCCACTCGACCTGGTCGCGCGCCAGCGGCGTGGGCACGATCCAGAGCCCCGCCGGCTCGCTGCTCAGCTCGGCCAGTAAGTGGTCCCGGATCGCGGCAGCCGGCGGTCCGGTCCACAGCCTTCGCGGGGCGAGCATCGAGCAATCCTCCGGAGGTCGCCGAAAGAGCCAGGACCAGGGTTCCCAGCGCGATCAGGTATACAGAAAAATACCATAGCCGGCCGCCGCGAACAACCCGGATGAGCCAGAGGATGGCGAAGTAGCCAACCAGGCCGGCCAGGAGCGTCGCGGCCAGGGTCTGGGCGATCCGGTCGGGCGTCAGGCCCAGCGCCTGGTGGTCCTTGATCACGTCCTTGAGCTCGAAGACGACCGCTCCGCAGATGGCAGGAACGGCGATCAGCAGGCTGAAGCCGACCGACCAGGTCCTCGACAGCCCAAGGGCCAGCGCCGCGGCGATCGTCAGGCCGCTCCGGCTCACGCCCGGCAGCGGCGCGAACATCTGGGCGATCCCGATCAGGAGGGCGTCCACCCACGTGGTCTGGGCCAGGCCCTTGCCCCCTTCCGGGCCCTTCAGCCGGACGCTCACCAGCAAGAGCACCGCCGCTGTGATCAGGAAGCCAACCCCGGCCGCCTGGCTGCTCTGGAACATCTCCTCGAGCCGCTTCTTGAAGAAGAGGGCGAAGGGAACCAGCGGCGACGTGGCGACCGCCGCCAGCAGGCCAGCCCGGACGACGGACGCCCGGTCGAGGCCGGGGCGAACATCGCTCGGCTCCCAGCAGGAACCCCCGCGCTCCCTCCACGATCACGGAACGGAAGCAGAACAGGATCGCCGCCAGGGTCCCCGCGTGGAGCATGATGTCGAAGAAGAGGTTCTCCTGCCCGCTCCGCGAATGGCCGGTGAGCCAGGCGAACGCCTGCTGCGTGATCGCCAGGTGGCCGTCGCTCGAGACCGGCAGGAACTCCGTGATGCCCTGGACAACGCCCAGGAGCAGAGACTCTAGCCATTCCATGTCGATCAGTCCCTCGTCGCCTGGCTGCGGAGCGCGGGCATCGCGCCTGCGAGGTAGCTGGCCCCGCTGTAAATGGTCAGGGCCACCGCCAGCCAGGTCAGGATGTCGCGGACCCAGAGGAGCCACACGGGCGGAGCCGAAACCGCCAGGGCCAGGAGCACGGCCGAGATCGAACAGCACTGGATGGTGGTCTTGAGCTTGCCCGCCATCTTGGCCCCGAACGGCTGCCCCTGGCCCTCGAGCAGGCTGCGCAGGCCCTGGATCAGGAGCTCGCGGACCACGATGGCCGTGACCATCCAGGGAAGGACGCCCGTGCCGGGTATGGCCGCCAGGTAGATGTAGCAGCCCGAGACGATCACCTTGTCGATCAGTGGATCGAGCTGGCGGCCGATGGGCGTGTCCTGCTTCAGCAGGCGGGCAAAGTAGCCGTCGAGTGCATCGGACAGTGCGGCGACGACGAAGGCCGCCAGCGCCAGCGCATACTGGTCAAACGCGATCAGTGCGAAGACGACGGCGGCCAGTGCCAGCCGCCCAACGGTTAGCGTGTTGGGGACGTTCCAGAACCGCGGCCTGGCCGGGGCGGTCGCAACCATCGGGGTGTTGTCTTCGCGTCCGCTCATGGCATGCCGTCCAGGATGGTCAGCGATGCCGAGGGCTTCTTCCGCGGCCTGGGACGGGCCCGCTTTCGCCGCGGGGCGGGGGCCGAGAGGGGCCGGGCCACCAGGTCGTAGCCCTGGGCATCCTGGATCTTGCAGGCCACCAGGTCGCCAGGCCGGAGATCGGCCGCCTGGACCAGGGTCAGCCCGTCCACGTCGGGGGCGTCGGCGTAGGTCCTGCCGAGCCAGAGGTTCTTGCCCTGGGGCGCGGGGGCGTCGATCAGGACCTCGAGCGTACGGTCCACCAGGGTCCGGTTGAAGGACTCGGCGATCGGCTGCTGGACAGCCATCACTCGATCCCGGCGCTGCTCCTTCAGGGCGTCGGGAAGCTGGTCCGGGAGCCTGGCCGCCGGGGTGTCGGGCTCGAACGAGTAGGAGAAGACGCCGAGCCGCTCGAACCGGGTCGCGGCTACGAAGTCGAGCAGCTCCTGGAACTCGGCCTCGGTCTCGCCGGGGAAGCCCACGATGAAGGTCGTCCGGAGCACCAGGCCCGGCATCGTCGCCCGCAGCCGGCCGATGATCGCCTCGGTCTCGGCGCGGGTGTGCCGCCGGTTCATCACCTTGAGCAGCCGGTCGTTGATGTGCTGGAGCGGCATGTCGAGGTAAGGGATGATCCGCCGCGCGCTGCCCAGCACCTCGTAGAGCTCGTCGGTGAAGTAGCTCGGGTAGTTGTAGAGGATGCGGATCCAGTCGAGCTCCTCGACCTGGTCGAGCTCGCGGAGCAGCTCCGCCAGCCGCGGCCGGCCGTAGAGATCGACGCCGTAATAGGTCATGTCCTGGGCGACCAGGATCAGCTCGCGGACGCCGTCGCCGGCCAGCTCGCGGGCCTCCTCCACAACCCGCTCGATCGGCTTGGTGACGTGCTTGCCCCGCATGTAGGGGATCGCGCAGAAGGTGCACAGCCGGTCGCACCCTTCGGAGACTTTGAGGTACGCCATGTGCCGGGGCGTGATCCGCAGCCGCGCGCGGTCGTCCTGGGCCTGCACCGGTGCCGGGCGAAAGAGGGTGCGCTGCTCGTCCAGGCCGCCCAGGATCCGCTCCGACACCCGGGCGATCTCCTCGCGGCCGAAGACGCCGACCACCTGGTCGACCTCGGGAAACTGCTCGAGCAGCACATCCTTCTGCCGCTCGGCCAGGCAGCCCGCGACCACCACCCCCTTGACCGTTCCCGCGCGCTTCCGCTCGAGCATCTCCTCGATCACGCCGCACGACTCTTGCCGGGCGGCATCGATGAACCCGCAGGTGTTCACGATCACCAGGTCCGCCTGCTGCCCCTCGGGCACGAGCGCGAACCCGTCCTGCGCCAGCAGCCCGAGCATCCGCTCCGAGTCGACAAGGTTCTTGGAGCAGCCGAGGCTGACGAAGCTGACCGTTCCTTTCGCTTCCTGATTTCTTCTCGCACTGTCAGGCATCGTTCAGTCGTTCTTCTTGAGGACGGGTGCGTCAAGCGGCTCGATCGATTCGATGAGCATTAGGGACAACTTATACCATAGCCCCTCGGCGTCGGGGATGTCGTCGGACAGTGGAACGGAGATCGTGAGTGTGGTCTTGCCCACCTGGACCACCTCGGGGTGCTTGATTTCAAAACTCCGCCCACTCGCCGTATGAATCCGGAATGGCCGGAATGGCTCTGCGGTCACATGGCTCATCACTTCCTTATAGTTCATCATCCCAGAAGCCTCTTGATCTCGGGGCTGCAATCGCCTCAGCAATGACGAAGGAGACGGTCGCTTTCTCCTTGTGTGTTTCACTCATTGGTGGATCAGCGGATCGACGTTTCCAGGTTCGAGACCGACTCGGCCAGCATGAGGGAGACGCTCTCCCATTGGTCGGGAATTTCCGGAGTTTCACTCGTGGACTTGAAGACCAGGACGCTGCTTTTCAAAACCTTGATCATCTCCGGATGAGGGATGTCGAACGTTCGTCCGCTCGCCATGTGGATGCGGAAGGGACGAAACGGCTCGGCCTTGACGTAGCCGAGAATGGTTTGGGGGGTCATCATCGAGTTGCATTCTCCGAGCCACGTCGTCGATCGACTTGCAGGCGAGGTCAGCTCAGGGACGGATCTTCGCTTGAGCTTCGAAGATAGTGCCTGGCGGCCAACCCCGTCAACCCGCCGATCCACCCATTCACCGGGCCTTCACATCGCCGGGTGGCTGTGGCGGGACTCGGCGCATCCGATGGACGCCACAGGATCGCCTCGGCCCGCGCGCCCGGGGAGCCGGCGAGGCCTCCTCCGCTCCAGCCGCCCACGGGTGTCTTGTCTTGATATTCCAGATCGCTATACTTCAAGACACTGCGCCCGTAGCTCAACGGATAGAGTCGCGGACTTCGAATCCGAAGGTTGTAGGTTCGATACCTGCCGGCAGCTGGCCATTGTTGCCAGTTTGTTTTGTTGCTTGCGGAGAGATAAAGAAGGGGGACATACAGGAATTTCGAAACCTAGCGTATCAAAAAGTGCTATGTCCCCCTGTGCGGCCTGGCATAGATGCTATTGCCGTCACATGGCTACTCATAGTGTGTCATAGCCCTTAGGGGTCATGCAAGAACAACGTCCAACTGCAATCGGAATCTTGCCCAGACTACGCAGTCACGCCAGAGGAAAGTTGGAAGCTGTTCTTGGATGGCCCCTTAACTTCAGCCTCCTCAGCCGAATCTGTGGGTGCGTTTCGGCTCAGGAAGGTCTCCAAGGTTATGTAAGAGAGCCAGTTTTGCCACGTCAGGGCTTTCGAAAGCCGTACGATTTTCTGGTCACGAGTTTGACCTTGTTGTTGAGGCCCTCCACGGCACCCGAGGAGACCAATCCTCTGGCACGGAACCAGTTGAGTATCAACTGCTGATGAGTGCGTATTGTCCGGGTAATCTTCTTCATCGGCTCCAGCCTGGACCGCATTACCCGACCCGTCCATTCATCCAGGAATTTGCCGGCCCATGCCGGGCTGGTGTACTCCCAAAGCCGCTGAAACTCCTCCCGCTGAAGGTACGCCCGCACTGTCCGCAGATTGTACCTCAACAGTTCTGACAGCCTCACCGTCTGCTTGTCGGTGAGGTTCTCCGGGAGCTTCAGGAAGCACCACCGCGAGCGCTTCAGGACCGGCTCGTAGCCGTCGCGCTGCAGCCGTTTGGCCTCCTCCGCCCGGATCTCATCAATTGCCTTGCCGAACTTCTGCATGACGTGGAATCGGTCGAGGACATGGACCGCTTCACCGAGACGCTCAGCGATCACGTTGAGGTACGGCTTCCACATGTCGCTGCATACGTATCGCACCTGCTTACAGGCTGTTTCGCCCAGGCTTTCCAGGCACGAACGCAGGCTCGCCTCCGTCGCTCCTCGCCCACGGCCAGCAGCCGACGCGTTGGTCCGCCGATGTCATAGACCAGGGTCAGGTAGCTGTGTCCACGACTCCAGGCGATCTCATCCACGCCCAAGTGCTCAGCTTGCTTAAATCCCGATGCGCCAAACCCCATTCGACCGCGTGCTCTACCGCCCGACAGACACTGTCCCAGGATGTGCGAAAGATTGTGGCGACCTCGCTCCAACTCAGCCTCTTGGCCCAAGTCGACAGGAACCAGCGATAAGTCGTCGTTAGTCGGTTCTTGCCATCACCCCACGGAACTATCTCCACGGTCACTCCACATCGCTTGCAGTCCACACGCCGCATCCGGTATGCCAAGAACACCAAGATGCCCCATACTGGCACGAACTCGAACTGCCGTTCCTCGAGGCGGTCATACGTCGGACCAATACGGCCACACCCCGAACAACGGGGGCGTCCGTTCTTCCGTGGCCGAACCTGAACAACAAGGACTGGACCGTCCTGAAGTTCTTCCAAGCAAGCACCAGCATAGACGAATGAGTTGAACTTCTCGACGCGATTGAGGATCGTCTGAATGCGCATTCTGGGGCACTCCTTGACTTGATGAAGCCTGGTAACTCCATCTTGCCCAGGGGCTGTCCCAGGATGTGTTCCTCTTCTCTCAAGGCGATTCCTCTTCGGTCAATCAACCCACAGATTCTGCGGCAGAGCCTAACTTCATTTGACTTGAGAATTTAACAGACTAGTGGTACGATCGTCATTGAAATGCAGGCTGATGGTTATGTTGCATATCCACTCGAGTTAAAGGGAGCTATCGTCGGCCAAGATGATGCTTACGAGGAAGCTCATGCGGATGTCACCGCCTGCTACACATTTTCATATAACAATTCGGTATAGAGAATATTGGGAGGGGAAGGTGAACACGCAACAATTACGGTTATTTGTGAGCTACTCGAGCGATGATGGGAATTATCTCCAAGATCTGATGCCCTCCCTTCATAGATGCGAGCGAGCCTTTGGCGTCAAGCCCCTATTAGACCTAAATATTCCGAGGGGCGTAGACTGGGACAATTGGATTGCCGATGCAATTTCTTCGGCTGACATCATCTTGTGCTTAGTCAGCAGAGGCTATCTTGCGTCCGAGTATATTCTCAATAACGAGCTTCCTCTCATGCAACGTAGATACGACGAAGGAGTGCCGCTCATTCCTATATTTGTCAGACACTGTCGGCTTGATAAAAATTCAATTTTGCTTACGACAGAGGGGATGAATGCGCCGGATAAGCCCATCAGCGACATGTCGCTGAATGAGCGAGACAGCTTTTTTGCGAGCGTTGAACATGATATATCGAGGATAGCGCAAGAGGGTATCCGAAAAACAACATGGGAATCGCCTATAAGCTCTGGACGCGAACAGGTACCGCAAAATAATTTGGTTATACATACAGGCTCGGGAGCTTCTATGTTTACAGCTCGCTATAACATCGTACTTGTAGGTCGGACTGGAGTCGGCAAAAGTGCACTGATAAATTATTTATTTGGCAGCAAAATTTGCGTTTTGGTACGGGACTCCCCGTAACCGAGCGAGGCTTTCACAGGCAGGATTTAGAAATCGGCGGAGTGCCCTCAACGATTTTCGACTCTTGGGGATTGGAAACTGCTAGCGCCGACTTATGGCTTCAGGATCTGAAAATCGAACTTTCCAAACGCAGTATAGACAAGCCGGTGGCAGATTGGTTCCATACAATCGTGTATTGCATCCAAGCGAGCAGCCACCGGGTTTAACCATTTGAGGTACAGATACTCCGAAGATTTCGGGCGAAAAATACAGGGTGATCGTCGCCTTAACCAAGGCGGATGCCGTTTCAAAAGGGACAATATCGGATCTCGAGTCAACAATCCGATCGGAAGTAGGGGACGAATTGACTTGCATTCCCGTCTGTAGTGTTGAAGAAGAAACGATGACGGGAAGGACGAAGTACTTTGGACTCGCTGAGTTGATGGTGTAAATACGCAGAGGATTTTGGGAATCAATAATGGAGAGGGTGCCGTCTCGTTGCGTTTCTGTTATCTGCAAACATATTGATGATGAGAGCGAGAGGCTGATTACTTTTGTAAGGGAGGAAACTGGATTCTTTAATCATTATAGCGTCTCGCGAGAGGTAAATGGTAGGCTCTCTGGAATCGTAAGCGAGCTGACCAAGCGTGATGGGCTCATTGAAAGCATTGTTTCGTCTGAGGTTGAAAACACGGTCAAATTGTATAAGCAATTTGAAAAGCTTGTTTACCGTTCACCCCTCCTAAACGACAGTGCTTCTCTAGAAAGATATGTTGCCGTAAATTTTGCGACTCTTCCTGACGGAAAAGATCTTGAAGAAATATTTAGATTGGGAAAAGTCTCAACCTTACTTTTGTTTTTTCCGCTCGTTGCCCCTATTGGTATCGGTCTCGGGATAACCAAAGCAGTGCAGTTAAAAATCAATTTCGTGGTATCTATGATAAATGGAGTTCGAAAAGCTTCTGATAAAATCAAAATGGGAATGAAGCAATTGGAACCGGAACTTAGAAGATCTATCGCAGATATTCCAATGACGTAACCTGTAGGGGTCCGACTCGATTGGTATACCGCGCTCGCCTGGGGCGGCATGAGCCGGGTGTCCGGGGCTGGAAAGGGGGACATAGCAGGAAAGGGGGACATACAGGATTTCGGATCCTAAGCGCATCAAAAAGCGTTATGTACCCTATGCGGCCCACGCGGTCGCGCGAACCACGAAAACCCCATCCTATCGCCACCATCGACCCAGCAATCAGGCTGTGGTCACCCTTAACGCGACAGGGCCAAGGCCATCAATAGCCTATGGACGATCTCGAATCGTCTCCCTGCCAGCACCCCGAGCATGAAAACGATCAGCAGGCAAGCCGCCGATCTGACAAGCCAGGGGAGCGAAGCCATCCGGTCTCGAAGCACGAGATCCTCGCGATGAGCTTGAACGAGTGTACGGGGCTGGCGAGAGTAGGCGGCCCTGCTCGAAGATGCGGGAGTCACCCCTTGAACCGGAGCTGGGGCGGTCTCCGCGAAGGGAGCCCGAGAGTCTTGAGCATGGGATGCCGGGAGAACTCCTCGCGCTGTGGGGGTATCGGACGAATCCTGAACCGCCGGGGACTCGCTTGAACGGGAGCACAGAACCATCGGTTGCTCCGTCTGGCTCCCCCATGCTGCCGACTTGAAGACCTCATAAAGACACGAGTCGGGGAATCTCAAGCGGATCAAGCCGCTTCCTTCTGGCTCGGAGATCACTTCAAGAACCTCCGCGCTCATCCACTGGGATTTGTCCTGGCCGACCAGACAAAACCACACCCTGTTCTGAGCCGGACTGGCCTCCTCAACGGTGACCATAGCCCCCCCGGAGCTGATATTCCGGAGCTGGGCCGGTCTCGTGCAGAATTTCTTGATCTGCCACCAGCCGAGGTGGACGAGGCCGTTGCTAGGATACCTCAAGGTGGTGCGACGATCGGGAGGCGGCATTGCTGGATCTCGGGGTTTCACGATGAGGATGCGCGCTCTGCCGCCTCAAGCATAGGCCGGTCGCCGGCAACGTGAGTCTTACGTCTCGGGAATGCAACGATTTGCGGCGCCCTTGCCCGAGGCCCGAGTGCCGGTCCGAGCGGCCGCTTGGCCCAAGCTGCCCGAGGCGATCCGTGCCGGGATAAGGGCGATGGTCAAGGCCTCCTCTGGCGACGGAAGGGGAGGATGTTAGAAAACCATCAATGAGTCGGCGGCGGGGGGACTCCCCGCCCTCCAGGCATGGGCCCGGCTGGCGGGGTCGGCCGCCTCTAGCAGGCACGAAACCGTGAGGGGTCCAGTCGGGGCATCGGGTGTCCTCGATCAGGCGGTGAGATCAGACCGCGAGCGGAAAACGAAGTGATGCGGTCGGCAAGCCCCCTGGACCCCTGCCGTTCTCGTTGCGCCCGCAGGGCCCTGGTTCAGCGCGTGGACTGCGAGCCCTGACCGGTGGCGGCATTGCCTGACGCGGCGGGAAGAACCGAAGCTGGCCGCGGCTTCCGGTCGAGCCACCAGGGCGCGGGGGAGAGAAGCTTCACGAAAAGGAGCCACATGGCGAGCCTTCCTCGGTGAACGAGCCTCGGGGACGACGCGCGGGATAGCAAGCCCCGGGTGCGCAGCCGCCTCACGAGAAACCTAGTTCGCGGACGGCGAACCGGCAAATTGCCCAGGGACGAACCGCCACAATTTCTTTCTCTGCCGTCACGGGCGAGGATGACGCCGGAGTCTGGACTCGGGAGAGCGGATGCGGTAGAAGCCCTCATCCTGTCCCGGTCGCGGCTGCCACGATGAACCGCGCTCACCCTGGCGGGGCCGGATGTCGCTGATTCGTGGCGTCGTGCCTGACGATTCTCATGGCGCGACATCTTCGGCGGCCTCTGGCCGTGGTTCCGGAAAACCCGCTGGGACAGGGTCAGGGGCTCTATCTGCTGCTCCTGGCCATCATGGTCATCGGCAACTTTGAGCGAGCGCTCGTCGGGTTCAAGGACCAGCGGGTGGTGACGGAGGGAGTCATTCACCTGAACGCCTTGATCTGCCACCGCGATGCTCCTGACCGCGGATCGCCCGTCTCCCGTCCCGTGACCACTCGCCAGGGAGAAGGAGTCGTCGCCGCCCGATGGGGGCGACTCGTGGCGCTGGGGGTGGGTGCGGACCCGATCGCGGTGCTGGCCGACTGGGCCATGGTGCGGGGCATCTACGGCGACCACTTTACCGGCCACGCCGGGCTCCACGTCCGCTTTGGACCGAACGCGACGACCAGCGGGCCCCGGCGCTAGCAGCCGCGAGAGCGAGCTCGAATGTCCGGCCATCGCCAAAAGGCAACCGTTCGCCCAGGACCGGGGCCGAGGCTCATTGGCTGAGCCGCAACCGGTGGGGGCCGGAGGCGCCCGAGTAGGCTCGGCCGCCCGGGGCATGGAGCGAGGGAACGCTGCCGCGACCGGGGAATCGATCGAGCTCGCCGGCGAGCTCGAGGGCCGATCGATGGCGATTCCTGGGATTGCGGGCCATGGCCCTTAGAATCACGGTCTCGAGGACGGCCGGGATCTCGGGGTTGATCTGGCGGGGACGCCTTGGCGCGGCGGATGCCAGGTGGGCCGAAAGGCAGGCCAGGGGCAGACCCTCGGGGACCGCGAAGGGGCGGTCGAGGGTCAGGGTCTCGAAGAGCGTGACACCCAGCGAGTAGAGATCGCAGAGGATCTCGTCGGCTGGTGCCCTGAGCAACCGTTCCGGGGCCATGTACATGGGCGTGCCCGCGCCGTTGCGCATCTGCTCGACCGTGGCGACCTCCAGGTCCCGGCCCAGACCCAGGTCGCAAAGGTACACGGGGCCTCCGCGGCGGACGTCGATCAGGATGTTTGCCGGCTTGATGTCGCGATGGACCACGCGGCCGGCGTGGAGCTGCCCCAGTGCGCGGGCGGCCCTGGACAGGATGCAGACCATCGCGTGCTGGTAGCCCTCCTCATCGGCCGTCATCAGCCGGTGAATCGGCTCGACCGGCTCTCCCCTGCGGTGGGCTTGCCGGCCCCGGATCAGCTCCAGGAGGGTGATCCCCTCGACGAAGGGCATGGCCAGGTACGGCAGGCCCTCGACCTGGCCTGACTCGATGACTTGAAGCAACGAGGGACCGGCCAGCCGGGCTCCGCGCTCGGCCTCGCGGCGGAACTGGGCAAGCCGGCTGGGGTGCCGGGCCAGGACGGGGTTGAGAACCTTCAGGGCCACGAGCTCGCCGGGAGGCTCGACGCGCCGGGCCTTCCATACGGCCCCCTGCGCGCCTTGCCCCAGGCGGCGAATCAGCACGAACGGGCCGATCCGCATGCCAGGACGGACTGGCGGCAGCCGATCGGCCGGGAATGCCTCGGAGGGCCTGGTTCCGCCGTCGGCCAGGCCGAGGGTGATCGGGCTCCGGGAGCTCAGGTGCGTGGCCGTGGTGCCGGCGACATAGATGGTTTCGTCGCCGAGTCCGGAGCAAGGCTCTGGCGATGCCACGGCCACAGCCGCCGCCTCGGCCTCCCGGGGTCGTGGGCCCCGTGGGTCTCGAATCCACTTCTGCGATCGGACTTGATTCTCGGTGAACATGAGCGATCGATCCCGCGAAGAGCGGGCAAGGGCCTGGTGAGAAAACGGCACTCACTCAAGGCTAGGCCGGGCACGGCGGTCGTGGCCCCGACGGCTGGCAGTGTCTTCCCGAATCAACGAAGTGATTCCACCGGGTTTCGTTCCGGAATTCGGGGTGCCCTTTGATCCGCCGGCCCCGCGCTCGTAGGATAGCGGGCCGCGAGGTTACCCCCCTTCCCCGGTTTCCTGGTGTGACGGCGAGGCGGAATGAGCGACGCGACCCACGACGTGCACGATCTTTATGCCCTGCCGCCCGACGCGGTCCGGGAGCCTCCCAGGACGTTCACCTCCGCGCTGAGGCAGATCGGCCCGGGACTGATCCTGGCCGCGTCGATCGTGGGAACGGGCGAGCTCATCAACACCACGGAGCTGGGCGCCAGGGCCGGATTCGCGCTGCTCTGGCTGATCCTCCTGAGCTGCGTGATCAAGGTGTTTGTCCAGGTGGAGCTTGGGCGGTACGCGATCACCCATGGCAAGACCACCCTGGCGGTGTTCGATACGCTGCCCGGCCCCAGACTGGGGGCCTCCTGGATCTGCTGGCTCTGGCTGATCATGATGCTGACCACACAGGCCCAGATCGCCTCGATGGAGGGGACGGTTGGCCATGCGGCCCACATGGCGTTTCCCCGCGCCTCGCACGTGGGCTTTCTCCTGGGCGCGTGGGCCGTGCTGTTCAAGACGCTTTACGTCGCCACGGCGGCCAACAGCCGGCTCACGGCCGACTTCCTCAACCTGGTCGGGCGCTGGAGGCCGTCGGGACCCGCCGCGTCGGTCCCACGTTCCTGACCGACATGTTCACCTGGCTGGCCTTCTTCGGAATCACCGCCGTCGCGATCTACAGCGTGTTTGGACTGTTCCAGGACGTTCAGGCATGGGTCCTCGGTTCCAGGGGATGAATCAGCGGTCAGGCAGTCGCGTGCCGGACGGGGCACAATCTCACGCTCGGGGGGTCCGGATCGCACCCTCTTCCCAAGGACGCGCAGTCAAACGACGACGGCGTCGTTAGCCTGGACTCTTTCGGCCCGAGATTCCGCCCAGGAGGGCGCGGGGTTCGCCCGGAGGGCCGATTCCCCAGAGAGGCATGAATCTCCCGTGATCGGGCTCTTGCTACGCTCCCGCTACGTCACGGCCGCAGCCACCGCCGTGTTGCTGATCCTGCTGGTGCTTTTTGGCAAGAAGGTGAGCTACGAGCAGTCGATCGGCTCCTTCTTCGCGGATGACGACCCCTACATGGCGGTCTACGAGAAGGCGGCCCGATCCTTCGGCGACGATAACTTCGTGTTCCTGGTGTATGACGACCCTGAGCTCGTAAGCCCCCGCGGGCTGGACCGGGTGACGGAGCTGGCCGCGGCGGTGGCCCCCGGGCGGATCGCCGGAGTGAGCCGGGTCGAATCGCTGGACGCCATGCCGCTGGTCTGGTCGCTGGACGACGTCTTGATCGCGCTGGACCGCTTGCCGGCCCCGTTGCGGAAGGCGGCCTTGACCACCGCGAAGGGAACAATCCGGAACGTCGATCTGAGGACGAACGCGCTGACCGTGACCGGGGCGGTCCGCGCGGCCGACGAGCCAGAGCGGCAGAGGCTCAAGGACCGGCTGAGCCGCCACCCGATGTTCCGTGGCACGCTGATCGACGAGACGGGAACGACGACGGCCGTCGTGGTGCGGCTGCGAAAGACCCACGAGCACAACGTCATCGCCACGATCAAGGCTCTGCGGGCCGAAGCCGACGCCTTCGCGGCCCGCCACGGGCTGGGCCGGCCGGCGGTCGTCGGTCCTCCGGTCCTCCTGGCCGACGGCTTCGCGGCCATCGAGGTGGACGGCCGCCGGCTCGCCGTGGTGGGGATGTTCCTGATCGCCTTGGTCACCCTTTCGGCCGTGCACAGCGTGTGGTGGGCCATCGTCCCCATGATCGCGGGCTGGACCATCTGGCTGGCCACCGAGACCCTGCTGCACGTCTTCCACATCAAGCTTTCCCTCTCGGGAGGTCCCCTGGTCGCTCAGATCATCGTGCTAACGATGCCGGCGGCCAGCCACCTGGCCATTCACTTTCGTGACGATCGACGCCGCGAGCCGGACCCCGCGGCCGCCGCCCGTTCGACCCTCCGGACCGTTGCGTCGCCGATCCTCTGGACGGCGGTCACCGGGGCCATCGGCTACGGAGCCCTCGTCACCAGCAATCTCGTTCCGGTCCAGCAATTCGGCGCGATCCTGGGGGTCTGCACGCTCTGCTCGGCGATCCTCGTGATGATCATCGCGCCGGTTGCCATGCTGCCCCCGTTCCCCCTGGAGATCCCGGTCCGTGAGGGGTCTCACTCGCGGGTCGCCGCCGCGATGAACCGCCTGACCTACTGGGTTTTTCGCCACCCGGGGCTGATTCTCGCCGTCGTGGCGGCGGTGGCCGTGCCTCTCTCTCTGGGGATCTTCCGCCTCCGCTACGAGACCAACTACATCAACCTGTTCCGGCCCGAGACCCGGGTCGTCCAGGATTACCGCACCGTCGAGTCGAAGCTGGGGGGAATCGGCCTCGTCGAGATGGTGGTCCCGGTGGGCACGGCGATCACGCCCGGGGCCCTGGCCCGGCTCCAGGATGTCGAGCGGCAGGTCGCAGCGATCCCCGTCTCCGATCGCCGCGCCATCGCCCAGGTGCTCTCCCTGGCCACGGTGCTCGATCCCGATGGCCGGCTCGCGGCCCTGCCCGAGGAGTCCCAGGCGCGGATCCTGACGAACAAGCTCGAGCTGATCGCGCTCTCTCCCCAGGCCCAGCTCCTTGGCAGCTTCTGGAACCCCGAGACCGGCGACGCGCGGGTGCTCGTCCGCCTGCTCGAGCAGCAGCCGGCGCCCACCAAGACGCGGATCTTCCGCGAGGCCGAGGCCGCGGCCAGCGCCGCTTCGGCCCATCCGCCTTCCTCACGGGCCTTTCCTACCTCATGACCCGGACCACCGAGGGGGTCATCGCCACCCAGTGGGGCACGTTCTTCTGGTCGGCGGCGGGCATCCTGCTGATGCTCACCCTCGCCTTCCGGAGCGTGGTGCTGGCGATCCTGGCCATCCTGCCAACGATGCTCTCGGTGGCTCTCGTCCTGGGCCTGATGGGCTGGCTGTCCATCAAGCTCGACATGGCGACGGCCCTGGTGGCCAGCGTGGCGCTGGGGCTGTCGGTGGACGACACGTTTCACTGCCTGATCCAGTTCCACCGCGAGCGCCGGGAGCGGGGATTCTGCCAGAGCCTCTTCGACAGCTACAGAGTCTCGGGGCCGGGGGTGATCCTCTCCAGCCTGGCTGTCGCGGTTGGCTTCATGGCCTTACGAGCCAGCGAGTTCGAGCCGTTCGTCAACTTCGGCACCATGGTCGCCATCGCCACCGCGGGGAGCACGCTGGGCAACCTTGTGCTTCTGCCGGCCTGCCTGACACTGGGGCACCGCTGGGCGGGCCGCGGTAGAACGGTCGCCGCGTCGG
>CAWFJM010000062.1:0-72677 GCA_963816015.1 uncultured Planctomycetaceae bacterium | reverse complement strand
AGGCACTGATGACGGCTGAACGCGTTCGCATGGACAAGGCTCGGGACAGGGCAGTTCTCTGGCTTCGGTGGGGGCCCTGCCTGGGCGAGCACCAGTGGCGAACTGTTCGAGAGGACCACAGCGAGGGCGACAACGCATGGGATTAGTTGAGCAACGATCAGGCCCGTTCTCGAGCCTACCGCTGGGGCGAAGACGACCTGGCTGGCATCTCCGACGGCAAGCAGCGGCTGTGCTTTGCCCTGGCGCCGGCAGGAAGATAGTTATTGCGCGGAGGGCCGAGGGACGCGCATTGACCCGACCGGGGTCGTTGTGAACCGGACCGCCCACGCGGTGCAAGGTGTGGGCTTCGTGGGTCTACCACCCCCCGCTCGTTTCTTATGGCTCGCATGGGTCTGTCATCTGGCGATCGCAGGAGTTCGAGCATGAGCAGGTTTGGACTCGCTCTCTCCGGCGGCGGCTTCCGGGCGAGTCTCTATCACCTGGGCCTGGTCCGCTTTCTACGCGACGCGGGGATTCTGCCTCGAGTGACCCACATCTCCGCGGTGTCCGGTGGCAGTGTCATCGCCGCCCACCTGGTGCTCAACTGGGACCGCTACAACGGCTCCCCCAACGAGTTCGAGGCCGCTGCCTCCGAGCTCCTCTCTTTCGTGCGCCTCGATGTCCGCAATCGGATTACCCGTCGCTTTCCCTTGAGCCTCCCCCTGCGCTGGCAGCGCCGGCTTTTGGGACTCTCGAATCGCAAATTGACGCGAACGGGGCTGCTGGAATACCACTACGAGAAGTATCTCTATGGAGACACGAGTCTGTTCGAGTTGCCGGAACGGCCGGAGCTGCACATCCTCGCCACCAACCTGAGCGAGGGATGCCTGTGCTCCTTCAACCGGAACGGCCTGATGATGATGCACCGGCAACCAGGGCATGCCGATCGCATGGACCGCATCCACGTCGGGCTGGCGACTGTGCCGATGGCCGTCACCGCCTCATCGGCCTTCCCCGGGTTCTTCCCGCCGCTCGAACTCACGGGCGCGGACGTCGGCGCCCGGGGCGGCGAGTTCGGCCGGCGGGCGTTCACTGACGGAGGCGTATTCGACAACCTCGGCGTCCGGATCTTTCGTTGCCTGGAAAGGCCCCTCTTGGCGGAGAGTCCCCTGTCTTGCGACGACTTCCTCGATTTTCAAGCCGTCGTCGAGACATTGTGCGAGGCAGGCAAGTCCAGTGAGGAAACACCGCTTCGCCGGCTCGGTCAGATCATGGTGGCTGCGTCCAGCCGACCAAACCCGCTGTTACGCACCAATGGGAGGCTGCCGGGAGAGGCAGACCTCCAGCCTGTCCCGGTGCCGGGATACGTTGGAAGTCAGACCCAGTTGCAGTCGTCACAGTCAGAGATCGACAAGGGCGACAGTGAGGCAGTCGTGCTGTCCATCCTCTGGGACGTCTTGCGCCAGCACCAGCTACACCGCGAGCCGCTCTTCGCCGGGCTGAAGCCCGTGGACCCCGACGCGGAAGCGCTCCTCCATGCCAGCCATCTTGGCGGCCGGGCACTGGAGGCTGGCGATCAGGTCTGGCTGAACCGTCACCTGGTCGAAGCCGCATTCCGCCAGGCCACGGGCCATCCGTGTTTCCGCAGACTGAACAGCGGGCTGGACGGCATCCTCGTCAGCGATGTGGGAAAAAAGATCGAGGTTCGGGGGCACCGCCGCGCCGGCGGGCTGATCCGGACCGCCCTGCGTGCGACCGAGATCCTCATGGATCGGGTATGGCAGCTCGAGACAGAGACGTTCCAGGGCACGCCCGGCTTCGTATTCGCCCCGATTACCGAGGTGGTCGAGCCGGCTGAAGACTCCACAGCCTTGCACCCGGAGATCCAGCGGCAGGCGGCCAACATCCGCACGGACCTCGATCGTTTTTCAACCCTGGAAATCAGCAGTTTGGTGCGACATGGATACTGTGTTGGTCGCAAAGCGTGCCGGGCGCATCCCGACATGTTCGGAGCTGACTTGCCGGTCGGCGCTCCCTGGGATCCAATTCCCGGGCCACGCGCCACGGCCACTCCCGTCGCAGTGGCTATGCCCCGTCATGGACCGTCCGTGGAGCCAGTTCCGGCCACTGTCGAGGCGCGGACGCTACAAGCCTCGGCCCTGCGGCGGATCTGGAGTACCCTGCTTGACCGCCGGGACTGGACTTCCTACGTCTACGTACCACTCCTGGTCCCGATCCTCGTCTTGGTGCCCTACCTTGTGGTCAAGTCCCACCAGCGGTCACAGCGGATCAACCATCTGGTCGAGTCTCTTTCCCAGGGGAGCCGGGACCTCGGGCAGATGAGCCGACTGCTCGAGGGCAGACAGGAGCCCTGGATCGGCGAGCCCGCCGAGGAAGTTCGCAGCTTCGACGAGTCAGACCTCCAGGGTTTCGGGATTCTCCAGGACTCGCGCATCTTTGACTTGCGAAGCTGGAAGCCAGTCAAGCCTGCGGAGAGCGATCCCAGTTCCTTGGTCTTTAGTTATCGGAGGTTGAAGGTTTTCAAACAGCCTGAGAAAGCCGGAAACAACGTCTTCCAGGTCTACCTCCTTGGAACCAGTCCCCAAATGGCAGTCCGGTTCCCAACGCAGCAACTTCAGCCAAAGTTGAGCATGAGTCCCGTGGAGGGCTCGACCCTCGGTCAGAAAGCATATCGCTGGCGCAAGCTATGATTTCCAGCAAGTGCCGGCCGGGGATTTCGTCGATCTCGTCGTCGAATACTACTCTCCCGGACAGTACCTGCAACGTGGCGGCAATGGGACCGAGCTGGTTTTTCCAATCCACGCGGACACCGCGGAGCTGACCGCATGGATCCTGATGCCCGAAGGGAGAGAGTACCAGAGCTTTCGCATTATCCGGTACGAGACGGGAAAGCCTGAGAACGTGGAAGCCGTGAAAGTTGTCACCGAATACCTGGCGGAGGAATTCACGATCATCGCCTTCAAATTGTTGTCTCTGAAGTCGGGGTACACTTACGTGGTGAGCTGGACTTATCGGTAAGGACCTGGTTCATCTGAGATGACTGTTCGCGGCTAGCGTCCGAGTGACGATTAAACAGGAAAGGGATCGTTGTTCCATGACCTGGCTCCAGCGCTATCGCGTCCGGCACTATGTCAGGAACTCCATATGGATCTTTCCAGTCCTCAGCACGTTGGCGGCGATTGGGTCCGTCCGCATGCTGCACTGGATTGAACTGGATGCTGGCTGGGTCTCACCTGTCCACCCAGAAACCGCACGTGCCGTTCTGGGGACCATGGCCTCAGCGCTGTTCACGGCCATCGTTTTTATTTGTTCCGCGCTGCTGGTTGCGGTGCAACTTGCCAGCGCCCAGCTCACGCCACGTATCATTGGCATCGTGTTCAGGGATCCGGTTGCCAAGTTATCGTTGACACTCTTGGCCTTCACATTCACCTTCACATTGGCGGCCCTGCTCCGGATCAAGTCCGTTGTGCCTCTGCTGACCACACAGATTGCGGCTTACGATTGTCTCGTGAGCCTGGGCGTCTTTTTTTACCTGATCGACCACCTTGGCCAAGTGCTGCGACCAAGCGGCGCCTTGCGGGTGGTCGCTGACATGGGGCGCAAGGTCATCGCAAGCGTTTATCCCCAGTGTCTTTCCGACCCAAGGGACGGTACAGTCTCCAATGATTTTCATGTCCTTGATCAAGAGCCTTCTGCGACAATCCCCAGCTCCAAGGACGGGGTGGTCCTTGCGTTCGATCTTGAGGGACTCACTTTCCTGGCCCAGCGTGCGGACTGCGTCGTCGAATTGGTTCCTCAGGTGGGCGATCATGTGGCCAGGGCAGACCCGTTGTTCCGGGTCTTCCAGGGCAGTGTAACACTTCCTGCGAAAGCGTTACGCCAATCGGTTGCCGTCGGCCAGGAACGCACCCTCGAGCAGGACCCAACATTCGCGTTCCGTATCATGGTCGATATCGCCTCGAAGGCACTTTCACCGGCGATCAATGACCCGACAACAGCGGTGCTCGCCCTGGACCAGATCCATCACCTTCTCCGCGACGTGGGGAATCGGCATCTCGATACAGGACATGTGCGAGACGCCGCGGGCCGGCTTCGACTCGTGTATCGGACCCCGGATTGGGAAGATTTCGTACGCTTGGCCGTCACCGAGGTTCGCCAGTTCGGCGGCCACAGCATCCAGGTGGCCCGGCGGCTGCGGGCAATGCTGGAGAATCTGATACAGACCTTACCGGAAAGCCGAGGATCGCTCCTTCGTCGGGAGCTGGCTCTCTTGCATCGATCCGCGGAACGGTTCTTCCAGGAGCCAGAAGACCGAGCCCTGGCTGATATCAGCGACTTCCAGGGCGTCGGCGGTCACCAAGTCCATTCGAGGGGCAGCTTGGGACAGGCGACTTCTTCGACGACCCAATCCTTGCCCAGCATGACGCGGTAGAGGAACTGCAACGCGTAGCAGGCCTGACCCTTCTCCCCGGGGGAGAAGGGAATGGTATGGCACCCTATCTTCAACTCAACCGTTAACCGCTCTGATGCTGGCCATGGAACAGCCGCAGCGACCTGGCGTGTCGAGCACCTGCATCCGGCCGAGAGCGAAGTTCGCGACACCACTGCTGCATTGAACGGGAGACTCGGAGCGCGACTGGTTGCCCCGGCCTGAGTGCAGCCCCCCCGGTGATTCAAGCGACCATTACCCTCGCCAGCCGACCTCTGCTCGTGGGAAGTACTCGATGACTTGAGGTCTCTGCCGAGAAGAGTTTCGGCATTAGTCCGGACCACCTTCGATGCGTTTCAACGAACTTGCCGGAGTCGACTTGCGGCAAGCGACTTCATTTTCCAGGCTCGCCCGTCTTAGCTCCGGACCGCCGGCCGGGAGGGGCCCACAGACTCTCATCTGAAGGCTAGGTCGCAGAGCATTCGATGCGGGAAGCTGGGCGTAGGAACGGCGCACCTCGCAGAAGGTGAAGACGAGGAGATCCAGATCTCCCCTCAGATTCAGACGGCCGGGCTCGCCAGGGGCTGCATCCTGGAACACCTTCGGGGCCGGGCCAAACACGGTTTCGAGCAACGGAGACGCCCACACGCCGTGCCGCTCGTTGCCGGGGACGTAAACCGGCTGATCGAGTGTGATCGGACGATCCAGCACCAATCCGGTTATAGGCGGGATCAGCAAGGCGGTCAGCGGAAAGCTCGCCAGGTACTCCCAGTCGCCAATCCGGACAGGCTCGGAGAGTGCCAGGCCCTGCGACCGGAAAGCCTTCTCGACGAGCTCCAGACAGTACAACGAGTCATCCTCCATGCGGAAGCCATAGTCGAAGGGAACCTGCCGCTCGAACGCGGCACGGCAATAATCGATCACGCCGGCGATGCGCTCGCGGTGCCCCGGCTTCAGCCGCTTCACCCCCAGGGCTCCCACGCAGTCGAGCATCCAGACCTCGAACGGCTGACGTTGGATTCCCAGGGATGAGCAGTCATAAACGACCGGCGATCCGTCCTCGATCGCGACGACGCCGGTGTGCGAGAAGGGGCTGCCAGTCGCACGAGCGATGAACCGGCTGAGCGGAACCATGCCGTGCATAACACGCGCATCGCCGAGCCGGAAGACGATGTCCCCCTGGCGGAGCACCTTGCCTCCCCATTGCTGCCAACGGGCCATCTCCGGGCCCGACGGGAGCGGCGGAAGTTGCCCCGTGAGCCGAGCACGGCATGCGGCCGGCCCCCAGAAGTTGCCGGAGAAGCCGGGCGGTTGCATCCAGTCGGTCGGTTCCGCGTTCCCTCGTTCATAGGTCGCTAGCGCGATCATCCAGGCCATGAAATAGAGCACGGAAAGTCTCCACGTGGTCTTGAGGTATCTGGGCCAAGGCATCCGATACCGTCCCCAGGGCTCACCTTGGGGAAACCTCCGTGCACGAGAATGGCTCTGAGCCAGCGACAGTACGAGAGTCAGGCCGGGCGCAGGCCCTCTGGGTGGTAGTGGGAAGAACCAGGATTCGACACATCATCGCCGGACCGGGGTCGGAGCTTTCCGGAGAGGAAAACCCGCTCGAGTTCGAACGTCACCGCACGTGACTGGACCGGAATCATGGTACTGTATGCAGCAGCCAGCACCTCTGGATCCAGAACCGGCCCTTCATCGCTCACGAAGCGGACTCAAAAGTTGCCAATTGCTTCTCCGCTAAGCGATTCCTCTCCCAGACGCAAGTCTAGTCATGTATTTTACCACGGACATTACTCCGAGGCACGGCAGGTCACTTTCTCATCGGAATCCATCAAGCCGAGCGAGCCAGTCCAGTTCCGCCTATCGGGCCAATTCCAGGTCCTTGCGGACTCTCATGGGCGATGACTCCTCTAAAATAGTGTTGCCACACCTTGTCTCTTTCACTTCTGGGCCACGAGCCGAGCCAGGGGACGCGTGAGCGCGATGTTTTCCCCCACGATCTTGAGCATCACCGTCAACGGCACAGCCAGTACCATCCCGATCACGCCCCAGCACAGGCCCCAGAACGCCAGGGCGACCAGCACCACCAACGGACTGAGGTCCACGGCGTGAGCAGTCAGACGCGGTTCGATGAAGTTGTTGGTCACGAACTGCGTCAGCATTAGCAGCACTAAAACAGCGAGGGGTCGCAAGGGCGGCTCCAGTTCGAGAAACGCTAACAACACTGGGAGCACCAAGGCGACCAGACTACCGATGAATGGTATGAAATTGCCAACGAAGGCAAGGACGCCCCATGTGCCGGGAAACGATATCCCAAAGGCCCACAGGATGGCCACGACAGGCAGCGCGGTCACCAGGCTGGCGAGCACTTTGGCTCGGAGGTACAAGGCCATTGCGCGGTTGATTGACTCGCGAATCTCAAGCACGCGATTCGCCTGTTCCGGGGGAAGCACGGCACGGACCCGCTCGGGAAACCTTCGGGCCTCGACCAGGAGAAAGATCAGATAGAACACGACGATCAGGGCTTCGGCGAGGAAGCCGGCCGCGGTGTTGACGAGGCTGGATGCAAGCGTTTTGAGCCGCGCGGCCGTCTCTGCTTCGGCTTGGGCCGAGTCCGGAACGGGATCGAGTACCCAGGCGGGCAAATGGCCACGGCCCCAGGTATGCAGTCGCTCGATCAGCCCCTGGGCTCGCTCGATCAAGCGGGGCAACTCCTCCCTCAGCTCGATGAGGTTGCCGTAGATGAGCACGGCGAGCCCTAGGACCACCATGGCCACGAGCAGGACCAAGAGCGGGCCGGCGATCTTCGCGTGGACCTTCTGCCGCAAGGCGCGGTGAGCTGGCAGGATCGTGTAGTCCAGGAACACCGCCAGGATTAGAGGGCGGAGCAGTGGAGCCAGCTCCTTAAGCAGGTACCAGCCTCCCGCCGCGCATAGCACTGCGGCTGCCAGCGCGAAGAGCGGGACCAGATTACTCCCCAAGTGTGCCGCGCGGCCGCTCACGATCAACTGGGTTTCTCCTTGGAGGACTCTATCGAGCTTCGAATCTCCAACTCGGGAAGTGCCCGGAAGCCCGGCCGTCCATCAGCCATAGGCAGGCCACGGATCGCCACGCCCGCAGAATAGTATTGCCTGGAGCCACCGCCTGCTCGGGGGGAGCCATTCAGCACTCGCGTCCAGCCTTATGCTGCCATTGCCGGCTTGGGCCGTCGGAGGCCAACGACCTCCCCGGTGCCCGCGGTTTTCGCTGAGAGTGACAAAATGGGCTCTCATCGACCTGGTGAGAGCATCGTCTCTTGTAAATTGACCATCGTCTGCTGACTCACGCGCAGAAGCCCAGCTTGGGGGCGGTCGAGATCGGCAATCAATGCCATCACCGCCGAGAACGCAAGCACGAGCGCAACGATCGCCAGCGACCTACCTGAGCCCGCCAGTCCGGCATGGTATCCCATCGCAGCCGTCCCGAGAACCGCTATGAAGTACAGGGCGACCCAGATGGGGCTGGGGATGCGATTCCGCACCCCGAGCGCGAGTCGTTTGGCATGCAGGTCGATCACTTCGTTGAGCGATCCGATGAAGAGACCCACAACGATGGAGGCAGGGTTCTTCTCCCCAACGCTGGTGTGATGGCCGCCGAGAAAACGTAGCGCGGGCCGGCGGCCGACGGTCGGTCAGAAAACGTAGCGCCCATGGCCGCACTCACGGCCTTGGAGCCACGATGGAACTTTCGCTAACCCCATCGAGGTTCCCCAGTCGTGAGGTCTATGGGTGTACACCGACATGGAGATCTGGGCCGAGATCCGCCGTCGCGTCCTCGTCGACGGCCTGAGCAAGCGCGCTGCCTGCCGCGCGTACGGCATCCACTGGGATACCCTCAAGAAGATCCTCGAGCACGCCGAACCGCCTGGCTACCGCCGTACGGTCCCACGCCCCAGGCCCAAGCTCGATCCGTTCCTGCCCGTCATCCACCAGATCCTCGAGGACGACAAGAAGGCCCCGAGGAAACAGCGGCACACCGCCCGCCGCGTCTTCGAGCGGCTCCGCGACGAGCACGGCTACACCGGCGGCCTGACCGTCGTCAAGGAAGCCGTCGCCGCCTGGAGGCTCCGCTCCGCCGAGGTCTTCGTCCCCCTGGCCCACCGCCCTGGCGAGGCCCAGGTCGACTTCGGCCAGGCCGAGGTCACGCTCGACGGCCAGACCACCACTGTCGCCCTGTTCGTGATGACCTTGCCGTACTCCGACGCCACCTTCGTCTGTGCCTTCCCCCGCGAGTGCACCGAGGCGTTCCTCGAGGGGCACGTCCGGGCCTTCGCCTTCTTCGGGGGCGGACCCCGGCGGATCAGCTACGACAACTCGAAGATCGCCGTCGCCCAGATCACCGGAAGCCGCGACCGGAAGGTGACCGACGCGTTCCTCAGACTCAAGAGTCATCATCTCTTCGAGGATCACTTCTGTCTGGTGCGGCGGCCCAACGAGAAAGGGCACGTGGAGACGCTTATCGGCTTCACCCGCCGCAGCTTCCTGGTGCCGGTGCCCGTCGTCCACGGCGGGCTCGAATCGCTGAACGCCGACCTCCAGCGGCGGTGCCGCGAGGACCTGGCACGTCGGCTCTGGGGTAAGCCCGCATCCAAGGCCAAGCTCCTCGACCAGGAGCGGCCGGTGCTGCTGCCCCTGCCGGGTGAATCCTTCGTCGCCGCCCGGGTTGAGCCGAGGTGTGTCGACTCGCTGTCCCTGGTCAGTTTCGACGCCAACCAGTACTCGGTCCCCACCGAGCTGGCCCACCACCCGGTGACGGTTGTCGCCTCGGTGGACACGGTGCGGATCGTCGCCGGCAATCGCGTGGCCGCGGTCCATCTGCGGTGCTGGAGCCGCGAGCAGGTGTTCTACGACCCGGTGCACTACCTGGCGGTGCTGGAGCGCAAGCCCGGGGCGCTGGACTTCGCGGCACCTCTGGAGGGCTGGCAGCTGCCGGTCTGCTTCGGCGTGCTGCGGCGCCGGCTGGAGGCCGAGTTCGGCGGGCCGGGGACGCGACAGTTCATCAAGGTCCTGCGGCTGCTGGAGTGGGCCGACCCCGCCGAGTTGACCCGCGCCGTCGAGCGGGCGCTGGAACTGGGTGTCGCCGACGCCGACGCCGTGCGGCTGATCCTAGAGCATCGGCGGGAGCAGCCGGCGGGGCTGTTCTGCCTGGACGGCCGACCGCACCTCCAGGCGGTGACCGTGCCGGCGCCCGACCTCTCGGTCTACGCGAGCCTGGCGGCGGGGGTGACCCCATGAAGAAGCTGGCGACCCAAAGCGCCGTGCTCCTGAAGCACCACCTCAAGGCACTGAAGCTGCCGACCATGACGGCCGAGTGTGAGAAGGTGGCGGCGCGGTGTGCCAAGGAGAACGTCGACCACCTGGGGTTCCTGCTCCAGCTGTCGGAGCTGGAGCTGCTGGACCGCGAGCGGCGGGCAGCCGCCCGGCGGCTGAAGGCGGCCCGGTTCCCGACGCCCAAGAGCCTGGACGCGTTCGACTTCACGGCCGTGCCTGCGGTGAACAAGCCGCTGGTCCTGGAGCTGATGCGATGTGAATATATCAACCGCCGTGAGAACGTGCTGTTGATTGGGGGAAGCGGCTCGGGGAAGACGCACCTGGCCACGGCGCTGGCGAGCGAGGCGTGTGCCCGGGGCAAGCGGGTGCGGTTCTTCCGGGTCACGGAGCTGGCCACGCTGCTATTGGAGGCTCGCGAGGATCGTCAGCTGACGCGGCTACGCGCGAGCTGGCGAAGCTGGACCTGCTGGTGCTGGACGAACTGGGCTACGTGCCAGCCAGCCAGGTCGGCGCCGAGCTGCTGTTCGACGTGATCAGCACGGCATACGAGCGTTCCAGCATGATCGTGACAACGAACCTTCCGTTCGAGGAGTGGACGGAAGTTTTGGGCAGCGAGCGGCTGACGGGAGCAACCCTCGACCGTCTCACCCATCGATGTACGATCCTCGAAACCGGCCGGGAGAGTTACCGGCTGAAAGAGGCTCGCAAGCGGCGTCGAAGTCCAGCGGCAGAGTCACCGACTTCGACTGTCGACGCAGGATCGAGCGAAGGGTAATCTGAAGGCCCCGGGCACCACGTTTTTCGGCCGTCCCGCGCTACGTTTTCTCGCCGGCCGTCACACGGTGGCGGTCGATGAGGAACAGGGCCAACCGGGGGTCGCGGAAGCACCAGGCCCAAGCGGTCTGGCCGTTAATGCGCCAGCCGGTCTCGTCCCCGCGGACCACGGGAGATTGACGGAGCAATTCGAAGCGTTCCTCGACCACCGGGGCGAACAGTTGGCCGCCCAGCGCAAGTGACCGAGCAGGCCCGCTCTGCTGATGCTCAGGCCGAAGAAGTCGTGCAGCAAGTTCTGGGTCTTTCCCAAGGAGATGCCCAGGTGGGGCGGCCGTAACAGGTCAGCAAGCGAGCCCGCGGGCCGATGTGCGAGCCCGGGAGTTCCAGGTCACCGCGGCCCTGGCAGGTCTGCTGACAGCAACGGCAGCGGTAGAGGTGGCGGCGATAGCGATGCCACTCAATCCTGGGTTGGGGAAGATCGGCCACGAAGTGGTCTTCGAATTGGCCGGCCGGTTCGAGATCGCTCGCACCGCAATGGGAACACTGCTGGGGATGGACGTCGTGGTCGATAAAGTCAGTGCCTGGGGGCGGCTCAGGCCGAAAGGACCCGGGGTGCTTTCGATGCTCTTTGCGACGGTGGTCCGTACGGGGACCTTTCGGGTCGTTGCGGCCGTTGTGTGGGCGTTTGCCGCGCTGGCGGATCTTCTGGAGTTCGTGCTCCAGCTGCGCCACCCGACGCCGCAGTTCTGCGTTCTCCGCTTCCAGCTCAGCGATCCGTTCTCGTAGTCGTTGGTCGTCCATGATGGCTGCAGTTTGCCCGACAACCCCAAAACGGGCAACCTGAACTGCTTAACAGTTACCACAGGTTGCGCCGGGCATTTGGGTCGCCAAGATGAGCGATCTGGGGCTTTGTTCGCAGTGCTTTCATCATATTTGCAAAACTTCAGTATTAACTTTCACTTGGTGACCAGCTTAGAAACTATCTCAAAACCTCGCTGCACTTTCCAAGGACTGACCTCGATCAAGCCACCAGTCTGAACACGTTCTCCAGCAGGAGCTGGATTTTCTCTGACCATGGCGCCGGGACATGGAGTTGCTGATATTCTTCCCCCAGCATGGCTCGCGGCACGGCTCCGTGTCGATCTGCGTGCGAAGGTCGCCGGTCAGCATCATCCCAGGGCCGATCACTTCGGTCGCTCAGCGACACCGCTCGACGGTTCCAGGCCCAGACCTCGATCAGTGTGTGCACCCCCAGGGAAAGGTTCAACGCCCCCCCATTCGACCAGACCCGACGCACCGGCACCTGCTCGATCCCTTCGACTTCCTTCAAGTCGTGGAAGTTCGGTTCGATGCCCCAGCGGTCAAGGACGACTTGAACGATGGCCGCGACGCTCGCCTTCGGGTCGGTGCACAGCACGGCACGCCAGGAACCGTCGTCCTCCTGGATGATCACCACCCGCACCACGCCCCCGGCCGGCCGCCAGGTCGCCAGGAATGCTTTGACCGGGTGCGGCCTCGGAATTATGTAAACAATGACGGGCCGCTCGGATAAAGTTGGGCCTCCTTCCAGGGAGGTCGCCATGCCCGCCGCCATCGTCGCCCGCACCGAGACCGCTTTCACCATCCAGATCGAGATCCCCTACGGCTCCTCCATGCTGGAGTCCGAGGAGACGATCCAGGAGCACCTCAACCGGGCGGGCGTCCTCGCCACCGGAGAGGCCCTGCAACGATTCGACACCGACGGCACACCGCTCGTCGTCGCCGACACCAAGCTCACCTCGATGGGTCGAGTCCTCAAGGAGTACCAGCCCCCCTATGGGGTCGCCCCCGTGGAACGCCACCTCTACCAAAGTTCCCGGGGCGGCAAGACCTACTGCCCGCTCGACCGCAACGCCCGGATCATCGGCAGCTCCACCCCCCGGTTCGCCAAGATCATCTCGCACAAGTACGCCGAGTTCGGCTCCTCCCGAGTGATCGAGGACCTGCGGGAGAACCACGGCCGTGCGGTGGCCCGGTCGTTCGTCCAGAACGTGGCCGACGCCGTGGCCGCCGTGGCGATGGCCCAGGAGGAGGACTGGGAGTACGCCCCGCCCGAGTTAGAGGGGCCGATCGGGACGATCACCATCGGGATGGACGGCACCTGCCTGCTGATGTGCGAGGACGGGTGGCGGGAGACGATGGTCGGCACCATCGGGTTCTATGACCGGGACGGCGAGCGACAGCACACGATCTACCTGGCGGCGACCCCGGAGTACGGCAAGGCGACGTTCCTCGACCGCCTGGAGCGGGAGATCGGGCGAGTCAGGGCGGCGTACCCGCAGGCCCGCTACGTAGGGTTAGCCGACGGGGCGAAGGGGAACTGGGAGTTTCTCGGCCGGCATACCGCGGTCCAGGTGATCGACTTCTGGCACGCCGCCGAGTACCTGTCCGATGCGGCCGATGCCCTCTTCGCCCGAGAGCCGGGGGCGAAGCGGCCGTGGCTGGAGTCGAGTTGCCACCGGCTGAAGCACGAGCCGGGTGCGGCCCGGCAGTTGATCCGGGACCTGAAGCGGCTGGCGGCCGAGAAGGGGGTCGCCCCGGATCACCCGGAGGTCGAGGCGGCAATCACGTACTTCACCAACCAGAGCAAGGCGGGCCGGATGGACTACGCCCCGCTGGTGGAATCGAAGATTCCGATCGGCTCGGGGGTGACGGAGGCGGCTTGCAAGGTTCTGGTCAAGCAGCGGCTGTGCGGTTCGGGGATGAGGTGGAAGGAGCCGGGTGCGGCGGCGGTGTTGAGCGTGCGATGCCTGACGTACACGACCGAGCGTTGGTCGCAGTTCTGGGCCAGGATCGACCAGGATGGGTTCCCGGTTGCGGCCTGATGTTACATGCTTCCGAGGTCACACCCTCTTGAACGAGCTAAGGGAGAGGCGGGGTTGGCCGATTACCAGGTTAGGAACTGGATCGCCTGGCATCATCATCAAACCCTGTCCCTCCTGGCCGCGTGGTTCCTGAACCAGGAGACGCGGCGGGGGAAAAATCCGGACCCCCGCGCTGACATCGCCGCAGATCAGGAGGATCATCTCGGGACTCATCGACAATCGCCTCAAGGCGAACGTCCCGTCATCGCTTTGTCGCCGAAGTACCCGCTGGCTGAGACGCAACGAGCAAGCCCGCCTGTATCATCATCGCGCACGTAAAGTCATGCCGCGCCTCAAGAATCAACTCAGAACGTAGGGATACAGTAGAACTAGTGAGGCGATAGTCCAACTGGCTATGATCCATCTTATGCTCAAGCGTCTGAAACCCGTATAGCTACCTTCTCACACACTTTCTGAGGGCTTCGAGTGTGGTCTGCATGGACGTCACGTGACGGGGTTCCGCCGCGGTCGGGCTCGGCGGCTTCGCCGCGCTGGATTACCCGAAGGCCTGGCGTGGCGGCTCTTCGAAAACGAACCGGGTGGCAGTGGCGGGGTCGGGCCAGTCCGATGCCTCTGCGAACTGCCGGGCGTCCTCGACGGCTGCCTCGACCTCCGCGACCTGGTCGGTTTCCAGCGGCCTGAAACTATAGCCGGCCCCCACGGCCTGGAGAACGCAGGGCCCCACGATGCCGCTGGTTCCCATCAGCCCGACCTCGGGCTCGAGCAGATGCATCGATCCCCCGCGTCCCTGCGAGCAGCCTGTCGCGCGACCGAAGAGCTCCGCGAAAATCCGCCGCGTGGAGACACCCTTCGCCAACGCATGTCCGTGCCCGCGATGCGTGCTGAACACCACGTCATCGGGCCTCAGGTGAGCCGTCAATCCCGCGGCGATGGCCTCCCGTTCGACGTAGGTATGACAGGCGCCATGAACCAGCCCGTTCTGGTGCGACCTGGCAAGTTGCTCCTCGCACCGGCGGATAAGTCCCATGACCTGGAAAAGCTTCAGAAGCTCCGTCCTGTCCAGCGACGTCGTCATCATCCGCGAGATCCTCGGTCACCGCATCTTATTCCCGGAGGGCGAGCTCCCGCCGACCGACCAGGCTCAGTGGACCGGCCCACCGGAAGTGGCGATGATATCACGAAATGTGCGGCCGTGGGACGGGTCAGCCGCGGCGCAAAGTCAGTCGTCCCGGCCCCAGGGATCTTCGAGCAGCTCGGATCAGGATCGAGATGGCCTGCGTGATCTGGTACTGTCACGGTCGAGTTCCTTGATCCAGCTTCGCGCACGGCCTCGAGGCCGGTCATCGGTGTCGATTCAAGAGAAGGATCCTTGAGCCGGGTCGCCCTGGGGGGGCCTCCTACAGGGCAACCCGGCATCTCAGAGTCGCGCTCGGACTCAAAACATCCCATGAAGATGTTGCTCACGATCACCGCCGCAATCGAAGCCGGGACCGGCGTCGTGCTCGCGATCACACCGTCGGCTATTGTTCTGGTGCTGTTGGGCTCACCGCTCGATTCGCCCGCCAGCCTGGTCATCGGTCGCGTCCTCGGGGCGGCGCTCTTCTCGCTCGGAGCGGCGTGTTGGCTCGCGCGCGACGATGCTCAGGGCCCGACGGCTGCGGCCCTGGCTAGGGCCATGCTGCTGTACAACATCGCGGCCGTTTCGCTGATCGGTTACGCCCGAATCAGCCTGGGGATGTCGGGCGCCGGCTTGCTGCCGGCGGTCATTCTTCACTCGGCGATGGCGGTCTGGTGCGTCCACTGTGTTCGAATCGCGAACCGGAAGCTGAACGGCAGAACGTCTACGCGGTGACCAGGGATGGATTCGCCGCGGTTGATGCCGAGAGGAATGGTCGGACGAGCCTCTACTTCAGGTCGATCGTCACCTTGTGGATCTTGCCGGTGAACTTGTTGTCGCGATCCTTGTAATCGTCCGTCACCGGCGTTCCTCCGTCGAGGGGGTCTCGCATCTGGCCTTGATCCGATCGGGCCAGTGAACGACCATGCCATTGCGGGTTCCGCCGTAATTCGAGGCGACTTGCTTCGTCCAGGTGAACGGCGCGTCCCCGGCCACGGCCCAGCCCGCTGCATAGTGGCTATACGACATGGGACCACCCAGCTCGTCGTAGTGTTTCAGAATGTCCGCAACATTCTCCTGCACCCCGTTGAAGTAGGTCATCTCGTTGAATAGCCCGCTCATGCCCCCTTCGGCGCTGGCGCCGTTGTCGCCGAGGATGTAGAAGATCAGCGTGTTGTTCATCTGGCCCAGGTCCTCGATGGCTTGGATCAGCCGGCCGGCCTCGTGGTCGGCGAACTCGCCGTAACCGGCGTAGACCTCCATCTGGTGGGCGAAGAGTCTCTGCTCGTCAGGCGTGAGCGTGTCCCAATCTTTGATCGCGGCCGGTTTGGGGGCAAGCTTCGCATCGGGCGGGACCACGCCTAGCGCCTTCTGTCTCGCCAGCGTCTCCTCACGGAGCCTGTCCCAGCCCTGGTCGAACTTGCCCTTGTACCTGGCGATCCATTCCTTCGGCACGTGGTGCGGAGCATGCGTGGCACCTGGGGCATAATAAATGAAGAATGGCTTGTCCGGCGTGAGCGATTTCACTGCTTTGGCCCAATCGATGGCCTTGTCGGTCATATCCGTCAGGAAATGATAGTTGGGATTTTTCGGGGGCTCGACCTGGTTCATCCCGTCATAGATCGTCGGTGCCCACTGGTTCGCCTCGCCGCCAATGAACCCGTAGAACTTGTCGAAGCCGGAGCGGGTTGGCCAGCGATTGGTCGGACCCGAAGGGCTGACCTCCCAGGCCGCGGTCTCGTGCGACTTGCCGAAGGCGGCGGTGGTGAACCCATTGAGCCGGAGCATCTCGGCCAGCGGCGCGACGCTGTTGGGCCGCTGCCCGGTCTGTCCCGGGAATGCGGTAGCGGTCTCCGTGACCGAGCCCATATTGCAGACGTGATGATTACGGCCGGTGAGCAGGGCCGCACGAGTCGGTGAGCAGAGGGCCGTGGTGTGGAATTGATTGTACCGCAGCCCCTTGCTGGCCAGGCGATCCGCGTGAGGCATGTGAATGGGTCCACCGAAGGTGCTGGATTGACCGAAGCCCATGTCGTCGATCAGCACGACCAGCACGTTGGGAGCGCCGGCCGGAGCCTTTACGTCGAATCGGGGCGGGGCCTTCGCGTTTCGGACATCGAGCTCGGTGATCGGCGGATACGTGGGCTCCGGGATGGGGAGGACCGTCCGGTCGACGCTGTCTTCCGCCGCCTCGCGGGTCGTGGACACCGCAGGATTCTCGGGGGAGGGACCGCCCGCCACCAACCAGCCAAGGAAGATGCTCAATCCGATCACAACCGGCACGCGCAGTCTTGCGGCCTCACGCATATCAGCCTCGTTTCGTCGAGCGACCCATGGACTTGGAGAAAGGGTACGTGTCAAATCCGCAAGGTGATGGGGAAAGCCCGCCCCGGTCGGAAAAAACATTCTAAGGTGTCTTGACCGTGTTCGCCATAGGGCGGTTTCTGGCCACGTCTCGCGGGCCATCCCATTGATGTCGCTCCCCTCCACCAACTCCACTCGACCCAACTCTTCCACCTTGCGGCGGTCTCTTCAGCCGTCCTCACTGGGGGCCTGACCGGATTCTGCCGCAGGAGGAGCATCGATTCCGGGTTAAGGAATGCAACGAACTGGTCGCCTGCGGGTTCTTAAAGAGCGAGCAGACACCGCCATTCAGGAGGCAAGCCATGTCCCATCGACGAGCTTTGCTGGGATCGATGATCGGGGGCGCGACCAGCGCTGCCATGGCGGGAACGGCGACCCCCGCGACGGGTAGTCTCTTGGGGGCGAACGAGCGAATCCGGTTCGGCCTGATCGGTGGCGGCTCGCGCGGAAAGGAGATCCTCCGGGCCGCCCTGCGGTGCCCCGATGTGAAGCCGTTGCTGTGGCGGACGTCTACACCCGCCGGCTCGAGGAAGTGAGGGCGATCGTCCCCGGCATCGCGACGTTCAAGGACTACCGGGCGCTCCTCGACGACAAGACGATCGACGCGGTCCTGATCGCGACGCCGCAGCACCTGCACGCGATCCACTTCGTCGCCGCGATCCAGGCGGGCAAGGACGTGTACCAGGAAAAGACCATGGCGTTCAATCCCGGCCACGCCCGCCGCATGAGGAAAGTGCTGGCGGGATCGGGACGAGTGGTTCAGATCGGCATGCAGATGAACCGCGGAGAGGGCATTCAGAAGGTCCGCGAGCTGGCCAGGTCTGGAAGCATGGGCACCGTCACGCTGATCCAGACGCACCACTTTCGGAATGCGGCCCTACGGGGGCTGGCTCCGCGACATCTCATCCGACTGCGACCCGGACCACGTCGACTGGCCGGCTTTTCAGGGCGAAGCGAAGCATGTCCCGTTCGACCCTCATCGTTACATCTACTGGCGGTTCTTCTGGGACTACTCGGGCGGCAACGTCTTCGAAAACATGGTCCACACTCTCGGTTTCTGGTTCGGAGCCCTCGGGCTATCGATCCCGCAGTCGGTGACGATGACCGGCGCCAACTACCTGGCACCCCGGATGCAGGTGCCGGACACCTTCCAGGTCTCGATGAGCCACCCGGAGAAGCTCCTCCTCACCTTCACCTCGATGTTCGGGAACGACTACTACGGGGAGGGGCACGATTACCTCTTCGGCACCGAGGCAACCCTGGTTCACACCCAGTCGGATCAGGTCCGCGTCATCCCGCAAGGGGCGAAGAGCGCGGCGGGTCCCGCCCCGATGACGGGGGCTACAAGGAGATGACCGATCAGCACATGTGGAACTTCTTCGATTGCGTCCGCAGTCGCAAGGAGCCAGTCTGCCCGTTCGAGCTCGGCTTCCGCACCGCGATCGCCTGCCAGATGGCCATCGTCTCCTACCGCCGTCAGACCACCGTGCGGTGGGACCCCGACACGGAAGAGATCCTCTGATGATTGAGTTTCTTGATCCGACGAGGCGAATTTCATCGGTCCAGCTCTGCTCGATTCCGTGAGCCATGCGGGACTCTGAGGTCGGGCCGGCATCAGGCTACGAATGCTGGTGTGTTCCCCGGGCAGTCTCTTGATCCCCCGCATGCCGCCGGAGCTCGTTGACATACTGGTGGGCCAGTCTGGCGGGAATGGGCAGGCGATGCTTCGGGGCATTGTCGAGCACAACCCGGATGGCCCCCGGCAGGTCGCAGAGATGGCCCGCGGAGACATAGACGGGCTTGACCCGATCCCGGGTCCGGAGGACGGCGCCGATGGTTCGACCCTGGTCGGTCAACGGCCGCCAGTCGCCGCGTTCCGGGCGGGGCTCCTCGTGCTCGCCGAAGAGCCGGGACTTGGCGCAGCCGATGGTGGGGATGCCCAGCCACAAGCCAACGTGGCTGGCCAGCCCGATCCTTCGGGGATGAGCGATCCCCTGCCCGTCCAGCAACAAGGCGTCGGGCCGCTCGCCAAGAGCCTCGTATGCCTGGATGAGGGCCGGTGCCTCGCGAAAGCTGAACAGGCCGGGAACGTAAGGAAATAGCGCTTCGGTCACGACGCCCGACCGTTCCACAACCTCCTCCGTGCCGGCTCGCGTGACGACGATCGCCCCGTAAAGCCACTGGCCCCGAAGATCATACGACACGTCGGCCCCGCCGACCGTCTTCACCTCGGGCAGAGAACGCGTGGTGTCGACGAGTGCCGCGAGCTCGAGCTGAAGCTCGCGCGCCTGCTCTGTATCGAGATCCCACGAGTGGATCGCTGGGACCCTGGGCACCGGGATGTCCCTCGGGTCTCAATACACGAGCGTGACGGCCGTGATCATGGCCGGTTCCACCTGGCGGATCACGCTGGCGGCGTAGGCGATGTCGTCGCGGGTCACGTCGAGGTGGGTGCAGGCCCGGATGACCTGAGAGCCAAGCACGGCGATGAGGATGCCCCGCGACCGGAGATAGGCGGCCAGCTCGGCGGCCGTCCCGAGCGCCGGGTCAACGGCGCACCCAGACGAGGTTGGTCTCGACCGGGCCCGACTCCAGAGTGAAGCCCTCGGTGTTCTGGAACGCATCGGCCAGCATCTGGGCGTGAGCATGGTCCTCGGCCAGCCGCTCCACGTGGTGATCCAGCGCGTGAAGCGCACCCGCGGCGAGAATTCCGGCCTGCCGCATCGCCCCGCCGAGCAGCTTGCGGAGGGCACGCGCATGGCGGATCGCCTCGGTCGAACCGACCAGCGCCGAGCCGACCGGAGCACCCAGGCCCTTCGAGAAACACATCGAGACGGTGTCGAAATGCTTGGCCCATTCGCGCTGGCCTGCCGGTGGCCACCACGGCGTTCATCAGCCGGGCGCCATCGAGGTGCATGGCTAGCCGGTTCTCTCGCGCCCAGTGGCGAATCGCGTCGATGCTCTCGAGCGACTGGATCCGGCCTCCGCCCCGGTTGTGCGTGTTCTCGAGCCAGACCATGCGGGTCCGGACGTAGTGAACGTCGTCGGGGCGTACGGCGTCCTTGAGGTCGTCGAGCGAAAGCAGGCCGAAGTCCCCCTCGAACGTCCGGGCCGTCACTCCCGAGTGCCGGGCGATACCCCCGGCCTCCCAAACATAAACATGAGAGGTGCTGGCGCAGAGGAGCTCATCACCGGGCCTCGTGTGCACCCCGACTGCGATCTGGTTGGCCATCGTCCCGGAGGGAACGAACACCGCGGCCTCCTTGCCCAGAAGCTCGGCCGTGCGGGCCTCCAGCGCCTGCACCGTCGGGTCATCGCCGAACACGTCGTCGCCAACCTCGGCCTCCGCCATCGCCCGGCGCATGGCCGGCGTCGGGCGCGTCACCGTGTCGGACCTCAAGTCGATCGGCGGTCGGTTCATGAAGTGGTCTCGAAGATCCTGCCTGGCGACCCACGATCACAAGCCGTGATTCTACAACGACCGGGGGGCGTGTTGAACCCGGTAGAGCATCCCGGGCAGCCGGTTCCCTATCTTCGGGATCGTGAGGCTGTCCGAAATGTCGCATTCCGAGCGCCGGAGGGGCGGCAGCCAAAATAGCCCAGGGCGCGAGCCCTGCGAACAGCGGGAGGGGTCACGGGGCTAGGACATATTGAGCTTTGATCACTTTCTCAACCTAAGGCTAACGCCCTGGGCTATTGACTTTCGCCGCTCCGCGGTTGGCGAACCTTGCGCTTGGGCGATTCAGCGGAGGTGGCGTCAAGTTATGGGGCAGGTTTGCGAGGTCAGAGAAGCACGCGATGAGAGCGTCCGCAGCGCGGTCCCACGAGAAGATCGCGGCGCGCTGGAGCGCGCGGCGCGCGAGCTCGGCTCGGCGCGGGGGATCGGCGAGGAACCTGCCAATGGTGCCGGCGATGGAGGCCACGTCGGTCGGGTCGAAGAAGAGTCCGGCGTCGCCGATCACCTCGGGAAGGGAGCCGGCGCGGCTGGAGATCACCGGGGTCCCGCAGGCCATGGCCTCCACGGCGGGGAGGCCGAACCCCTCCATCAACGAGGGCTGCACCAGGGCCTCCGCCCGGGTGTAGAGCGACATCAACTCGGCATCGGGAACAAAACCCGGGAGGAGCACGCGGCCACTGACCCCACCCCGCGCGATCGGCGGACAGGATCTCGGGGAGTGGGTGTGAAAGACGTCCTTGAGGTCTCCCACCAGAACCAGGAACACGCCCGGTGCGGCGATCCGAGAAAACGCCTCGATCAGCCGGGGCAGGTTCTTGTGGGGGCTCAGGCCGCCCACGTAGAGCAGGTATCGCGCGTCGGAGGGAATGGCGTATTTCCGGAGAACCCGGTCTGACTCGCGTGGACTCGTCTCGGGCCGGAAGACCGGGTCGGCACCTTCGGTGATGACGCGCAGTCGGTCAGCGGGCAGACGAAACCAGGCCTGAAGATCGCGACGGGATGTCTCGGAGACGGTCACGATGCGGTCGGCCAGGCGAACGGCGGCGTGCTCCTTGAGCAGCCAGGCGAGCCGCCCCCGGCGGGTGGGAAAAACCAGCTCCGGGTGGGCCAGCGCCAGGGTGTCGTGCATGGTCACGACCAGGCGGGGCACGTTCCAGACAGGGAAGAACGTGTAGGTCGCCGGGAAGTACATGAGGTCGAGCCCGGCCCGGGCCACGGCGCGTCCCATAGCCAGCATGTCGCCGAGGCGCCTCCGTCCCTGGGCGGACGCGGCCGCGCTCGGCGCCTCGCCAAGGTCCACCACGATCCGCTCGAAGCCAGCGGGAATTGTCACCAGCTCGATCCGAGGGCCGGTCGATGACCACCACGACCTGGTGCGGCGTCGAGGACGATCCGCCAGCGCCTCGAGCAGGAGCCTGGAGAAGCGGCCGAAGCCGCGGCGGTTGGACAGGCAACTTCCGTCGAAGCCGATGCGCATCGGTCTGCCTTCAGGCCTCCGTGCGGATGGATCGTCGAGCCCGGACGGTGTCGAAATGCGGGCGTGGCGTCATCACGCTCGCTCGGGTCGTGCCGGAGAGCCTCAGCAGCCGGTCCGAGGAGTGGCGGCGGAAGCTCCGGGACGACGAGAGGGGATCGCCGACGATCGTGATCGAGCTCCGGTCGGCGGTTCCAAGTCCCATGGCCTGGGCGAGACGAAGGTAGGCGATCTCCAGCGGTTCGAAACCCATCACCGCGGCGGCCACCGCATCGACCGCGACGGCATCGGTGCCCGCGATGATGGTTCCGAGCGGAGCACGTCTTCCGTGCCGGGGCCCTTCGCCCTCCGCGGCCACGAAGCCATCGATCAGGCTGACGGTCGGCATCAGGAACGCGGCCAGTGTGATCAGGCCGTCTGTGGCCCGTTCGACCGCCTCCAGCCGGCGCCGCTCGGGCCCGGTCAGACGCATTCCCCCCGAGATCGTCCGCATCGCCAGCCAGGCCCGCAGCAGGGAGCCGCGCCACGACTCCAGGAGCCCGGTGGCCCAGCCCCGGCCGGGAAGGAGGCTCCCGCACACTCCGCGTCCCCAGCCTGGCAGGATGCGGTCATCGTGATGAAGGACGCCACCGAGATTGGCCAGCCCCAGCCCGACGCGGAAGACGTCATGGGTCTTGGCGACGCCAAGGGCGACGCGGCACCGCGAGGCCGCGACCCACGCGGGAACTCGCAGCGTGCGGGCTTCACCGGACTACCGACCCAGGGGATCGTGCTCCAGGACTCATCGCCCGCGTCACCCTCGATCTCGTGGAACCGTGCCGGCCGGTTCCAGAGCTCCGCCCGATAGCCGAGCCGATCCACCGGATCGCCAGGATTCCGGCCCCGCTGGCCAGGTTCCCCGACGACCGTGATCGACGACGCCCCCGCGTCCAGGAGTGCGTCGGCGGCCGCCGAGAGGGTGTCGCGATGAGTACACGTCCAGGGACGGCGGGGATTGTCGAGGTTCGGGATGACGACCGGGTGAAGATCGTTCTGGACGCGGGGCCGCAGGTCGTCGGCGATGAGGGCGAGGGCCTCCGCGACGCCTCCGCGCCTGCGATCGGTTCGAACCACGGCTACCTTGATCGGGTTGTCCAACGCGCCAGCCTCCCTGCGATTCGAGCCAGGATCGGTCGGGGAATCGGCTTCGAGCCGCGATCAACCCGCTCGCGGCGAGTTGCTCCGGCCGAAAGGGAAGCCGGCACCCGGCTGAGAACGTGCCACTGGAACAGGGCGATCAGGACCGATACGCCGCAGCAGGTGTAATAGAGCAGGTGCAACGGCAGTGACGCCGCCGCGAAGCCCGGCCCCTTGCGCCGGCCGAGGAAGCGGTAGAAACCGCGATTGAGCCAGACGATCGCCGCGGATCCGAGCCCGGCGACGACAGCTCCCAGAGAATTCCACGGCAGCGCGAGAACCGCCAGCAGAACCAGGCCCGTCAGCACCACGCAGAGGCGCTGGGTGGGCTTGACGTTAAGGTCGGTCTCGATGGTTCCGCTCCGCTTGATCAGGAGCATCCAGGGGACGCCCCGGCGAAAGATATCGGTGCGGACCATCTCGAAGAGCGACCACCGCTTCAGATGGGTGGCCAGAACGTCGCGCGCCAGGAGGATCCGGTGGCCGGCGCGGGTGAGCCGATAGCCAAGCTCGATGTCCTCGATGGCCGGACGGGGGTAAAGGCTCGGGTCGAAACCGCCGAAATCGAGAAAGACATCGCGGCGGATCATCCCGCAGCCGGTCCAGAACGTGTGCGCGGGCCGGGTGTCCTGGTGAAAATCGCCCTGCTGATGGACGTAATGATGGAGCAGATTCCTGAACTGGCTCACCAGGCCTCGAGCCGGCGGCTCGTCGTCATAGGAGCCGAACAGGGCGGTCAGGCGGTGGTCGGCGAGGAATCGCGCCATGCCGCGGGCCAGGGTCTCGGGATGGACGGCCACGTCCGCGTCGAGGAAGAAGATGAGCGGGGCGGTGGCCATCCGCGCGCCGCGATTGCGGGCGGCGGCAGGCCCCAGCGGCCGGTCGTGGCGTGCCACGATCGCACCCATGTCGCGGGCGAGAGCGGCCGAGCCGTCGATCGAGCCGTCGTCGACCACGATCAGCTCGTAATCGGTCCAGGTGGAGTCACGAAGCCGACGGAGGCAACGCTCGAAGTCGGAGCCCCCGTTCCGCACGGGAACCACGACGGAAAGCGATGACCTCCTCGGCTCCGGGCTCGCCGGACCGGCGGGGACATCGTCCATGATTAACCCTCGCCCGTCAAAGAGCGACACGTGCCGGAATGCGTCTCCGTCCCTGGGATCGCCCGAACACGCGCCTTGACCGCATGGCCACGGAGCGGGGCGAGAGGCTCGCCGTTGAGGGTCGTGATGGTGAATTCAGGCCGACCGTCGCTCTGCGGTCGCGACGTGCGGCCGGACTTTAGCCGGAACCCGGCCATCTGTCAACGCGGGCCTTCCATCGCCCGCACCCCCGCGGCCGGCCTTGCCGCGCAGCCGCGCGGTCCAGATCTGTCCGAGCCGGAAGCAACGGCCTCTCTGCCTGGTGCGCGCTGTCCGAGCCGGACGCGTGAGCGACGGCCACCTCGCCGTGGGCCGGATCTACCCCGACCAGAGCCAGCTCCGCCGCGTCGCCCGGACCATCGGCGCCGCCGTCATCCGCGAAGCCCGCCGCCTCGACCTGGGGCCAGGGCCCCGACCAGGCCATCGACTTCATCCTCAACGACTTCATGTGGTACCCTGACTACGCAGACGCCCAGCCGGCTCGGGCTGAGGGGCGAGCCGAAGCGAGTCGAATCGAGCATCCTGCCCTGGACGGGAAAGAGGATATCGGAGGGGTTAGCCAATCATAATGGAGGCGGACCCGAAGCGATGTATGTCCCCCTTTTCTTCGTGTCCCCCTTTTCTTCGCGGTATCGAGGCCGGCCCGTTGGACCGCCGCGACCAAATCCTCCGACACCTGGGAAAGAGCTTGCCGAGGCGACCACCCAAGGTTACATTTTCGTCCAGAGTGAGCTCAGCATGCGCCGCGGCGCGGCCGTTCGTGGGCCTTGGACGGCAGCCATAAATTTTATATTATAAAATTAATATTTATTTGTCATCTACATCAATGGATCTGAAGGAGTACCGGGCAGCCGTCCTAGTATATCCGCTCATAACACTTGCAATGAATTGACGGCGTGCTTGTCGAACCATTGGCGCATTTTCTGATTCGTCCAAGTCCATTCAAAGGGGCGGGCATATCGATGGTTGTACTCGGGCCAGGAAGCCAACACATGGGTCTTGAACTCTTCCTGACTCTTCCAGGATGCCCGTTTCAGGTAATAATGTTTGAACGTGTGTATGAGAATCTCCGCCTGGTTCAACCATGACGCATTGGCGGGCGTATACCGAGGTCTCCACCAGCCCTGGCTCCCGGCGAAATACCTTCGCGTGCCGCTTGCGATATGACTGGGCCCGCCGTCTTGGATCAGGAATACACCGCGTAACTCCTTGTGCTGCCGATGAAACAGCTCCAGTTCGGGGAGATAGTGTTCAGCATCGTTGGTCTCCAGGAATGCCAACTCCATCAGCCCGCTATGCACGACCAAGAACACCAACAGGTTGACCGTCCCATGCCGGGTATAATCGAACTCCTGTTGCTCGATCGACCCGGGGATCGCTCGGCGGATCGGGTCACGCTCCAAGACCTGGAAGGTCGGGATCTCATCGACACACACCACCCAGATGCCCTGTTCCGCAAGCCGAGCCGCATTGGCATAGCACCAAAGGACTTGCTCGGCCCTCTCCTTGAATCGGGCATCCAGCCGAGCCGTCTTCCAATAGCGAGTCCGATGGGGTTGCAGATCGACGTCGTGCAAGATACGGCGAACCGTCGCCGGGCTGATCGCGGGGATGATCTTGTCCTCCACCGCCCGGCGGGCCAGATCCTCGCTGGACCAGTGCGTGATGTGCAACCCCTTGGCGATCGGCTCCAGACAGGCGAGTTCCACGATTTGTGCCCGTTGTACGGGAGAGACCTGCTGCGGATGCCCCGAATTGCCTTGCCGGCCGTCGACGAACAAACTTGCCAAGCCCTCCCGGCGATACCGCTCACAAGCCCGCCAAACCGTGGATTCATCACATTCGAGCCGGGCGGCGACCGAACAGTGACGTTCCCCCGCAGCGATGGCCAACACGATCTTGGCTCGTTGCACCTGGAACCAGGGCAAGGAACCACTGTCAGCGGCGGAATGCAGCGCATTGCGATCCCGACGAGCAATTGTCAGTTTCTCTGGCCTGCGTCCGCGCATCAGGCGACCTCTCGTGCCGTCAAGGACCGATCAGCAGCGTAGCAGGCCCCGTGAATTCATTGCAGGTTTTGTGAGCGGAAACACTAGCAGTCATTCGAAGGCTGGGTCACGCCGCGGTTTCCATGGAAGACTATGGACCGGACGACCGGCCGCCTCTCGAGAAATGCCTGGAAGATGTGGCGGGGTGCGACCTCTATCTCGGGATCTTCGCGTGGCGCTATGGGCACGTCCCGGATGGCTACGATCGATCGATCACGGAACTGGAGTACCGCAAGGCCATCGAGGGGGCAATCCCGACGCTGATCTTCCTCCTGGACGAGGACGTCCCATGGTCCCCGAAGTTCATCGACCGCGGGCGCCGGGGGATCGCATCGGGGCCCTGCGCGACGAATTCGTCCAGAAGAAGATGGTGAGCTTCTTCAAGACCCCGGACGATCTCGGCTCCCGGGCGACGGCCGCGATCGCGCTCTGCGCCGAGATCAACCGCGACCGGCACGCGTCTCTGGCGCAGGGTTGGAACCGCCGCGATCTTTCGGGGATGCCGATCGTCGGGCTGCGATTTGCCGACGTCGGCGGGATTTTCAGGGACCGCGACGTCGAGCTCCCGCAATTGCGCGGCCTGCTCAGCGACCCGACGGCCAAGCTCATCTGCATCATAGGGCAAGGGGGTACCGGCAAGACGCTGCTGCTCTCGAGGCTCTGCGCCGAGGTCGAAAGCGGAGAGGTGCGGCTGCCCGGAACGTCGGAGGGGGCGGGTGCCGACGGCATCGTCTACCTGAGCTGCCGCATGAAGGGTGAGCCCACGGTCGAGCAGTTATTCCACGCCTTCTGCCTCATGATCGGCATCCCCGATGACGACGAGCTGATGAAGACCTTGCGGGACGCCACGGTCTCGCTCACGCAGAAGATGCAATTCCTGCTGGGCCGGTTGCGGCGGGATCGTACCTCCTCGCGCTCGACGAACTGGAGGGTGCACTGGCCAACGATGGCACGATTGCGGACCCCTACTTGCGGGAGTTCGTCGACCTCTGCTTGACGACCGCGCACGGGTTGCGGATCATCGCATCGAGCCGCGAGCGCCTCCTCGTTGCCGGGCCGGGCGTACGCACCTTCCGAGTCGTGCCGCTCGACCACGGGCTCCCGGAGGACGATGCGGTCGCATTGCTGCGCGACCTCGACCCCGAGGGCCAGTTCGGGTTGCGCGACGCCGTGCGCGATCGCCTGCTCGACGTCACGCGGCGATGCTACGGCATCCCACGCTGCGCTCGAAATTCTCGCGGGCATCCTCTCGAGCGACCCCACGCTCAGCCTCGACCAGCTCTTACATGACCAGGTGCTGTTCCACGGTTGGGTCGTCGAGAACCTCGTTGCGGAGCATTACCGCCGCGTCGGCACCGACGAGCGACCGGTGATCGACGCGCTGGCCGTCTTCGACAGGCCCGTGCCTGAGCTGGCCGTCCGCTACCTCCTCCTGTCCTCGTTCCCCCAGCTCGACGTGCGCCAGTGCCTCCGTTCGCTCGTGGGCAAGTCGGCCGTGAAATTCCACCGGGAGCGAAACGCCTTCGGTCTCCATCCCCTCGACCAGCAGTACGCCTACTCGCGACTCCCGGCCGAGGGCGCCGGCCATTCGCGGGAGACCCTCCACCGCCGGGCAGCCAGCTACTTCGAATCGATCCCGATCCCCAAGTCTCCGAAAGGGCTGGACGACATCGAATCCCAGCTCGAGGCACGCCGTCACTATTACCTGATCCGCGACTTCGACAAGGCGGCCGAGATCGCCGCCGCGTGGACCCGGTTCCTGTTGCGGGTGGGCCAGTACGAGACCACCGATCGGATTCTGTCGGAGTCGATCGAGACCGTCCGGGGATACTCCCTGGCTTCCGCATTCCTCGGCAAGGCCTCGATTTCCGGATTGCGCAACGAGTGGTCGCGGGCCCTGGAATATAACAAACGGGCCATCGAGACGCTCGAAGGACTGCCGGGAGAGCAGGAGAAGAACCTGCGCTGCGTGGCCATCGTCAATACCGGCTATGCCCACTGCCGGTTGATGCAGTTCGAGGCCGTCCGGGAAGTCTGCCGCGGTGGCCTCGAGACCGCCAGGCAACTCGGGAGTCCCTGGCTGGAGGGCAAGAACCTGAGCATCCTGGCGCTGGCGTCGTTGCTGCTCGGAGATTATGACGACGTCTTCGAATACGGACGGCGGAGCCTGGAACTGCACCGACCCTTGCCCCTCCAGGAGACCGGCACGGCCTCGTCGCACACGGCCGATATCATGGGGATGGCCCACCTGGCCCAGGGCAGCTACCAGCAAGCCCTCGCGCTCTTCGGGGAAAGCCTGGAGATGCGCGAGGCGTTGAAGTCGGTCTTCGGGCTCGGGCATTCCCACAACAACCTCGGCCTCGTCCACCTTGCGATGGGGAAGCCTGAGGAGGCCCTGGAACACGTCCAGAAGAGCCTGGAGATCCGCGAGCGGATCCAGCACCTGGAAGGGATCGTGGAGTCGCTGTGCAGCCTGGGGAGCGTCTACCAGGCGCAGGGTCAGCAGCAGGAGGCCCTGGAGGCGTACGGGCGGGGCCTCGACATGGCCATGGCCAACAAGGAAGGAACCGGCATCGTCATGGTCCGCTGCTCGATCGGGCTGGGCTCCCTCCTCCTGGAGATGGGCCGCCCGTCCGAGTCGCTGGAGCACCTGGCCAATGCCCATCGACTCGCCGTCGATCTGTCGCTTAAGCCGGAGCAGGCGCGATCCGCTTGCCAGCTCGCTGCCTGTCACGAACGCCTGGGCCATCGCGACGTCGCCCGGGCCTTCGCCGAGGAGGCCATCGGGATCGTGCGCCGCGGAAGTTGCGACTCGACGGGGAGTGCGAGGCGCTGCTGGCCCGTTGAAACCGGTGGAGGGGCGAGAGCCGATGCGGAACATGAGCATCGTCGTCCCGGCGTACAATCCGCAGGCCGGCCACGTCGAACGGTGTCTCGACGCCCTCCTGGGACAGCGGTACCCGCCCCACCTCTACGAGGTCATCCTCATCGATGATGGGTCGGACAACCAGGCCATCAACGGTTGCCTCGACGCCCTGGCGAGCGTACAGCGGACACGGATCCGATATCACAAGACCTCCCACAGCGGGGTGGCACTCGCCCGGCAACGTGGGATCGAACTCGCCCGAGGCGAGTTGGTGGCCTTCACCGACATCGACTGCGTGGCGGACCCCCTCTGGCTGGAGGCCCTGGACCAGGGCCTTCGAAGTTCCAGCCTGGGGGGAATCGGTGGCCATGTCCTGTCTTACTCGCGCCGGACCTACATCGAGCGCTATTGCGATTATTACGGCAGCCTGCGCACTCCGGTCTACCGCGGCGGCCACGTCTTTTTCCTCATCGGCGCCAACTCCTGCTGGCGATCCGAAGTGCTGGCCGAGATCGGTGGGCTAAATGCCGAATACGGGTGCTACGCCGGGTCGGGAGTGATCGTCCGGGGTTATGAAGACTTCGAGATGAGCCTCCGAGTGAGGTCCCGCGGCTACCAGCTCGGCTACGCGCCCTCGGCGATCGTCTATCACCAGCACCGCAGCACCCTGCGGGCGCGGCTGAAACAATTCTACCATTACGGCGGGGGTTGTGCATTTTTTCACCATATATGTAGAGATATAGATGTTGTCCTTGGCCGCTACGATCTGGACTACCCGCCCTGCTTCGGTCGCATCCTTCGATCGACCCTCCAGGAGGCCCTCCTGTTGCCCATCAAGCCTCTCGACTCCCGGAACCGGAACCTCAGCCTCGATCGACGAGTCGCTTATCCCCTGTTCGACTTCCTCCAGAGAATGTCGTTCTATACGGGGTTCTGTTCCATGTCCCGGAGGCTGGTTGCCCTGGGGCGAGCCGGAGGAGGGACCGGCCTACCGCCCGAGGCTGATCACCCGCCTGTCGATACAGTGCGTCGACTTTCGGCCCGTGAGTAGTTCTACAGCCGCAGGAATTTGACTGCGCCGATGTTTGGCCCGCCACGTCTTGGCGTGCGACTTCCTGGCCACCTCGTTCCGCCACACCAACTGTGCCGACCGGGGACCCGATGGCCGAGGGGGCCAGCTCGTCGACGAACAGCGCCTGGGCCTCGGCTTGCACAACGCGGGGGCCAGAGAGTGACATAGCGCTTATTGGTGAGCCACAATCCCAATTGTTATAAGTCCGTCGGTTCCTCCTCCAAGTGCTCATGGTGGAATCGACCCAGCGGCCGCCGCTCGTCGTGCCGGGTCGGCTTCGATGGCATCGACTGCCGTGATCGCCGCATCGGCATCCGCCACGGCCTGAACGGCGACACGTGCGGTCAGAAACGCTCCTGGGGATGACAGATGATAGTCCGCCGCGTTGCGCAGCCTGCCAAGGGCTTCGAGCGTGAGGCCGATCTGCTTGAGATCGGCATCGGTCGCATACACGAGCTTGAGCCGGGCAAAGCTGTGCACCTTGTAGAATCGAAGAATCGGCCAGGCACCTTGTTTGGGACGTACTGGCGAGGCCGGAGCTTTGGGAGGCAGCTGCAGATCGCTCAGATCTCCCAAATTTTGTGCGTGGCCACTTCTCGCTCCCGCCCAGCCAGCGGGCCTTGTGCTCGCTCAGTTCCTCTCCTGATCGACGTCCAGCCGCTTGAGCACCGGCTTGCAGAGATGAAGGAGTCGCAGGTCGGCCAGCTCCTCCTCGAGGTTGTCGCGGGTGGGCGACTTCAGGCTGACCTTGACCTCATCGATGAGGGCCCCGGCCCATTTCTCCCTGTGCGCTGGAGAAGCTGACGGAACGCTCCAGCCGTGAGTGACCGGCCCAGCGTCGGAGAGATCTGCTCCGCCATCTCGGCAGCCGTCTCGTCGGGATGGGTCACCCGGAACTTGAGGACCGTGTGGTAGGGCTGCCCCGTGCGCTGCTCGTAGCTCTGGAGCGAGTTCCAGGCCCGGTCCAGCAGATCGTCCCGCCAGGCCTCGATGATCCTCTCTTCGAAATCCTCCAGCCCGCTCTCTCTCACGACCGCCAGCTTATGGGGACCAGCAGCGTATTCATCCTCGCGCCACGATAGGCGTCGAGCATGGCTCCCAGATGGGACAAATCGTCGAGTGACTCGTAGACGCTGTTCGAGAACTCGCCCCCGCGCATGAGGAAGGGCTTGCCGTCAACGACGAGCTGCACGGCGGAGATGGGGCAACGCGGACTCAGTCTGCGCTGTGACCTGGGCGGGCGCGAGCAGGAACAGCAGCAGCGCCCGCCGGATCATCGTCTCATGGATCCCGTTCATCGGCAGGGTCCGCACGGGTGAATGTCGAGGGCATGAACCACACGAGCGAAGGGGGCTCACGATGCCGCAGCCGCGGTCGCGGCTTCCTCGGGGATCTCCCCCCGCCACTCGATCTTGTACCGGTGCTCGGCGGCGAACTTCTCGATCTCGGCCTTCGACTGCGGGATCTCGATCCGCGTGATCTCGCGATAGAAGCCGCTCCCCGAGCGCTTGTAAGTGGCCTCTTCGCCGTACCACTTGCCATCGAGGTAGTAAACGATCAGACACGTCATGCTGGAAACTCCGGGTAACCCACGAAACCTCAACATGCCCATGATAGAGAACTTCCATGGCCTCGCCAAGCGGGCTTGCTGCCCCGCAGCATCGGATCGCCTGACGGTCCCGCCGCGGCTATCCCTTGATGACCCCCACGGGGCGGAGCCGGGCGACTTTCCTGGAGATCCCGGCCCGGTCCACGACGTCGACGACGAGATCGACGTCCTTGTACGCCGCCGGCTGCTCCTCGGCCAGGCCCTTGTAGCCGCGGGCCCGCGCGATGATGCCGAGGGCGTCCAGCTCCTTGTCGATGCGCCGGCCCTCCGCCAGCCGCACCGCGGCGGTCCGGCTCATCATCCGGCCCGCGCCATGGCAGGTTGTGCCGAACGTCTGCTCCATGGATCCCTGCTGACCCACGAGCACCCAGCTCGCCGTTCCCATGCTCCCGGGAATGATCACGGGCTGGCCGATCCGGGCATAGGCCGGGGGAATCTCGGAGTGGCCCGGCGGGAACGCACGGGTCGCGCCCTTGCGATGCACGCACACCTGCTTCTGCCGGCCCCCGCCGACGTCGTGGTCCTCGAACTTGGCGATGTTGTGGGCGACGTCGTACACCAGGTCCAGCCCCAGCTCCTCCCACGGCTTGCCGAAGATCCGGGCGAAGACCTCGCGCGCCTGGTGCGTCAGGAGCTGGCGGTTGCACCAGGCGAAGTTGGCCGCCGCGCGCATCGCCCCCAGGTAATCCTGTCCCTCGGGGCTCCGCACCGGCGCACAGGCGAGCTGCCAGTCGGGCAAGTCGAACCCGTACTTCCGAGGAGCATTCTTGAACACCTTCAGGTAATCGTCGCAAACCTGGTATCCCAGACCGCGCGAGCCCGAGTGAATGAGCACCGTGATTTGCCCCTCACGCAGGCCCATCACCTCGGCGGCGTCCGCGTCGTGCACCCGATCGACAACCTGGACCTCCAGGAAGTGGTTTCCCGATCCGAGCGTCCCGCACTGGTCGGTTCCCCGGGTGATCGCCCGGTCGCTCACCCGTCCCGGATCGGCACCCGGCAGCCGGCCCCCGGCCTCGGTGAACATCAGGTCGGCCTCGGTGCCGAACCCCCTGCTCACCACGTATTCCGAGCCCTGCTCCAGCAGCTTGACCAGCTCGGGCTTGTTGAAGACAAAACGCCCGCGCTGTCCCACCCCGGTGGGAATGTCGCGGAAGAGCTGGTCCACCAGGGGCTTGATCCGGTCCTTGACGTCGGACCATTCGAGCTCGGACCGGAGCAGTCGGACGCCGCAGTTGATGTCGTAGCCCACGCCCCCCGGCGAGATCACTCCCCCCTGCTCCGGGTCGGTCGCGGCCACGCCGCCAATGCAGAACCCGTAGCCCCAGTGAATGTCGGGCATGGCCAGGCTGGCCTTCTGGATGCCCGGCAGGGTCGCCACGTTCACCACCTGCTCCGGCCCCTGGTCCTTCTTGATCTGCTCGATGAGCGCATCGTCGGCGAAGATCAGCCCGTCGACGCGCATGTCCTCACGGTAGCTCCTGGGGATCTTCCACTGACACGGCCCCACCTTCTCGAGAGGCCCGGTGTATGCTCCGCTCTGGCCCATGGCTTGCTCCCCGCGTCTCGTCGGCTTGAGTCTCTTGTGTTCTCAGCTTGCATCATAACCCGACGCGTGACGCTGGGCATGGGTTCGCACTTCCATCGAAGACCAGCCAAGAGCGTCGAGAGGAGCAGTGTGGCTTCAGCGCGAGCTATCTCAGCCTTTCGGGTCGTTGGGTCGATGGGTATGGTGCGTCGAGTCTTCCAAGACGCACCGTTTCGCAGCGCAGACGCGGCGCCGTCGCATGTTGCACCATCACGACCCAGGCTAGCCTCGGAAGGGACAGTGCGTCATCGCGGACTCGACGCACCCTACACGACTCAGCCTCTGCGGCCGAGGGCCCTGGCCAGCACCTGGCCCGTCAGGGTCCCTGACCCGGCCACCTCTTCGGGCGTCCCCTGGGCGACGATGCGGCCGCCTTCGTCGCCGGCGCCGGGGCCAAGGTCGATGATCCAGTCGGCGCAGATCATCAGCTCGGGGCTGTGCTCGATGACGATCACGGAATGACCGCGGTCCACCAGCGAGTTCAGGGCGTCGATCAGGCGGAGCATGTCGAAGGGATGCAGGCCCGCGGTGGGCTCATCGAGGATGAAGACCGTGTGCGAGATGTTGCCCGCGCGGTTCAGGGAGGCGGTCGAGCTGCCCAGGAAGCCCGCCAGCTTGAGGCGCTGGGCCTCGCCGCCGGAAAGGGCCGCCGCCGGCTGGCCCAGCCGCAGGTAGTCCAGGCCGATGTCGAGCAAGGGGCGAAGCCGGGCCTGGATCTTGGGACGATGGCGGAAGAAGACGAACGCCTCCCGGGCCGTCAGCTCGAGGACCTCGGCGATGTTCCGCCCCCGGTAGGTGATCTCCAGGACCTCGGGGCGATAGCGTGTTCCCCGGCAGTCCGGACAGCGCATCATCACGTCCGGCAGGAATTGCATGTCGATCGTCTGGAAGCCGTCTCCCTTGCAGGTGCTGCACCGGCCCCCCTCGACGTTGAAGCTGAACATCCCCGCGCCGTAGTTGCGCAGCTTGGCCTCATGGGTTGCGGCGAAGGTCCGGCGAATCTCGCCGAACGCGTTCATCGCGGTCACCGGGTTCGATCGTCCCGACCTGCCGATCGGCGTCTGATCAAGAAACACCGCGTCTTCGACCTCGCCGGCGCCTGTCAGCTCATCAAACGGCGCGGTCGGCAGCGTTTCCCGGTGCAGCCGGTTTCGCACCGCGGGGTAGAGCGTCTGTTCGACCAGCGTGCTCTTGCCCGCTCCGCTGACGCCGGTGACCACGCAAATGACACCCAGCGGGAACGAGACGTCTGATCGACTTGAGGTTGTGGCCGCGGGCACCGGCAAGGGTCAGGAATCCGCGGGAAGGCTGGCGGCGGGACGCGGGAATCTCGACGCGCTTCCGGCCATGGAAGAAATCGCTGGTCAGCGATCCCTTGACCTCGCCGAACGTGCTGACCGGGCCGGAGTAAAGGAGCTGGCCGCCGGCCTCGCCGGCCCCGGGACCGAGATCGACGAGGTGGTCGGCCGCGCGGATCAGGTCGTGCTCGTGCTCGACGACGAGCAGGGTATTGCCGGCGTCGCGCAGCCGGTTCAGCACCGCGACCAGCCGCCCGACGTCGTGCTGATGGAGACCGATGGTCGGCTCGTCGAGGACGTAGAGCGTGTTCACCAGCCCGGTGCCCAGTGTCCGGGCCATCGTCACCCTGCGTAGCTCGCCGCTGGAGAGGGTGCGTCCCGGCCGGTCAAGCGAGAGGTAATCGAGCCCGATCCGGCCGAGGTAATCGAGCCGTTTCTCGACCTGGTCGAGGATTCGCGCGGCCACCTCGTTCTGGTGCAGGCCGGTCCAGCTCGCCACGCGCCGGTGGGCCTCGAGGATGGTCAAGGCCGACAGCTCGGCGATGTTGAGCCCCTCCACCCGGACCGCCAGCGCCTCGGGGCGGAGCCGGGCGCCGCGGCAGTCGGGGCAAACCTGAGATCGTTTCCAGCGGCTCGTTACTGCTGGAATCGGGCCTTTGCGAGTGGCACTTCGCTCTGGCTTCGCGCCCTCAGCCGCGATCGGATCGAGGTCCGGCTCGAGCTCGATCACCCGGCCCGATCCCTCGCAACGAGGGCAGGCACCCAGCGGGCTGCTGTAGCGGAAGAGCCTGAGCTGGGGCTCCCGGTGATCGGTCCCGCACTGGCTGCACCGCCAGCCGCGCACGAAGGTGCGTGCGCCGGAGTCGACAATCAGGCGGCAACGGCCCAGGCCCCGCGTGAAGGCGGTCTCGATCGAATCGAGCCGGCGCCCGGGGGCGTCATTGCCGCGGACCAGCCGGTCGACGATGACATCAACGACCCGCATGTCTTCCCCCGTACCGGGGGCGGGAAGGCCGTCGGCCGCCAGATCGATGAGCCGGCCCTCGACCCGGGCCCGCGTCAGGCCGTCCTCGAGCAGCGACCGGGCGAGCGCGGATGGGTCCGAGCCCGGCAAGATCTCGAGAGGAAACCCGATCTCGTAGCGGGTTCCTTCGGCGAGCTGATCGATCGCGGCGGAGATGCTTCGAGGCGTGGCGGGAACCACCAGGTGGCCGCAACGGTAGCAGATCACCTCGCCAACCCGGGCGAAGAGCAAGCTGAGGTATTCATGAATCTCGGCGATGGTTCCGACCGTGCTCCGCGCGGAAGGCAGCGATTCGCGCCCGGCGACCGCGATCGCCGGCGGGATGCTCTCGATCCGCTCGGCGTCGGGCTTCTCCAGCGGCTCGAGGAACTGGCGCGCATAGGCCGAGAAGGTCTCGACGTACCGCCGCTGCCCCTCCGCATAGATCGTGTCAAACGCGAGCGAGCTCTTGCCCGCGCCGCTGACCCCGGTCACGACGATCAGGCCCCCCAGAGGCAGGTCGAGGTCAATTCCCTTGAGGTTGTGGGTCCGGACCTGACGGAGGCGGATGATCGGAGCGGCAGGAGGTGAAGAGGGAGTTGACACGTGGTAGGGCTCACCAGAGGGAGAGGCTGGGGTGACGAAAAGTTAGGGTTGACCCATGTTTTCTTTCCTCCCGGATTTATTGCGCCGGTTCGGGCGGGGTCTGGAGACCCGCGCCGAACGAAAGAACACAAACTCCTTGCAAGACCGACCTTTCATCACCCCAGCCTCACCCTCCCGTGGATTCGGTTCCAAGGAAAACGGCGAGCCAGGGAGTACCGGGCTCGCCGTTGTCGGTCGTCATGTTGCGGAGCACTGCCTTACAGCGGTCCCGCCCGCGCTCGCGCTCACGGGTTGTTCTTCCGCAAGGTGAAGCCGGTGGAGAGCAGGCCGTCCTCGTCGGTCACGCTGTAGCTGCCGCCCAGGGTCAGGTACTTGGCGAAGACCGAGAAGTCCGGAAGCTTGTCCGGGTTGATGATCTTGGGAAGCTCCGCCGGCGCCTGGCCGCCGCGGCTGGCCGCCATGCCCTGAAGGATGGCCTTCTCGAACTGACCGCTCTTGATCAGATCGTACGACAGCCGGGCCTGCTCGTCGGGACGGACGAACGTGGTCCCGCTGACCTTGTGGGGAATCTCCTTGGCGACGGTCTGATAGGTCGGGCTTTCGGCCAGCGGGACCACCCCGGGACGGAGGATCTGCTCGAGCAGGGTCGTGTCGGTGGTCACGAAGAGCGTGTCCTTGGCGATCGCCAGGCTGATCGGCCCCTTGAGCGTCTGCAGGTTGCCGCCGGCCGGATTGTTCGGCAGGTTCGGAACCGGGACGTCGAAGTCATAGATCGTGGTGCCCTGGAACTCGCGCTTCTTCGGCGCCGCGCCGGCCAGCTCCATGACCCGGCCGAGGGTATTCTGGAAGGCCTTGGCATCCTCGAGAGCCACGCCCACCAGCACGCGCTGGCTGTCTTCCTTGATCGGCTTCTTGAAGTCGCTGATCATGGTGATCCGATCACCCAGGGGGCCGAAGAGGTCCTTCTGGAAGCTGAGGGGCTGGCCCCCTTCGGGACCGGCAAGCTGCTGCTCGAGCACGTTGAGCATGCCCGGCTGGAACTTGTTGACCAGGTCGTTGATGGCGTTGTAGGCGTTGTCCAGGTCCCAGCTCAGCGACTGGTAGCTGGCCACGCTCGCGGGAACCCAGGCTTCGGGCCGGAGGTCGACCGGCGGCAGGGAGAAGACCTTGAGCAGTCCCTGCACCGGCGTGGGCGCCAGGAAGAAGGTCTTGGTCAGGCTGTTGTAGTTGCCTGCGTTGAGGGCCAGCGTGCCGCCGACCGACTTGAGACCGTTGATCCCCAGCTCGTTGATCATGAACTCGACCTGCTGCGCCTGAGCCTCGCCCCCCTTGGCATTGGCCTTGGTGACGAGCTTGGTCACCTTGTTGACGTCCAGGAACCAGAGGATCTGCGCGCTTGTCCGCACCGGTCTTGGACTGGGTCTTGGCGAACGAATCGACATTGGCCAGCGCCCCGGTGCTGCGGCCGTCGCCGTGGGAGACCAGGTCCTTGACCACGTTGACGTTGCTGCCGATGTAGAAGAGGCTGCCGGCGCTGGTCCAGACGAGGGGAGGCCGGGGGGTATCCGGCTTGCCTTCGTCTTCTTTCTTGTCCTTGGGAGCCGGGGGCTCGATGATGTGGAGCGTGCCGCCCTGGAAGGCCTCGGTGCTCACCTTCGCGCCGGCCTCCGCCGCCTGCTTGGTGCTCCGGTCCATGACCTCCGTCATCTGGGCGCCGTTCTTGCCGGCGTCGGCGATGATCGCCAGGGCGATCGGCAGCTTGGGATCATCCTGGCTGACCGCGGCCACGGCCAGGGCCCCCTGGGGAATCTCCAGCAGCTCCTTGAGCGTGACCCCGATCTTCTCCTTGAGCGTGTTGCTCGTGTCCTTCAGCTTGGAGGTCAGGTCGTCGCGGAAGTCCTTGAGTGCCGGGTCGTTCCAGAGCTGCCCATACTGGCTCTGGCGGAACGACTCGCGCAGCGCGTTGACGTCGGTCACCTTGATCAGGAAGACGGTGGAGTCGGGGAGGACCCGTTCCGGGGGTGCCGCGGCCTGGGCGAGGTTCGCCGTCAGTCCGGAAAAACCACTCAGTCCCAGCCATCCAACGAGGGCCAGGCGAAGAATCGCCCGCTTCGCCATACGCATCACTTGACACTCCATTCCAGGCACCCCGCGGCTCACCGGCCGCAGGAACGAGAACTCGCCACCGACACACCGGGGCGAAAACGTCTGTCGCGCACCAGGCTCCGAGCCTGGAGGTCGCCGGCGGTGACCGGCGAGCTTGTCTCTTTCGATCAGCTTATTCGCAAGTCAATCCATTCGAACAGGGGGAGTCGGATCCGATTCGAGCTCGTCAGGGAGAGGGAAGTTGCTTCCCGCGGTGCAGGAGAACTCATGGGTTGGTTCGTGGCGACGCGGCCGAACCCGGCGAGGAGCCGCCGCCGGCCACGGGCGGTTGCGGAGACTGCGCCCCGCGAGACGGGATCAGCCCTTTCGGGGGCCCGGAACGCAGCCGCCGCGGCGGGTCGAGATAGCGATAACCGCTGTTGGGGTTGGTCTTGTCAAACGAAAACGCCTCGCGGTGCCGGAGGAAGTCCTTGACATAGCCGACCGGAATCGCAAAGCCCAGATTGTCGGCCATGTCGGCCCGAGCCCCCCGGCTGGTCACACCGATCACTTCACCCCGCTGGTTGAACAGCGGGCCCCCGGAATTGCCGGGATTGATCGCCGTGTCAGTCTGCAAGTAGAGCTGCCCCTGGAGGTTGCGGCTTCGGCTGCTGACGATGCCCTGCGTCACCGACCGCTCCAGACCCAGCGGATTGCCCACCGCGAAGACGGTGTCTCCCGAATTTACATCGTCACCATTACCCAGCACCACGTGGCTGGGTTTCAGGTCCGAGGGGAGCGGCAACCGGATCAGCGCCAGGTCGAAGAACGCGTTGACCGCCACGATCTCCACATCCTCGATGCGCCGTCGCGACAGCCCGCCCGCTGCGTTTTGATAAAGGATGGCCGAGATCCGGGTCTCGCCCTGGATGACATGGGCGTTGGTGATCGCGTAGCCTTCCTTGTTGATGATGAACCCCGAGCCCTTCCCCGACGGCGTCTCGATCGAGACTACGGCCTCACCATACCGGGCCACCAGCTCCTTCACCGGCGAGGGCTTCAAGACCCCCGTGGAAAACAAACCGGAAGGATCCGACTCGATGCCCTGCGGCGCGAAGACCGTGCTCGGCAAACCTTCCTCAACCTTGGCGCGACGCAGGATCTGGTCGCGGGGTATCCTCAGCAAGTCGTAGCCCAGATCCACATACAGCGCGTTCTGCTTCTCGGCGACGACCTCGCCGGTGACGCGCTGACCGTCCTTGAGGACCAAGGTCTCGAACACCCCTCCCTGGGCAGAAGCTGCCACCACCCAGAAAAGACCCGCGGCTGCCATCATTCTCAGTCCGCCCATGAACCCTCGATCCCATTTCGTGGACAGGCGAAACTCGTCGGCGACATTTGCCTAAGAGTAGCACCAATGTAAAATTCGTTGCAACCCCTTCAATTCTCTCCACAAGGGGATTGACACGGTCAAGCGACCGTCCCGATTGTGCTAAGTTTGGCATGGTTTGCCAGGATTTGCTAGACTGCCGGCTAAACTCGAAGACGACTTGACGGACATTGGCGATTCGGGCACTTTTTCAGAACCAGAACAACCGGCTCATCATCTCCGACTCATTCATTTACTGAAGCTCTCACCGAGTCAGGCGGCTGACCCAAGCCTGGGGAGACAGTCCCGTGTCCATCCTTCCGAAGCGGATCCTCCGGCAAGTTCTGCCCTTGCTCCTGGCGGCGGCAATCGCGCAGCCGCACCCTTGCCTGGGTCAGCAACCGCCGAAGGCAGGAGAGAGCGCGGCACCGAAGAACCCACCGGCCGAGGCTCCCCCCGCCGCCGAGGAAAAACCCCAGTATGCCGATGCCAAGGCCGAAGCCGCTGAAAAAACGGCTCCGCCCCAGGCTGAGCCCGAGAAGCTCGACTCTCCGGAGCCGATTCCTCCCGCGGATCTGGTGCCCAACCTCAAGACGATCACGGTCCGTCGCGACCGGCCCGGCTTCAATACTCAGATGGTCAACACGGCCCCCCTGCCCCGTGACAAGGAGGGCATCTGGATCCTGGACTTCGCCTTCAAGCCCCTGCGGATCAGGACCGTCGAGATCCCTGGCAAGGGCCGGCGCCCTGTCCATTACCTCTACTACAGGGTGGTCAACAGGACCGGCAAGCCCCGGATGTTCGTTCCCCAGTTCATCATGGTCAACGAAGAGGGAAAGAAATTCGAGGACCAGGTCATCCCCCAGGTCCTCCCGCTGATCCAGGCTCGTGAGGACGCGACCATCCCCGTCCTGGGTGCGGTCAACATCATGGGCGTCATTCCCCCGAGCACCAAGGAAGGCGTCGATGACGCCGTCTTCGGCGCTGCGGTCTGGGACAACTGGGACCCCAAGTCCGACCGCTTCAGCATCTACGTTCGCGGCCTCTCCGACGGCTACAAGGAGATCCCTGACCCCGAGGGAGGCAAGCCCACGGTCAAGTACAAGACCCTGCGGATCGACTTCATCCGGCGAGGCGACGAGCGGAATATCAGCGAGAAGGAAATCGAGCTGAGCGACCCGCCCTACGAGTGGGTCTACTGGTGAGGCGAGGCAGGCGGAGCATCCCGCAAGCCGACCATCCGGCACGGAACACGCCGCATTCAGTGACGATCACCGCCGTGCCCAGGGGATACGAGGGACCGGGCTGCCATCCGGCAGCGGCCCCTCGGATGCCAAGGCCTTATGGGAGTCGCTCATTCGCCCTCGCTTCCCGGCAGGACGGCGACCGCCAGCTCACTTCGCAGGATGGGAGGAACCGGTCTTGGCCGTGGTCGTGGCGGGCTCCGCCTTGCGCCGCTCCATGGCTTTTTCGAGGATCCCGACGACCAGAAGATTGAGTGAAACCTTGTCCTCTTTGGCCCATGTGGCCAGCTTCTCATGCTGCTGGGGTGGCATTCGGATCTGGAAGTGCACCACGGATTCAGGCATCGATGATCTCCTCAGGGGAACTAATTGCATTGATCATCGCAAAAGCCTAACCGCTTGGCAGAGAAAAGAAAAGAGCCAAGCACCTATTCCCGTGCCATTGCCATCATTCACGATGAATCCTCCACCGCATGCGTGGGGGTCGTCTCGATCATCAGTAAACCCCAGGGCCCCAGTCTCCCCGATCAGGAAAGGGATCCTCACGAAATCGGTCGTGCCGTGGTCGCGAGGGTGGCTCGACGCCTTGGCTCAACTCGATCTCGATGCCACCGACGATCGAGGCGGCCAGGAGGCGGCCAGGTTGAACACCAGGGCGCTGAGAATTCCGGAGAAGAACCCGAGGATGCCGTAGAGGACCGGCATGACGATGACTGCGGCCAGGTCCAGGCTGAGAAACGCGGCAATCGGGCTACCGCGGGTCACAGCGGTCCCCACGAGGGAGATCAGCGAGATCACTGCCCCCCACAGAAGCCCACCACCGCGTGAAGACAGGCGAAGAACTTGCCCAGGGACAAAACCCCAACGCGTCGCAGAACCATGAGAGCATGCTCTGTGAGAGAACGGCTGGCCATCGCGAGAGACCAGGCAGGCGAGGCAACCAGCTCAGGGGAAAGGCACGACCGAGTTGTCCCAGGGGATCTTTCCCCGGTGCGTCTCTCCCTTGCTCTTCGGATCGATCATCCCGTTCTTGCCCAGGAAAACGCCTTCCACCGACTTCAACGAACCCTGGGCGTCGAACGAATCGAGCACGTGGGGCAGGCCCTCGGAGCCCGAGATCGGATCATCGCTCAGGCATACGCGACGGGATCGGCAAGCCCCAGGAGTTCGAACCCCGCGCGGCGGATCTGGCAGGAGTCGCACCGGCCACAGGCGCGGCCGTCGGGCGCCGGGTCGTAGCAGCTATGAGTCAAGCGGTAGTCGACCCCGAGCTCCAGGCCCCGGCGGATGATCTGGTCCTTGGTGAGCCTGACGAGCGGAGCATGGATCCGGAACTGGCCCCGGCCCTCCACCCCGGCGCGGGTCGCCAGGTTGGCCATCGCCTCGAACGCTCGGAGATACTCCGGACGGCAGTCGGGATACCCGGAGTAATCGACGCAGTTGACCCCGACGAAGAGGTCAAAAGCACCCAGGGTCTCGGCCCAGGCCAGGGCCAGCGAGAGGAAGACCGTGTTCCGCGCCGGGACGTAGGTGATCGGAATCCCCGTAGCCATCGCCTCGCCCAGACGATCCTTGGGGACCTCGATATCCGAGGTCAGGGCACTGCCGCCGAACGCTCGCAGGTCGATCGCCAGCTCCACGTGGCGGATCACCTCCAGCGACCGAGCCACCCGGCGGGCCGCCTCGATCTCCACGGCATGCCGCTGGCCGTAACACACGGTCAAGGCATGAAGCCCAAATCCGGCCGCCCTGGCCTCGGCCAGGGCGGTGGCCGAGTCGAGCCCGCCACTGAGCAGGATCACCGCCGGGGGTTTTCCCAAGCTCACGTCGAAAGTCCCTTTCTGAAAGGGGGTTCGGACTTTGGCGCGGAGTCCGGACTTGCCGAGACGCCGGCCGCGACGCTATGATGAATCATTCGCCGGCAAGGCCCGGCCGTTCTTTTTTGCGCCGGGCTTGCCGGCTAAGCTTAACATTCCAACGGGTCAGCGATCAAAACAAGTTCGAGGATGCAACAGTCATGGCTCATAAAAAAGGTCAGGGGTCGAGCCGCAACGGCCGCGATTCGAACCCCCAGATGCTCGGGATCAAGCTCTTCGGCGGCCAGACGGCCAAGCCCGGGAGCATCATCTGCCGCCAGAAGGGCACCAAGTGGCGCCCCGGAAAGAACGTGGGCGTGGGCCGCGACTGGACGATCTTCTCGCTCATCGACGGGCGGGTGGCCTTTGACCAGAACGGCCGCCGGATCAACGTGGTTGCCGTGGCCGAAACCGCGGGCAAGAATTGATCGAGAATCGCGGGGCGAGTGAATCCTGGTTTGGCGACGGTGGACGTCTCCGGGTGTTGCAGTCATGGCGAACGGCTGCAAGGGCGAAACCTGCACGGACGCCATTCGGGCGTTGTTCAGTGTCTCGGGTGCACCTCCCGATCGAAGGGCATGAATTAGGGGTTGCCGTCACGATCGACGGGCGGGAAGTCGGCCGGATCGCCGTGAGGGCAGTGGCACCGCTGCGTCCTGCTGCTCCGCGGGCCATTTCGCATTCGGGATTCCGGATTCCAGGTTACAAGTCTCAAACTCCGGACTCCAGATTCCAGAACCATGTTTGTCGACAGAGTGACGATCTTCGTGCGGGGTGGAGACGGAGGCAACGGCTGCCTGAGCTTTCGCCACGAGAAGTACGCGCCTCGCGGCGGCCCGAACGGGGGCGACGGCGGCAGTGGCGGAAGCGTCATCCTCTGCGCGGCGGACAGCCACTCCAACCTGGCCCACCTCTCGCACCAGCGGCACTGGAAAGCCGCGCGGGGCGAGCATGGCCAGGGCTCCAACTGCTTCGGCCGAGGAGGGGAAGACCTGATCATCGAGGTTCCCCCCGGAACGATCGTCCGCGACCGCGACCGCGGCCACGTGCTCCGCGACTTGAAGTCCCCCGGTGAGTCGGTCGTCGTCGCCCGCGGCGGCCGGGGAGGACACGGCAATACCCACTTCAAGTCGTCCACCAACCGGGCCCCGCGGCAGCACGAGGCTGGCTTTCCCGGTGAGGAGCGGTGGATCGTCCTGGAGCTCAAGGTGATCGCCGACGTCGGCTTGATCGGCCTGCCCAACGCTGGCAAGTCCACCCTGCTGTCGCGGATCTCGCGGGCCCATCCCGAGATTGCCGACTACCCGTTCACCACCAAGTATCCCAACCTGGGGACGGTCGTCGTCGATTCGGAAAACGCCTTTGTCGTCGCCGACATCCCTGGACTGATCGAGGGGGCCCATGCAGGCCTCGGCCTGGGCCACGAGTTCCTGCGGCACGTCGAGCGGACCGGTCTGCTGGTGCACCTGATCGAGGCCCTGCCGATCGACGGCTCCGACCCTGTGGAGAACTACCGGATGATCCGCCGCGAGCTCGGGCAGTACAGCCCCGCCCTGGCAGAGCGGCCCGAGCTCCTCGTGGTCACCAAGATCGACCTCACCGGCGCTGAGGCCGCACGCGACCGGATCGCCCGCGAGCTGGGCCGTGAGGTCATGTCCATCTCGGCCGTCACCGGCAAGGGAATTCCGGCCTTGATCCACGCGATCCACGCGCGGCTTGCCGAACGCACAGAACCGCCGCCGCAGTCCGCGGATGCGGAGGCCCGAGCAGAGATCTCCGTTCCGGTGACGGACCCCTAGCCATGCTCCGCATCGTGGCCGACCTGGGGAATTCCCGGATGAAGTGGGCAAGGTTGGCCGAGGACGGCCGGCTGACCCCCTCGGCGGCTCTGCCGCCCGACGATCCTCTGACCTGGGAGGCGCTCTGGGATGACTGGCACCAGATCGGTGGTGAGCCCTCGCAGTGGGCGATCGCCTCGGTCAATCCTCCCGTTGCGCAACGTCTGGCCGCCTTCCTTCGCGGGCGCCGCGTCCGGCACGCGACCTGGTACGAGACGGCGGCCGACGTGCCCATCCCCATGGATGTGGAAGGCGCCGAGACCGGCGGTGCCGATCGGGCGCTCGCGGTCCTCGCGGCGCGAGAGCACATGCCGTCGGGCCAGCCGGGCCTGATCGTCTCCTGCGGGACGGCCATCACCATCGAGCGCGTGTCCGCCGCGGGGGTCTGGCAAGGGGGCGTCATCGCCCCGGGCCTGTTCCTCAGCGCCCGCGCCCTTCACCTCCTCACCGCCCAGTTGCCGCTGATCCATCCCGACCAGTCTGCTCCGTTCTGGGGCCGCGGCACCCTCGACTCGCTGGAGGCCGGGATCTTCTGGGGCTCCGTCGGCGCCGTCCGCGAATTGATCGCCCGTCAGACGTTCGATCACGGCGAGCAACCCTGGATCGTCTGGACGGGGGGAGACGCCGAACGACTGGCCCGACCGGTTTCCGGCGACGATGCCCGGATCATTCCCGACCTGGTGCTTCGGGGGCTCGTCCGGGCGGCGTTCTGATCGCCGATTCGAGGCCGCACGATGGGGAACATGATATATTTATAAATGTTCATATAACTGATCACATAGGTCCGTTACTCGCGGTCCGGCGCCGGGCCAATGTAGAGCGAGGCCATCCGGGCTGGATTGCGGATGCCCTGCGACGTCATCCACTGATCGGCCGCGGCGACCAGGGCGCGCCCCTCGTCACCGCCGAGCAGACTGCCTAGACTCCGCTGGGCGGCGGCGGCGAAGAGAGACATGCCCAGCTCGCGGTAGGCGCGGATGGCCCCCTCGAAGAGGGAATCGGGCCTCGGCAGACGCACCGCGCGACGCCGCGATCTGGGCGCGGATCGACAGAGCATGGGCGGTCGCCGCGGGAACGCACTCGCGCTCGAGCCTCCGGGCGTTGCGCGCGGCTTCCTGCACGAGCCGGCCGGGATCGTCAGCCACCCGGGACGCCGCCAGTGCACCTCGGGCACGGAACCTGTACAGCTCGATCCGGATCGTCTGAACGCAGAGCAAGAGCGACCTCGCGTAAGTCGGCCGCAGCATCTCGAGCCGTTCCCAGGTCTCCGCATTGTCGCCGCGATAGAGACTGATCAGACAGCTCGCCAGGACGCGATTGTGATGCTGGACGTGAAAACCCTGGCTCGACCAGAGCCGGGTCACCTGGCAAGTTCGTCCTGGGCTGACTCCAGGTCGTCGTCCGCGAGCCGGACAATGGCCATCATCAGGGTTCCAAGCGTTCCTGTCATGTACATATCGCCTCGTTCCTTCGCGTCCTTCATCAATTCCGACCAGCGTCGTCGCAGCTCGCCGATCTCCCCAAGGTAGTTGAGAGACCAGAGCGAGAAGATCCGCGCCGTATCAACCTCCCAGGCCACTCCGGTGCAATGATCGCGAAAGATCGCCTCGGCGGGTTCGGCAAAGGCGCGGGTCTCTTTCCACCGACCCTCGAGGTAGGCCACGATCGCCCTGGCGAGTTGGAGGATTCCCTGGGTGTACGGCTCGGGCGCCAGGCGTGCGGCGGACTCGGCGGCCTGGAGCAGTCTCGCGGTGCGGCGGCTGGAGGGGCGGCCCGCGCAGGCAACGTGCGCCGCTTCCATGGCCAGCGCCCGAACGACGCGACTCGGCTCGCTCGCGCGGAGAGCATAGCGGAGACTGCGCGCCTGGAAGACCGCCCCCCGAATGGGATCGATGATCGACAATCCGATGGATGCGGACCAGCAGATGTCGATTCGCGTGAGGTCCCGCTGGGAAGCAAGGTCCGGAGGTCCGGGGCTGCACGAGACTCCTCGGAGCCGGACCCAGGCCCGCTCGAGGAGCAAGGAACCGAGAGTCTCCCATGACGATCGTGAGATTCTCATTCCCACCGCGCCCACCACGCCCCGGAGGGTCGCGAGCCCTTCGTCGACATGGCCGCTGATCAGGTACTGGAGGGCCGCGCGACGGCGCAGGTCGAGCGAATCGGCTGAATCATCGATGGCGGCGGCGAGGTATTCACCGGCTGCCTCGCCACCACGCCCCGCGTTTGCCAGTGCGTCACCCAGCTTGATGCGGAGCCCTCGCGATCCCGTGGCTTCGGCCGAGCCGAGCTCGATGGCCAGCCGGTACAAGGCAGAGGCCCGATCGAACGCCAGCACCCCGACCGACTGATCGCCGGCCAGGGCGAAATACCGGGAGGCCTCCGGATACCACCCCGCCTCTCGATAATGAATCGCCAGGACCTCGGGGTCGGGGTAACTCATGGCCCTGAGCGTCGTGGCGAGGCGGAGATGATGTGCCTCCATTGCCGAGGGCTGCAGGAGCGAAAGGAGCGTTTCGCGGATCCGATCGTGGTACGTCTCGTACCGGTCTTGCGTCCCCGTGAGGTTGGTCGTCCGGATCAAACGAGCCGCCCTGAGCGTGCCCAGCACGGACGGCCCATTCTCGAGAGCACCGGCTGCGCGACAGGCCTCGGCGGCCCCGATCGGACGGCCGAAAACCGCGATGATCTCCAGCACCTGACGCGCCTCCGGCGAGAGGCTGCGGAGCCGCTCCTGCACCACGTCAACCAGTCGAATCGGCCGCCCGCCGGAAAGGGCGTCGAAGCGGACGGAATCGTGGCGAGCATGGCGCACCAGCTCGCCGATGAAGAACGGGTTCCCCCCCGATTCCCGCGCGGCCGCGGCCACGAACAGCTCCCGCTCCGGATCGGCGAAATCCCCCCCGCAAAGGTCTCGAGCCAGGGCCAGGGCGTCTTCCGCTCGCCAGCTCGTCGACGGGCAGCTCGCGGATCAGGACCCGGCCGCAGCCTGGTCCCATCGCTCCCACAACCCGCGCCAGAAAAGGGCTGCTCTGGGCATCCGCCCGGCGGTAGCAGCCAATCAAGAGCAGGGCCGGAGGGTCCGGCGGCTGGAGGAGATCCACCAGCAGCGAAGCACTGTCCTGGTCGCCCCAGTGCAGGTCGTCGATGATCACGACGAGCGGACGGCGGTCGCCCAGGCGGCCCAGCAGGTCGCGAAGCGCCGCGACGCATCGCTTTCTCTGCTCGCGAGGATCGGCAATCTCCTGCAATCGCCTACGGGGCCCCCCTCCTCCTTCGACAAGCTGGAGCGTGGGGAACACCTGGCAGAGGTACGGGAAGTCACGCGGGAGCACCGCCTCGACCTCGACCGGTGAGAGGCGGCGAAGTGCCTGACCCAGGGCGTCGATGACGCCGTCGAGGGCCTTGTAGGGGACCGATTCCTGGGCATAACAGCGACCGGGCAAGACGACCGCACCGTCGTCCGCCGGCAGGGTCTCGAGGAACCTCTCGACCAGCGCGGTCTTGCCCACTCCCGACGGGCCGTGGACGAGAACCAGTACCGGGCCGCCCTGCCTCATCGCACAGTAGGCGTCGCTCAGTACCGAGAGATGATGCTCCCGGCCGACAAGGTGCCGCGAGGTCCTGGCTGCGTTGCGCGGAGACGCCGGAACCCGCAGCCCCCGGGGTCCAGGACTGGAGAGAGCGCAAGATTTCGGCCGCCTGGGGCCGAGCATCGGGATCGCGACAGAGCAAGGCGGAGCATAACTCGTCGAGATCATCCGGCAGTTCGGCCGCCAGCTTCCCTGGCGGGGTGGGGTCGAGGCGTTGCTTCTCCATGAGCATCTCGAGCGGCCCCCCGACGAACGGAAGTCGACCGGTGAGGGCCTCGTACAGGATCACTCCAACGCTGTACCAGTCGCTGGCTGGAGTGACCGTGCGACCGGCTGCCTGCTCGGGGGACATGTAGGCGGCGGTGCCGAGGAGGTGGGTGCTGGAACTGTGATGAAGACCACCCGGTCCCAGTTCCGCGCCCAGTCCGAAGTCCAGGATCACGACGCGGCCCTCGGGCGTGACCAGGACGTTGGAGGGCTTGAGATCCCGGTGCAGCCAGCCAGCCTCGTGGAGCGCCGCCACGCCTTCCGCCAGTTGCTTCAAGCCATCCCGCAGCCGGTCGAACCGGGCCGGACCCTGCACGACCACAACCTCACTCGAGGGGAGCTTCTGCTCTTCCTCCGGGCCCGCGATCTGAAGCTCGGTGAGCGGCTGCTCGTGATGGGCGCCGGCCCAGGGACGGACGAACGTAAGGAAGTCGACCCCGACGATCAGGTCCATCGTGAAGAACCAGTCGCGTCCGTCCGAGACAAGCTCCCGGAGCGCCACGAGATTGGGATGGGAGATATCGGCGAGCCCGCGAAACTCTCTCTTGAAGCGGTAGAGCAAGGAAGGATCGGAGCCGCGCATCATCTTGAGCGCGACAACCTGCTCGCGTCGCCGGTCGTAGGCACGGTAGACGACTCCCATGCCCCCGCGGCCGATCTCGTCGAGAATCTCGTAGCCCTGCGCCTCCAGAGATCGAAGATCAGGGTCTCTCTCGCGGCGAGTGCCTGCTTCGGTCCTGCCAGTGTGGGGCTCTTCGAGTGACACCTCCGCGAACGTGGGCATCGACATGGCGGAGGGCCCGGCCTGCTCGACCCACTGATGGACCCGATGCTGCTGTTTGAGGAGCGAGGCGAACTGGGGATAATCGCGCATGTAGTCTTCCAGACTCGGCCGTTCGCCGAGGCCTTCCCGGATCAGGAACTCGGACCAGATCAAGTCGACGGCGCAGGTTGAATCCGCGTGCATCTGCGGGAACCGGTTCAGGTACGTGGCCACCGGCAACGGCCGGCCCGACTGCCATCGCCGTCTCTGATCGGCCCTGAGCAGCTCGACGAGCTGGTCCGGGGCCATTCCCGGCTCCGAGATGCCATCGCCGATCATGTCGGGACTCTCGGCAGGATCGCTCATGAGGCCTCTTCCAGGCCAAGCTCCCGCGCCACGCGATGGATGGCGCGCGAATACTGCTGGCGAAGAGCCTCCGGGGTAGCACCCAGCTCCGAGGCGATGTTCTGCCAGGAGGCGTCGTGACCGCGTCGATCCCACAAGAGGCGTTCGTCGTCGGAGAGCCGCCGCCTGAACTCGCCGAGAAAGTCCTGGTTGAGGACACGGTCCGCGTGATCCTCGCCCGCGGCCACTGGCTCCGAGGCGCCAAGTCCTCCCTCGCGCCTCCTGCGGGCCTTCTCGCGGACCTTGTTCCGCGTCATGGCGACCAGGAGCTTCATCAACCGGGCCGGCGACTCCAGCTCATACTGCCCGGCGGCAACTCGCACGAAGAAGCTGCCCAGCACCGACTGGCAGAGGTCCATCGAGTCGAACAGGGGCCGGAGCGAGGGCCCCGAGCCGCAGCCGCGCCTCGCGCCGGATCGCCGGCTCGTAGCTCCGGATCAGCTCCTGCGCCGCCTGGGCATCGCCCCTGCGAATGCGGCGGATCAGCTCGGCGAAATCGTCGTCCTCGGGCATGGATGCTACTCATGATCTGAGCGGGGTAATGACCATCCAGCACAACGATCCCGCCGACCTCAAGAATCTTGCTCGATTTGTCACAACGCCAACTATCGCGCAATCAACTACAGTGGAAGAGCAAATCCTTCAGAGGATGACCAAGTAGGCCTGAGCGTCACGAACCATACGTGACCGATTCCCGCGGACCCGCTGGATAGAGACTCATTCTATCCTTTGCTGGATCACGAGGGTTAGACCATTCTGCCAGCCGTCATACGGTAGCGACCGTTCTCGTGTCACTTCTCCGGGACAATCACCGTTGGCGTGATCTACCCGGTTGAGGTCGGCGGCATGCGAAGCCCAGGTAGTTCCTTGAGACGGCCTGAAGGATTTCGTTCGGCTTCAGCCGATCCTTCTCGGGGGGTGAACTGACACTCTCTCGCGGCAATGCAGCTCGAACCAATTTTCACCTCATGACCCACTTGCAGGAGAATTTCGATGTCCGCCAGTCACAACTACCTGAACCAGAAGCAGCGATCAGGGTCTGCGCGAGGCGACGGGGCTTCCTCGCTAATCCTTGATCCAGGGGAACCGCTTTCCCCCGCAGTGGAGTTTGCCCCTGGCAGTTACGTGCCCACTCCTGAGCCTGTCAACTTGCCCTCCGGATTTGCGGCGCAGATCTCTCAACCGATGGCCTCTCCGCGTTCGGGGCGCCAGGCCAGCTCGAGTTCGCAGACCCGGTCGGACCTGTCCGGCACGCAACCGTCACCCCGGTATGCGCCGGAGGTGCGAGCGCGACCGGAAGCCTCTCGTGCCCCGGCGTTCGAGGATAGCTCTCTTCTCAAAGAACTCTACACCGTGCTCGAGAATCAGATCTTCTTCGGAGATCGGCGGAGCGGCGGTCTGTTCCTCTCGCTTGCGAACCCAGGTTTCCCGATCAACCCGGAGGCGAAGGAGGAAGATCCCTCCAATTTCGACCTCTTCATCCAGTCCCAAATCGCCGACGCCCGAATCGAGTCGTCGTGGGTCTATTCGACGAAGCTCGGATCCGTGTCAGATAAGTATTTCGACATCATTGATAACGCTGAACTGCCCCAGGTCTCGCTCTCGGTGGCTGAACAGGCTGAGGTTAGTCAGCTCACAGCCTGGCTTACCGATCCCACCAACAAAGACAGCTACGACAACTTGAGCTTGAGCTTCGACCTCGCGCAGGCGGCACTCGATGACGCCATCCGAAAGGGCGAGTCGTCCGCCATGATCAGAGTCCTCACCAACCAGCGCGACCGTGCCCTCCGAGACTGGAACCTGCTCGGGCAAAAGGAGTTGTACGAGCGCAACCTGGGGAGGCTGGGATACCTCGTGTCGCGGGACCCCAACAAACAATGGGACACGAATCGGCAGATTCAGAACACTGCGAAGTTGACCGCAACATTCTCCGGCTCGGCAATCAGTTTCTACCCGACTCTCTTCTCGCCCAAGATCAGCTCGTGGAATCGGTCGGCATGGACGACCGTAACCTACCAAAGCGGTTCGCTGTCGACGAGCGACTATTCTCGCTCGACAAGCTGGCAAGCGGGTGGCGTCGCTTTTGGCGGCGGATGGGAATTCATCCCGACGGGAGGGGGGAGTAGCAGCGCTCAGTACCATGCCATGACTTCGAAAAACATGACCATCTCGTTCGACTGCATGAGAATCAGTCTGATTCGCCCGTGGCTCTACGAGCCGATCTTTTCTCAGCGCTCGTGGCGCTGGGACTCTCGCATCCACTCGAACGAGATCCTCTCGGAGTCTGTCCGAGTATTCAAGGCCAAAATCCACAAATCCTTGGAATCAAACGACTTATCGATTTCGGGCCTAAGTAAGGTAGTTCCTTTGCTGACAAGGACTTACGTCGAGTACAAGCGAATTCTCGGACAGACTCCTCGGATGGAGGAGGTCTGCGAGAAACGCCACCTCGTCCGCCCATCGGGACGATGCCTCTCCTTCCGGCCTACGCGCTGGCCGTGAAGAACTTCACGCTGACCGGCCAGTTCTCACAAGAGGACGACCAGTTCCGGCAGAGTGAGTGGCACACGGCAGCGACGGGATGGTATGGGCCTTTTATGCTCCGTGGTAGCTACGCAACGAGCTCGCAATCCCGCAACTTCGACTCGAGCTGGAATAGCTTCCAGCTCTCCTCGCCTCAGCCCCAGATTATAGGTTTTCTTTCCAAGGTCCTGCCCCTCTGCCCCAATCCGGATCCTTCCCTGTCCTGGGAGCGTAGGACAGAGGCCTTGAGGAATTCAGGAGGTCGCGATGCTCTTCTCGGCGAGGAATACCGCAAGATGCTCGCAGAGCGCCACCTCGTCGAGCAAGCTCTGCGTGAAGCTGACCGCACGATGGAAGCCGAGGAGAGAATCATCCAAGCAAGATCGCAGGAAGCTCGTCTTTCAGCGCTGCGAAGAGCCAACCAGTCCTTCCTCTCCAGGCCTGTCAGGATCATCGGTTTTCGCGACCTCAACGAGTAGAAAGGCCAGGAGCTAAGGTAAGGGCCGGCCAACGAATCTCAACCTGTGAACCATCCCCGAGATTCTCCCACCGGCAAGCGGGATCAGTCGAGTCCGTAACCTAATGGACAGGCCCTGTGTCTCCTCATGACCCAGCAACGTGTGATTCTCGTGTTCCTTCGGTGTCAGCTCTTCTCCGGTCGGATTGAGCTGACGCCGATTTCCCACCTGCACCGGCGCCAAGGCTCTCGTCAATCATGTTCGAGACCCTCTGGATTGCTTCCGTCCCACATCACTCTTTCACTCGCAAAGGCATCGCCATGTCCACTCTCGAGACCTTTCCCAGCGGTACGAAGTCGATCTCGGTGGAGGTTTCCACCCCCACAACGCCCGGCAAGCATCCGGCGGTCCTGGTGGTTTACGGGACCGACGGGTTGACCGATGATCATGGATTCGGCACGGCGATCCGCCTTCGCCACCAGACTGGCCGGCGAAGGGTTCGTCGCGCTGATCCCCGACTACTTTCAGAGCACAGGCACCACTCCGGGCTCGGACACCGTCTGGCGTTCGCCGATTTCTGCTCTGGACACCTGGGTCGAGACGCTCGCCGACGCGGCCCGATTCGCCGATGGAAGGACCGAAGTGCAGGCCGGCAAGCTCGGGATCGTCGGGTTCTCGCTCGGAGGCAACCTGGCGCTCCGGCTGGCGAAACTGCCCACCGCCCGTCCCAAGGCGCTCGCCGTGGTCGACTTCTTCGGGCCGATCTCCCTGACCAACGGCATCGGCGGAGACGTCGACAAGCTACCTTTCGTGCAGATCCATCACGGCGACGACGATCGCCTCGTTCCCTTCTCGCAGAGCGCCGAGCTGATCTCGCTCCTCGACGCCGCCCACAAGGTGAAGGGCGTGGACTACTTTTCCTTCTCCTACCCTGGCGAGGGCCATGGGTTCCACGACGACAAGGACATCACGCTCTCGACCGACCGCACGGTCGAGTTCCTGCGGAAGTATCTGGTGTGAGTTCGCGCGAACGCTGAACCCGAACGTGATCGGCTCGGCGAAGATGGGGCACTGCTCCCGGTCATCACAACAATGGACACGGAGAATTGGCATGCTGGGTACACTCGCGATCGCCTCGGTCGTCATCGTCGCCCTACTTCATCTCGGCTTCATGGTGCTGGAGTCAACCCAGTGGAACACTCCGCTGGGCCGGAAAGGCAATGGCCTCAGCGAGCAGGCGGCCCAGGAAACAGCCGGGGTCGGCATCAACATGGGGATCTACAACGGCTTCCTCGGCCTCGCTCTGCTCCTGGCCACGTTCGCACCGGGCGTCCGGGACGCGTACTCCGTACAGTGGGTCTTGCTCGCGTTCATCGTCTTTGCGGGCGTCGTCGGAGCCATCACGATGCGGAACCGGGGAATCCTCATTCTCCAGTCCCTCCCCGCGCTGGCCGCGCTTTTGCTCATCTGGGCGAACCACTCCTGATCGAGGACGAACCGGTAGGGGATCGTCCGGGGATGTGCAGGCATCGGCCCAAACCTGGCCGATCGGGAGATGAGGGCTGGGAAAAGCGTCCCCGACCCATCCTCCGGGCTGAACAACCTCGCCGGCTTCCGATTTCTTACCCGAAAACGCGAAAGTCTGCTATCATCAAACTGGTTCTTTGCAAACTCACGGCAGCCTGTGTAAAAATGGGGAAGATGGAGCCGGTTTTGACCGTTTTTCGCCTGGCGCAAATGGACTGTGGAGCATCTGCTCATGCCAGGAATCATCGAATTTCCCCAGGTCGTGCAGGACGCCTTGGCCCAGTACGGTGGTCTCTTCGCCAACGAATGCCAGCGGCGACACTTCGCTGAGTACCTCACGGGACTGATGGTGGCCGAGCGTAAGACGGTGCTCGGGATCAACCGCGAATTCGCCGAGACCACAGACCAATCCTGCCTCAACCGATTCCTCACCGATGCCCAGTGGGACGCCGGAGCCCTCAACCAACGACGGCTGGATGAACTCCAGAAAGATCCCTCTACTCGGTACAGCGACCAGGGGGTCATCCCGATCGACAACACCCTGATCGATCGTGATGGCTTGCTGATCCCCGACGCCGGATGGTACTGGGACCACGCCGAAGAACGGAACAAGATTGCTCAGGACTACCTCTTCGCCAGCTATGTCGGCACCAGCGGCAAGCATTATCCCCTCGAGTTCCGGCTCTTCCGCAAGAAGGAGGTATGTGAGGCCCTGAAAGAGCCGTTCCGCAACCACACTGTATTGTGCTGTGAACTGATCGACTGGGTTTGTGAGCGCCAGATTCCCGGCGACTTCGCGATGGACTCGTACTTCACCTGTGCCGAGATCCTCAATCACATTCACGGCAAGCAGGATCGCTTGGGACGGCCTCGGGGCTACGTCGGCGACCTCAAGAGCAACCGCAAGCTGGAGTGGAAGGGACAGATCATCAAGGCCAGGGACCTGGCAGCCTCGATCTCGGCGACTGACCGCAAGGAGATGCGCATTGGTGACAAACGGCAGTGGTACTTCACAGTGACCGTGCGGATCCCCGACGTGAAGCACAAGGCTCGGATTGTGATTCTCTGGCGGTATAGGAACGATGACCAACCCCGCAAGATCTTGGTGACCAATCGGATCACCTGGGAAGTGAGTCGGATCGTGCGGGTGTACCGGCATCGCTGGACAGGTACGGAGACCTTTCATCGGGACGGTAAGCAACAACTCGGCCTCGGCGACTGTCAGCTGCGTGATGCCCAGGGCCAGACCCGGCACATGTATCTGGTCATGCTGGCGTATAGTCTCTTGATGAGCCAGTTGCGGCAGAGCTGTGCGCGTGAGTGGGCGCTCCATCGACTGACGACAATCGGCGAAGCCTGTCGAGCAATGCTCCGGGAGAACCTGCGCCGACGCTGGCCTGGGCAATCCAGCAAGTAACAGAGAGGGAGCGGCCGTTTGGTCATGTGATTGCCCAATTGGGCCTAGCCTGACTTTGCAAAACTCCAGATCAAACCCACGCTTCGCAAGGGCTCCGACACGATCATGTCCAGAGGTCGCAATAGGCTCAGTGGCGGAGGTGGAGATGGCCGGCGGCGCAACGACATCACCTGGATCTCGAAGTTCCGGAGTCGTTGGCCGTGCGACCCCGCAAGCTGGTACCTCGTGGGACAAGATTGGAATCTTGTCCCACGAAATTGTGCCTTCCGCGCCTGGGTGGCCACCTTGTTCCGCGCTATCGCCTCGAGCAGCCGCACCAGATGACGGTCGCCGGGCTGAGCCGGATCCTACGACACCTGTGGGCCAGGGATCATGCTCCTGCTTCGGGTGCGACTCGGGTTTGCCCATTGACCACGCACCGCCCCGGACCGTATGATTACATGAGTTCGAGGCGCAAGGACTCGGAGGCTCCCGATGCGTTCCTTGCTGGTGATCCTTCGACTGATCCTTCTCCTCGGCCTAACCGGCCGGGTGAAGATCGCGTCTTAGGGTTCGTCAGGTCCGTGCCTCCAGCAGACAGCGAAGCCCCGAGACCCGCCTCGACCGGTGGATCTCGGGGTTTCTTCGTTTCGCGACCTCTCGACCACCGCGATGCGTCGCGCCCCTTGCAGGCGGGCTGAGTTGAATCGAATCGATCCTCAAGTGACGAAGTCCAATCGATCCCCCGATCAGATAGGAAAGAGCCCAGCCATGAGCACCTCGCCCGAGTCTTCCGTTCCGGCCCCCGACCCGAACCGGGTTCGCATCTTCGACACCACCTTACGCGACGGTGAGCAATCACCGGGCGCGAGCATGAACCTGGCCGAGAAGCTCGAGGTGGCCCGGGCCCTTACGGGGCTGGGCGTCGATATCATCGAGGCGGGCTTCCCGATCGCCTCGGTCGGTGATTTTGAAGCCGTGCGGGCCATCGCCGCCGAGGTCACCGGCTCGGTGGTCTGCGGCCTGGCCCGGTGCAACGAAAAAGATATCGACCGCGCCTGGGACGCCGTGAAGCACGCCCAGAGGTCGCGAATCCACGTCTTCCTGGCCACGTCGGCCATCCACCGCGAGCACAAGCTGCGGATGACCCCCGCGCAGATCATCGAGCGGGCCGTGGCCAGCGTACGCCGCGCCAGGAGTTATTGCCCGGACATCGAATTCAGCCCCGAGGACGCTGCGCGGACCGAGATCGATTTCCTCTGCGACGTGGTCGAGGCCGCCATCGAGGCGGGAGCGACGACCGTCAACATCCCCGACACCGTCGGCTATACCACGCCCACCCAGTACGCCGCCGTGATTCGCACCCTGAAGCAGCGCGTCCGCAACATCAACCAGGCGATCATCAGCACCCACTGCCACGACGACCTGGGCATGGCGGTGGCCAACAGCCTGGCCGGCGTCGAGGCTGGGGCACGGCAGGTCGAGTGCACCATCAACGGCATCGGCGAGCGAGCCGGCAACGCCGCGCTCGAGGAGATCGTCATGGCGCTCAAGACCCGCCATGACTACTTCGGTCTGAGCACGGGAATCAAGACCGAGCGGCTCTACCCCGTCAGCCGCATGGTCTCGACGATCACCGGGCTGCTCGTCCAGCGGAACAAGGCCATCGTCGGTCGCAACGCGTTCGCCCACGAAGCGGGAATTCACCAGGATGGCATGCTCAAGGAGCGCTCGACCTACGAAATCATGCGGCCCGAGGACGTGGGCGTGCCCCGCACTGACCTCGTGCTGGGCAAACATTCCGGCCGCCACGCGCTGCGCGACCGCGTGACCGAGATGGGCTATACGCTGACTGACGACCAACTCGAGACCCTCTTCAACGACTTCAAGACGCTGGCCGACAAGAAGAAGGAAGTCTACGACCAGGACCTGGCGATCCTCGTCGAGAAGCACATGGAAGACATCCCGGCACCCTGGCAGCTCGTCAGCCTGCACACGACGGCCGGCACGAGCGTGCTGCCCACGGCCACGGTGGCGATCCGCCGCCCCGATGGCGAGGTCGTCCAGGACGCCGCGATCGGCGACGGCCCGGTCGATGCCATCTTCAAGGCCGTCGAGCGGGTCACCGGCGTGCACGCCAATCTCCACGAGTTCGTGGTCCGCAGCGTGACCCAGGGCAAGGACGCGCAGGGCGAGGTTACCTTGGAGCTCGAGGTGGAGAGCGACGACCGCAGCTTCCGGGGCCGCGCCGCCTCCACCGACATCATCGAGGCCTCCGCCATGGCTTACTTGAACGCCGTCAACGCCATCCAGACTCGCAAGGATCGCGGCCACTTCCGCGAAGTCGTCGGCCGCCCGGGCGCGGGGGCGTGAAAGGGGTAGAGGTGTTAGAAGACGTTTCTTGGCATGGAGATGACGCTTCGTCCGGACGATGACACCTTTCCCCCGGCAGAATTCGCCTCCAGTGTCGCTGCTGGGTCTACCCAACTTGCAGAGTACCGATCGTTTCGATTACAGTTCGACTGGACAGGTTCATTACCCTCGCCCGACTACGTGCGGAGCGGAGGCAGGACGCCGTTGGCCCAGGTCCGCCATCGGCCGTGCTTGCCGTCGTGAGCGACGAAGGCTCGAGAAAGCGGGTTCAATCTCCGCCGGAGGCCGCCCGCCGGGGCGGGGCCAGTCGGACGGGCGACTCCATGCATGGGGGCCGAGACATGGCGACAGTCGAGGACTGGAAGGTGCAGGCGCCGGGGCCCCCGCGGCCGCGCGAGGCGAAGTATGACTGGGACGTCTTCTTGAGCTACCGGTCGGTGAACCGGCCGTGGGTGATCCAGCTCTACGATGCGCTCCGGCAACTCGGGTTCGACGTGTTCCTGGACCAGTACGTGCTGAAGCCGTCCGACGTCCTCGTGGGGGGGCTCCAGAAGGGACTGGCCCGGTCGGCGGCGGGTGTGATGGTCTGGTCGTCGGCGACCGAGGACTCGAAGTGGTGCGAGCGGGAATACCTCGCGATGGAGTCGCGGCGGACCCGGGACCCCGACACCTTCCACTACGTCGTCTCGAAGCTCGACGACACCCCGCTCCCCGAGCTGGCCGGCGAGTACATCTACATCGACTTCGCCGACTGCCGGGAGGGGCCGCGGGGGACCGGGCTCTTGCGGCTGCTCCACGGCGTCCTTGGCCGGCCACTGCCCGACGCGGCCGTCCGGCTGGCGACGCAGGTGGATAAGGAGACCTCGGACGCGCTGGCGGCCGTGCGGGGCGCCCGGCTCAACGGGAGCCGCCAACGACTCCTGCAACTCGCCGACAGCGATGGCCTCGCCTGGGTAACATACCCGCTTCTGGGTTGCCAGGTCGCCGACGCCCTGATCGGCCTGAAGGGTTACGACGACGCGCTGGCCGTGCTCGACCGCCTCTCGGCGCGCTTCCCCGAGTCGATCCGCCCGAAGCAGCTCCGGGGGCTGGCGCTGGCGCGGAAGGGGGAATGGGAGGCGGCGCAGGACGTCCTCGCCCCGCTGGTCCAGGCCGGTGAGCGCGATCCCGAGACGCTCGGCATCTACGCCCGCACCTGGATGGACCGCTACCGGACGTCGGGCTACATCTACGACCTGCTGATGTCGCGCGACCTCTACGCCGAGGCGTTCCGGGGCGCCCGCGCGATTACTACACGGGGGTCAATGCGGCCTCCAAGAGCGTCCTGCTGGGTGAGCTCGACGCCGCCAAGAAGCTCGCAGATGACATCGAAACGATCGTCGGGACCGAGGCGACCCCCCACGACTACTGGCGGAGCGCCTCGACGGCCGAGGTCCAGCTCATCAAGCGGAACTTCGCCGAGGCCGCTCGCCTCTACCGGGCGGCCGTGGCCACCGCCCCTCAGAGCGCGGGTCACACGAGAGCACTCGTCTCCAGGCCCGGGCCTTGATGGAGAAGTTGAACCCGACGGACCAGGAGCGGGGGCTGGTCGAACGCGTCTTCGCCCACCTCGACCTCCCCGCACCCATCGGCTGACCCAGCGCAGTGCCGGCCCGCCCACCAGTGCCGAACGTCAGAGGGGAGAAAAGGTGTCAGAAACGAATGCCATTAAGCTAAGCGTAAACCAGGAACCTCTTTGTACTTGCGATCAATTCCGCTGGGGCCTATTGTGATTAATGTAGATATTTTCACAAGATTGCAATGGCGAAAAATCCCCAAATTATGGCCACATTGAGCAAACAACACATCAATATAATGTCCGCATTGTCGGGCGTACGAAAGACGCAAACCATGTGATGGAAATGACTTACACCTTCCCTTAATGCCATTCGTGTCAGAAACCGTTTCTTGACAATGGTACTAACAACGGTTTCTGACACTTTTTCTCCCCTCTTTTTCTCCCCTGACACTTTTTCTCCCTCGCCGACAGGATGACAGGCGGGTTGGCTCAGCTCGGGTGCTTGTGCCCGTTGATGACCCGGTAGTCTTTGAGCTCGATCAGCGGGCGAACAGGGGAGTGGCTCGGCCCGGGGTACTCGGGACGACGCTGGGCCAGGTACTTCTTCTCGGCGACGGAGTCCGAGATCTGCTCGAGCCGCTCGCCGATCTTCTGGCCGGCGGAGCAATACGTTTCCTGGATCCAGTGGCCAGCGCCGCCGAGCACGGACTTGATGGCACGAAACAGCGACATGCAAGAGGCTCCTTTCTGGTTCGGACACTCCGGGGTCAATGGAAGGGAGCGGGTTCTCGGGCTTGATCAGGCCGCCGGGACGACGGAGAAAGCCGGCGGCTCTGGTGCCGCCGACGGAGGCTCGGCGAACCGCGAGCTCCTGCTGGCGCGGAGCCGCGCGAGGAATCGATCGGCGTCTCGGACGGCAAGCGCGGTGCCACGCCGGGCGCCGCGGGCGACCGGGTTCTCAAACGACGACACCCCCCAGGCCGCCAGTGCAAGGGGGACCGTCACGCCGAAGGCGATGCCGTAACTGCCGGCGTAGCAGAGCTGGGCAACCAGGTCGATGCCCCCTTGCAGCGAGCTTCGCATGCGGCTCTCGGGAGCGGGGAAGATCTCGGTCACCTTGCCGCGGTCCCTGAGCCAGCGCTCCTGGAAAACCCGGCGAGCCGTGATATCGACGCGGCGGATCAAGTCGTGATTCATCGGGATCCAGGTGAGGTCGCCAACCAGGGGCACGGCTCCGAAGGCCAGGTCCTGGAGCAGGGTCTCCTCCAGGCCGTCCAGGGGGATGGCCTTGCCGTCGGGCGGGAGGGTGGCCGGATCCGTGCCCAGGTCCCGGAGCTGATGGAAGACCGCCTGGCGGCGAGCGGGGTCGTCGGCCGTCGAGAGCTCGAGGATGCCCAGGACGAACAGCCGGTCGATCTCCGAATCGAGGGGAAAGCCGTAGCAGTGGCCGATCCGGAAGATCGACCGCTGGGTCGCGGCCAGGAGAATCGGCACGTTCAGCGTCGCGGTGACGATGCCGCCCAGCCCGGCGATGGCTCCCTCGAGTATCGCCCGGCGCTCGGCGGTGGCGCTGATGGTGGCCGCCAAGGCGTCGCACTCCTCCAGCGTCCAGGACCGCAGCTCGCTCAGGTCCTTCAGGCCCGCCTTGCAGGCGATCTCGGGAGGGCCGACGAAGCTCTTGGACATCGCTTCGGCCTTCGCGGCCAGCGAGCGGACGGTCTCGTCGGGAACGATCCGGGCAAGCAGATGGGAGAGGGGGCGGCCGATTCCCCGGAACGCCGCCATCACCAGGCTGGGACGTTCGGATTTCCAGGCGGCGATCTCATCGGCCTGCCGGGCCTCGTATTCGTTGAGCGGGACCATCGGGAACTCTCCTGGCACGGACCTCGCGCGGGCCGCCCAATGCGGACCGTACCGGCGATGAAACCAAATCAGAGCAGGCTCGCGGCCGGTTCGTCGAGTATCCAGGTGACGCGGCCGGCGACCGACTGGAGCAGCGACGCCGGCAGCCCGGCGGTCATCGGCAAATTCAGAGCACTCGCAACGACCTCGGCCTTGTGGGCGCCGGTGGCCAGCATCAGGATCGATCGCGCGGCCAGGATCGAGGCCACTCCCATTGTGAGAGCGCGGGGAATGACCCGGTCGACGCTGCCGAACTCCCGGCGCAGCGTCGGAACGGGTCACAGGGTGAAGCTCGACCAGACGAGTGGCAAGCGCAAGGGCCTCGGCAACGGGGCGATCGCTGGGCTCGTTGAATCCGATATGACCGTTCCGGCCGATTCCCAGGAGCTGGAGGTCAAGCCCACCGTCGGCCTCGATCCACCGATCGAACTCGGCGCAGTGCTCGGCGACGAACGGCTCGGGAACCGTGCCGTCGAGCACGTGGGTGTGGTGGGGCGAAAGATTGACAAGGCTGAACAGATTCCGGTGCATGTAGGTTCGGTAGCTCTTGGGGTCCAGCGGCTGGATCGGGTAATACTCGTCGAGGTTGTACGTGATGACGTCGCGGAACGAGAGCTCACCGGCCCTGTGCATCGCCACCAGAGATTCATAGACCTTCTGGGTCGTGGAGCCCGTCGCCAGGCCGAGCACGGCGCGGCCGCGCGCCGCGCAGGCCGTGTCGACGGCTCGACGGATCATCCCGGCTGCGGCGCGGCTGGCCGATCCCGCGTCGGCAAACACCAGGACCGACATGCCAGCACGCTCGAGGGATCGGACGCGGTCGGCCATCAGGAGAGCGCTCCCGGAGGAGGACCAGGGCTGGAGGGCAAGAAACGCGTGGCTCGATCAGAATCTCGCGGGGCTGGACGTTCCTTCTAACTGGGGGCGAGCGCGGCGGCCTTCAGGCTCGAGCCGGGGGCAGCTTCGGCGGGCTCGGGACCGCCTGACAGGGACTCCGCGGCGAGCTGGCCGCTGAGTAGTCCCAGGGCGATCTGGATCGGGTCTGAGGGATGGTTCTTGCACTGCTGGGCATCAAAGCTCTCGATCTGGAACAGCTCCACGCCCACGAAGCGTTCATCGGTGCGGTGTGCCCGGCCGGCCAGGCTGTGCCCCTCCGCCCATTCGCGAGTCAGCGCGGCATAGGCTCGGCCCAGGTGCGAGCAGTACTGGGTGTAATCGGTGAGCAGCACCTGGGACGCGTGGCAATGAATCGCCCACTCCTTGGTGCGCTCGGCTTCCCCGTCGTAGCTGAAGTAGGCGTTGGGTCGGGCGAGCGGCCCCCAGGGAGTCCAGCCGGTCAGGACCAGGGTGTCGGCGAGGCCGGCGCCGAGCAGTCCGATGGCGCCCAGGGCCCGCGTCACACGGTGGGCGGCGTGAGCGTCGTTGGCGGGCGGAAGGATCAGGGCGCCCGGCCGGCGCTTGCCAAACCAGTCCACCACCTTCTCGATGTCGCCGTGCGAGGGGAGATAGCCGGGCATGCGGTATCCCTCCAGGTCCCAGCACACCGCCTCGGCCCCTAGGACATTGCATTCCAGGCGGAACTCGGCTTCGCGAACCGAGATCTTCTTCTGGTTGTTGAGCCAGGGCGCGGCAACGTTCCGCTCGCCGGCGAAGATCAGGACCTCGATCACCGGCAGACCGCGCCGGACCGCGTATTCGTGAATCAGGCAGGCAGCGGTGATCGCCCCGTCGTCGGCGTGCGGGCAGAGCATCACCAGCGGCCGGTTCGGGCCAAGCACGTAGCGGAGCGATTCCCGGATGTCCACGAGCTGTCCGTGGCTTCCGAGCCCCCGGACCGTCGCAAGCAGAGAATCAAATTCAGGACGCCAGGGGGGCGGACTCGACGATGCATTGGAAGTGCTCATGGTGGATTGAAAGCTCAGGGGGGTGCAGACCTCGGGCGTTGCCGCCAGCAGGTCGTTCCGAGCTGAGAAAGCACGCCGCAACCCCGGTGCCTGTCCCGGATGATCCCGGAGCAGGCACCATTATGCATGGAGGTCTCACGATCGGACCGCATCGGCAAGAACCCACCGAAGCGGGACGGCCTGACTCTCGGGACGCAGTCGATGGCTTTGTCCTTATTCTGCGGCTAGGTTGGTACGGCGTCAACCTTACCGCGGAAGCCCGCGGCCTCGCATTCCGCAGCAACCGGTCAGGTGCCCGATCCGTTCGTCGACTCAGCGATGTGCCGGACCTCGACGGCGCTCAGATCTTGTGCTCCTCGAACAGCCGGGCACGGAACCGCGACCATTCGGAGACGGTGTTCGCCGGCACCTCCGGATGCTGGGCGATGTAATCCGTGAACAGCCGGTCGATCAGGTCGAACCGCTCCGAGAGGGTCCGGACCACGGCCAACGCCAGCGCCTCGGCCGCCCGGGGATTGTCCCGCCGAAGGGCCTCATGCTCGGGATGATGCAGGACCAGCATCCAGACGTCGCTCCGGGCGCGCGCCGTGACCGTGGGGGGTTTGGGCTGGAAAAAGGAAGTGGTACCAAAGACGGCAGGGGCGGTCAGGGTCGTGATGATCTCCTTGCGGCCGTTGCGAAATGTCCTTTCAAGCTCGACGGTTCCGTCGATCAAGAAAGTCAGGTGATCGTTCGGCTGCCCTTGCTCCAGGAGAACGGTCCCGGCGCGGGCTCTCTGCTCCTCCAGCGTGTTCAGGAGCGCCAGCTTGGCGTCCCGGTCAACGTCCGCCAGCAAGGGGGCAGTCATGAACCGTTGGGCCGCTTCGTCGTTGATCATGGGTCTGACTCCGCTGTCGGGTTCCTGAAGATAAGGAAGGACAGGGCCGGCACGTTCGATGCCGTCGTATCTGGGCAGGCCGATCCGGCGATCCTGTTCCCATTCTTCACGTGGGGAGCAGCTCGGCAAATGGGGGATTCTGCCGACTGTAGGAATTGTGTCCGGTCGCCGCCGTTTCGACCAGGCGAAATCGGCGGGTGCAGCTCGGATCCATGCCGATGGAATACTCGAAGGAAACTGTTCCGGAGTCGACCGACGGCCCGGAAGCAGGTGGGACCATCCAGTCCACCGCGGCGGAAGGAGTCGCCATGACACCGTCTCGAAAACTCGTGGTCGTTGCGCTATTCCTGCTGGGTGCATCGGGTTGCGCAGGGGTCCAGTCGCGTGGGGGGGGGCCTTCGGGAGCTTCCGCCGCAACCGGCCAGGCAAGCTCTCCCGGCTGGTTCAAGTCGCGGTGGTGGTCGCGTCCCACACCAACTTCAGCCAGTGCGCCCGGCGCCACCTCGGAGACTCCGGCCGCTCTTGGTCCCGAGGTCACCACCGCGCGGCGGACCACGCCCGAGACGAACATCTGGCCTGAGCCCCGCTCCACCCGGCTCTCGCACCTCTTCCCCATGCTCGGGCACCGGGACCGGAGCAAGAGCTCGGTTCCAGCCGACGGATATGATTCAGCCGCGGCCCCGAGTCCGGAGACCGCAGGGGATCATGTAGGCGACCGCATGGTCAAGCCCGTCGCCGCTCTTGGAGCCCCGTCGGGACCCCCCGCTCCTGCGGCGGGAAGCCAGATCCAGCCCCGGGACGGAGCCGCCGATGAGCCCGGAGCTCCCGACCCCTTGCCCAGTCCCCTCGCCCTTACTGACCCGGTCAAGCGGCACGAGCGTCCCGCAGCCAGAGGGAACGTGGCCCTCGAGGTCGCTCCCGCCGAGCTGATCGACGGCGACAACCTCGGCGACGGGGCAACTCAACCCGGTCTGGCCAGGCCGCGACGTGAGGTTCATCTGGTTCCTGCCGCTGCCGGCACGGCCGACCTGAGGGCCGACGGCGATGACGCGCTGGATGCACAGGACGGCGCCCAGAAACCATCCGGACGAGCGTCCGATCCACCGCCGCCCATCGAGCGCAGCCAGGCGCCTGCAGCCTCCAAGCCCTCACAGGCCCCGCCAGCGAGCCGCTCCAAGCCGGCCACGCCGAAGCCCGGAGCCACCACCCCCGGCCAGACGGCATTGCCGGCAGCTTCCGCCGGGACCCAGCGAACCGCACCCGCGCCGCGAACACCCCGCCCCACGACATCCCCGGCCGGGCCGGCACCCTCTCCTTTACCCGCGACGCCACCGGCACCCGCGGCGGTCCCCACACCGACACAGGCCGGACAGCCCCGGACTCCGGAGCCCGTACCGACCGCCGAGCCAGGCCCCACCCCTGTTCCTGAAACTCCGAAGCCGGCCGCTTCTGTGTCCGCGCCGGCCGAGGCCACTCCGGTGCCGGCACCGCCCCCAGCCCTGGCACCACAGGCCGTGGGTTCCGGTCCCGCCCCGGCCCCGGCAACCGGTCCGGACGCCGTCGCCTCAGGTCAAAGCCAGGCCGCACCGGCCCCGCAGGCCACGGCCGGACCGGCCGGGAAAGCTGTCAAGCCCACTCATGGGCGATGGTCGCTGCGGGCGTGGGTTCACTCGCTCCACGAGAAGGAACAAGCGCCGCTGGTGCTGGCATCGCCCCAGCTCCCCCCACCCATGTTCCCGACAAGCTACCAGACCTGTGCCCCCGAGCCTGCCCCGGCGTGCCAGCCAAAGATCGCACCTGTCCAACCGACGTCCCAGGCTGAGCCGGCCCCGGCGCCCGTCTCGGGCTCCGCTCACGGACCGAAGAAGCCGTGCTTCTCCTGGATCCACAAGGGAATGGTCTCGGAGTTCTTCCACAAGGTGATGGGGGCGGGTCACGGGTGCGCGTGCCCGTGCCACAGCTCGCCGCTGAAGATCCTGAAGAAAGGCTGCGGGCCCTGCTCGGGCCCGGCCGGATCGGGCAAGTGCGGAGGGATCGCTTACCCGTGGGCGTCTCCCCAGGCCAGCCCGCCCTCGCCCCAGAGCCAGACCCAAGCCCCTGCAACGGCAGCGGTTGCCTCAGGAAGCGCCGAGCCGCGCGACGTCGCGGAGACCCGCCAGATCCTCGAGCGCATCGCGGCCCAGGGCCTCGACAAAGCGACGGAGCGCTAGCTCGAGCTGGTCGGCGACCTCGGGATGCTGCTCGACCACGTTGTTCTGGTCCCAGCGGTCCTCGGGCTTGCGATAGAGCTCGGTGGACCGCGGCTCCTCCGGGTCGGAGACGAGCGGCAGGATCAGGTGCCAGAGGTGCGTCCGGATGGCGAACTCCTCGACGTCCATGCCCAGGCAAGCGTAATCCCGGACCTTGGTCTGCTCGCCGCGGACGAGGGGAAGCAGGTCGTGGCCGTGGATCGGCTGATGATCGTCCGCCGGGCGCACGCCGAACGCTCCGAGGATGGTCGGCAGCAGGTCCACGGTCTGCACCAGGGCCTGGTGCCGGCCACCGCCGAACTTGCCGCCGGGCATGCGGATCAAAAGCGGAGTGTGGATCAACTCCTCGTAGAGCCACGGGCGAAATCGCCGCACGAAGCCGTGCTCGCCCAGCGGCTCTCCCTGATCGCTGGTGAAGATCACCAGGCGTATCGTCCATCCGGCCCATCTTGCGAAGGGCCTCGAACAGCTCGCCCAGCCAGCGATCCACCAGGGTCACCGTGCCCGCATAGGTCCGCCGCAGGCGGAACAGCTCGGCCTCGTCGAGCACGTCTCCCACCGCGCCGGCCGGTACGTCGATCAGCACCGGAACGTCCTCGATGTCGATCTCCTCGTCCTCGAGCGCGTCCTCGATCAGGTCTCCCTCCTCGCCGGCCTCGAATTCGTCGGGCTCGACCGTGGCGTACTGGTCGCGATAGGGCTGGGGAGGGTCCCACGGACCGTGGGGGCTGAACAGGTCGAGCCAGAGCAGGAACGGATCGGACTGGCGGCCCCGGCGATCCAGCCAGTCGATGGCCGTTCGCACGGTCCGCGCCACGCCGGTGTTCTCCTCGTGGTCGGTGCGGAGCACCGCGCGGTTCCGCAGGAACTGCTCCCACCGCGCCTTCCAGAGGTCACAGGTCGGATCGTCGTCGGCAGGGAGCCGGAGGCCGGGCTCGTCGGCCAGGTGGATGTTCCGGACCCGGGCATCGGTCGCCGGCACGAGCGGATCGTAGCCCTGCCCGCGCACCCAGATGACGTCGTCGAACCCCCGTCCGTAGCCCAGTCCGGCCTCGCGGAGAAGAGGGACGTCCGAGATGAGGGCGGTCCTGACCCCCTTGTCCCAGAGCAGGTCGGGCAGGATCGGCTCATCGGGCCGCAGCGCCGTCCACCCTTGCTCCGCGTCGGCGAACCCGTATCGCCCGGTCCACCAGCTCCGCCGGGTTGGCAGGGTGGTCAGGTTCTCGGGGAAATGGTGATCGAAGACGATCCCCTCCGCCGCCAGGCGGTCAAGGTTCGGCGTCTCGATCCAGGCGTTGCCGTAGGCGCCCAGGAACCCCAGGTGCACGCTGTTGCAAACCACGACGATGACGTTCATGGGCGACATTGTAACCGAAGCACCCCGGGCTTGCATGGGCGGGCCGGGGCGGAGCCCTGAGCCGGCCCGATCCCCCGGCCCAGGAACGCTCTGGGTTCTGGTGACGGCCGCGGCCGGGCGTTACCCTATGATCTCACGCGGTGCTGCTGCGCCGCATCCTCAACACGAGAAGTCATCGACCTGGTCCCGAGTGGAATGAAGACCGTCATGAACCTGAGATCTGGGCTGTCCGCGATTCTCGCTCTGGTCGTCGTGGGTCTCGGCCCCCGCCCCGCACAGGCCCAGGGCGACCTGAACGTCCTGTTCACGCCGTCGGCGGCCGACGCCCCCACCCGCATCTACACGGCGCGGAAGATCCTGACCATGGAGACCTCCAACCCGACGGCCTCTGCAGTCGCCGTGGCCGGCGACCGGATCCTGGCCGTCGGCTCGCTCGAAGAGGTGAAGAAGGCCCTCGCCGACCGCCCCGTCACCCTCGACGAGCGGTTCGCCAGCCAGGTACTCATGCCCGGCCTGATCGAGCAGCACCTCCACCCGCTTCTGGGAGCGCTCTGCCTGTCGGTCGAGGTGATCGCCATCGAGGACTGGGAGCTGCCCGGCCGGACCATCAAGGCGGCCAGGAACCGTGACGAATACTTCGCCCGGCTCCGCCAGGCAGAGGCCCAGCTTACCGACCCCAAAGCGTTCCTCTTCACCTGGGGCTACCACCAGCTCTGGCACGGCGCCCTCTCCCGCAAGGATCTCGACGCCGTCAGCGCGCACCCGCCCGATCGTCGTCTGGCACCGCTCGGCCCACGAGTTTTACCTGAACACGCCCGCCCTCGCCGCGCTGGGAATCACCAAGGCGTCGCTGGAAGGGCAAAATCAGGCGAGCAACCAGTTCGACTGGGAGAAGGGCCACTTCTACGAGAAGGGGCTCGAGCTGATCACCAGGCCCCTGCTCCCCAGGATGGCCACGCCCGAGCGGCTGCGGGAGGGCCTGGAGATGCTGGTGAAGTATCTCCACGCCAGCGGCGTGACCACGCTCTGCGAGCCGGGCGCCCTGATGACCCCCGAGCTGCTCGGCCTCTATCACTCGATCCTGGGCGCCGAGACGACCCCGTTTTCCTCGCTCTTCATTCCCGACGGCCGCTCGCTCTTCGACCGGTATGGCGAGGACGAGGCCGTGGCCGCCACCGAGAAGGTTGTCGCGATGGCACCCATCGGGCAAGGTCGCCTTCCTGCCCAACCAGATCAAGCTCTTCGCCGACGGCGCCATCGTCTCCCAGCTCATGCAGATGAAGGGGGGATACACCGACGGCCACAAGGGAGAGTGGATCGCAACGCCCCAGGAGATCCGGGCCGCGACCAAGCTCTACTGGGACGCCGGCTACCAGATCCACATCCACGTCAACGGCGACCTCGGCCTCGACGTCGTCCTCGACGCACTCGAGCGATGCATGCGCGAGAACCCGCGGTACGACCACCGGACCGTGATTGTTCACTTCGCCAATTCCACCGACGAGCAGGTGGCAAGAATTGCCCGCCTGGGAGCCATCGTGAGTGCCAACCCGTACTACCTGGCCGCCTTCGCCGACCGCTATGGCGAGGTGGGCCTGGGCCCCGACCGAGCCGACTCGATGGTGCGGCTCGGCGCGGTGGCCGGCCGCGGCGTGCCGATCTCGCTTCATTCCGACCTCCCCATGGGCCCGGCCCGGCCGCTCTACCTTGCCTGGTGCGCGGTGAATCGCGTCACGACCTCGGGCCGGATCGCCGCCAAGGACCAGAGGATCAGCGTCGAGCAGGCCCTCCGCGCCGTCACGATCAACGCGGCCCATTCCTGGCGGATGGAGCAGGAGATGGGCTCGATCGCTCCGGGCAAGGTCGCCAACTTCACCGTGCTCGACGACGACCCCCTCGCCGTCGACCCGATCAAGCTCAAGGACATCCCCATCTGGGGAACCGTCTTCGAGGGCAAGGTGTATCCCGTCAAGAAGTGAGAGGATCTCTGTCAGCAGACTTCCTCCGCTTGGAATGACGCACTCAACCATCAGGCATTCCCGAAACCCCATCGGGTCTCCGGACGGTCCGGTGTGGTTGAAGACGTCGTCCCGTGTCACGACGAGGGAGACGAGGGCATCTCGTCACCGAAGCCGTACGTCACCAACTGCTCGAAGTCCCTTGGTAGAAGCGTGTCGGCGATCAGGGCGAGCATGTCCCCCACGTGGTGGGCGAAGTCCTGCATTAACTTGTAGCGATTGAAGTCCGCCTCGCCCAGCAGGCTCGGCGCTCCTCTTGCACCAGTTCGTCCAGCTCCGTGAACTGCTCTTCCCAGTACTCGGCGCACTCGCGCCGCTCGAGCGGGCTCAACATCTTGGCATCCGGCAGGCGGAAGACCCGGATGCGCTGGCGAAACACTTCATCTTCCGCCTTGCAGTTTCGCCATACTTCCAGAAGCTCATACATGCAGTAGGGCGACTTCAGATACTTGTCGCTCAGGATCACGAACACTCGGTCTCCCGACCCGAGCCGCTGCATGAACTTGGAGATGCTCTCGCCCAGGCCCAGCCCGGTGCGTATCGCGCAGGATCTTGTTGCCACGTTGCTCTGCCTCTTCGCACAGACGATCGACCACCGCCTTGCTCTCATCGTTCCAGGCGTAGGAGACGCAATAGGTGATCGTGTCAGAAGGCGGCGGGGTGAACTCCAGTGTTCGTTCGGGTGCGGCGTCTTCGCGGTTCAGCCCCCACGGCGCGGCGTTGGTCCGCTTTCTGCGGGTGGGCCGGACGGAGCGGATCGGGAGTTTCCTTGATTTCCCAGTCCCGGCATCCGGACCGCTCGACCTCCTCCTTGATCCACTCCTGAAGCCGTCGGAGCAGCTCCACCGCCTGACCGCCCCGGGTGGACACCGCGATCTGGCCGCTCCAGGTGGTGGGGCGATCGCTCAACCGCTGTTCGATGAGTGCTCGGCTGCGGGTGGTCTTTTCATAGAGACAGACGCCGTACTTCCAGTACAAGGCGCTGATCCCCGCCTCCTGCCCGAGCCGGCTGATGATGCCGCGCATGACACCGGGGTGCAGGAAGGGGAGATCCACCACCAGTTCCCCGCCCGGCGCATGCTCGGCCCACATCGCTTCGATCTCCGCCGCCACCTCCTCCCGATCCGGCAGCAGATCGGGGGCGATGTATTCCGTCTCCAGCTTGCCCTCTCGATCTCCCTCCCGGTGCACGAAGCAGATTCCGCACGACATCATCAGGCTGAGGAAAAGCTCCTGTTCCTCGACGCGGTAATCACGCCACACCAGCGCTTCGAGCAGCGTGCGGGTGAAGCGGCCCCGGAGCTGGCGCAACTGGCGATAGCATTTCTCCCGATGAAAGACGGCGTACACCGCCTCCAGCGCCCAGGCCTGATCGAGCACGATGCGGTCGTCGAACAGCCCCTTTCGGTAAAACACAATCCCCGCGTGGTGCAGATAGTCGAGCAGCAGCTCCGGACGGCTCACACCGCCCGCGTCGGTGCAGAGCTGGTGAAAGTATTCCTGGGTCAACGTGCGGTATTTCCGCTCCTCGGCGGGTAGCTTCGCGTCCTCATCCCTCAAGGCCTCCAGCTTCCGCTTGACCGCCAGGCGGCCTTTACCGATCCGCGCCTGGCCCATCGTCTCCCGCAGCCACAGGATCGCTTGCCTGGAGAGCGTCGTCCAGCGCGCCGCGACCACGGTCCTTCAGGGCGCTGTAGTGCAACACCTTGCGGAAGGGGAAGGCCCGCAGTACTTCATCCTCAACGGGCGGGCGCAGCGCCTCGTCCTCCGCCTGGTCGCACATGTTTTGCACGATCAGCACCGGGCTGTTCACGCCGCTCGCGTGCCTCACGTATTCCAGCCAGTAGGCCAGCGGGTAGTTGCGGAAGGTGATGCCGGCGTGCTCGTACTCCCGCGCGTTCTCAGTCTGAGGCGTCCAGACCAGGACGAAGATCGACCGCGTGCGCATGAAGAGCGCGTGGGTGCCGTGATAGAGGTCCTGGCCGCCGAAGTCCCAGAGATGCAGGCGGGCCTCCTCGCCCGGGCGAGAGGGCAGTCCTGCCCCCTCATGGCCTGGGTGGGCAGCCTCGGCGGCCTGGGGCGGCATCGGCAGCTTGGCGGAGGTCACCAGAATGCCGTGCGTGCTGTCCACACTCGGATCGAACACCTCCCCGCGCAGGCGGCGACAGATCTGCGTCTTCCCGATCCGCCCATTCCCCAGCACCAGCACCTTCACGTCCGGCAGACGTTCCTCTCCGACCTCCAGATCACGCAAGTGTGCCCGGAGGCTTTCCAGGCAGTCCGTGGTAGTCGTCCGGGGATAAGACCTCCGCGGGAATGTCGGTGATGTGGGTGTTGAAAAGAACGAGCCTTTGGAGTGATTCGAGCCAGACTAAAGGCCCCGGCAGATCGCTCACCTGGGTCCCGGAGCAGTCGAGCGATCGCAGCGCTGCTCAAGCCCGCCAGCGGGCCCAGATCGCTCACCGGGGTCTGGAGCAGTCGAGCGATTGCAGCGCTGTCAAGCCCGCCAGCGGGCCCAGATCGCTCACCTGGGTCCCGGAGCAGTCGAGCGATTGCAGCGCGCTCAAGCCGGCCAGCGGGCCCAGATCGCTCACCGGGGTAAGGAGCAGTAGAGCGATTGCAGCGCGTCAATCCCGCCAGCGGGCCCAGATCGCTCACCGGTGTCTAGCAGTCGAGCGATTGCAGCGTGCTCAAGCCCGCCAGCGGGCCCAGATCGCTCACCGGGGTCTCCGAGCAGTCGAGCGATTGCAGCGTGCTCAAGCCCGCCAGCGGTCCCAGATCGCTCACCTCGGTCAAGCAGCAGTGAGCGATTGCAGCGTGCTCAAGCCCGCCAGCGGTCCCAGATCGCTCACCTGGGTCTGGAGCAGTCGAGCGATTGCAGCGTGCTCAAGCCCGCCAGCGGTCCCAGATCGCTCA